>CAZBTV010000335.1:0-1796 GCA_964494895.1 uncultured Steroidobacteraceae bacterium | reverse complement strand
CGATATCTGCGTTATAGGACGCGTTGTTGACCGTCACCACGGTGCCGGACTGTGTGGCGGTCCCATTCCAAAGCTGGGTGACGCTCTGCCCCGCCCCAAACGTCCAGGTCAATGTCCAACTCGTCAACGCGGTGGCGCTGGTGATCTTCACATCGCCCTGGAAACCCGTGCTCCACTGGCTCACAACCGAGTATGCAACACTACAGCTTGCAGGCGCTTGGCTCAGGCTGGCCTGACTCGCCCCCAAAGAAGTGACCAGCAACAGGCCGGCCCCCCAAACTCCCTTTGATGTATTCATCGTAAAACTCCGGGATTTCCTTATGTCGAGTGGTGAATTCTATTTAGTATGATAGGCAAACAAATTATTTTCGCGCAACCGAAAGTCGCCACGCGGAACGTGTCGATGAGATGGAGACATGTCGAGACGTTTCATCACGTCAGGTTGCAGGCGACACGAATGTGACGTCGTTGGTGTCGACGCTTGGGCGCGAGAATGAGCGCGCTGTCTCAACGTGCGCGGAACGATGTTGTGTTTCTCGGCCGAGTCAGCTGCTTGTGAGGCACCGCTCGAGGTCGGCTTACAACCCAGGCGCAATTCAGGAGCGCCAACGCCTCAACCAGAGGTTTCATGGAGTTAGCTCCGGGAGCGTAGCTCCCGGAGCAGCGGACTCCACGCCCGCATCCAGCGAGGGCTTGAGCCAGCCGCTAGTCTCAGTGGACAGATGCCGACGCAATCACCTGGATATCGCGCTGCTCGATTGTTCCGCGATCGCGGCTACGGAAACCGAACAGCCACGTAGAAAAGTGCGAGGGCCACGCTCATGCCACTCTCGCAGCCGCAGTTCCTACCCGGGCGGCGCTGTCAGCGTCGCCGACCGGTGCTTGCTGCACGAGCCATTCTCAACCCGTCCGGATCGCGACTGGCTCGTCTGTCCGTTCCCGGAAAGATCTCCGGATCCCGGTAGAGCAGCAGCCCGCGGCGCTCGCGCATGCTCCAAGCGCATCAGCCGATAGGAAGAATCCCGTCCAACGCTTCGATCAGCCGCCCCATCTCCTGTGGCGAGTTGTAATGCACAAAGGACAGCCGGACGGCTCCGCGCCCCGGATCGACACCCATCGCTTGCAGCAGGCGGGCGGCATAGAAGTGGCCATTTCCCGCCATGAAGCCACGGTCTGCAAGCCGCCGAACGACGTCTGCGGGTTCGATGGCGTTGGGGACAAATGCCACCGTCGCGGCACGCTCGTTGACGTTGGTGGGGCCGAGCACGCGCAAGCCCTTCCGGCCTTGCAGATAGCTCAGCAGGACAGAAAGCAAAGGCATTTCCGCGGCACGCAGCAAGTCACGAACGCGCTGCGGGCTCCCCTCGGGATCGGTGCCGCCATGATGCCTGTCGAGCATGTCGAAGTACTCTGCGATGCCGCGCGCGGCTGCAACCTGCGCGTGATCAGGTCCGGCAGGGACCAGCCGCTTGGAGCGCTCGGAAGCATTGAAGTAGTGACCCTCGTTGGAGAGGCGCTCCAGCAGAGGGCGGCGAACCACCATCAGCCCCTGGTGCGGGCCGTAGGTCTTGTAGAGCGAAAAGAGATAGACATCCGCGCCCAGCTCCTGCACATCCGGCAAGCCATGCGGCGCCCAGGAAACTCCGTCGACAACCGTGATAACCCCGGCGCTACGCGCTTTCGCGACGATCTGCGCCACTGGATTGATGTGCGCGACGATGTTTGAGGCGTGAGGGAAAGCGAGCAGGCGTGTTCGTTCGGTGAGAAACTCCTCGAGGCGTGACACATCGAGCATC
>CAZBTV010000334.1:0-1991 GCA_964494895.1 uncultured Steroidobacteraceae bacterium | reverse complement strand
TATTTGGCAGTACGGAAGAGCAGCCCAAAAAGCAGGGCCTGTTTGAGCGCATGAAGCAGGCGGTCTCGCGCACGCGCGAGAACCTGAGCGAGCGCATCGACGAAGTAGTCTCGCTGAATGCGGAGATCGATCGCAACACCCTGGATGATCTGGAAGCTACACTCATCGGGGCTGATCTAGGAACAAAGACGACCGAGCAGCTCTTGGCGGCGTTGCGGGAGAAGGCCGATCGCAAGCAGATCGGCGATGTCGCCGAGTTAAAGCGTTTGTTGAAGGAAGAGGTCCGAAATGTTATGCGACGGGCAAATGTGCAACCGGTCCAGGCAGTGGACGGTGAGCCCGAAGTGATCATGATAGTGGGAGTGAACGGGACCGGAAAGACGACCACGATTGGGAAGCTTGCGAACGTATTCCGGGCCGATGGCAAGAATGTGGTGCTCTGCGCCGCGGACACGTTCCGAGCAGCAGCGATTGAGCAGCTCGAAGTCTGGGGAGATCGAACGGGCACAGAGGTGATCAAGACAAAGCCGGGGGGAGATCCCGCAGCGGTGCTCTTCGACGCGCTGCAAGCGGCGAAGGCTCGCAATCTCGATTATGTGATCGTGGACACCGCGGGCCGCTTGCACACCAAGTCGAGTCTGATGACCGAGTTGGAGAAGATGCGCCGTACCGCGCAGCGCATCATCACAGGCGCGCCGCATGAGACGTTGCTGGTAGTGGATGCTACTACCGGACAGAACGGCTTACAGCAGGCAAAGCTCTTCACGGAATCGGCGGGTGTGACAGGAATTGTTCTGACGAAGTTAGACGGCACCGCAAAGGGCGGCATCGTGGTCGCGATCTCGAATGAACTGGGATTGCCCGTGCGCTACGTTGGAGTTGGTGAGAAGGCCAGCGATCTGTTGCCATTCGACGCAGAGGCATTTGTCGATTCACTGTTCGAATAGACAAAAATTTGCGCAGAGGCCGACACTTCCACCATTGGAAGCGGCGCTTCCACCTGCTGGACCGCAACAAAATTCAAGGACAAATGGAAATAACGCCTCAGGACGAGAAGTTCATGCGACGTGCACTCGATCTAGCGCACGAAGGAATCGGTCTCACGTCACCTAATCCGGCGGTTGGCGCAGTCATCGTCGATGCCAACGGGCAGATTGTTGGCAGCGACTTCCACACCTACGACGGCCTGAAGCACGCCGAGGTGTTGGCGATCGAGCAAGCAGGAGAGAGAGCGCGCGGTGGCACTCTTTACCTGAATCTTGAGCCCTGTTCGCATCAGGGCCGTACTGGCCCATGTGCTGACGCGGTGGTCGCGGCGGGTATCCGGCGAGTCTTCGCTTCGATGCAGGACCCGAACCCGGAGGTGAGTGGCCGCGGTTTTCAGAAACTGCAAGAGGCCGGAATCGAAGTGCACGTCGGCCTGGGAGAGCAGGAAGCGAAGCATCTGAACGAGGGCTTCGCGAAGTATGTGCGCACGAAGACTCCCCTTGTGATTCTGAAAGCAGGTATGACCCTGGACGGCAAAATCGCTCCGCCTCCTAGCGACGATGCGTTGCCGGCGCCAGGGGCAGGTGGCTCGAGTGGCGGGTGGATCACCAGCGATGAAGCCCGCATACACGTGCAGCAATTGCGTCATGCTAGCGACGCGATTATGGTCGGAGTGGGTACGGTGTTGGCGGACGATCCGCTGCTCACCGACCGCAGCGGCCTGCCACGAAGACGACGTTTGCTGCGCGTTATTCTCGACTCTCGGCTTCGTCTGCCGCTGGACTCTTTGATTGCGGAGACCGCGGGCGAGCACAATGACGTGCTGGTCTTCTGTTCATTTCCAGATGAAAAGCGAAAGGCTGAACTGGAGGCTCTTGGGATTCGCGTGGAACAGGTTCCGCTGGCCTGGCCGGATGGACGTCCGGATATGCGCCGCGCGATGGAACGTCTGGGCGATCTTGGGATTACCAGTGTTTTGATCGAAGGCGGTGCGATGGTGAACT
>CAZBTV010000333.1:0-2019 GCA_964494895.1 uncultured Steroidobacteraceae bacterium | reverse complement strand
CTCGGCGGGCGTGATCGGTAGCGCATCCGACATCGTGGGCGTGTGCATCGCTCCGGTGATCGCGCATGAGATGATCACTTTCTGGTGGCTCACAGGGAGGGACTCCTCAGGATGAACGGCGTGCGGCCGGTGGGCGCCTGGATCGTCATGCACAACAACATGCCGATGCCCAGCATGGCGATCGGCAGCTTGAGAATCTGATCGATGCCGAAGCGTTGCGCGAGATGGCCGACCAATACGGGAGCGATCCCGCCGCCGAACAGCTCCCCGACCGCAATGACCAATCCGGAGGCGGTCGCCATGAGCGACACGGGAACCGCCTCCGAGCACAGCGGCCCGACCGTCAAGGTGATGAGCGCATTGTTGAAGAAATGCACGAGGAACAACAGGGCAAACAGGACGCCAACCTGCGCACCGGTGTTGGCTAGCAGCCCCAGGGAGAGCAGGGCGCCGGCTGCGGACAGAATCAGAACTGGTTTACGTCCGAGCCGGTCCGAAAGCGAAGCCAGCAGAAACGTGCCAACCGTCGCCCCCAGACCGATTGCCGACATCACTGTCCCCATCTGCGGCAGCGGTAGCTTCAGATAATCGACGAGATAGTTGGGAAGGAAGGCGCTGGTGGTAATGAGGCAGGTGAGCCAACAGAGCATCAGCAGCGCTGCGATCCGCACGTTCGAATATGCGATGACGGCCTTCCATGCATAGAGCACCCCGGTCACGTCGGCTGTGGCCTTCGTGTTCCGAGGCGGTCCCGCCACCGGCTCCGATTCGGGGACTGCTCGCCAGACCCAGCGCGCGACCGCCAGAGCCGGAGGCACGAATACGAGGAAGATCCAGCGCCAATCGATGAGGCGCAGTGCTCCAGCCACGATCAGGGGTGCCAGTCCCAGCCCGAAGAGGGGCAGCATCATCTGTTGAATGCCGATGTTGAACCCGCGGCGCCCGGGCGCGGATGCCTGCAGGGTTCCTGCAATGCTGGCGGGAGTGTAGGCACCATCCGCGATTCCCATGACCACGCGAACCGCGATCAGCCCGATCAACCCGGTGGCCAGGCCACTCGCTCCAATCAACAGCGAGAACACGATGAGTGAAACAGAAAGCACCCGACGGCGGCCGATGCGGTCGGACAGGTTCCCGACAAATAGCGCAGCGACTCCCCAGGCAATCGCCAGGGCACCCGTGATGACGCCGATGTCGCCGTAGTCCAGGTGCAGATCGCGAGCGATGACCGGAAACATCGTCGTGATGAGAAACCGATCGATTCCAACCAGTCCAAAACCCAACGCGAGAGCGGCAACGACCATCGCTTCGTGGCGCCTTGGAAGGACGGCATCGAGGGCGCGGGTCACTTCAACGGCTCGTGGCGCTGCGCCTGGAGCAGATGAGATTTCAGTCGCCGCCGCAGCTCCTCCATCTCCGTTTTCGACCACGTGCGAAAGCCGACGCCTGACTTGAATCCCAGTTTTCCGGCAGCCACGTGCGCCTCGAGAAAAGGGGCCGGGCGCGCTTCGCTGTTGAGCTCCGGAATGATCGTTTTATGGATGTCCAACGTCAGATCCAGGCCCACGAGATCGGCATTCTCCAAGGGCCCCAACACCGCCAGCCGCAAGCCAAAGCTGTTCTTCACACAGGCATCGAGCGTGGCCGCATCGCAAATTCCCTCGGCCACCATTGCGATCGCTTCCCGCCACAGAGCGTGCTGCAACCGATTGGCCACGAATCCCGGTACATCCTTCACGATGTGGGCGGGAGACTTGCCGACGGAAGTCAACAGCTCCATAACCCAATGGACGGCGGCGTCGGAAGTCTCAGCAGACTGCACAACCTCGACGAGCGGAATCAGGGCGGGCGGATTCCACCAGTGCGTGCCCAGGATCCGATGGCCGGTCGGCAGACCCGCGGCAATGCGGTGAATGGGTATCACAGAGGTGTTGGACGCCAGGATGGCGGTTTCGGGGCTGAGCGCGACGAGCTGGGAAAAAATGGATTGTTTGAGCTCGAGCCTTTCGGGCGCCGCTT
>CAZBTV010000332.1:0-2159 GCA_964494895.1 uncultured Steroidobacteraceae bacterium | reverse complement strand
ATCCTCATGCTCTTCTTCACCAACACACCGTTGAGCGTGCCCGCCCTGATGGGGGCCCTGATGTGCGTAGGCGTAGCCACAGCAAACAGCATTCTCGTCATTTCGTTTGCGAACGAAAGACGTGGGATTCACGGCGATGCAATCAAAGCTGTCATCGAAGCCGGCAGCACGAGATTCCGGCCAGTCATCATGACTGCGCTTGCCATGATGATCGGCATGACGCCGATGGCGCTGGGAATTGGCGTTGGCGGCGAGCAGAACGCACCGCTCGGGCGCGCCGTAATAGGTGGGCTGTTCTGTGCGACGCTGGCGACCCTGCTTTTCGTGCCATCGGTCTTCGCATCCTGTCACTCCAAACCAACCCCGCCGCAAGCCACATGAGGCAAACATATGGATCAGACAGACCCCCTGGTGCTTCGCAATCCGGCCACGACGCATGGACCCGGTACGGAGCATCAGGTCGATGGGCGTCTTTTGATTGGGGTAGCCTCCGTCGGCCTCCTGCTCGCGTTTGGCATCGCTCACGGAATCCGCTCGCGCCAGGAGGCCGCGGCTGGCCTGCGGCAAGCCGCACAGATGGCCGCAATTCCCGTGGTGGAAATCGTGCATCCGCAGCCGGCAACAGCCGGTCAGCACATCACGCTTCCCGGGAAGGTACAGGCATTTCACGACACTCCGATCTATGCGCGGACGAGCGGCTACGTGGAGCACTGGTATGTCGATATTGGTGCGCACGTAAAAGAGGGGCAATTGCTGGCGCTGGTCCAGACTCCAGAGCTCGACCGGCAATTGCAGGCAGCCCGGGCCGATCTGAAGAGTGAGCAGGCGAGCCTGGAGATTGCCCGGATGACCGCGGAGCGCTGGCCGAACCTGCTCACACCCCCCTCGGTCTCGCAGCAGGAAACTGACCAGGCGGTGAGCAACTTCTCTTCGAGACAAGCCGCTGTCGAATCCGGCATCGCCAATGTCGAGCGCCTCGAGCGGCTGCAGTCGTTTGAACGGATTACAGCCCCTTTTGAGGGAGTCATTACAGGCCGTAATGTCGAGATCGGAGCCTTGATCCAGGCGGGGGACAATGCGGCGCCAAAAGAGTTATTTCACCTGGCTTCGGTTCGACAACTGCGGGTCTACATTGCGGTTCCCGAAATCTATGCCGCTTACGCCAGGAATGGAGAATCCGTTTCCTTGACGCTGGATGCCTTTCCCAACGAGACATTCGTCGGGACAGTAGTGCGCAACGCCGCTGCGATCGATCTGAGTGCGCGTACGCTGAGCGTTGAAGTTGACGTGGACAACTCCGCCGGCCGCTTGTTTCCCGGCGCCTACGCATTCGTTCATTTCACGATCCCGGTCACGGGCAGTACAGTCTCCATTCCCTCAAATGCGCTGCTCTTCCGGTCCGAGGGATTGCGCGCGGGAGTGGTCAGCAAGGGTCATGTTGTCCTCAGGCCCATTGCCATTGGCCAGGATCATGGAAGTGTCGTCGAGATCGTCTCCGGGCTGACGACGGCGGACGCAGTCATAGTCAATCCATCCGACTCCCTCGCAGATGGAGCTGCCGTACGGACCCGCACGCAGCAGGCAGTCAGTGTGGCGCGCCAATGATCTCGTCAGAGTCGGTACTGCGGCGCGGCCGATGAGGTCCTGATTGGTCCCGGAAAGCCCCGCTGCATCACATCGGTATCGAACCCGTTTTGCGCCGGAGCACGTACCTCGTCGCTGCCGGCACCGCGATCCAGCACGCCCTCCGCGATAAGGTGCTTCAGGAAGGCACGCAACCAGGCAGGACCTGGATCTGGAAAAGTCACACCGTGCTCCGCCAGCAGACTCAATGTCCTCGAGTGATCGAAGACGATGCCGCGAGGCTTGCGTGAAGCCCAGAAATAACCCAGTGAAATCTCGCGGTCGTGCAGCTTGCCACTGGTCTGGAACAACTCCAGGAAGCTCTCGCAGGAGGTAGGCTCGAGCTGGACTCCCAGAGCCTCGAGCTCGGTAAACAGCGATCGCAATGGGACCTCCCAAGGGCTGTCGATGTGATAGACACCGCCTCCCAGCGAAGAGCTCTGCGACAGGGCCAGGATTCCACGTACGACGACGTCGACCGGACTGATTACAATGCCTTCGTCCACGTCGCGCGGCAACTCGCCCAGCTTGACGAC
>CAZBTV010000331.1:0-2481 GCA_964494895.1 uncultured Steroidobacteraceae bacterium | reverse complement strand
AGGCACAGCACACGTAGAGAATCTCAGCCATGTTGAAAGCGTGAGGTAACATACATGGTGACGAAGCATTACGGCACTTGGCGCCGTCGCACGTGGCCGATGCGATCCGGGCGGCACTGCCTAAGTTTGGGCCTACAGCGCAAGATAACGTTACGGATCTACGCGCGACCACGCACAGAGGCTCGAACAGTGACGGACGATAAGACCGGGCATGGCCGTTTTCCCATCCCGGAGGTCTGGACATTCTCGGGGTGAACCGTTAAAATTTAACGGTTTTGAGGGTTGGCCATGAAGCCAGCGGACGCGCTCAAGATTATCCGAGACCGGGCGCAGGACTCTCAGCACATCGTTATCCTGCGTCACACACGGAAACGGATGATCGAGCGCGGCGTCGAAGATCTCGACATCCAGCGATGTCTTCGGCGCGGCGCGATCACGGAAGGGCCGTATGTACCGACCGATTCCAAACCGGCGCATGGCGCTGCAATGTCGAGGGCACCATCGATGGCAATCGTCTGCGTGTGGTCGTGGAGCTGCCGAAGGAGCCGCCCGACCTGCTCGTCGTGACCGTGGTCGACCTCGGGAGATGACTATGTATCATTATCAGGAATGCGGCCTGGACAACGTGTATCTCGCCAATGGCTATCGCGAGATCGAGACACCGTACGGTCCCGCTGTTTCCATTGAGGACGTGTACGGACTGCACAAAGCGATCGCGCGCGGGCTCGTGAACACCAAGCCCACCCTCAGTGGCGCCGAGGTGCGATTCATCCGCAAGTTCCTTGAGCTGACACAGGCGAGGCTCGCCGATTTGTTGGGCGTCGAAGAGCAGTCCGTGCGTCGCTGGGAAGGGCTCGAGGAACTACCCAAACAGGCTGACCGCGGTGTACGCCTAGTGTTCCGAGATACGCTGCATGACCTGGACCTCCCACTTGGCGAGCTGATTCGGCGCATTGCTGAGGCCCGCCCGCCCGCCCGCTATGAGTACCGTCACCGTGCCAAAGGCTGGCAACCGGAGCCGAAGGCGGCATGACCGACACGCGGGACACCTTCGCCCGCTTCCCACCGCGATCCCTTCGTAGGCACGCACCAGAAGGAGTACGCGCATGAATCAACTTCTCACCAACCGCAAGCCCAACTGGAGTAAGTGGCCTCATGCCAGACGTAAAAGTCTCGCAAGCGGTGGCACTATCCCTCGACATTGATCCCGACAAAGTGCAGCGAGCTCCCCATGCCTGGATGAGTGGCGGGATTGGATTCATCGAAGATCGCGACTTCAACGACCGGCTCGACATTGCCTGCGCCAACGCTGGAACTGGACGCGCTCTGATCCCGGTCACGTATCCGTCAGACCACAGGGCGTGCCAAGCCAAGTAGCAGCGGTGTAAGGTGAAGTGCGTCCTCCTCCAATTGCTCTCGTTGGCGGTTTGTAAGCACGGGCGCGAGCAAGTTCACTAAGTCGCGGAGGTCATGCGCAATGCGCGAGTTGCATCGAGCAATCCACATATTCTCCGTTCTCCAAACAGGTAATCCTTGTATTGGCTTGCGTCCATTCCGCCGCGCAGCTCGTCGCAGGAGGCCCAGAGAGAGGAGTACAGGTCGGATTTCTTGATCGCCATGGTGACTATATGTAGATATTTTTCATCGATAATGCTGGTGTCCGCGGCGGGACTCCAACGGGCCGCAGAATTGGGTAGAACTGCACGACATAGGGACCGCGGGTTCGAGGTAGGTCGGGGTAGTTGGGTTTTGAGGAATCACAAAGAGTTGACTCGTGCCCGCAGGATCGATGCGCTCACCGCCAGCCCGTTGGTCTCATACTTTGCGATCATTTCTTCCGCCGTACATGGTGGGTTTACGAGGCGGCGTCGGATTTTCCTGATCGCTTCACACACAGCCTCGGGATTGAGATCGAGCAGATGTCCCAGGAAAACGTCGGGATGGACTGCTCGAATGCCATAGGGCTGCAACACAGCCTCTGGAAAATCGCGCACGTTGAATGTCACGATTTCCTGGGCGCCGCAATGAATAGCGGCCGCGAGCACGTGGCGATCATTGGGATCGGGTAGCGCGGTCAGACCGGCCTCCAGAGATTCAAAGCCCGTTACCAGGCAGTCAGAGATCGCCGAATTCATCAGCCCCGCCACCCGCTCCAGACGCGCTCGATCGAGCTCCGGCCGTTGGCGAATGACTGCATTGATCCATTCAGCATGGATGCGAGCGGTCCACTTCGCGCGCAGCAGCCCCGTCCGTGCCAGCTCAACGGCGAGGTCGCGGACTGATGCGGGATACAGCACGCAGGCGTCATAGACAACCGTAAAGTTTGCCACCCCGCCCCCTGACCGCCTGCAGACTGATTGTTATTGTACCGCTCAGGTATCGAGCTTCAGTTCCTGTGACAGGGCGGCAAGCTCGCGGAGCGCCGCTTCGCTTTCCGCATCGCGACGTCGCTTGTAAGTCATCAGATCCGAAAACCTTACC
>CAZBTV010000330.1:0-2572 GCA_964494895.1 uncultured Steroidobacteraceae bacterium | reverse complement strand
GAATCCAGGAGTGATATGCCCTCGATATTATAGAGCTGTGACAAATCCTTGGCGGGAATGACCCGATGCTCGCGCGCAAACGCTGCATGCTCTTCGTTGCAACCTGCGCATGTCTTGTGATGGCGTGCGGCGTTGTGCAAGCCGCTCATGCTGTTCTGCGTGGTGCGGATTGGGATTCGATCAAACAATTGCCAGATTGGTCTGGCGTGTGGGCCCCTCAGCCACCGGCACCGCCACCGTCGTCAACGCCCGGACAGGCGCCCGGATCCCCCGGCGCAAGCGTCATATTTGGATACGGCGTGCCGCTGCGGGCCAAGTACGCAGCGCTGCGCGATGAGCGCATGGCGGCCGTCCGCGGCGACCGGGGCCGAGATAAGATTCCACTCAGCAACAGTGGCCTGTGCTTGCCCAACGGTACGCCCTCCAACATGGGTCCGGTAGCCCACGAGTACCTGTTCTCCCCCGGCCGTGTGACGATTCTGCTGGAGGACTCGGAAATTCGCAGAATCTGGACCGACGGGCGCTCCCATGTGCCTGATGATGAGGTCAATCCCAGCTTCAGTGGGGACTCCATCGGGCGTTGGGAGGGTAACACTCTCGTCGTCGATACAATCAACATCTTTCCGGAAGCCCAGTTGTTTATTGGTCAGCGTGTTACCGCGAAGACTCACGTCTCCGAGCGCATCACGCGCGTCGGCAACCGGATGCGGATCGATACCGTGGTAGATGATCCGGAGCTGTTCACGCAGCCCTGGACCTACACGAGCTGGTACGTTCATGAAAACGGGCCGCCGATTGACTACGAGCGTTGCACTGAAAGTGACCGGGTCAAGAAAGGGGACTCGACTCTGCTCGACATCGACTTCACGCCGCCGCAGCAGGAGCCGGGCAAATGACCGCGATGCGAACAATCTGGGCCGCCGCCGGGGTCGTTGCCGCACTCAGCGGCAGTATTGGCCTGGAGCCGGTATTCGCCCATCACTCTTTCGCCTTGTATGACATGACCCGATCCGTCGAGATCGACGGCAGTGTTGACAAGATGGAGTGGAGCAATCCGCATTGCTGGCTGTTTGTCTGGGTTGCAGGTTCCGACGGTGCGAAAGTCAGCTACGGGTTTGAGATGACGAGTGTCGGCGAGATGACGCGCAGAGGCTGGAAGAAGACCGTCGTGAAAACCGGCGACAAGGTCAAAGTGAAGTATCATCCCTTACGGGATGGCAGGCATGGCGGTCTGATGCTGGCTGTCATGACGGCCGATGGTCAGACTGTCGGGCGCGCATCTGGTGCGCAGAGCCCGCCGGATACACCATAACAACCCGCTGGCGCGAATCACTGATTGGAATCACAGCAGCGAGCTGTTGGAGGCCTGACTCACCGAGGCACCGAGGGCTTCCATCATCCGGGTGCGGGTCCGCAGGATCTCCTCGGTCAGGAGCGCCTTGAGTCGTTGATTTCTGAAACGCGTCGTGGGCACGGGAATGGAAATCGCAACCTCGCGTCCAATCGTATCCAGAAATGCCGTACCGACTGCACAGATCCCTTCGGTATGCTCTTCAAGATCGTACGCGACCCCGCTACGCCGCACGGACTCGATGGCCTTCATCAAGTCCGTGCGCTGGGTGATGGTGTTCGCAGTCAGCCGTGGTAGCGGCCCGCGCAGTAGCTTTTCGAGTTTCTGTTCATCAACGACGCTCAATAGCGCCTTGCCGTTAGCCGAGCAGTGGAGGGGGAAAGTTTCTCCGACTGCGGATACGGCGCGCAAGCGGTGGGCGCCCTGCACCTGATCGGTGAATACGGCGCCAGTACCCTTCAGCACGGACAGATCCACGGTTTCGCCGACCTTCTGCGACAGCTCCGCGAGCAGCGGGCGTGTGATCTGATCGAACTCCACACGCGCGGAGGCGGCCAACCTGATCAGCGCGGGTCCGAGACGAACGCCGGTCGTCGGAGAAGCGGCGATGAGGAAATGCTCCTCGCTCAAGGCATCGACGATTCTCTGCACGGTGGAGCGCGCAAGGCCGACTCGCTGGGCGATCTGCCCGAGACTCAGCCCGTCGCTCTCCCCTTCCAGGGCGCGCAGCACACTGGCAGCTCGAGCGATTACTTGTATGCTGTGGCGTCCCTTCGGACGTCGCGTGGCATCTGCGGCCACGCCGGTTTTTGCAACCAAACTGTCTCCTGCGGAACTGCGCTGGGAGGGCCGCATTCACTGTACCACGCCGGCACCGCCTCAGGTGATCTCGAAAATCTGCTTCGGTGTGCGGTGCAGGCTGGGCGAGCACCCGTGAGCCTCGATCAGATGAATCTCGGTGTTATGAACGAACAACCGTTCGTTCATGATGCCCGGATGGCAAACGATCGCCATGTGCTCTTCGACCCGCATGTCCTCGTCGCTGCGGATCAAGGGCCGCTCGACCATGTCATATCCCATGCCGTGCATGCTCACGCGGCGCTCCTGGGGTATCCCATGCTCGCTCAGATAGGCGTTGTGCCGTGCAAAGACCTCTTTTGAGAGCGCCCCGGGCTCGAGCAGGGAAAGCGCAAAACGCTGCGCATCGAGCATCGCTGCATG
>CAZBTV010000329.1:0-2612 GCA_964494895.1 uncultured Steroidobacteraceae bacterium | reverse complement strand
GGGAGCCAGCCGCAAGGCGGTCGGCATCTGGTGCGCAAAGGATCGCGGCACCGCCTGGTCGAAATGGATGCTGCAGAAAGTCGACCCGGGCGAGGCGAGCTGCAAGGGGGCGCCGATAGATCAACTCCAGAAGCTCGGTGAAAAGCTTCACATCGACTCAACGCCCACCCTGTTCACCACCGACGGCAAGCGCACGCGGGGCGCGATAAAACATAACGAGATCGAGCAGTTGCTTGCCGACTCTCACAAGTGACGCGAGTCAGCGACAGGGATTTCCCGCGAGTCATCTCCTGCACTTTGGTCTGAAACGTTGCTGTAGCACTTTTTCGCTACCGTGCAGCGCGTTCTGTATAAGAATGCGCGCAGGTGAGGTCAATGAGTGCGTCAGAAGAACAGCGGGCCGAATGGCTCGATCCTGAGTTCTGGGACCGTCTTGATCGACTTGAGGGACGGCACCAGAAGCTCCAGTTGGAGCATGAGAGTGCGCGGCGCAGCCTCGACAGAGTGACGCCCCGGGAAGCCGAAGAGTTGCGTCATGCCTGGCGCCGCTATTGCGAAGTAATCGAAGAGCTGGACAAGACGACGGCAGAATTCGAGTCGTTGCGCGGCTACTCTTGAGCGCACAACCCTGCATGCCGGTTACATGAAGCTGCTGTCCCGCCGGGCATTGGACAGGCTCGGAGCTTTACAGGCCAGCGTTCTGGAATTGGCCACGCACCGTAACACCGCGCTGCGAATGTTCCTCGCCAGTCGCAACAGCACGACGCCGGTTGCGCAGCGAGAATTCTGGCTGGAGTTCGCCTGGGCAGACCAGGAGTATCGGATCGCCGTGCGGCGTCTGGCCCAGTTCTGCGACGAGCATAAAGACAACTCTGGCACGCGTTGGCGTGCCAGCCCGGCCTGATAGCGGGCCGCAAAGGTTTCGCACTCGGCGCTACGGTTGCCGTGCGTCCTGTCACTGGCGTCCGATCAGCCCATCGCCGCGCAATCTTCCCGTAATATCCGCCGCTTAGCCTGCCGGCCAACATGGATCGCCGTGGCAATCTTCAGCTCAAAACCGGTGAGCGTCCTCTTCCCGCATGGATGCGGCGCGCGCTGCTTGCTGCTCCGGGAATCGCTCGCCTCGTCAGGCTGCGCGAAGCGGGTAAGAGCTTCGCGGACCCATTTGCCTTCGTGGACAGGGTGCTGCGAGAGCTGCAGGTGCAGCTGGATGTGCCCCCGTTCGAGGAAGAAAATGTCCCCGCGACCGGGCCTGTCATCATCACCGCGAACCATCCGTACGGTGGGCTCGACGGGCTGACCGCCATCGCGACCATCGGCCGTCGGCGTCGCGATTTGCGGCTTCTGGCCAATCCGGACCTGGCACAGCTCGACGGGCTGGGCTCCTTGATGATCCCGGTCGATCCGTTCGGTGGATCCAAAGCCAAGCGTGCCAACATCGCAGGCATGCGCCAGGCTGTACGCTGGCTGCAGGATGGCGGCGTGTTGCTGATTTTCCCGGCGGGTGAAGTTTCTCACCTGCACCTTCGCACGTTGTCGGTTACCGACCCGCCCTGGAGCACGACCGCGGCACGTCTCATCCGGGTATCCAACGCGCCGGTAGTGCCCATGCATTTCGGCGGAGCCAACAGCGCCCTGTTCCAGCTCGCAGGCATAGTCCACCCACGCCTGCGCACGCTGCTTCTGCCGCATGAGCTGGGAAACAAGCTCGGCGCGCGCGTGGCGATCCGGCTGGGCCAGCCGTTGCCGGCGGCAAAGCTCGCGGGCTTCGAGACCGATGAGGAGCTGGCCCGGCATCTGAGATTGAAGACATATCTGCTCGGCGGGGAAAGTCGATCCCCCGTAAGGGTGTCCAGATCGGAGGGTACTTCCGAACGCGCTTTGGAGCCGATTGCCGCGCCAATCGATCCAGAGCGTTTGTCGTGCGAGATTGAAACGCTTCCGCAGGAAATGCTGCTCGTCACTTCAGGGCGTATGCGCGTGTATTGCGCGCCGACCTCGAGAATCCCGTGGACATTGCAGGAGCTGGGGCGGCTTCGGGAGCTGACGTTTCGCAGCGTGGGCGAGGGCACTGGCCGCAGCGCAGATATCGACGTATTCGATGATTACTACGAGCACCTCTTTATCTGGAACACCGAAGCGCGTGAGATCGTAGGAGCCTACCGCCTGGGTCGCACGGACGAGATCAGCCGGCGCTTCGGCAAGCGGGGCCTCTATACGTCGACTCTGTTTGATTACAACGAGCTGTTCATCAAGCTGTTAGGACCCGCATTGGAGCTGGGGCGCTCCTTCGTGCGCGTCGAATACCAAAAAAGCTTCGCTTCCCTGATGCTCCTGTGGAAGGGGATTGGGGAGTATGTGAGCCAGCATCCGCGCTACTGCCGCCTCATCGGACCTGTCAGCATCAGCAATGAATACCGCCCTGTGTCGCGTGATTTGTTGGTGAGCTTCCTCCGGAAGAAGAGCTTCGACAAACTGGCTCCCACGCTGGTGCGTCCGAGAACACCGTTCCGAGGCCGCTTTTCGTTGCGCCCCCTGGGAGGGCACAAGACGCTCGGGGACATCGAGACGCTGTCCACCGTTGTGGCGGATCTCGAGCCCGATGGCAAAGG
>CAZBTV010000328.1:0-2641 GCA_964494895.1 uncultured Steroidobacteraceae bacterium | reverse complement strand
GCGTTTGACTCTGTTATTGTCGTTGTAGTAGCACAGAAATAGGGGTAGTGAATGTAAGGCGAATAGCCACAGGAGCAGACGCAGCGATGGCGAAGCGTAGAGATGTTGGATATTGCAGACCTCCGAAGGAGATGCAGTTTAAAAAAGGACAATCAGGAAACCCTAGCGGACGACCGAAGGGGACGATCAATCTCGCGACGGCGCTGACCCGAACTCTGAGCAAGACGATCGAAGTGGAGGAAGACGGGAAGAAGGAAACGATTACCAAAATGGAAGCCGCTGTTAGGCGGCTTGTGGACGAAGCTCTCACCGGCAGTATGCAGGCGTTTCGCGTGCTCCTGGTGCTCAATCACCTGCTGCAGGATCCACCAAACACACCTTCCAGTTCGGAACTGGAAGCTGCGGATCAGAAGATTCTTGACATGATGGTTCGCCGCTTCTGCGCGCCACCAAGCGAGTAGCACGCGAGGCTGGTAGTTCGGGCGTGAATTCAACCCAAACAGGCTTCAGATTTGGTGGGGCTTTTCGTCGCTGCAACGGTGAATTGTTGTGCATGTGAATGCGTGCGATTGCGGAGCTGTTACTAGGCAGCCCCACCGGAATCTGAAGCCTGCCTTTGTACTTTCGCGTGCTGCCACCGTCGTCGTGTTTTGAGTGCCGTGTGAAAACCCATTCAGGAGTTCCATGACTGACCAAGAACAAGTGGACGCCGCAGTCCGCCGCGACTTTTATTCCTTCCTCATGCGCAGCTTCATCGAGCTGAATCCGCAGACCGCGCCGTCGGAGAATTGGCACATCGAGGTCATGGCCGATTACCTCGAGCGCTGCCGTCGCGGCGAGATCAAGCGGCTCATCATCAACCTACCGCCACGATCGCTGAAGTCGCATTGCGCCTCGATCGCATTTCCCGCCTGGATCATGGCGCATAATCCCAGCGCGCAAGTCATCTGCGCGAGCTACGCACAGGATCTTGCCGATAAGCACGCGATCGATTGCCGCGCGCTTATCAACAGTAAGTTCTATCAGCGACTCTTTCCCGCAACGAGACTGTCATCGGAGAAGCGCGCCGTAGCTGATTTTCTGACAACCGCGCGCGGATGCCGCAAGGCAACGTCCGTAGGCGGCGTCCTCACCGGACGCGGCGCCGACTTCATCATCGTCGACGATCCGCTGCAGCCCGACAAAGCGCTCTCCGACACGCGCCGCGCCGCCGTCAACGACTGGTACGACAACACACTCTGCAGCCGGCTCAATCACAAGCTCACCGGCTGCATCGTTGTCGTCATGCAGCGCCTGCACGAAGACGATCTCGTCGGCCACCTGCTCGACATTGAACAGCGGCAGGCGATCGACATCGAACCAAAATGGCACGTGCTGCGGTTCCCAGCGATCGCGGAAGAGGAAGAGCGGCACGTGGTGCATCGCCTGGGCAAGACTTTCACTTACGGTCGCAAGGTGGGCGAAGTGCTGCATCCCGAGCGCGAGCCGCGCGAGATCCTCGACCAACTGCGCGAAACACAGGGAGAGTATCACTTCGCCGGCCAGTATCAGCAGTCACCCGCTCCCACGGGCGGAGGAATGGTCAAGCAGCGCTGGTTCAAGACCTACACCGAAGCCGATCGTCCGGAAACGTTCGACTTCGTCTTCCAGAGTTGGGACACGGCAAGCAAGGCGAGCGAGTTGAGCGACTACAGCGTGTGCACAACCTGGGGAGTAGTTAAGTCGTCGAGTGCTGCGCCCGCGGCCTCCGTCAGTGCGGAGCGTGGTCGAGGCCTGCAGGGGCCTAATGTTGGCCTTCGGTCGGGAGGTAACGATCGGGTGAATCATCGCGGCAACCATCGAGCGATGCGGGGCGGTCTCATCTTCCTTCTCCACACGTTGCGGCGCAAAATGGAGTATCCCGAATTGAAACGCGCGGTGATCGAGCAAGCCGCAGTCTGGGGAGCCAAGAGCATTCTCATCGAGGACAGGTCCTCGGGCACGCAACTCGCGCAAGATCTGATTCACGAAGGCATGCACGGCGTCGTCAGATGTCCGTGCACCGCAGACAAGGTCACGCGGATGAATACCGTGACCAGCACCATCGAAAACGGCTTTGTTTATCTGCCGGAGAAAGCGCCGTGGCTGGCACAGTACATCCACGAACTGGTCACGTTCCCAAACGGGAAACACAACGATCAGGCCGACTCAACCTCGCAAGCGCTGAATTGGCTCAAGACTCGCCTGTGGGAATCGGGAATCCAAACTTATTACAGAGAAGAAGCGCAAAAAGCAAAGTAGGAGAAGGAGAAAAAGGAAAATGAGCCGGTACGGCTTACAAGGGAGTGGTACTACAAGAAGTACGGGCTGTGACGCGCTGGCACGTATGAGATTGGGCAACAAGCGTATTGCGTATCGGGATTCGAAGACGGGTGAGTTCATCAAGAAGCAAGAGGCTGAACGAAAAGACCCGGCGAACCTGGGAGCGCCAACACATTCCCAAACCGGGAAAAGGTACAGGCAAATTAGTCGTGACCCGCCTGCAGCGTTTGCTGTGGCAATCGGGAGGACTATCAGAGGTCTCGAGTCTCACCAAAAGTAAGCAAGTTCCCAGATAACTGTTTTAGCGTTTCGCTGCTAAGAGCCCTGCTAAAGCGACTGC
>CAZBTV010000327.1:0-2784 GCA_964494895.1 uncultured Steroidobacteraceae bacterium | reverse complement strand
CCAGCCGCTCACACAGGCGCTGCACCGTCTCGCGCTCGAACAGATCCGGGCGATATTGCAGATGGAGCTGCATCTGCGTGCCCGGAATCACAGCGAGACAAAGTGCATAGTGCGTGACGTTATGACCTTCGACGCCACGTATCCGTAGCCCGCTCTTGCCCGATTCCAAGGCATCGCGATCCACCGGATAGCTCTCGAACACCACGAGTGTGTCGAACAACTCTGCAAGCCCCGTTGCGTGTTGAATTTCGGCGAGCCCTACATGCTGATGGGCAATCAGGCCGGATTGCTCTTCCTGGACCCTCCTCAGCATCCCTAACAGCGGCTCTTTCTGACGTAAGCGCACGCGGACCGGCACCGTGTTGATGAGCAGACCGACCATCCCTTCGATACCGGGAAGCTCCGCGCTCCGGCCGGATACGGTCGCACCGAACACAACGTCCTCCCGTCCTGTGGTCCGGCCCAGCAAGATAGCCCACGCTCCTTGCATTATGGTGTTCAGAGTCAGTCCTTCGGCCCGCGCCAGCGAAGTTAGGCGCGAGGTCATGGCTGGCGGAACCGTTGTGATCAGGGTCTCCGGTACGATCGGGGACGGGTTGTTTTCTACCTTTGTTCTGGCTGGAGATACCAGCGTTCCCTCTTCGAGGCCCTGCAACACTTCCTGCCACGCTGCAAGGCTCGCGTTTCGATCCTTTGCGGCTAGCCAGGCGAGATAGTCGCGATAGGGTGGGGCTCGCCTGGCAGGCGCGCTGCCGGTCAGCCACTCTCCAAAGAGCAGCGGCGTAGACCAGCCGTCCAGCAGCAGGTGATGGTGTGTGAAGATCAGCCGGAACTGCTGCAAGCCGAACCTCACCAGCGTAAATCGCAACAGCGGTGGCGTGCCGGCGTCAAACCGCTCCAGGCGATCTCGGGCGACCAACTCCTGCCAGCGGGCTTCGCGCTGCGCCTCCGGCAGGCGGCTGAGATCGATGCTCTTCCAGGGCAGCCAGATCTCCTTGGCGATCACTTGCACCGGGCGGTCCGAGCCATCCTGCACGAAGGCGGCACGCAAATTCGAGTAGCGGCGCAACAGTGCCCGGGCGCGGTCGTGCAACGAGCGCTCATCCAACGAGCCTTCGAGGGTGAGGAGAGTCTGTACCGCGTAGAGATCGGGGGATCGCTCGCTGTATGTGGAATGAAAGAAGAGCCCTTCCTGCAGCGGCGAGAGTGGCAGGATCTCGTGAATGTTGTGATGGAATTTGGTCTCGAGTGCCTCGATCTGGGCCTGCGTGAGTTTCACCAGAGGCACATCGGAGGGCGTGAGCCCTGCGGCTCCAGGCTCCGAAAGCTGCTCTGCCAGGGATTGCAGGCAGGCGAGCCAAAGTTGCGCCAGTTCCTGAACCTCGTTTCGTGACAGCAACGCCGCCGACCAAGACCAAGTGGCGATCAGTTGCGGTCCTGTTGCGTGATCGAGGGTCACCGCATTGACTTCCAGGCCGTGTGCCAGCGGCAGATGAGAGTCGGTTCGCGCACCGGCTGCGAAGTCCATTTCAGGTGCAATCACCCAGTCGGCATCCGGTGCGGCACTGAAACGTCCCAGGTAGTTGAAGCTGATGGGCGGTGTCGGCAGCGCTCGCAGCACCTGCGCCGTTGCGGCGTTCAGATATCTCAACAGGCCGTAGCTCACCCCGTTGTCCGGCGCCCGCCGCAGTTGCTCTTTGACGAGCTTCAAGGCACGGCTGGCGCTCACACCTGCGCAGTCCAATCGGACCGGGAAGAGACTCGTGAACCATCCAACAGTGCGCGACAGGTCGATTTCCGGAAAGATCTCTTCGCGGCCGTGACCTTCCAGATCAATGAGGACGGCCGTTCCGACTCCACGGCCCTGCTCGCGGCGCCAGTCTGTAATAGCCAATACCAGGGCGGTAAGCAGGACGTCGGTCACGCGAGCGCGAAAGGCAGAGGGTATGCTGCTCAGCAGAGGGGTCGCGACCGTGGCTGGCACTGCCACCTGCAACGTGTCAACCGGCATTGAGGACGTTCGGTTTGCAGAGATCCCCACGGAAGGTGAATCAAACAGTGGATCGACGGGATCCTTTAGCACGGAGATCCAGAAGTCCAACTCCGCCGCCCGCTCTGGGCGCTGCGCTTCGTCACTGAGCCGTTGGGCCCAGTTGCGCCAGGAAGTCGTATGGGCCGGCAGTGCCTTACCGGCGTATGCACTGGCGAGATCGTCGATCAGAATGTGCCACGAGACTCCATCGACAGACAGGTGATGGATCGTCAGGAGCAGCCGGCCGGGATCGAGCCAGACTACCTGCAGCACCTTTCCGTGAGCCGGGTTGAGGCGCGTCTCGGCCATCCGGGTCTCGTTGTCTATGGAGGCTGAGCGCGCGTCCACGCGGCGCACGCAGTTCCGGGCGCGTACTGTGCCAGCAGGCGCAAGCTCGATTATGCCCTCGCCCGTCAGCCTCAGACGCAGGGCCGGGTGATGGTCGATGAGCGTCTGCAGTGCGCCGATGAGCTGTTGTTCATCCAACCCGGACGGAACCCTGAGGAGGACAGACTGGCTGAAGTGTTGGAACGGAACCGCCCGTTCGAAAAGCCAGCGGATGATGGGGGTTGGAGTGAGGGGACCCACTCCGTCATCACGATGGATTGTCATTTCCGGAGCTGGCTCGGCGGCTGCAGCCAGTGCTTCGGGGGTTTGTCGTTTGAAGACGTCGCGGGGCGTGATCAGAAGGCCGGCACGGCGAGCACGGCTGACCAGCTGAATAGAGCGGATGCTGTCACCCCCGAGAGCGA
>CAZBTV010000326.1:0-2787 GCA_964494895.1 uncultured Steroidobacteraceae bacterium | reverse complement strand
ACGGGTCTTCGAGGAAGCGCTGCGCCGTCAGCTCCGGTTGGTTCAGGTAGCCGCGCGCCACCTGCACCCCGCCGATGTACAACTCCCCGCTCACCCCCACAGGCACCGGACGCATCATCTCGTCCAAAATGTACACGCGCGTGTTGGTAATCGGCCGTCCGATATGCAACACCTCATCGCCCCGGTGTAATCTGCCCGAGGTCGCCACCACCGTCGTCTCCGTCGGTCCATAGTTGTTCACCAGCGCCTGACTGGCCAGCAACGATTCGGGCCAGCGCTGCAGCCGGTCACCGCCAATCAGCAGGGTGCGCATCCCGGAATTGGCGCGGCCAGTCGCATAGGCGAGCTCCGCCAGGGGCGTGACCAAGAAACTCACGTCCAACTCCTGCGCCTTCCACCACTGCAACAGATTCTGCGGATCATCCGACGCGCTATCGGGTGGTAGCAGCAAGCTGCCGCCACAACACAGCGAAGGCCAAATCTCCCAGGTACTGGCGTCGAACCCGACACCCGCCGCACTGGCGCTGCGGCTACCGCTGTCCAGATCGAACGCGCGGATGTGCCAAGCTATCAGGTTTGTCAGGTTACGATGCTCGATCATCACCCCTTTGGGTTGTCCGGTCGAACCGGAGGTGTAGATCACATAGGCAAGATGACAAGGCATCAGACCCGCTGGGGGCAAGTTGGTCGTATCCTTGCAACACCATCTACCCGCATCTGCTTGCAGATCGATCACATGCCTCCGGTCATGGCCTTGCGCTATAGAGCGTTTCAGCTGAGCACGAGCTGACTCGCTGACGCGGGCATGCGTGAGCACCGCCGCCGGTTCACAGTCCTGCAACATCGCGCACAAACGTTCCACCGGGTAGTGTGGGTCCAGGGGCACATAGGCGCCGCCCGCCTTTAACGTGGCCAACATGGCTACAATCATTTCCAAGCTGCGTTCCACACAAATCGCGACGCGTTCGTCTGGACCGACACCCAGCTCGCGCAGGTAACGGGCTAACTGATTGGCACGTGCGTTGAGCTCGCGATAAGTCAGGCGCTGTTCCCCGCGCACTACCGCCGGCGCTTCCGGAGTGCGCGCTACCTGCTCTTCGAAAAGTTGGTGTACGCACGTACTCCGTGGGTACTCCCGCGCTGTGTCGTTCCAAATTGCCAGCACCTGCTCGCGCTCCAAGGGTGGTAACACGTCGATGCTTTGAGTTGGCGCTTGCGGAGCCTCCTTGAGAGCCTGCAGTAGTTGCTCCACGGCCGTTTGCATGAATGCGCAGATGCGCCGCGGCTCGATTGGAGGTTTGGCCTGTGCGGTGAGAGCCAAGCCCTGCCCCAAGTCGTCCACCGACAGCGTCAGTGGATAGTTGGTGCGCTCATAGCCACTCAGATACTCGACGCCCTCTCCCAGACCTGACGCGCCAGCCGCCTCCTCCGAGCCCGGCTGCTCGCTATGTCGGTAGTTCAGCAATGTCGTGAATAGAGGAGTTTGCGGCGGCAAGGCACTCGATCGTTGGGCGACTACCAGCGACGCATGCTCGTGGCGCAGCAATTGCCCCAGCAGCGCATGCGTGCGCTTCAGGGTTTCCTCGACGCCTTGCTCGCCGACGTTGACACGCAAGGGCAGAGTGTTGATGAACAGGCCCAGCGCCCGGTCTGCCTGGGCTCGGGCTTGCATGCGACCGAGCAGCACGGTACCGAACACCACGTCCTGACGCCCGGTGGTTCTGGCCAATACCAGAGCCCAGGCCAAGTGCATCACGCTTGCGGTACTGACACCCAACCTGCGTGCCTGCTGCCGGATAGCTTGCGACAGGCCGGGCGGCAGGACCTGTGTCGCCTCGGTGGTCTCACCGGCATCTCCCAGGACGTCAAGAAGCCCAAAGGGCGCCGTAGGCTCGTCGATATCGCCCAACATCCGCTGGAAGAAGGCCAAATGCTCCTCCGAGCTCCAACTCCGCCGAGTTTGCGCGACGAAGTCACGCAAAGGCACCGGTTCCGGCAACCGATCCAGCTCTCCTTGCTCGATCGAATGGGCTTCCGCAATGAGCAGCTTCACCGTCGTGTTGTCATCCACGAGATGGTGGATCAGGATACTCATCACCCAGCGTCCATTAGCCTCATCGTGCGCCACATGACAGCGCAGTAGAGGCGCCTGCCTCACATCCAGGCGGTAATGCATCGGGTGGTAGCGCGCCTCGAGCTGTCGCGCGATGTCACCTTCCGAGGCATCGAGCTCTATAAACTCCACTGGCAGCTTCACCTGCCTGCGCACCACCTGCACTGGTTGCTCCAGTCCTTCCCAGGCGATGCCCGTTCGCAAGATGTCGTGGCGATCGATCACACGCTGCAGGGCCCGCAGAAAGCTTTCCAACCGCTGCCTGCTGTTGAAGGCCAGCAGACCGAGCACGACGTACGGATCCCCCTCCTGCTGCATCAGGTGATGGAACAGGATCCCCTCCTGCAACGGCGCCAGCGGATAGATGTCCTGCACATTGGCTGCGCCACCTTCCACCTGCTCGACGAGCGCGTCGATCGCCTCCTGACTCAGGCTCACCAGGGTCAGCATCTGGGGGGTGATTTCGCGCGCATCGCGGGGAATCAGATTGGGCGGCACCTTCACTTCGTCGTGATGGGTTTGTGACTGCGCGGCCATCTCCGCGAGCGTGGGCGCCGTGAACAAAGCCCGTACGTCCGTGTACAGTCCTTCCTGCCGCATGCGCTCGATCAGACTTACGGCCATCAACGAGTGGCCGCCGAGCTCGAAGAAGTTATCGTGCCGACCCACGCGCT
>CAZBTV010000325.1:0-2877 GCA_964494895.1 uncultured Steroidobacteraceae bacterium | reverse complement strand
CGCCGAGTTCGCGTTTCTCTGGTGCTTCATGCACCTCGCTACTACTCTCGCAGCGGTTGCGGGGACAACCTGTGCTCCGTAGGACGCTTACTGTTGACCGTGCACGCCATTGTCACCAATGGAATTGACGGTCAGGGCGGATGGTAGTGCTTGCCGAGTGGTACCAGATGCTTCGTTCATGGTCACTTTGACCGGTCCGTCGGTAGTGGCCATGCTCCTGGCAGTGAATGCAACCACAGTGCTGCCACAGTCGGGTGGGTGCCAAACGCAGCAATCAGGCGCCTTACATGGTACAGAGCTACCGGCGCTCCAGATGATAATCGTTGAGAGAAACTTCCAATTTCCAATGATGAAGGCGGATGCCGACGTTGGAGTGTTTTTCAACGACTCAACCTCAACATTGGACTTGGATCGAGGCAGCTTGCGCCATCCCGTTCTGCAGAACAAGAGAACAAGTACGGTTGGTCTGTCCGCCTAATGAACGCTTGGGTTCCGTAGAAACCTAGGGCGGAGTCCGACCTGACGATAACTGACCCAGCCGCGGCGTGCGGCCTGCCAGCACCTCTGAGAGTCGTGCGCGTTCTATGTTGCCGCCGCTCAGAATCACGCCCACATTCTTGCGAGCCATGCGTCCACGTTCCTGCAATAGTGCGCCGAGTGGCGCGGCGCCGGCGCCTTCCGCCACCTGGTGAGTGTTGTCGTAGTAGATGCGCATGGCTTCGGCCATCTCGTCTTCGCTCACCTTGACGAAGCGCGCCGCGCCTCGACAGATTGTTTCCACCGCGTCGCCGACCGGCTCGCGAGTGGCAATGCCATCGGCAAACGTGCGGGCTGTCGGAGTGGTCACGGGTTTGCCGGCCTCGAAAGAGAGCGCCGTGGCCGGCGCGTTCGCCGCGCTTACGCCGATGATCTCGGTCTTCAGGCCGAGCAAATCCCGCACCGTGATGAGGCCACAGATTCCGGAGCCCATACCGACACCGACGTACACCGCATCGAGCTTCTCGACCGCGCCAAACAGCTCCAACGCATAGCTCGCCACGCCAGCGACGAGATCCCAGTGGAAGGAGGGAACGAAGTGCAGGTTCTCAGCAACACCGATGCGATGCGCTTCGTGCTTGGCTTCGTCGAAATCCTTACCGAACTCGACCACCTTGGCTCCGAACGAGCTCATCGAAGTGTTTTGATCCGGAGAGTTGCCATAAGGCACATAGATAGTTGCAGGAATGCCGGCGAGCGCCGCCGCGAATGAGATTGACTGGCCGTGGTTGCCACGCGTTGCGGAGACGACGCCCGCGATCCCGGGCTGCGATCGAATCAGGCGATCCATGTACACGATGCCGCCGCGCACCTTGAACGCACCCGTGGGTGTGTGGTTCTCATGTTTCACCCATACATTGCAGCCGGTCCGATCGCGCAGCTTGGGCCATGCGTACTGGGGTGTGGGCGCAATCACCCGATACACCAGGCGGGCGGCCTGGTCGAGTTCCTCGATTGTCAAGGGCGTTCGCGATTGAGGCATCGGGTTCTCCATCAACCAAGCTGGCGTGCGGTGGTGTGCGCTCTGAGTATGCTGACGGACCAATGAATGCAGTGCTAGATGCGCATCTACGCGACCGTCACCGACTGTGCTGGCCAGAGAGCAGCACAGTAGACCTTCCGTCCACCGCGCGGGCGGAGCAAGACCCGCGCGCCGCTGTGAAAAAGGTGCACTCGCTAAACTAGTGCACCTTGACCCGACGGCTGTCATTCGGGGGCCAAAAACAGCCCCTGGGCAATGTTAGCGGGGCGTCACCGAGCCGACGGGCGGGATGGTGCCGGGGCCGTTGACGCTGCAGGTGAGCGCGGCGGGGTCGGTCACGGCAAGCGGCTCGGCGAGCTGAGGCGGCTCGGCGAAGTGCGGTCGGGTCAGGTCCAGCATGTCCAGCATCGGTGTGGCGTTGGCGTCGCGGAAGGTCAGAGCCGGGAGATTCCACTTCGTCTGGAGCAGCTTCAGAATAGAAGTGTGGTCGAACACCCTATGCGAGACGTAGTGCCGACGTGCCCACGGTGACACGATCACGAACGGCACGCGGAAGCCGTAGCGGTTGAATCCATCGAAGCCGTTTTCGCCAGGTACCAGGATCGGACCGATGTTGTCGGGAGCTATGGCCGCGGGCGGCGGCACGTGGTCATAGTACCCGCCGTGTTCGTCGTACGTCAGGATGAGCAGCGTCCGGTCCCAGTCCGGGCCATTGATGATCGCGTTGATGACCTTGGCCGAGAACTCCTCGCCCACCGCGATATTCTGCGGGTTCTCCTCGGACTGGTTCCCATAGTCAGGTTCGACGAAGCTGTAGGCCGGCAGGGTGCCGGCTGCCGCGTCCGTGAAGAAGTTGCTGATGTTGATGGACTTGGTGCCCTGGTTCTTGAAGAACAGCTTCGGAAACAACTCTAGCGACGACGACGTGGTCCAGTAGTTCTTCCACGAGATGCCGTACGTGTCGAGCGTGTCGAAGATCGTCCCGTTATCCGGGTAGTCGGTCAGGTTGACCCCGATGTCGTCGATCTGGCCGAGGGACGTCGCCCCGATCACGTAGCGTCGGTTGGGAAAGGTCTGGCCGAGCACCGAACAGAAGTATCGGTCGGCGATCGGGAAGCTCTTGTAGAGAGAGTCGTAGAACGGCTGGTCCTCTGCCTGCCAGTAGCCCATCGCGACGCCGCCCACGATCTCGGTGGTCAGCGGAGAGATGGGGGTCCGCACGAACCCGTCATTCTTGCCGTTGTTGTAGGCGTTGTGACTCGCGGTCCACTCCTGGCTGGGCTGCGAGTTTAGCTGGCACGTCGTTGGCATCCGGAACGCGTGCTGGATGGTGCCGTCAGGGTACGGGTTCGTGGCAG
>CAZBTV010000324.1:0-2919 GCA_964494895.1 uncultured Steroidobacteraceae bacterium | reverse complement strand
CGTGGATCATCCGATCCTGCGCGTACGCTGCCGCCGTGTCGTTGAACTCATACAGTACTCGCCGGCGCTCGCTCTCGGGCATCAGCGGCAACCGTTCCAAGGACTCGGCCGGGTTGCGCGCCGCCGCATCCAATATCACTGCGATGGAGTCGCGCATCCCTTCGATTTCTTTCTGCTCAAACACCTGTGTGTTGTAGATGAGCTCGACCAGTACATCTTCGCCCGCGTGGTGATCGCGAATCTGGATGAGCAGCGGCGTACGCTCGGCGCCGGAATGCAGTGGTATGACTTTGGTGGGAGCGCCCCCGAAAGCGTTGTCCCCGTTGAAACCCATGGTGGACAACACGACATCGAACAGTTGCTGACGCCCCAGCCGGGCAACCTTGACGATCCGATTGATCTCCGTAAGAGGCACACGCCGATGCCGATAGCACCTTCTGATCTCCGCGACCACTTCGCGCAGCAGATCCAAAAACGATGCGTCCCGGTCGACGCGTATCCCTACCGGGCAGATGGACGAAAACATCCCGATCGTTTTCTTGTGCCGCGCCGACCCGCGATTGTGCATTGGCAGGCCGAAGACGATCTGGTCGAGCGCCGCCACCCTCGCAAAATAGACACTGAGCGCTGCGAGCATGAGATGAGAGAATGTGGCCTCGTGTCCGGCCGCAAACTCGGCCAGCCGTCGATAGTCGGAAGGCTGTATCGGCCAGCACACTCGACCACTCGGTGCACCCCCGCCAACCAGGTGGTTGCCCGCGCGTACAATGAAGGACTCGGGTAGCTGCGCATAGCGCTCGCACCAGAATTCGCGGTCACGCAAGTAGCGATCCGACCGCTGATACTGCCGGTCTTCATCCAGGAACTCAAAGTAGGAAGGGCCAGGATCGCCCGCGGTGGTGTCATTCAGCAACGCGTTGTATGCGCCAGCCACGACGTAAAGGATCAGCGCGATGCTAAAGCCGTCCGCAACCAGGTGGTGGCAGCGTAGCAGCCAGTAAGTGCATGAATCACTTACCTGGATGAGCTCTGATGTCCATAGGAGCTCTTGGTAGAGACGGAATGGCGTGGCTAGCCTGCCCTGCATGTAGGCGAGAGCGCGCTGGTCGGCATTCGGCTCACCTGACAGATCAATGACTGGAACCCTGATCTCAACAGACGGCAGTACTCGCTGAAGCGCACGTCCGCGTTCTTCGTGCAGGAGGATGCGCAGGGCATCGTTGGTATTCGCGGTTAGATTGATCGCCCGCTCGAAAACACGCGCGTCAAGCTTCCCTTGAACACGCCATCCGATGCCAACGTTATAAAGCGGAGTATCGGGAAGCAATACTTGATCGAGCCAGACGACCTCTTGAGCCGAGGACAGCGGGTACAGGCCGGCGCCGGACGCAATGGCCGTCTCCGTGTCATTTCCCGGACGCGCGAGTACCCGCATGAATACCTCCCCCTTCCTCGAAGCAGGACATCGCAACCTCGGCGCTCAGAGTCCTCCGATGGTTTCTACCGTCGCAGCGCTTCCGCCACCTGCAGTCGGGCTGCACGGATGCCGGGCGCCAGCGCCCCCAACAGGCCGATCACGCAGGCCCATATCACGCCCTGAATGATCAAGGGCAGCGATACGCGGAGCTGAAAGACCACTTGAGACAATCCACCATTTATTCCGTTGATCGTGCTAGCCGTGTACCCGTTGAACAGCAGCCAGGCGGATGCGCCACCAATACAGCCCCCGGCCACCGCCAGAACAAGCGCCTCGATGAGGAAGGCGATCATCACGCTCACCGCGCCGAAGCCGATGGCGCGCAGAGTCGCCATTTCAGACATGCGAATGTCGGTTGAGATATAGAAGCTGTGGACCGCGCCGAACAGCGCTCCGAGAGCCATGATGACGCCGATCACGTAGGCGGCAACCGTGAGCCCTGCGGCCAGATCCTGGGACTGGGAGATGAAGTACTGGGCTTCCGTCTGTACGTCCAGATGCAACGACGGGTTGTGAGCGACGTACTCCTTGAAGGCGGGCAAATCGGCGGCGGACTGCAACCGGGCGTAGATGGAGTTGTAGTGGCCACCCATGTCCAGACTCGACTGCACCGTACCGATATCCGCCAACACCTCCGAATCGCGAACGTCGCCGGATTCGAAATGGCCTGTGACCGTCCATATCGTACTGCCCACCCCAACACGATCACCGACGGCAAATCCCTGGAACTGCCGCGCCACCCCCGTACCCGCGATGATTTCCCGCAGCCCGGGGCGAAACGCCCGGCCCGCGGTGATGCGAATCGTCGGGTGAATCGCAAAACCCTCGGCGCTGAGCCCGCGCAGACTCACGTTCGCTGGATTTCCTGACTTCTTGAACGCCGCAGGAAAGACGCTGACGATCTCGGGCGAGACGAGCGCCTTTCCGCCGCTCGTCCTGGCAACGCCCGGCGCAGATTCGATCGTTGCCAGCTCGTCGTGGGAGACTATGCTTCCCGTCTCACCGTCGGAGCCGGCGCTCAGCAGCAGCACCGTGTCGTCGCGCCCGCTGCCCTTCAGCGTATGCTCAATTCCTGCCGAGATCGCCAAAGCCGATACGAGCACCCCCACCACGGCGGCAATGCCGATGATGACCACACCGGAGGTGCTCTTTCGCCGGGGAAGCGTCTGCAGTCCTATCGCCAGCAACGATCGAATTTGCTTGAGTGTTGCGAACAAGTGCAGTCCCTTTGCGCTCGGGTTTGGGGACTGTCAGTGTCTGATCGCCAGCGCATCAACGATCCGCAGACGTTGTGCCCACCATGCGGGTGCGAGAGCCACTACAACAGCCAGGAGCAAGGCCATGATGATCCCCGGAAGGAGCCCCGCCGCGGACAGGTCGATGACATGGAGGCCTTTCCTCATGACGGGAATGAGCAGGTACTACGCGCCGATGCCCGCTGC
>CAZBTV010000323.1:0-2941 GCA_964494895.1 uncultured Steroidobacteraceae bacterium | reverse complement strand
AAATGCGCTGGAGGGTATCGGCGTAATCGAGGCGCCGCGCGGCACGCTCATCCATCACTACAAGGTGGATGAACAGGGTGCGATGAAGTGGGCCAATTTGATCGTTGCGACTGGGCACAATAATCTGGCGATCGGGCGCAGCGTGCAGCAGGTGAGCGAGCACTACGTGAATGGAACGAAGCTGGAGGAAGGTGCTCTGAATCGTGTGGCTGCGGTGGTGAGGGCGTACGATCCGTGCCTGAGTTGTTCGACGCATGCGATGGGACAGCCGGCAGTACGAATTCGGTTAGTGGATAGCAGTGGCAGAGTGTTGGACGAACTCTCCAACTAGTCCCAGGTTAGCGTCCAACAGAGGGATGCGAACCGGGCACCACATCGAACGAACTCCGTGGGCAGGACAGGCGATTAGGAAATACTGCGCAGGCCGGAGATGATTACTGCGCCGACCGCCCAGTTCCAGGCGACCTCGGCGCGAATCTCTCCGTCGGCAGACAAAACCCGAAGCGTCTGACAGGGCCTGAGACCCGAGAAAGTATGACGAATGCACATACCACGCTGGCTGAAGTTTACGAGATCGGCGTGAAATTCGTGGGTGGTTCCGGCTTCATCCAGAGAGACCTTGACCTGCCCTTCCGCCGCCAGGCGGGGTTCGCTGCGGCGATCCGCGAATAGCGGCGCGTCGGCGGCGATCAACTCGATCCAGTCTCTCTCGCTACTCATGGACGGAAGCAAAATAATGCATGGTCGGAGAGAGAGCAAAGCACGAACGTTACCATCGCGAGGTGGACTGAAGTAACCTGCTGCGACTGGTTTAGCCGGGCTTAAAAGCCCGGCGGGAAAGCGTTTCGATTCACCGGCCTAAAGGCCGGTGCTTCCACCAAAGGCCGGTGCTTCCACCAAAGACCCGGTGCTTCCACCCCAAAGGGCGAGCCCTTCCGCGATGAACCACGGTCGCTTTTGAAACTTAGCTAATGTCCGGCGGACACGGCGCCCACTGCTTGCATGGAAGGCAGGTCTTTCACATCCCAGCCGCCGCCAAGGGCTTTGATCAGCTGAACGCTGGCAGTCATGCGGCGTCCAAGAATCTGAACCGCAGTGCGCTCGTTCGAAAGCGCAGCGCTCTGGGCCGTGATCACTTCCAGATATGTTGTAACTCCACCTCGGTAACGGTTCGTCGAAAGCGCGAGAGACTGCTCGGCGGCAGAGACGGCTGCTTGTTGAGTCTCGGCTTCGCTGTCGAGAATGCGTTGCGCGGCTAGATTGTCCTCAACTTCCTGGAATGCATTCAGGACAGTCTGCCGATAATTCGCGACAGTCTGGTCGTAAATGGCCTGGGCCTGTTGTGTGACGGCGCGGCGACGGCCGGCGTCAAACACGGTTTGCAGCGCCGATGCGCCAACAGACCAGAATCCGCTAGTGCCGTTCAGCAATAGTCCCGCAGTTGCGCTTTCGAACCCACCACCAGCACCAAGATTCACGGTGGGATAATAGGCCGCCTTCGCGATACCAATACCTGCGTTGGCTGCGGCCATGTGCCGCTCAAATGACGCGACGTCAGGGCGTCGCTCGAGTAATTCCGACGGAAGACCGGGAGGAGTGATCGGAGGCGGAGTGCTCAGGGGAGAAGCAGGCAAGCTGAAACTTGCTGGAGGCTTGCCGATGAGCACGGCAATAGCGTGTTCGAATTGGGCGCGTGAGAGTGCATCGTCGATGGCAAGAGCGCGAGTGGATTCAAGTTGCGTTTGCGCCTGCGCCACATCGACTTGCGAAGCGACTCCGCCCCTGTAACGATTCTGCGTGAGTTGGAGAGCTCTCTCGTAGGCGGCGACGGTGGAATTCAGAAGTTGCTGCTCGGCGTCCAGGCTGCGCATCAGGAAGTAATCAATTGCCAGCTCAGCGTGCAGGCTAAGGCTGACGTTCTCCAGATCGGCGGCACTGGCCTGAGCGTTCTCGCGGCTCTGCTCGACAGTGCGGCGGATGCGCCCCCAAAGGTCTGGTTCGTAGGAGACGTCCATGGGAAGGACGAGATCGTTGTAGGTCGTACCGTTGGACAGAGATCCGAGGGGGCGATGCTGAGAAAGATGAGTCCTGTTTACGCTGGGATTTGCTGTCAGGGTGGGGAAATAACTCGCCCGATCGAAACGAACCAAGGCGCGCGCCTGTGTGTACTGCGCCTGAGCCGCCTTCAATGTCTGGTTTGAGACACTGATTTGTTCTTCCAGCGCGTTGAGTTGGGGATCCTGGTAGATCTCCCACCATTTGCCTTTGGCGATGTAGTCGCTTGGCTGAGCGGGCCTCCACTGGCCCGTTTCTTTATATTCAGGAGGCGCCACTACGGGCGGCTTCTGGTATTTCGGTCCGACGGTGCAGGCAACTGTGAGAATGGTGAAAGTCAGAACGCTCGCGGCGAGTAGCCGGTCAGCAGCAAACGCAGATCGACTCGTCACTGCGCAGCCCCTGAGGAGCTTTGGCCAATACGAACTTGCTGCCCCTGCAACAGCGAATCCACCGGATTCATGATGATCGATTCGTTTCCGGTCAAGCCGGAGATGATCTCGACTTCAGTGCCGAAGTCACGTCCGACGGTAACGGGGAGCAGGTAAGCCTTGCCGTCTTTGACGGTCGCGAGGCGGAGACCTTCTGAGCGGAACATGAGAGAAGTTGCGGGAACGATATAGCTGGATGTTCCGGCGGGTAGCTTCAAATGCAGGGCAGCATAAGCTCCGGGCAGCAGTTCACCGCTGGAATTGTCGACCTCGAATTGCACCAGCAAAGTACGGGAAGAAGGATCGATGGCATCGGCAGTTGAAACGAGCTTGCCCGGAACACGCTTGCCCGGAAGATCGGGAAAAGTGAGATCGGCGATCAGGCCTGGCTTCGCAGTGCGCGAATAGTCCTGCGGAACGTTCACGTAGGCACGAAGTTTTTTCACGGAAGCAAT
>CAZBTV010000322.1:0-2971 GCA_964494895.1 uncultured Steroidobacteraceae bacterium | reverse complement strand
GGCTTGTCGAACATCCAGCTCATGTCCCCGGATACGGCGGTTGCTGTGGCCGCATCCGCGCAGGCCGAGGCTGCCCTCGTCGCGATCGATCTCAAAACCAGCGGCTACCGTATTTTGCGCGCCCCGGGGTCGGTGAAGTTGGATCCGGCCTGGATCTCGGTGGCCGAGCCGATCGAGTTTCCTACCGCGCACGGTCTGACGGCGCACGCGTTTTACTATCCGCCAACGAATCCCGAGGCCAGCGCTCCACCCGCCGAAAAGCCCCCGCTGGTGGTGAAAGTCCATGGCGGGCCGACGAGCCACTCGAAACCCGAATTCGCCCTCACAACCCAGTATTGGACCTCACGCGGCTTTGCGCTGTTGGATGTCAACCATGGCGGCAGCAGCGGATTCGGGCGTGCTTACCGCGAGCGTCTCAACGGCAACTGGGGTGTCGTCGACGTCGGTGATGTCGTAGCGGCGGTTAAATATCTCATCGACGCGGGCCGTGTCGATGGCAAGCGCACCGCCATCAGAGGCGGCAGCGCCGGGGGCTTCACGGTGCTCGCCGCACTGGCCTTTCACGATGTGTTCCGCGCGGGAGCCAACTACTACGGCGTGAGCGATCTCGAAGCGCTCGCGCGTGATACCCATAAGTTTGAAGCCCGTTATCTCGATAGACTGGTCGCTCCGCTGCCCCAGGGCCGGGAGATCTACGAGGCGCGCGCTCCGATTCGCCATCTGGAAAGCTTCAAGGCAGCGCTCATTACGTTTCAGGGAGCCGATGACAAGGTCGTCCCCCCGGACCAGTCGCGGGCGATCGTCGCGGCTTTGAAGGCGAAGGGAGTACCCGTTGCCTACATCGAATTCGAGGGCGAGCAGCATGGCTTCCGGCGTGCGGAGAATATCGTGCGGTCGCTCGAATCGGAGTTGGCGTTTTACGGCAAGGTGTTTGGATTTACACCTGATGGAGCACTGCCGGAGTAGTCAGCGCGCGCGCCCACCCTTCACCTCATTGCGCTGCTCGCGCAGGAACGGCCGGTCGATCTGCTCCGTGTAGAGCTCGATGTCGCCGGCGGTCACGCCACAAGCTCTGAAGTGATCTTTCCAGCCATCGACGACCCGGGTCACCGCGCGAATCTCGCGAACGGCGTCATCCTTCCTGAGAGCGAACATCTGACACATTGTCAACGCGTTCGCGAGCGTTGAATCGGCTTCTTGCTCGCCGACACGCATCTGTTGGAACCCGAGCGCCTGCCCGGAGGGCAGCACATCGTAGGCCGGAGAGAGCTCGTACTGTTGCGCATCGGTCATCGACACCGCGTGATTCTTCTCGTGGTCATCGGTGTTATCGATGAGGATGTTGAACACCATGCGGCGAAACAACTCGCGCATGTGACCTATGTAGACGTCCCCCTCCGTCACACCCCTGCGACGCAACAGTTGCGCCAACTCCGGGTAACCGAAGCGCTCCCCTGCGGCTCTCAAAGCCACGCAAGCGGACAGGCAATGCAGCCGCAATCCCCGGTTTCGATCGAAACGTTTTATGGCAACCGCGTGGCCATGAGTCAGGGCAACCGCCATGGTGGCGGCTACACGGATCTCGGCTTTCTGCGCCAGCGTCATCGAGGCGTGCTCGACCAAGGGGGTATCCGTGGGCTCTCCGTCGGAGAATTTGATGACCCACTGGTCGCCACTGATGTTGAGCAGCGCCTTGGGACGGGCGCCGCCCATCGTGACGCCGGGCGAGATGAGCCGCTTCTGCTCGGGCGGCACGGGCTCGTTTTCCTGCACTTTTCGGATGAGAGTGTGGATCTCGTCGGCATCCTCCAGTGTCGGCAGGGGGCCCAGTCTTCGGGGGAGGTACTCCTCGCCCGAGGTCGAGACACCCAGCGCCCCGAAGCGGTCATCGCCCGCGAAATACAGGTATTCGAGCAGTGACAGTCGCGGTGGCTTGTCGATGAACCGGATGACCCGCTCACCCCAGCGATCCGGTCTTGCATCATCCACCGCACCCACGGCCGTGCCCTTTTCGGGCGGCAGAAACTCCTCGTCGATGAGCGGCAAGTCCTCGCTTAACGGAAAGCCACGCTGCAGCCAGGAGTCGAGATAGCGCAAGGAGACCCCCTGCACTGATCTCACCAGATTCAGCTCGGCCACCGGTAAGGGCTCTTCGGGCCGGGTGAGAAGCCAGAGATACAGGCGGTCGGTGGGCTGGTAGATGGGAGCCTTGGCGGCGCGCGCGCCAGGAGCCCTGGTGCCCCGCTCGCCGGCCGTGGCACCTGTGGCGGCCGTACTGGCCCCCAAGCCGCCAACCGGACGAGTGCGGTCCGGGCGGCCGCCCTCGCTACTTCCCACGGCCGAGTCGCGCTTCTGCCGAAGCGCTTGCCCGTACAGCACGCCGCTTCAGGGCATCCCGCACATCATTCTCAAGGGCGCCCCGATCATTCCCAGGTGCCGCCAGCTCCGGCAGCGCGGCCACCCGCCCGATTAACCATAATGCAGTCGCGTAAATCCCGACGCCTACGCCCGGGTCGCCGCGCTCCATCCGGATCAGCGTCGGCACCGAGCACCCCAACCGCTTAGCCCACGCTCGTTGCGACTCACGACGCCGAACACGGGCAATCGCCAGATTCTCGCCCAGACCCCGCAGTGCCTGCTCGGCAGCGGGAGGCATGGCAGTCAGCGCGGCAGGACTCTTCGGCATACCCCTCTTCTGGGCCCGAGCACCCGACATCACCATATAACAAAGAGTTTATCAATCCGGGCGATTTGGTCAAGTCTATTTTATTCGAACTTCACCACATCAAGTAACAAAGACTTTATCAATTCGCGGTGCCTGATCATATCTATGTAAGTTAGAGACCCACCGCACTCAATCCAGGGTGGTCGTCCGGCCGCCGCCCCAGCCGCCAGTGATACTTCCGGTCCGCCGCCGCAATCGGCAAATCATTGATGCTAGCGATCCGCACTCGCATCAGCCCCTGGTCAT
>CAZBTV010000321.1:356-2976 GCA_964494895.1 uncultured Steroidobacteraceae bacterium | reverse complement strand
TCTCCCCCAGCTCGATCCGGAACCCGCGGATCTTCACCTGGAAGTCGTTGCGGCCTAAAAACTCGATGTTGCCGTCCGACAGCCACCGCCCCAGATCCCCGGTTTTATACAACCGTCCACCGGACGTGAACGGATCCTCGATGAAGCGCTCCGCGGTCAGTTCCGGTTGATTCAGATAGCCGCGCGCCACCTGTACTCCGCCGATGTACAACTCCCCGCTCACACCAATCGGCACCGGATGCATCCGCTCGTCCACTATGTAGACACGCGTGTTGGCGCTCGGTCTCCCGATCGTGCGCGAGTCACCCTCGGTGACCATGTGCATGGTCGCATTGACCGTCGTTTCGGTTGGACCATAGGCGTTGAGCAGCCGTGGCCGATGTCCACTGCCGGCAAACCACCTTTGCAGCGCTCGCCCGCTTACTGCCTCTCCCCCGATGATGACCTGCCGCACACCGGCAGCCACAGGACTGTGCTCCTGGACCAGTTGATGCCAAAACTGGGTCGGCAGATCCACTACACTGACGTTGTAAGCTTCACACAACGCCCAGAACTCCCGACCACCCGCTAGCCACTCGTCCGTGCGCAAGACGAGCGTGGCTCCGCAGGCCCAGCTGGCAAAGATTTCTTCAACAGAAACATCGAAGGACAGAGACGCGAACTGCAGCACCCGATCTTGCGCAGCAAGGCCGATGAGCTCGGCAAGCGCGGTGATCTGGTTGACCACCCCGCTATGTTCCACCATGACCCCCTTGGGCCACCCTGTGGATCCGGACGTGTAGATCACATACGCAAGCAGATGTGCATGCAGACCCACCTCGAGTGGATTGGGATTGGATTCGCTGCAACGCTGCCAGTCGTTGGCATCCGCCCGCAGATCCAACAGCGGCGCGCGATCACTCAGATGTGCAGTGACGTTGTTGCGTATGGTACCGTGGTAGAGCACCACGGCCGGTGCACTGTCCTGCACCATGTAAACCAAGCGTTCGGGCGGGTAATTGGGATCCAGCGGCACATAGGCCCCCCCCGCCTTCAAGGTGGCCAACATGGCCACCAGCATTTCCACGCTGCGTTCCAGGCAGATCGCTACCCGGCTATCCGGACCGACTCCCAACTCGCGCAGGTGATGCGCCAAGCGGTTAGCACGTGCGTTCAGCTCTCCATAGCTCAGGTGCTGCTCCCCATGCACGACGGCCGTTGCCTCAGGTGCGCATGCAGCCTGCGCTTCAAACAGCTGGTGTACGCACAGCTCCCGTGGATACTCTCGTGCCGTCTGGTTCCACTCGTACAACACCCGATGTCGCTCACTCTCCGGGACTAGACTTACACGCATTACGCTCGCTTTATCGTCTCCTGCGAACGCTTCCAGCAGACATGTCCAGTAGCCCAGGTAGTGCTGCATGGTGTCCCGATCGAACAGCGCGGTGGCATAGTTAAGTACCCCGCTGATCCCCGTTTCTCCCTCAGTCAATGATAGCGTCAGATCAAACTGCGCCGTCTTCAGCGCACTCTCGACGGCGCTTACCTGCAACTCCCCCATCTGCAGGTGGCTCTTGGGAGTGTTATGCCAGTCGAACATCACCTGGAACAACGGGGTGTGCGACAAGCTGCGCGGGGGTCTCACCGCCTCGACCACTTGATCAAACGGCAGATCCTGATGCCGCTGCGCTGAAAGCACCTGCGCCTTGGTGCGCGCCAGCAATTGCTCCAAGGTGGGGTCGCCTTGCAAATCCAACCGCAGCGCGAGGGTATTGACGAAAAAGCCTATCAGCGGCTCGATCTCCGCTCGATTGCGCCCGGCTACCGGGCTGCCTATCAACACTTCCTCCTGACGACTCAACCGGGACAACAGTACCGCCCAACTGGCCAGCATCGTCATGTACAGCGTCACCCCATGGCGCCGACTAAGCTCCTTCAGGCGCTGGCTCAGTCGGCCACCCAATTTCACTGGCACGGTGTCGCCCGCCAGATCTTGCAGGACGGGCCGCGGCCGGTCTGTCGGCAGCTCCAACAAGGTGGGCGCACTCCTCAGGTTGTCGCGCCAGAACTGACGCTGCTGTGCCAGCTCCCCAGCAGCCAGCCAGCTGCGTTGCCAGGCAGCGTAATCGGCGTACTGGATCGGCAGCGGCACCAGCGGATCGGGATCTCCCCGCAGGTAGGCGTTGTAGAGCGCGCTCAGTTCCTTCAGAAACACCCCGACTGACCAACCGTCAGCGGCGATGTGGTGCATCACTACCTGTAGCAGGTACTCTTCCCGCCCCACCCGCAGTAGCAGCACGCGCGCAGGCAGCTCCCGCTGCAGGTCAAAGCGGATATGCGAGTGAGCCTCGCTCAGGCGCTGCGCTTCGGACGCCGCTGCAGCGTGTCCCTGCAGATCCTGTTCTTGCACTACCAACTCGGCCCGCGGCTTCACTCGTTGCAATGGCTCTCCGTCACACAGCTCAAAGCAAGTGCGCAATGTTTCGTGCCGCTGCACGATGCCTTGAAGGGCTCGCTGCAGAACCCGAGTATCGAGCGCACCGCTCAAGCGTACCGCCCCGCGGATGTGATACGCCGCGCTCACCTCTCCCATCTGACTCAGGAACCACAGGCGCTGCTGTGCCAGGGACAGCGGTAGCGC
>CAZBTV010000321.1:0-346 GCA_964494895.1 uncultured Steroidobacteraceae bacterium | reverse complement strand
CGCGTCTAGCACCACCGTGTGCACGGTCTCCCGGGTTGCCCGACTCAGCTCCTCAAGGAAGGGGCGCGCGATATCGCGCAGCTCGAGCTGAGCCAGAAAGGACGACGCCAGGTCGAGGACCCGTGCTCCGACGCGGTAGCGCTCCGTCGCGGCTGACCAGAGGGATCTGCGGCAGTGTTGCCGGAGCGGCTGCCTCGAGGCCGACCGCCAGCGCACTCAGTCGCGGATGGGCGAACAGCTCGCTCAGCGGAACTTCCACATCCAATGCCTTGCGGATCCGCGATACCAACTGCACAGCCAGGAGCGAGTGGCCGCCGAGATCGAAGAAGTTGTCGTGCCGGCCTAC
>CAZBTV010000320.1:0-2989 GCA_964494895.1 uncultured Steroidobacteraceae bacterium | reverse complement strand
AGTGGCAGGAGCTATTGAGCAGTGCCGTGATTCCCTTCGCGTTCCGTCGCCGAATGTGAACGGTTTTCAAGGCGCCGGGAGGCGGTTTGTCATATTCAACGGGCGTGATTTGACAATGCTCGCGGGGCACATTCGCATGTGTCCCGCGAGACAAACGTAGCGAACCAACTCAAGCTCTGACCCGGAGACTTGTCAGCGGTCACCGAGGAAGTCACGTTTGCCGATTTCCACCCCGTTATGTCGAAGAATGGCGTACGCCGTCGTGATATGGAAAAACACGTTCGGGATGGCCCTGCGTTGGATGAAATCCAGTCCTTTGAAGTCCAGGAACTTGTCAGGACCGGCGGGTACCCTGACGTCGCGATCTTCGGCACCTTCCAACGCGCTCGATGGAACCCCCTTGAGATAGTCGATCGTCCGCGCGATGCGCGCACGGAGCTCTTCGATCGTTTTCTCGTTGTCCTCGAACCGCGGCGGCTCGAGACCCGCGAGGCGTGCGACGGAGTTCTTGGCCAGATCACAGGCAATCTGTACCTGGCGCGACAGCGGAAACATGTCGGGGGCGAGACGTGCATTGAACAGCACACTGGGATCGAATTTCCTGGCCGTCGCATGGGCCAGGCCCTTCTCGAGGACAGCCGACAGGTTTCCAAGGCTGTTTGCGAACAGGTCGCTGGTGACGGCGTCTATGGTGATTTTCATAACTTTCCTCTTGTCGAATCGCTTCAAGTCCGCCTCTGCGGTGCTTTCCAGCAAGCCGCCCAAAGGCTGTTGCAGCTCGGGAACATGAGACGCCACTTTCGCCGCTGCGAGCCGTATTCCGCCTGCGCGGCTGTCGGCGAAAAGTGACCGCCGACGAATTTTACCTGCCTGAAGCTTGGCCTGTATGGCTCTTCGATGAAACAATATGCATTGACCCACGGGAGATTGGGGCTGACTTGAATCTGATCTGGACGCCTGCGCAGCTCGCCGTTCTGGCCAAGGTTGTGGACCTGAACGGCTTTTCCGCAGCGGCTCGTGCACTGGGTGTTCCCAAAGCCGCGGTAAGTCGCGCTATTGCGGATCTCGAGAGCGGACTCGGTGTCCGCGTGCTGGAGCGGACTACCCGACGGATCGGACTCACGGCCGCCGGCCGTTTGCTGTATCCACACGCGAAGCGGGTTGTTGAGGAGTCGGATGCTGCTCGCGCCGCAATTGCAAAACTCCATGCACCGGCAGCGGGACCGTTGCGTGTGGTCGCCGATCCAACTTACGGGCGTGTTCTGCTGACGCCTCTGGTGCCCCGCTTTCTCGAAGCGTTTCCGGACTTGCCGCTGGAGGTCGCTCTGGATAACGAAACGGTTGTGGAAGGGTGGGACGTTGCAATTCGGGCGCAGGCGGCACCGGATCCGGCGGTTGCCGGGCGACTCCTTGGCTCGCCTCCATCTCTCCTGTGTGCGACTGTCTCTTATCTTCAGCAGCGCGGCCTGCCAACCCGGCCGGAGGATCTCCGTAGCCACGACCTGCTGACTCCCGAGGCGACCGATCTGCCGGAATTCCGGCTCAGGCTCGAGCGAGGCTCGCAGCGCGCGGAGGTACCGCTTTCACCGAAGCTCGCCATCAACGATCCCGCCGTTTTACACGCCGCCACCGCGGCCGGCCTGGGGATAGGGCTGCTGCCTGAGTTTCTATGCCGCCAGGGTCTTGCTACTGGGCGGTTGAAGCCCGTACTACCGGAGTGGACGGTGCCACCGGCCGCCGCGTTGTATGCGCTCTACCCGACTTCGCTGGAGACGGATCCCCGCGTGCAGCGCTTCGTCGATTTCCTCGCCGCGAACATCGTCCCGGCGCTCGCCTCGCCCAACTTGCCACTTTAGGCCCGCCACTGCGCTGGCAGGCGCGCTGTGGTCGATATCTTACTGGCGAGTAGGATAACTCTGAATAAAGGGTAGAATGCCGGCAGGCGTCATCAGGGGATTCACATGTACCGCGCGCCACTTCGGGAATTGCGTTTTGTCATCGAGGAACTGCTGGGAGCGGCACAGCTCGCGTCGTGCCCGGAGCTCGCCGAGTACTCCAACGAGCTCGCCGCATCGGTGCTCGACGAGGCGGCGCGCCTGGCGCAGGACGTGCTCGATCCGCTGAACCAACCCGGCGACAGAGAGGGTGCCCGGTGGACGCCGGAGGGCGTCGTCAGCGCGCCAGGCTTTCGCGAGGCCTATCAACAGTTCGTCGCTGGAGGCTGGCCCCAGCTCGGCACGCCGCCGGAATTTGGCGGGCAAAGAGTGCCACAGATGCTCGTGACGGCCGTGCAGGAGCTGTGGGCGTCATCGAACCTCGCCTTCAAGCTTTGTCCGATGCTCACGCACGGTGCCGTCCACGCGCTGGAGTTGTGCGGCTCTGAAGCCCAGAAGCAACTCTTTCTGCCGAAGATGATCAGCGGCGAATGGACAGGCACGATGGACCTGACCGAGCCTCAGGCCGGATCGGATCTCGCGCAGGTGCGTACGCGAGCTGTGCCGGATGGACGTCACTATCGCCTCTATGGACAGAAGATCTTCATCACCTGGGGCGAGCACGACTTGACCAGCAATACCATCCACATGGTGCTGGCGCGCATAGAAGGCGCGCCGCCCGGCGTGAAGGGCATCTCACTGTTCATCGTTCCGAAAGTGCTCGTGAATGAGGATGGCTCGCTCGGCGCGCGCAACGAGGTCCGTTGTGTTTCGATCGAGCATAAGCTCGGCATCCACGCCAGCCCCACATGCGTGCTTGCATTCGGCGATCGCGACGGTGCTGTTGGTTATCTCGTCGGCGAAGCCAATCGCGGCCTCGAATACATGTTCATCATGATGAACGCCGCCCGTTTATCAGTCGGGCTCGAGGGATACGCGATGGGAGAGCGGGCATTCCAACGCGCGGCGGAGTGGGCTCGAGCTCGCATCCAAGGGAAACCGCCGGTTCCGCAGCCGAGCGGCCCCGCTCCCATCATCCATCACCCGGACGTCAG
>CAZBTV010000319.1:0-2992 GCA_964494895.1 uncultured Steroidobacteraceae bacterium | reverse complement strand
GACAAAAGAGCGAAGCTGAAAAGTTGGAGCTTCTCGAAGATCGTTTGTGGGAATACGATGCCGGCGTCTATCGAACTTCTTCCACCGAGCTACAAAAGACAATCTCTGGAATTCTTGCTGAACGTAAAGTCCATCGCCTTGCCATTCCACGCGGTATCCCCTCTTCATGGCTACCGGATGGATATACTTTCCATCTTGCCGAAGACACCCCTGCGGTCGACCTCGATCGATTCGATGGAGTTTTAACCGGATGCACAGTGGCCATTGCCGAGACGGGAAGCATTGTTTTACAGAATGCAGACACACAAGGACCGCGACAGCTCTCTCTGGTTCCCGATTATCACTGCTGCATTGTCCTCGCAAATCAGGTCGTTGAAACAGTACCGGAATCCTTCGACCGGCTTTCTACAACAGCAACTTTACCGACTACATTTATCTCCGGACCTTCTGCTACCGCAGATATTGAAATGACACGCGTCAAGGGCGTACATGGGCCGAGATTTCTGGACATCGTTCTGGTTCTTTGATTTGTTTTTGCGTACCGGTGTCGAAATCATGAGAACGGTCTTACCATCGCGTGTGAGTGTACCGTGACATGCGTTACGTTGTGGACCTGAGACATCCGTTACCTTGCAGGAGCTTTGAGATATTGGTCGCACCGCCTCAATTCCTGCCCTGGCTTCGCTGCAAACACGTTTCCTGACGAGAACGGCGTTTCACGGGACTGACGTCCGAGGGTTCCCGCCCTTGCTCAATGAGTTCATTGGCCTGATATCGCATTCCAGATTCGCGAACCTCGGCTGTTCACCCTTGACATCTAGGGTAGGCAACGTTAGGCTGGGTTCTACCCTTGACATCTAGGGTAGAAGCATATGGCAAAGAACGACCTACAGGGCGCACCCGATCTCCTGATCCTCAAGACTCTTTCGCAGCTCGGCTCTATGCATGGATACGGCATTCTGATGCACATCCGGCGGGTCAGCGCCGAACTCCTCATCGTGGAGGACGGGTCGCTCTATCCTGCGCTCCACCGCATGGAGCAGAACGGCTGGGTGCGCGTGAGTTGGGCGGTTACCGATTATGGGCGCAAAGCCAAGTGGCACGCGCTCGCGCGCGCTGGCCGCGAGCATCTTGCCAGCCGCGAAAAGAACTGGGCGCAGGTAGTAAAAGGCGTCGATGCGGTTCTGCGCTTTGCATGAGGTGAACGATGGCACTCTTCCGAAGACTCCGATCACTGGGAAGGCGAGCGTATCTGGAGCATGAGATTGACGCAGAGCTGCGGGAACACATGGCCATGTGTATTGACGACAGTATGGCCGAGGGTATGAGCCGCGAAGAGGCGGAGCGCGATGCGCGCAAACGCTTCGGCAGCCCGACGGCGATGCGTGAGCGCGTCTCGGCGGAGGATGCCGCGCTTGGGATTGAGAGTCTGTGGCAAGATCTGCGCGGCGCACTGCGTGTCTTCGTCACAAGCCCGGGCTTCGCTTTCGTCGTGGTGGCCACGCTCGCGCTCGGCATCGGAGCCAACACCGCCATTTTTGAGATTCTTGACGCCGTGCGGATTCGTGCGCTTCCCGTCGCGAAACCCGGCGAGCTCGAAGAACTGCGCATCGTGGGCGGCAATCACGGCTTCGGTGTCACAGACAACTTCTTTACCGACTTCACGATACCGATGTGGCAGGAGGTGAAGGAGCACCACGACCCGTTCTCCGGCGTCTTTGCGTGGCGGACCAGCGACGTTCAGGTGGGTGCTCCCAACCAAGCCCACCGCGTGCATGGGCTCGAAGTGAGCGGAGATTTTTTCAGCGTGCTCGGAGTCGCTCCAGTCCAGGGGCGGTTGATCGAACCGCAAGACGAGATAAGCTGCCAAATCAGCCGCGTGGTCGTGAGTTACCCTTTTTGGAAATCGCAGATGGGCGGCGATCCAATCACGGCCAATACAACGATCATTGCCGAGGGAAACGCGGTCCAGGTTCTTGGCGTGACTCCGCCATCATTCTTTGGCATGGTCGTTGGGGATCGCTTTGACCTTGCCTATCCCACCTGCAAGCCTCCGCATCCTCGCGGCGAAATGTTTGTTTACAACGTGATGGGGCGGCTCAAGCCAAGCTGGAGTCTTAAGAGGGCGTCGGAGTATTTCAACGCGCTGAGCCCTGGCCTTTTCGCAAAGACCGCGCCGGAGGGCTACAGCACCGAGGCTCTCAAGGCCTGGAAAGCCTTTCGCCTGGCCGCCTATCCGGCCGGCACCGGTGTCAGTTCTCTGCGCGATCAGTACAACTCCTCGCTCGAGATTCTGCTGACGATTACCGGACTGGTGCTCCTGATTGCATGCGCCAATCTCGCCAACCTGATGCTGGCTCGATCCAGCGGGAAAAGACGCGAGGTCGCGATTCGAATGTCGCTCGGAGCTACGCGTGGTCGCCTTCTGCGCCAGGTTCTGCTGGAGAGCGCGCTGCTCGCGGCCTGCGGCGCCATTCTAGGCGCTGTCCTTGCGCAACCGCTCAGCCGGGCGCTGGTGAGCTCACTCGATACCAGTCAGAACACGATCCACCTGACGATCCTGCCTGACTGGCGCGTGCTGCTGTTTGCCGCGGCCGCTGGTATCTCAACGTGCATCATCTTCGCCATCCTTCCAGCTCTGCGCAGTACGAGCATAGAGCCGCTAACCTCTTTGAGGTCGGGCGAACGAGGAGTGGCCGGTAACCGCGAGCGATTCTTTGTACAGCGCGGACTGGTCGTCGCCCAGATCACCGTCTCCATGGTGCTTCTGGTTGGTGCACTGCTGTTTGTGCGAAGCTACCGCAACCTGGTGACGCTGAATCCTGGAATCCGGGAGAGAGGGGTTACGGTTGCCTACCTCGGGTTCCGGTCAGCGCATATCAAGCCTGAGAGCCTTGCCGGCTACAAGAGGCTGTTGGTCGATGAGGTACGCGCCATTCCGGGCATCGACAACGCTGCCGAAAGCACCAACATCCCTCTCAGCGGTTCCACC
>CAZBTV010000318.1:0-2995 GCA_964494895.1 uncultured Steroidobacteraceae bacterium | reverse complement strand
GAGGCGCGAGCCCTGTTTGCGCTCGCCTGATGGATTGGCCGGCGACCAGGGCGGCGATGGTCCTGCGCGCGCTGGTCCGGATCGGCTGGACCGTCAAACGCCAGTCCGGCTCGCACCGAACTCACTCGGCCGGGCTGGCCTGACTATGTGGTCGCCTTCCACGACCGAGAGGAAATCGGTCCTCGCATGTTGGCGTGCATGGCCAAGCGCACGGGGTTGCAGCCGGAGACTTGTAATGCGAGACAGCATCAGATCATTGGTGGGCGCACAAGGACTCGAACCTTGGACCCGCTGATTAAGAGTCAGCTGCTCTACCAACTGAGCTATGCGCCCTTTGCTTTTGCTCTCGAGAACTTAGCTTGGTGACTAAATCCGGTTAGTCTCAGAATAGTCTCAGTCCCTCGTGGGTTGCTGTTGTGCCGTGTCCCGATCGCAGGGTCAAGGCCAAGCCTGGGGGTCGGTGTCGCGCATCGAGCTTACCGTACGATATTAGCGTCGGTGAGCAAGTCGTAGAAGTCGAGAAGCTCGGAAGCCCCTTCCCGGCTCGTTGACCCTCTACTCAGCTGCCTTGCGTGCCGACTGACGGATGCACCGCCGAGGTTCACTCGATTCGACCGCGTCTGCTCGCAAGCTCCTAAACGCCTCCGCGGCGGCATCAAAGGTTCCTTTGGGGTCAGCAAGAGGACGGACCATCAGAAGGCTTGGCGTCCGAGACGAATAGGAGCTGCCCCCCATAATGGCGAGCCAACCGGCTAAGCCTTGGGCTCGGAGCACGACCTCCGCCCGGGCTATCTCCTGCTCACTCGGGTCGGTGGCTCGGCCGAGCGTGACGAATCGACCGTCCTCGCTCAACACGATCCATCTCCGATCGCCGATGCCGTTCGCACTTTTACACACATCAGTATTATGCGCCTCTCCGGGTCCATATTGAAGTAGATCCGCAAGCTGCCTTCCAGGTTCCTCTCGCGCTTCGGAACCCCTATTGAGGCCAGGCTGGCATCAGTAGCGCGATTGAACGAACAACGATGAAGCGTAAACGCGCAGGCTCGTGGGCCTCTAGCATTGGGCCTTCGGACTGGCGTTCCAGCTACTCGTGCCACGGATCGCGCACTTCCTCCGACAGATTGCGAATAGCAGTCATCCAGTCGCTCTGTTCCGGCGGGTCCGCTGCGAGCTCGCAGTCTTCATCATGGCCATCGTAAGCAGCGGCGCCCGCGGGCTTCTTTCTGCCTTTCAAAGCTGGGCTATATATATTTTTCATTGAGTATTATTGAAATGACTATTCTTAGTAGGAAGATTTTTCCTCTCAAGAGCGGAAACGGTTTCCGGTCCTGTTCGGAAATATTTTCCGGTCTGAGCTGGAAGCACGTGCGACCGTCACGTTGAGGATATACAGGTTCGGCCGCCCGAGGCCGCGGCGATGAATTTCCACCAACCCGTTCGCTTCAAGATCGCTCAGATACGTGCGAATGCTACGGTCCGTTGCCCCGAGGTCCTCCGCAAGCTGCGCCTGGCCCGGAAAGCTGGAGTTCTTTTCCCACGCATACTTCAGCAGCATCGCATACGTTAGCTTCGCACCCGGTGAAATTTTGGCGTGCGTAAGAATCGCATTGGGCACCTGCGTGAAGCCATTCGTGGTAAATGTGTCGGCGCCGCGCAGCACGATGTCCTCGGATTGCTTTAGCAAATCCTTGATTGAGATCATCCTGCCGGCGTGCTCGTCCATGGATTGATTTTACAGGGTATCGCGGCACTCACGCGTGAGCCGTGGGGATAACAGTCCCCTAGTGCAGCGGGTCGCGATGATCGCGATCACCCGTATTGCGATCGGGTGCGGACAACAGTGGCGCGAGCAACTTCTGCAGACCACCGATAAGATGATTGGTCTCTCGTGCGCGTTCGGTAAGGTCTTTGATCTGATCGTCTTTTACTGCGACCTGACCGCGCAAAAAATCATTCTCGCGTTCCAGCGCCGCGATATACCGATCCTCTGTCGCAGGTTGTCGCGGCTTGTAAACGCTCTCGACTGACGGCTCGTGATTTTCACTCTCCTTATCTTCGCTGGCGACTACTTCTGTCGCGACAAGTGGCGACCTGTCGCGGCCTGTCGCGACAGGGGGTTCCACCACGATGTATGCGATGTGCTTCATCACTGAGTCCGGATTGATAAGGAACTTCTCTGCAAATGATGTCTCGACACGACGATATTCCAAGTGGCCTTTGGCGCAGTAACGCTGAATGCTGCGTAGTGTGCGCGGGTGACCAGCGCGCTCATAAAGTAGGGCAGCGTCTTCGATGGTGAGGGTGAAATCGCTGTCGGGGGTTGTCGCGACAGGTCGCGACGGGTCGGTGCCTATCGCTGCTTCGTGTCGTAGTATGTCGCCGCTCATGTTGAGCATGATAGCGCGATCCAGCCAGTGCCCGCGACGTTGTCCACACGGCAATGTCGCTTCGTCCCTACAATTCGTCCGATAGTACATCCTTGACCAGTTGTGCTACACGATCCGAATGGCGCAATTCATGCTGCCAAATGCGCAACACTCGCCAGCCTCGGGCGTGTAGGCGATCGACCACCATCCGATCGCGGTTCATATTCCGCTCAAGCTTTGCCGTCCAGAATTCGGTATTAGTGGCCGGGACCGACCTGTGAATGGGGCACCCGTGCCAGAAGCATCCATCAACAAACACCGCCAACTTCATCGGTCGGAATATGAAGTCGGGACTTCCAAACACGGGCGCATGCCGCCGCCAACCTGTGATCTTGTACTCACGAAAGATCTTTATCAGCCGTAGTTCAGTTGCTCGGTTCCCGCGGCTCCGCACCCGAGCCATAATCTCTGAGCGCTTCTTGGCCGTGAATACATCGCTCATCCAATATGAGCCTTTTCACACGTCCAAATCGTCTGAGAACTTCGAACTCCTACGCGCGGCCTCTGCCTGTTTGCTCTGGTTCCATGCGATCTCGCGGAAGTTTTCCCCGGATTCCAGAGTTCAC
>CAZBTV010000317.1:0-3021 GCA_964494895.1 uncultured Steroidobacteraceae bacterium | reverse complement strand
CCATGTAACAAGGCGTGGCGCGGCCCGAGAATCGACCGGCAATGCTCGGGCAGCTTTCCCGTGTAGCGATCATTCATGTTCTCAACGAGATTCTGGTCGAGCAGCATGTCGCAGTCGTGCGGCCGATTGGCGAGATCATCGATGACGAAAATCCGTCCAGTGCTGGTTCGCAAAGCAGATTCCCAACGTGCATCCAGCCCGTAGTGATCGACTACCAGCCAATCAGGCCTGCGCTCGAGCGTAGCGATTGCAGCACGAGTCTCATCCGAATCATTCTCCCAGCTCGCCCCAACCCAGGCTGCGTGGGGCGGCGTCGTGTCCGATACGACATCGTTGCGTGCGGCGCAAAGCGCAATAACTGGAAAATGTTGCTCGCGCATGAGATCAATCAGATCGCCTTCGTGCCGGCGGGTAACGAAGCACACTTCGCTCCCCGCGGCCCGCAAACTCCGCGCCAATGTCAACGTTCGCATCACGTGACCGGAACCGATCACGCGCGACGCATCGACACGGAAGACGATGTTCATTTCCTGGAGGACTCAGTTAAGACGCTTGAAGCCGCCGTGGCACACGGGGCCCTTGAGCAGAGTGCCGACATCGCGACCGTCTTCGCATTCCTTGATCAGCGCGAAAATCGGATCGAGGGCCTCGAAGTACTGTTCGAGCACTTCCGGTGTATGGTCGATACACACATAGACGCTCGTACTGGCCAGGTACCCGCGCCCCAGCATCTCCTGAGTCAGCAATGTTTTGTAGGCCAGGTGATTCGAGCTGTTGAAAGCGAAGCCGATGAGTGCGGGCAGGCCGCTTACACTTATCGACAGGCCATGCCTGGCTGCAAGCGCCTGCCATCTCGCGGCAATCGTCTTCCCCGTGGCCGTGATCCTCTCCCAGGAACACAGGCGCTGCATCACCTCCAAAGTCTTCAGCGCGGCGGTGGGTCCGATACGCTCGGTCCAGAATGTACTGCTGATGAAGCTGGTCTGGGCTGCTTCCATGACCTCACGGCGGCCGATCGTCGCCGTGATGGCGTAGCCATTACCCAGCGCCTTGCCGAACATCGCCATGTCCGGCTCGACCCCGTACAGTTGGTGCAACCCGCCGAGATTCTCCCGGAACCCGGACGTACACTCGTCGAAAATCAACACTATGCCACGCTCCATGGCGAGCTTGCGCACGCCCTCGAGGAAGCCCGGAGCAGGTCCGTGATTTCGTGAGACTTCCATTTTGATCACGCCAATGTCGTGGGCCCTGACCAGATCCTGGAGCTCGTCCAGCTTGTTGTAGTTGAACGCGTAGACCGTGCCGCGCAACGTAGGTGGCACGCCGTTTGGCTGCAACCCCGGAAGCAAATGACCCGCAAGCCGCGTATCGTCTCCCAGATTGGCGGCCAGATACCAATCGTGCCAGCCATGGTAGCCGCAGAAGGCGACTTTATGCCGGCCGCTGGCGGCGCGGGCAATGCGAATTGCGATTGCGTTGGCCTCTCCTCCGGAGCGTGCAAAGCGGGCCATCGCCGCCCATGGATGCAGCTCGACCAGGCGCTCCGCGAGATACACCTCTTCAGGGCAATTCAGTGTGCTCATGTTGCCGGCATCGACGGTAGCGCGCACCGCGGCATCCACTTCCGGATGTCCATACCCCAGAATGTTTGTACCGATGCCCATCAGTGACATATCGACATACTCGCGCCCATCAAGATCCCAGACTCTGCAGCCCTTGGCCTTGCTGAAGTAAGCCGGCCACTGCTCCGGCAGAAACATTTCGGCGCGTTTGGACAACAGCATGTTGCCGCCCGGAATAACGCGTTTGGCGCGCTTCCAGAGTTTCTGACCAGTGCCCAGCTGAGCGCCCTGGTTGCGCACCAGATACTGGTTTGGAGCGAAAATGGCAGGGTCACCTGCACGCAGCGCCAGGACATCCAGCCAGGAGAAATCAATCCGCGGTTGGAAGTGCGCAAACACTGCCGCTACTACGTCCAGATCTTCAGGCTCATCGACGGTCCAACGCTCCCGGGAATGATCGTCGCTGTAGGAATAGTTGAGCGTGCGGAACTGCCCCCCTTCGCGCATGTAAGGAGTGACATGCTCTCGCTGATGGGGCGTAGCTGCCTCCGCATGCGCGCGCGCTAGCGCGCTGAAGCTGAATACTTCGGTATCGAGTCCATCGGGGTACGTCGCGGGACACGTGTTGCTCGCGTAATCGACACCACTGGACAGGAATTTTGCGATCACCTCGTCAACCAGAGCCGGGTCGATCAAAGGACAGTCTCCCGTGATGCGCACCACTACATCAGCTCCAACGTTGCGGGCAGCCTGAAAGTATCGATCGAGCACATCGCTTTCACTGCCCTGATACGCCTCGTAGCCCAGCTCCCGGATGTACTTCACCAGTGGGGCATTGCGTGGATCCTCGGACGTCGCGAGCACGATCTGCTGAATCCTGTGCGCGCGCGCCAGCCTCTGTAGCAACAGCCCGATCATGGGAACGGCGCCGATCGGACGCATCACCTTGTTGGGGAAACGGGTGGCGCCCATGCGGGCCTGAACTATGGCGACGACTTTCAAAGCGAGCTCCATCGGGATGGGTTGATCAGATCAGGATCCTCGCTCGACAACTCGAGCGGGGGCAGCGCGTGATCCCCGGCCCGCACTGCCAGCGAAGCAGCTAGTTGCGCAGCACTGTCCGCACCAACTACAACTCGGTCGATGTCAGGACGCCGCAGAAGAAAGCGCAGACAGGCCTCGAGCGGAGTCTGCTGGGTGTGCGCAAGCCACTGTTCCCAGGCTGTCCATAATGCCGCCCAGCGTGCGAACTTCGCTGGCCGCTCGGCAGCGGTCAACAGCAATAGTCCCTGCAGAAAGGCCGAGCGGGCGTGGATCTCCGTCCCCTGCCCTTTGAGGCGTTGCAACCAACCGGAGGTCTCCAGGCGACGGTCCACGACGTTGAACGGCGCCTGTACCAGGTCGAAATGAAAACGGCCAGACAGACAACGTGGGCGTGGCCGCGGGAGGCACGTCC
>CAZBTV010000316.1:0-3134 GCA_964494895.1 uncultured Steroidobacteraceae bacterium | reverse complement strand
CGCTTCGTGCGATTCGGATCGCCGAAGATGCGCATGAGGTTGTCTTCCATCGACAGGTAGAAGCGGCTCGAGCCGGGGTCGCCCTGTCGTCCGGATCGGCCGCGCAGCTGGTTGTCGATGCGGCGGGACTCGTGGCGCTCCGTGCCAATGATGTGCAGTCCCCCGGAGGCCAGCACCTTTTCGTGCCGCTCCTGCCACTGCGTCCGCATGGTTTCACGGGTGGCGTCATCCACCTCGCCCGCGGCCGAGAACTCCGCGTCCAGCTTACCGCCGAGCACGATGTCCGTGCCGCGTCCGGCCATGTTGGTCGCGATGGTCACGGCGCCGGGGCGCCCGGCTTGCGCGACGATCTGCGCCTCGCGCTCGTGCTGTTTCGCATTCAGCACTTCGTGCGGAATACTCTCGGCTTTCAACAGCCCGGAAAGAAACTCCGAAGTCTCGATGGACGTGGTACCGACCAGCACCGGCTGCTGCCGCTCCACGCAGTCGCGGATGTCCTCGATGATGGCCTTGAACTTGTCATTCTGGGTCAGATAGACGAAGTCCGCGTGGTCCTTGCGGATCATCGGCCGGTGCGTGGGAATGACGACCACCTCGAGCCCGTAGATCTGCAGGAATTCGGGCGCCTCGGTGTCGGCGGTGCCCGTCATGCCGGCCAGCTTCTTGTACAGGCGGAAGTAGTTCTGGAAGGTGATCGAGGCGACTGTCTGGTTCTCCTCGCGAACCCGCACCCCTTCCTTTGCCTCCACGGCCTGGTGCAGTCCGTCGGACCAGCGCCGGCCCTGCATCGTGCGTCCGGTGAATTCGTCGACAATGATGACCTCACCGCCACGCACGATGTACTCGACATCACGCCTGTACAAGGCATGCGCGCGCAGCGCGGCGTTGAGATGATGCATCAGGCGGATATTGGCGGGGTCGTACAGGCTCTCGCCTTCACGAAGCAGTCCGTCTTGCAACATCAGCTGCTCGACATGCTCGTGGCCCTCTTCGGTGATGTGCACCTGTTTGGTCTTCTCATCCACTGAGAAGTCGCCCGGACCGTCCTCCTGCAACTGCTTCTTCAGCCTGGGCACCAGCTTGTTGATCCGCAGGTAGAGCTCCGTGCTCTCCTCCGCCGGCCCGGAGATGATGAGCGGAGTGCGCGCCTCGTCGATGAGAATCGAATCGACCTCGTCCACAATCGCGTAGGCCAGCCCACGCTGCACCCGGTCCTCCAGGCGGAATGCCAGGTTATCGCGGAGATAATCGAAGCCGAATTCGTTGTTGGTGCCGTACGTGATGTCGCATGCGTAGGCCTCGCGCTTTTCGAACGGACTCTGCGAATTCTTGATCACGCCGACGGTAAGCCCGAGGAAGCGATAGACAGGTCCCATCCAGTCCGCGTCACGTTGCGCGAGATACTCGTTCACCGTAACGACATGGACGCCTTCGCCGGGCAACGCATTCAGATAGGCAGCAAGCGTCGCAACGAGGGTCTTGCCCTCGCCGGTGCGCATTTCGGCGATCATTCCCTTATGGAGTACCGTGCCACCGATGAGCTGTACGTCAAAGTGACGCATCTTCAGCGTACGCCGCGCGGCCTCGCGCACGACCGCAAAGGCTTCGGGCAACAGATCATCGAGCTTCGCGCCCTCTTTCAAACGACCCCGGAACTCGGCGGTTTTCCCGCGCAGCTCCTCGTCATTCAGTCGTTCAATGGAAGGCTCAAGCTCCGCGGCGGCCTGCACATAGCGGCCATAACTGCGGACGAGCCGCTCGTTGCGGCTGCCGAAAACGCGCGTGAGAAGGTGCAGCACTTGACAGTCCTGAAACGAAAGTTGTGTCCCGACAAGCGCTTATGCGGAGGGCCGGGCTTTCAGAAGCGGCGTATTGTACGCAATAGACGCGCACAACGCCCACTTGGTTCTACCGAGGGATGAAGTGGGGGCGTCCAGCCCCCGGCTCAAGCCGCCCAGTGCCGACGGAGAGACCGCGTTTGACCGATACGGGGGGCTTAGGACCTACCGCCCGATAAACGATAGCGGATCGACCTGCCGTCCGTTGCGCAAAACCTCGAAGTGCACGTGCGGGCCGGTCGACCGCCCCGTTGAGCCCATCAGGGCAACACGCTCACCCCGTTTCACGGTCTGGCCCACGCTAACCAGCGTGCGTTCGTTGTGGGCATACCGGGTCACGTAGCCATCACCGTGATTGATCTCGACCAGGTTCCCATAACCAGTGCGCTGGCCAGCCCATGTAACGACGCCGGCGGCAACAGCCACTACGCTCGAGCCCTGGGCACCCGCGAAGTCAACGCCCTTGTGGTAAGCCTCATGGCCGCTGAACGGATCTTCACGCTCGCCGAAGTACGAAGAGATGAAGCCACCGGTGACGGGACGGCCCTCTGGGTGAATCTGCTTTTTGAGCTCGCGTGCGAGAATTACATTTTCGAGCGCTGCCAACTGTGAGTCGCGCAAATCCACCCGCGCCTCGAGCGCGGTCACCAGCTTGGACAGGTCGGGAATGCGCGCGCTCACGCCCTCGCCGTCCGCCTCAGGTCCGCCCGTCGGTGGATCACGACCGAAGTCGAACTCGCGATTGTCGATGTCGGCCATCTCGGTCAAACGCTTACCCAGGGCATCGAGCCGGATGACATGCGCGTTGATCTCGCCAAGACGCATGGCCATGGCATCGACGCGTTCCTGCAATTGGCTCTTGAGCTCCGCGATCTGGCTCTTCTGCTCCGCGAGGATCGTCGCCCAGCGAGCGGACTCTCCCAGAGCGAGCGTGTGTGTGTGGCCGGTACCTAACTGCAGGCCCAAGGCGAAAGCCGTTCCGAGTATGCCGAGCGCCAGCGTCGCGACAAATCCCAGCGTTACAGGGTGGGCGAGATCAAATTGCCGGGCGCGGCCTTCGCGCCTGGAAAGCAAAATAACGTTCATCCGGCGCGCTCCAGATTGCGGCACTCACGACTTTCATTCCCCTTATCGGCCGGCCGACAACGCAACCTGAGCGCAGGATCCGGCATCGGGCGTTGATCGCCCTGTTCTCGTTCCGCGCGACCCTCTGGCCGCGGCTTTTCCAAAACTAGCTTGCGTCCCGCTGGCAACCCCGCTGTCATAGCTCCTCGCTTTAGACCGGTGGCTTTGCGT
>CAZBTV010000315.1:0-3452 GCA_964494895.1 uncultured Steroidobacteraceae bacterium | reverse complement strand
CGAGGGTGTTCTGGATTTTCTCGGCCGCGCCGATGAGCAGGTGAAGATCCGCGGCTTTCGGATCGAGCTCGGAGAGATCGAGGCGTGCCTGCGCCAGCAGGAGTGGATTGCACAGGCGGCGGTGTTGGTTCGGGAGGATTCCCCGGGAGAGCCGCGCCTGGTGGCCTACGTGGTGGCCCGCCCTGGGGCGGCTTTGGAGGTGGCGGGGTTGCGGCAGTCCTTGTCGAAGGTGCTGCCGCAGTACATGGTTCCGGCAGCGTTTGTGCCGTTGGCAGCCCTGCCCCTGACACCCAACGGCAAGCTGGATCGCAGAGCACTGCCGGTGCCGCAGTGGGAGAGTCGTCCCTACAGTGCTCCGGTCGGAGCACTCGAGCAGATGATTGCGGAGGTGTGGGCCGAGGTGCTCGGGGTAGCGCAGGTGGGTCGGGAGGATGATTTTTTCGAGCTCGGCGGCCACTCCCTGCTGGCCATGCGGGTGGTCGAGGCGATGCGCCAGAAGGGCTGGCAAATCCATGTGCGCACGTTATTCAGTGCTCCCACCCTGAAGACGTTCGCCGCCGAGGCTCTGTCACCGCCAGTTGTCATAGCTGCCAATGGCATTCCGCCACAGTCCTGCGTCATCCGACCGGCGATGGTGACGTTGGTCGAGCTGACTCAGGAACAGCTCGATCATCTGGTTGCCGCAATTCCGGGCGGCGCTGCCAATGTACAGGATGTGTATCCGCTGACCTCATTGCAGGAAGGCTTTCTCTTCCATCACCAGTTGGGCGGCCACGGCGATCCGTACCTGCTGTCTGCCCTGCTGTCATTCGAAAATCACAAGCATCTGGAAGGTTATCTGGAGGCTTTGCAGGCAGTCATCGATCGGCACGATATCTTGCGCACCAGCGTTCATTGGGAAGGCTTGCCGGAGCCGGTACAGGTGGTCTGGCGGCAGGCCACTCTGTCGCTCGAGCGGGTCTCATTTGACGATGGTGCTGGAGAGATTTCCGAACAGCTCAACGCACGCTTTGATCCCCGCCATCACCGGATCGATGTGCGGCAAGCTCCCATGGTGCGCGGCTATATTGCCCAGGATGAGCCGAACGGGCGCTGGCTGCTGTTGATGTTGGCGCATCATCTGGCGATAGACCACGTGACTCTGGAGGTGCTGCATGGCGAGGTCGCCGCTTATCTGACGGGACAGGCACAGCAGTTACCCGTAGCCGCACCGTTCCGCAACGTGGTTGCAGAATCCCGGCTGGGATTGCAGGGGCAAGAGCACGAAGCCTTCTTCCGGCAGATGCTGGCCGCGGTGGACGAGCCCACTGCCCCGTTTGGACTGTTGGAGCTGCGGCGTAATGCCAGTCAGATAGAGGAAGCCAGGCTGGCCCTGAGCGGACAGTTGTCCCGGCGCATACGCGAGCGGGCCAGTGCTCTCGGTGTGAGTCCCGCCAGCATCTGTCACGTGGCCTGGGCGCAGGTGCTGGGGCGCCTGTGTGCGCGCCAGGACGTCGTGTTTGGCACGGTGCTTTTCGGGCGCCTGCAAGGGGGCGCCGGGCTCGAGCGCATCGTGGGGCCATCGATCAATACGCTGCCGATCCGGATCCAACTGCAGGGCCGCTCAGTGGAGTCCTGTGTGCGCCAGGCGCACGACCGGTTGACACAATTGATCCATCATGAGCATGCATCACTTGCGCTGGCGCAACGCTGCAGTGGTGTAGCGGCCGGCACGCCGTTGTTCACCACGTTGTTGAACTATCGCTATAGCATGGAAACACGCACGCAGCGACTGGCAGGGTTTCAATTGCTGCGAAGTCAGGAGGGAAGTCATTATCCTTTGATGCTGTCGTGCGATGATCGGGGCGAGACTTTCGAGCTGACGAGCCAGGTAACGAGCCAGGTGGGAGCGAAGCGAGTCTGTGAGTACCTGGAGAAAAGCCTGACGGGTGTGGTGGAGGCCCTGCAGCAGAACCCTGCGACACAGATAGGTCGCATCGATATCCTGAGCGAGTTGGAGTGCTATCGTGTTCTGAATGAATGGAATCAGACTCGGCAGGAGGTGCCGCCGGTTACTCTGGTCGAGTTGTTCGAGCAGCAGGCAGAGCGTGTCCCGGAGGCAGTGGCACTGAGCTATGGCGACCAGGCACTCAGCTACGCTGAGCTCAACCAAAGAGTCAACCAGCTGGCGCATCGTGTGAGAGAAAGGGGGGGCGGGCCGGAACAACTGGTGGGGATCTGTGGCGAGCGCAATCTGGAGATGGTGATCGGGTTGCTGGGGATTCTCAAGGCTGGCGGCGCCTACGTGCCTCTGGACCACGCCTATCCAGCCGAGCGCCTGGCGTACATGCTCGAGGATGCCGCGCCACGGGTAGTTTTGGTTCAGCAGCAGCTGAGGGACCGCTTGCCCGCCACCCAGGCGGAGGTGATCGAGCTGGATGTGGCGCTGAATGAGGTTACCCACTCTGCAGGAGCGAACCTGTCCGCCGCCGAGCTCGGGCCCAGTGCACAACAGCTCGTGTATGTCATCTACACCTCCGGATCTACCGGGCGGCCCAAAGGCGCGGCGATGGAGCATCGCTCGATGGTCAATCTCATCGAGTGGCAGCGTACGGCACTGCTTCCTGGAGAAGGCCGGCGAGTGCTGCAATTTGCCCCGTTGAGTTTTGATGTTGCCTTCCAGGAGATCTTCTCGACCCTATGCACGGGAGGCACTCTGGTACTGCTGGATGAATGGACCCGCCGGGATACCGCCTCATTGTTGGAGTTATTGAGCCGCGACGCCGTCCAAAGGATGTTCGTTCCCCCGCTGGTGCTGCAGAGCCTGGCAGAGCACTGCCAGAGGCACGGCCGGGTGCCGGGCAGCTTGCAAGAGGTGATCACGGCCGGAGAGCCGTTGCGAATCAGCCCGGAGATCGTGAGCCTCTTCAAACATCTCGACGACTGCCGGCTATACAACCACTATGGGCCGACCGAGACCCACGTTGTGACCGCACTGACGCTGCCGGAAGATCCGGACGAGTGGCCCCCGGTACCGGCGATCGGGCGGCCGATTGCCAACACGCGGATCTATGTTCTGGACGCCCAGCACCAACCCGTGCCCATCGGAGTCGCCGGAGAAATCCACATTGCCGGAGATGGCGTAGCGCGAGGCTATTGGGGCAAGTCGGAGCTGACGGCGCAGCGCTTCCTGTGCGATCCATTCAACGCCGGTGGGCAAGCGCGCCTTTACAAGAGCGGCGACCTTGGGCGGTGGCGTGCAGACGGCACCTTGGAGTATTTGGGTCGCAACGACCAGCAGGTGAAGATCCGCGGCTTTCGGATCGAGCTTGGAGAGATCGAGGCGTGCCTGCGCCAGCAGGAGGGGATCTCGCAGGCGGCGGTGTTGGCTCGGGAAGACTCCCCGGGAGAGCCCCGGCTGGTGGCCTACGTGGTGGCCCGCCCTGGGGCGGCTTTGGAGGTGGCGGGGTTGC
>CAZBTV010000314.1:0-3459 GCA_964494895.1 uncultured Steroidobacteraceae bacterium | reverse complement strand
ACGGCATCACTGGCCAGTTCTCGTAACGAAGAGGTAAAGGATGCGGCGAGCGCGCGTCGAAACTGAGCTGACCTTTCCATTTACCTGCAAGCGGAATACTTGTCTTGTCGCCTAGTACAAGGCGCAATTCTTCGGGCTTTGCAAGAAATCCGCCTTGCGGCTTTGTCTTGAGAACGCGAATTGCAATGATGTTTCTACCGGGCTTCAACACCCCATCGCGAATGAAATAGACGCGTGGATTCTCGACCCACGCGCTGGCGCCAACCTCAGTGCCATTTATGTACGCGGTGTCCATGCGGTCGATTGAGCCCAGAAACAATGCCGCACGACCGGATGGGAGCGGATCAGGCAGCACTATCTCTTTTCGGAACCAGGCGACGGCTGTGTTGTCGGTTGCTCCCAATTCGGGAAATCCACCTGGGATATCAACGTCCTTCCAGGTCCCATCTTCCAAGTCCGGAGCAGCCCAGTGTGCTTTTACTCCGATGTCGTACTGGTCATACCAGTGCATGACATAGTTCCCATATTCCGGCGCGCCTTCTGCAGCGAGCTTTTCCAGCTCCGCCAAGGGGATGTCGAAATCGTGGAGCGGTCGAAGCGCCGCAGCACTCGTCCAGGCTTCTGCAGGAGTTCCACCGAGGCAATCGATGATTAGACCGATAGGAACATGAATCTCGTTTTGAACCTTGCGAGCAAAGTAGTACGCAACTGCCGAGATCCTGCTGGCCTCGTCGGGAGTGACAACTTTCCAGCTCCCCTCGACTAAGTCGGTATGGTGATAAGCAGGATGAGCGGCAACCGTGAAGAAGCGAATCTCAGGGTAATTAGCGGCTTTAACCTCCTCTTCTCCATTGCGCGCCGAGCGGAGCGTCACTCCCATATTGGATTGCCCGCCACAAAGCCACACATCTCCAACCAGCACATTGTGGAGTTCTACAGTTTCACTACCGTGCGTGATCTTTACTGTGTACGGGCCGCCGGCAGGAGGAGGCTGAATCTTTGCTTGCCAACGTCGGTCGCCTCCCGCGGTAGCAGTTGCGGTCTTATCTCCAACGTCAACTCGCACTTTCTCGCCTGGATCTGTCCAGCCCCAAAGTGTGTTCGCTTTCCCGCGCTGCAGCACCATGTTGTCGCCAAAAATTGGGCTAACCAGTGGGAGCGGTTTGATCACAGCGTTGGGAGCGTTCTGCGCCCAGGCAGTGTGATGGCTTGAGAGCAGCAGTCCAAGAGCGGCGATAGCGACGAGATTAGGTCGGCGGATCATATGTGCACTCGGGGGTTCGCGGGCAAAATGATCAACTCAAGATGATTTTGCGAGCTTGCCCTTCAGGGTCGTCAACCATACGACACTCGTTATCCCAGATCATCGTCCTGTTCGTTTCAGGGTTGGTGGGTTCCCACCTTAAGCCTTGCGTGCTCGGGTTTCCTTTTGCAGCAAAGGCCGCCCACGACGCAGCCATCTTCTTCGCCAAAGCCTGCGCCTCCGGCGTGTTGCCGGTCCCCTGCTCACAGCGCTTGGTGTTGTCAAAGCAGAATTGGAGATCGGCAGTGTGCCAGGCGCCGGGCACACCGTCGAGAATCGGCGTCTGCCAAGTGAAGTAATACGTATAGGCGGGTGCAGCGTTGAGTTCCCGCTTCAGCCGCGCCATCTTCACTACGTTGTTGCGCATGGCAAGGCCGTTCAATCCAGGATTGCCGCTGCACATGTAGGACAAGGTCCGAATCTTCTTGTTCGGATAAGCGCTTTTCAGAGCGTCAATGATGGCCCTTGCTTTCTCCTCGCCGTAGGTTTTGGCCAGGTTGGCATGCCACTCTTCTTCTGTGGGCCGGGACGACATTCGGTTGCCTTCTTCACTCACCGAGCCGATCAGCATGGGAACGTCTTTCGAAATCTGCGGAGCAGCATCGAAGAACGAGCGCATGTTGATCAGCTTTCCATCTACGCAAGGTGACCAGCCGACGCGCGGTTTACCCGGTGCGCCAGGGCCCAAAATAGGTGGTCCCGGCGGATTGATTTTGGTGGCGGCTGCAGTGCCGGCGGCCATCAGTTTGCTCCACTCCATCTTCTGCAACGACTCGATGTCGTTGGGCGCGAGCCCAAGATCTTTCATTACCAGGCGGGCAAGTTCGGTCTGCTGTTCCTTACTGGGAATGTTGCCGCCTCCTCCTGACTGTACGGCCGCGCGATGAAAGAGTCCCGCTGCTGACGGCATGCCCATCAGCGTCGTCACCTTCGATCCGCCGCCTGACTGGCCGTAGATCATCACCCGATCCGGGTCTCCACCGAAGTTCTCGATATTGTCGTGAACCCAGCGTAGCGCTGCCACCAAGTCGGACATGCCAACGTTAGCGGAGTCTTCGTAGGCTGGGCCGCCGATTTCAGAGACATCGAAGAAACCGAGGATGTTAAGACGGTGGTTGACCGAGACCTGTACGACGTCGTGGTGTCGAGCCATTTGCGCGCCCTCATGTGAGGGCAATTCGTATGAGGATCCGAAACTGTATCCTCCGCCGTGGATGTAAAACATCACAGGCCGCCTGCCTGTCAGGCTCGAAGTCCAGATGTTCAGCTTGAGCAGGTCTTCGCTTTGCCAGCCATCGTCCCAGTCTTGGATAAAGGTCTGTTCGGCACTCGTCCAGGTGTGCAGATTCTGCGGACAATTCGCTCCATACACCAAGGCGGGATACTCGTCTGTCCAAGGCGTGGGAGGTTTGGCAGGGAGCCAGCGATTCGCTCCTGCCGTAGTCTGTCCGTAAGGCACACCCTTGAACGTGAAAACGTCACCATCGACAAATCCGCGCACTTTTCCAAATTGCGTTTTCGCAACGGCTGAAACCGGTGTCGAGAAGTTACCGGGTCCCTGATGAGCGGGAGTCTTGATGCTGTCCGATGCTCGAGCAGCTTCACTTGAAAGAATGCCTACCCCTGCCGTGGCCGAAAGCAGCAGTGCCTCGCGTCGGGTCAGAACACTGCGCTTTGAAGAATCAGACATGAGTGCCTCTCCTTTGTTCGTTCTGCAATGTGGATACAGCGATCAGTCTTACTCCGGCATTGCAAGATCGGCTCATTATTCTCGCGGATGGTGTTCACTGCATTCCGCAGCTTGGTCATGCCAATGAAGCGGCTATTATCGATAACTTTACCGATGTTGACAACAGATGTTCCTGAGCATATAAATTTCGAGCCGCAATGAACTAAAACGTTTGAGGGGCCTAGAAACTTGACACTCTCCCCCATCGCTACAAAGCTCAGGGTTCTCGCTCTGATTTCAACCGCAATTGCTCTTTCCGGCTGGTCTCAGGCCCAAGTCGATACTCATCCTTCTCCGATCGTCGCCACTGTCGATGCGACACAGGTAAAGGAGCCCATCTCGAAATACATGTACGGGATGTTCATCGAGCATATCGGCAACCTTATTAATCACTCGCTGTGGAGCGAGATGCTCGACGACCGTAAGT
>CAZBTV010000313.1:0-3495 GCA_964494895.1 uncultured Steroidobacteraceae bacterium | reverse complement strand
CGGCCCCGCAGGGCAGTTTGCTGAATGGCGCGCTCGCGCAGGCCGGCATCGATCCTCGATTTCTCTACGTCGCCAATGCCGTTGAGCACTTCAAGCTTGAGCCTCGGGGCAAACGCCGGGATGCACAAGACGGCAGCGTCACCGCTGACTGGCGCCGACTCCCCGTGTTGGTGAACGCGATACTCCGGCCCGTTGCCGATGAGCAACGCGCATCGTCCCAGGTCGATGACGCGTTTACCGCCCGGCGCGAGAGGAGCCGCTACAATGCGGCATGGATGTCCTGAAGCGAAACAGCGTAGCCGTAATGGGCCCGCGCGAAGCGCAACCGATGGTATTTGTGCACGGGTTCGGCTGCGATCAAAACATGTGGCGTTTCGTCGCGCCCGCGTTCCAGACAGAGTATCGGACCGTATTGCTCGATCTGGTCGGAGCTGGCAAATCGGACCTTTCGGCTTGGTCAAGCTCGAAGTATCAAACGCTCAACGGCCACGCGGCGGACATTCTGGAGATCTGCCGCGCGCTGGCGTTGGAGAACGTCGTATTGGTCGGCCATTCGGTCAGCGCCATGATCGGCGTGCTCGCCGCGCGCGTCGAGCCGGACCGCTTCGCAAAGCTGGTGCTGATCGGGCCTTCGCCACGTTACATCGACGATGCCGGATACGTCGGCGGATTCTCCCACGAGGACATCGAGCAGCTACTCGAATCGCTCGACAGCAATTATCTCGGCTGGTCGAGTGCCATGGCTCCGGTCATCATGGGTAATCCGGAGCGTCCTGAGCTCAGCGCAGAGCTGGAGAACAGCTACTGCCGCACGGACCCGAGGATCGCCAGAGACTTCGCGCGCGTGACTTTTCTGTCCGATAACCGCGCGGACTTGTCGCTGGTGCGCACCCCGACGCTGGTTCTCCAGTGCTCTGAAGACGTGATCGCGCCACCTGTCGTCGGCCAGTACGTGAGCCGTTCAATGCCAGCGGCCCGGCTGGTCATGATGAAGGCAACCGGTCACTGCCCGAATTTGAGCGCGCCCGAAGAAACAATCGCAGCAATGCGAGCGTTTCTCGGCGCGAATGGCTGACGCCTGATGGCCGGTTCCTCGGAGCTGGAGCTACCCCCGGAGTCCGCCGAGGATCTTTATGAGAATGCACCGTGCGGCTACATGTCCACGTTGCCTGGCGGGCTGGTCGTTCGTGCTAATCGTACGTTTTTTCACTGGACCGGGTATCGCGCCGACGAAGTAGTCGGTCATAGGCGCTTTTACGACCTGCTGCCTCCGGCCGGCCGCATCTACTACGAAACGCATTATGCACCCCTTCTGCAAATGCAGGGTAGAGTGCGTGAGATCGCAATGGAGCTCGTTTGCGCCGACCTGCGCCGGCTTCCCCTGTTGGTTAACGCGACGCTCTTGCGGGATACGAACGGACAACCGCAGGTCATCCGGATCGTGCTTTTCGATGCGACGACGCGGCGAACGTACGAGCGGGAACTACTGCGCGAGCGGCGCCGTGCGGAGAAGGCCACGGAAGAAAAAGCTCGCTTCATTGCCATGGTAAGCCACGAAATTCGCAGCCCGCTCAGCGCCATCCTTGCGGTCAGGCAGATGCTCGAGAAGACGGACCTTTCTGCGCGGCAGGAGCAACTGGTCCGGATGCTCAAGTCCTCATCGGAAAGCCTCCTCGGACTGGTTAACAACGTACTCGATCTCGGCAGGCTCGAAGGCGGCCACGAAGTACTCGAGCTGCACGGCTTCGATCTGCGGGCGCTCGTCGCCGCCTCGTTCGACGCGATGCGGGCGCGCGCCGAGCTGAGGGGCATCGCGTTGGAACAGACGATCACCGGAGAAGTGCCGCAAAACGTGTTTGGTGACGCGCTGAAAATCAATCAGGTGCTCACGAATCTTCTCAGTAACGCATTGAAATTCACTGAACAGGGCGCAGTCCGGCTGTCCGTTCATTGTGAGCCCACGGGCGCGGATTGCGTGGCCGCCACTTTCAGCGTCGCTGATACGGGCATCGGCATTCCATCGGATCAACTCTCCCATATTTTCGGCGAGTACGCGCAGGCCGGACCGAACGTTCGCACTCGGTACGGCGGAACGGGCCTTGGTCTTGCGATCTCGAGCCGCCTCGTGAAGCTGCACGGAGGCGAGCTGAGAGTGCAGAGCGAGCCCGGGTGCGGCTCGACGTTCAGTTTTACATTGCACCTGAAGCGGCCGAACTTGTCGCCTGTCACGTGAAGGCGCATGTCACATGTCGTCCCTGTTTTCAGCGCCGCAATGAGCTCGGCTCAGTCGAAGCGCCTTGGACAAAGCGGCCCGCGTCATCCGAGAATACGATCTCCACCCGCCGATTCTGTTGCCGTCCTTCGGCGGTCTCGTTGGTCGCAACGGGATACGCCTTGCCCAAGCCCTGGGCCTCGTACTGATCCGCGGAGACGCCCGTCTCGCTCAGTGCGTTGGTTACAGCGCGCGCACGCCGGTATGACAACTCCTCGTTGTAGGCCTCCGAGCCGCGGCTATCCGTATGTCCCTCGACGATGACACGCATCCGGGGATTGGTACGGAGAACAATAGATGTGGCTGATGCCGAGGTCGGCGAGATACGGGACCCAACGCCGTTGCATCTTTGAGCTTGAAACCCCGCATGCAGCTGAATGAGGTAGGTCGCCCGCGGGACCTCTCGCTTGCGCGCAACGGCCACTCTTCTCATACATGTGTCAGATCGGTCCGACGCGTTGGTCATCGGGGGCCTCATGATGAGGGGCGCCATCATGAGTGCGGCTGCAAGCGGTTGATTGCGGCTATCTACCGCGGCCAGTTGCGTTGCGACGCTCCCCGCGAATGTTCGTAGCAGCGAGGCACAGCTGGAGCATCACTAAGGCGTAGGCGCGTGCATGGATGCCCCACGCGATCCATAGAACATTACTGGCCAGAAAGAGCCAGAATCCGAGCCTACGGCGCTGTGCGCTTCTGGAAGCGACGCACCACGCCGCCAGGACCGTGACGATCATTGCCGGCCATTGAAGCAAGTCGACGAGTTCCATGACGCTCCCCGCGCAACCATTCGCGCAAGTCTGCTCAACCATCATCACACGCTCGCACCCGCCGGATGCGCGCCGCTGGCGGGAAACAGAGCGCCTGGCTGCGAGGGTTGCAGTCACCCCAACATGGGCGCAGACCCTGCGATGCCGCCTTTGAGTGTTGCAAACGCCCGAATGACTGACTGAGGAGAACGGTTCGCTCGCGCGCGGTTCTCCAGAAATGCGGCACTGCCGTCCTGCGACCTTGTTATCCAACTCGGATTGGACATGTGACTTCACCTCGACCTCCCAAAGGCTAACGTCCCCGGATGCGGTTGTCTGCCGCTGTTTTGGGATGACTGCAGGTAGGCCAGGTCCTACGAAGGAGGCGTAGCTCCCGGGCCCTGGTCCGCGCTGCGCTCGACCGCCGAGACCCGCAAACTTTTACGTAGCGGCACAAAACACCGTGGGAAGCGGCCA
>CAZBTV010000312.1:0-3512 GCA_964494895.1 uncultured Steroidobacteraceae bacterium | reverse complement strand
AAGCGCGCTTTTTGCAGTATCGTGGCTTTTCATCGGATCATATCCGAGCGGCCACGGGTGCCGATTTCGACGCGGATTCATAACCTTGAGCAAAGCTTCTTTTTTGAAGGCTACGGATGTCCGTAGCGCCTTCCTGGAATTCTTTCGCGAGCGGGGCCACACGGTGGTGCCGTCGAGCCCTCTCGTGCCTGGCAACGATCCTACCCTGCTGTTTACGAACGCGGGGATGGTGCAGTTCAAGGATGTCTTCTTAGGGAAGGATAAGCGCGACTACGTTCGTGCGGCCTCCAGCCAGCGCTGTGTCCGTGCCGGTGGCAAACATAACGACCTCGAGAACGTGGGCTATACGGCGCGCCACCATACGTTCTTCGAGATGCTGGGCAACTTCTCGTTCGGCGACTACTTCAAGCGAGACGCGATTCGTTTCGCATGGGACTTTTTGACGACAACCCTGAAGCTGGATCCGAAACGGCTGTGGGTAACGGTGTTTCGGGACGATGACGAGGCGGCGAGAATCTGGCTGGAGGAAATAGGTGTCTCCAAGGAGCGCTTCTCGCGCATGGGCGAGAAGTCGAATTTTTGGGCGATGGGGGATACGGGCCCGTGTGGCCCATGCAGTGAGATTTTCTACGATCACGGTCCGCTGATCCCTGGAGGACCGCCAGGCTCTCCGGACGAAGACGGCGACCGTTATGTCGAGATCTGGAATCTCGTATTCATGCAGTTCGAGCGTGCCGCCGACGGCAAGCTCACGCCGCTGCCGAAGCCTTCGGTGGATACCGGCATGGGTCTGGAGCGTATCTCGGCGGTCATGCAGGGGGTGCACTCCAACTACGACATCGATCTGTTCAGGAATCTCATCCGGGCAGCCGCCGATCTCGCTGGCACGAGCGACCTGAGCTCGAGCTCGCTTCGCGTGATCGCCGATCACATCCGGGCGTGCTCCTTCCTGGTGGTCGACGGAGTGTTGCCCTCGAATGAGGGGCGCGGATACGTCCTTCGTCGCATCATCCGCCGCGCTATCCGGCACGGGTACAAGCTCGGCATTCAGGAGCCCTTTTTTTACAAGCTCGTGCCGGTGCTCGAGCGCGAGATGGGCGCGGCCTATCCTGAGCTGACGCGTGGACGTAACCACGTGGAGCGTGTGTTGAAGCAGGAGGAGGAGCGCTTTGCGGAGACTTTGGCCAATGGCATGAGGCTGTTGGAGGAAGTGATCTCCAGGATCACTGCTGGTCTGACGGCTAGCGGATACCCGCCGAGTGTTCCGGTTTCAGCGCACGGTATTCCGCCTGGCCACACCAACGTTATCCCAGGAGACGTTGTCTTCAAGCTATACGACACCTACGGTTTCCCGGCTGACCTGACAGCGGACATCGCGCGCGAGCGCGGTCTTTCCATTGACCAGGCCGGCTTCGACTCTGCGATGGAGGAGCAGCGCAAGCGGTCGCAGGACGCGAGCAAGTTTGGTGTCGATTTGCGGGGTGGCGCGGCGATCGACTCGCGCACGCTGTTCCAGGGATACGAGGGTTTGGAGGCGCAGGGGCGTGTCGTCGCGCTGCTGAAGGCGGGCGCGCCTGTTGATTCGCTCAGCTCGGGTGAGCAGGGCGAGGTCATCCTTGATCGCACGCCCTTCTACGCCGAGTCGGGCGGACAGGTGGGCGATGCGGGCGCCTTGAGCGGGCCTGCCGAGTTGGGTGCGGCACCATCGAAGGTGCCGGCGTTGTCCACGGATGTGCGATTCGTCGTCGAAGACACGCAAAAGCGCGGTGCTGCGCACTCGCATATCGGCCGCCTGGTCTCGGGTGTCATCCGGCTCGGAGATACGCTGGACGCTCGCGTCGATGGTGAGCGTCGGCGCTCAACCGCTCTCAACCACAGCGCTACCCACCTGCTGCACGCCGCATTGCGCAAGGTTCTCGGAACCCACGTGCAGCAAAAAGGCTCACTGGTGGCGCCAGATCGTCTGCGTTTCGATTTCTCGCATTTCGAGCCTGTGACCCCGGCGCAGTTGCGTGAGATCGAGCGATTGGTGAACGCCCAGATTCGGCTGAACACCGCGGCGGAAACCCGAGTGATGGATTACGAGGGCGCTGTGGCGGCCGGCGCCATGGCTCTGTTTGGGGAGAAGTACGAGAAAGATGTGCGGGTATTGCGCATCGGCGACTTTTCGATGGAGCTGTGCGGTGGCACTCATGTCACCCGCTCCGGCGACATCGGCTTTTTCAAGATTACCGGCGAGAGTGGTGTTGCCGCGGGCGTTCGGCGCATAGAGGCGATTACGGGAGAAGCAGCGGTCGAGTACGTGGAGCAGGGCGAGGAGCTGTTGAAGGATGTTGCCGGTTTGGTGCGCGGCTCGCGGGATGACTTGCGGGACAAGGTTCGCGACGCTCTGGAGCGCGTGCGGCAGATGGAGAAAGAGGTTCGCGCGCTCAAGGACCGTCTCGCCTCGGGGCAGGGTGTCGACCTGGCCTCGGGTGCAGTTGATGTGAAGGGAGTCAAAGTTGTCGCAACAAAAGTCGACGGAGCCGATGCAGGTGCGCTGCGTAGCGCTGTCGACCAGCTCAAAGACAAGCTCAAATCGGCTGTGGTAGTGCTCGCGTCCGTGGAGAGTCCCTCCAAGGTGGTTCTGGTTGTCGGCGTGACACCTGACCAGACGGCGCGCGTGAAGGCCGGCGAGCTAGTTGGTGCGATTGCCGCACAAGTTGGCGGACGCGGTGGCGGCAGGCCCGACTTCGCTCAGGCCGGCGGCAGCAATCCGGCCGCACTCGATGCGGCGTTAGCCTCAGTGCAGGAACTAGTCCGCGCCCGGTTGGGTACCTGATCTGAAAAGAAATTAACGCAAGCTTCCCTGTCTCTATAGAGAAGCTTCCCTGTCTGGATAGCGGACACGCCATCCAGTCTATCCTGTGGTGCACACCTGAATATTCAGGGTTTCCCTGGTTTGTCAGCTCGAAACGAGTCCGTAAATTCTGATGCCTTCCTACGGCTCGCCAATCCAGGTCGCCGAAGAAGCAAGGAGGAAGAAGAATGCTGATTTTGACCAGACGGGTGGGCGAGACTGTGATGATCGGCAACGATGTCACGGTCACCATTCTCGGTGTGAAAGGCAACCAGGTGCGTGTGGGTATCAATGCGCCGAAGAACGTTGCCGTCCACCGCGAAGAAATCTACGAGCGGATCAAGCGAGAGCACGACGACCCGAACTCTGGTCCACACGGCCACGAGACCGCTGAATACGCCTCAGCTTGAAGGACCGACCTGAGCATCGGCTCGCGCGGGTGTCATCGCTCGCGCGGCCGACTCACCCCCTTCCCTGGCACTCTCCCGCCGGTATGTAGATCGGTACCCCAGGGCCGCTTTCCCTTTCAGGCCACGCCCCGTATGATTACGCGCTCACCACGGACGGGCAACGTGGTCGGCTAAGCTTATAAGTCCTTGATAAGCAGGCCTTTATAGCCCAAGACGGAGAGATGGCCGAGTGGTCGAAGGCGCACCCCTGCTAAGGGTGTAAG
>CAZBTV010000311.1:0-3633 GCA_964494895.1 uncultured Steroidobacteraceae bacterium | reverse complement strand
TTCGGGAAGCTCGCGAGGCTGCACTCCGGAAGCTTGCACAGGCATGTAACGTTCGCGGCGAACGGGTGCGGGTATTGGAAGGTGAGCCCGAGCACGCGCTTCCGGCATTCACCGCCGAGCGGGATTATGACCTCTTCGTGATGGGAGCGCTGACCCATAGGCCGGGGACCGTGGCGCTCGTCGGCACCCTTACGTCGAAGTTGGTCGATACCATCGACTGCGATTTCGTGCTGGTCAAACCCAAGCCCGAAGAGTGATCAGCTCAGGGCGAGCTGACCGTCAGGTTTGATCTGGGTGCCTGGTGGTGCTGCGAAAACGAGGGGCGGTGGCCATCCGCCCCTCCAGGGGATGTGCAGACCTCAGTCGACCTTGATCTGTTTGGGCTGTTGCTTCGGAGTCTGTGCCTTGGGAATGTGGACGGTGAGCACGCCATCTTTGCTCTCGCAGCGGATGGCATTCTCATCGACACCGTCGGGCAGCGAGAAGCTGCGGGTGAAGTGGCCGTAGAAGCTTTCTACCCGGTGCATCTTCTCGTTCTTGTCCTCCTTCTGCTGCTTACGCTCGCCTTCGATCGTGATCATGTTTTCATCGATCGTGACCTTGACGTCGTCCTTTTTCACCGCCGGCAGCTCGGCGCGAATCAGATATTCCTTCTCGGTCTCACTGATGTCCGCCGAAGGGGCCCACTCGACGCCGCCGCCATTGCCGCCGGCGGGGCGGGATGGCCATCGGTTGAACATGGTTGGCATGAGGCGGTTGAACAAACTGTCGATCTCACCAAACGGTTCCCAACGAACGATACTCATTTGTCTGCTCCTGTATTGCACCGATCCGCGTTGTCATTCAAAGGATGCACCTGTTGAAGTTGCTTTGGAATACGAGGTTGTACATAAGCGTGTCGCGCGTAGAGCGCTACGACTGCGCAGCTCGCAAGCCGGGCGCGGACGCTGTCCGAGCGGCTGGTGAGAATGATAGGCACACGCGCTCCGAGGACTATCCCGGCCACGTCTGCGTTAGCGAGAAAAGTCAGCTCTTTGACGAGCATGTTGCCGGCTTCCAGGGTCGGCACGAGTAGAATGTCCGCATCGCCTGCAACGGCGGAGTTGATGCTTTTGACGTCAGCCGCTGCCTGGTTGATCGCATTGTCCAACGCCAGCGGACCGTCCAGTATGGCGCCGGTGATCTGGCCGCGGTCGGCCATCTTGCAAAGCGCCGCTGCGTCGATGGTGGAGGGGATCTTCGAGGTGATCGTTTCCACAGCGGAAAGTATGGCGACCTTCGGCATCTTCAAGCCCAGGGCGTGAGCGAGGTCGATGGCGTTCTGAGCGATGTCGACTTTCTCTTCCAGAGTTGGAAAAAGGTTGACGGCCGCGTCAGTGATGAAAAGCGGCTTCGGGTAGGTAGGCACGTCGAGGATAAACACATGACTGATACGACGCGCCGTGCGGATGCCCGTATCGCGCTGCACGACCTCCGCCATGAGCTCGTCGGTGTGGAGGCTTCCTTTCATAAGCGCGCCTACATCACCCGTGCGAGCCAGGGCGACTGCCCGCGCTGCGGCGGCGTGGCTGTGAGGGGCGTCTACCAGCTCGACATGCGTCAAGTCGAAGTGCAGCCTCGCTGCGAGCTCGCGGATGCGGCTCCCCGGGCCGACCAACACCGGCTCGATGAGCTTGCCGATGGCCGCGGCCTTGGCTGCCTCCAGAGAGGTTTCGTCACAGGGATGAACGACGGCCGTGCGGATCGGCGGCAACTCGCGGCAGGCGCGTATCAGGGATTCGTACTGGGTGTGTTGGCGCGTGTCGTCCGTTTCCTGCACGCCGGCGACGGCTATGCTGGAAGGGCCGGACCAGTGCTGGGGGTCTCGTTGTGTCATGCGAAGCACTGTCGCAGAGGACACAGGTGGGTGCCATACGTGAAGTCCGCTATCGTCGCGGAGCAGGCCGTTCGATCGGGGTCGGACCTGTTTTCAGGTGAGCAGGGTCTTGATGATACCCAGGAGCTCTTCCGCCTTGATCGGTTTGCTGGCGACGCGCAGATCGGGATCTCGCGGCAGCTCCTTGATGGCGGTCGACGTGTCTCCTGTGATGAGCACGGCTTTTAGGGAAGCTTTCCACGCATCGCGCAGCGCGCTGATGACCTGGATTCCGGTCTCCCCATCGCGGAGGTGATAGTCGGTCACGAGGATATCCACACTGCCGGATTCACGCGCTTTTTCCAGCGCCTCCGCCAGGCACGCAACAGGAATGACCTCATATCCCTCGACTTTCAACAGTAGGCGAGTGGCGTCGCGCACCGCTACGTCGTCTTCGACCAGCAGTACGCGTGCTTTCACCGCGCGTGCGACGGGCGCCACCTGGCTCCGCGCTTGGCTGCCAAATGCCTCGGGACGACGCTTGCCGGCTGGCAGGGCCAACGAGAAAGCCGAGCCCTTGCCAACTTCCGACCGCACATCCAGTCTCAGCTGCAGCAGCTTGACCAGCCGTTGCACGATACTCAGTCCCAGCCCGTATCCCTCTCGCGAGCTGTTGGCTGGAACGCCGACCTGATAAAACTCGTCGTAGATGAAAGGAATCTGATCGGCCGGAATCCCGATGCCCGAGTCGAGCACTTCGAGTCGCACGATGGCTTCCTCATGCAGGCAGCGCAGCCGTACCCAACCCTGCCGGGTGTACTTGACGGCGTTCGAAACGAGATTGCGCAGGATCTGCTCCACGAGTGACGGATCGCTGTGCACACAGTCCTGGCATACCTCGATTTCCAGGGTGAGGCCTTTGTTCGCGGCCAGGCCGGCGAACTCCCGCCGCAGCTCCTCGAAGAGGCTCGAAACGACGAAGTCCTCGGGCTCGGGCTTGATCGCGCCTGATTCGAGCTTGCTGATGTCCAGCAGCGCGTTCAACAGCCGGGACATGGCACTGATCGCCTGCTCCTGGTGTATGAGAACATCCGTGCTGTCTGGATCCTTGTCCATTCTGCGCAGCGCGCCGTTCAGCAGGGCCAGCGTTTGCAACGGCTGCCTCAAGTCGTGGCTTGCTGTAGCGAGAAACCGGCTCTTGCCCAGGTTGGCACGGTCGGCGGTCTCGCGGGCTTCGTCTGCGATCTGGCGAAGCCGGTCGGCGTTCGCGCGCGCTTGTTCCGCCAATTCCCGCGCGACGATGAGCTCGGCCTCGACGCGCTTGCGATCCGTCACGTCGCGGATCGCGGCCGCGGTTAGAACCTGCTCGCCTTGCTGGATGGGACTCAAGCTGATTTCGACCGGAAATTCGGTTCCGTCGCGCCTCAGCCCGAAAAGGTCGAGTCCCTGTCCCATCGGCCGGGCGCGGATGCTGAAGAAGTATCCATCTCGATGGCTCAGATGCCGGCGGCGATAGCGCTCTGGCATGAGCTGCTCGACGGGGTGCCCAATCACCTCATCGTGCGAGTAGCCGAATAGTGCCGATACCTGCCGATTCGCATAGCGGACCATGCCGGTCGAATCGATAATGATCATGGCGTCCGGCGCGGCGTCGAGCGCACTGCGGGCTAGCTCGGTTGGGAGGGAAAGCATTGGCGCGCCACGTCTCGGGTCAGGTCCCTTACGCTAGCCTGAATTTCCACCGCGCACCTTTCGACTAAGCCCGACGGGCTTCCCCC
>CAZBTV010000310.1:0-3700 GCA_964494895.1 uncultured Steroidobacteraceae bacterium | reverse complement strand
CCCACCGTGTCCACCAACACCACCATCGGGGCGCTGTCGCGCAACATGTAGCGCAGCCGTTCCAGCGGATAGTCCGGGTCCAACGGAACGTAGCAACCACCCGCCTTCAAGGTGGCCACAATGGCCACGACCATCTCAACACTGCGTTCCAGGCAGATCGCCACCCGGCAATCCGGCCCCACCCCCAGCGTGCGCAAGTGATGCGCCAACTGGTTGGCACGCGCGTTGAGCTCGGTGTAGCTCAGACGCTGCTCCTCGAACACAACTGCCGTGGCCTCGGGCGTGCGCGCCACCTGTGCTTCGAGCAGGTGATGGATGCACAGCTGCCGCGGATATTCTTCCGCTGTCTCATTCCACCCATACAACACCTGGTGACGGTGTTCATGATCCAACACATCGATTTCGAGAATCGAGCGTTGCGGCGCATTCCTCAGCACGTGCAGCAACTGCTCCAAGGCGGTTTGAACGAGATCGCACACATGCCGTGGCGAAATCGACTCGCTCACCTGAGCCGTGACGATGAAACCCTCCCCCTGATCGTCCACGGACAGTGTCAAGGGATAGTTCGTGCGCTCACGGCCGCCGAGACTCTCGAAGTCCGGGTCTTCTCCAGGAGGCTGCCCGCTCTCCTCGCTATACCGATAGTTGAGCAACGAAGTAAACAGTGGCGTTCGCGCAGGCACGGCACTGCAACGCAGAGCCAGTGCTAGCGGGGCGTGCTCGTGGCGAACCAGTCGTGCCAGCAATGCATGTGTATCCTTCAGACGCTGCTCGACTCCCTGCTCATCAACGCGTATACGCACGGGCAGGGTGTTCATCAACAAACCCAGCATCCGATCCGCCTGTGCTCCGCCTTGCATGCGGCCGAACAGCACCGTGCCGAACACCACGTCGCGCCGCCCGGTGGTCCTGGCCAGCACCAATGCCCATGCCAGGTGCATCAAGCTGGCCGCGCTGACACCCGATCTGCGTGCCTGCCTCCTGATGGCCTGCGACAGCTCGGGCGGGAGAGGCTGCAGTGCTTCGGCGATGCCCTTCCCGTCACCCTGTACATCGAGGAGGCCGAACGGCGCCGTGGGCCCGTCGATGTCACCCAACATCTGTTTGAAAAAGGCCGCGTGGTCCTCCTGGCTCACTCCCAGCCGGGCTTGCGCCACAAAATTTCGAAAGGGCGCCGGGGCCGGCAGTTGCGCCAACTGGCCGCGCTCGATGGCCCGCGCTTCCGACACCAGAAGCTCCAGCGCCATATGGTCGATCGCCAGATGATGCACGAGGACACTCAGCAGCCAGCGCCCGTTGGCTTCGTCCTGAGCCACATGGCAGCGAAGCAGTGGAGCCTGGCTCACGTCCAGGCGGCAATGCTGTGAGCCATAGCGCCTCTGGAGTTGCTCGGCGATGGCGCCGCCTCCCGCATCGAGCTCCACGTGCTCCACTGGTAATGTCACCTCCCGGCGCACGACCTGGACGGGCTGCTCCAGCCCTTCCCAGACGATGCCCGTCCGCAGGATGTCGTGGCGATCGATCACCCCCTGCAACGCCGAAAGAAAGTGCTGCAAACGCTGTCGCGTCCGGAACGCCAACAGGTGCTCCTCTGTATAAACGTCGGCGCCGGAATTCAACAGGTGATGGAACAGCATGCCCTCCTGCAATGGCGTCAGCGGGTAGATGTCCTGCACATTGGCCGCGCCTCCTGCCACCGTGCCAACGATCATGTCGATGGCCTCCTGGCTCAAGCTGACCAGCGGCAGCAGGTCCGGGGTGATGCGGCTCGCATTGTCTGGAATCCGATTGGGGGGCACGGCGATGAGCTTCGCTCCGGTGCGAACGCCCTGTCCGTCCTTGATGAGCTCGATCAGAGCTTTCTTGTTGGTGCGCAGCGAGGCGATCAGCTCCTGGTCGGCCAACACACTCTCATCGCCTGTCACCGCCAGATCATTGCCCCGCAGGGAGATCGCAACACCCTTTGCTTCCAGCAAGGTCAGCAGATTGGTAACGCTCATAGCACAATTTCCTTCAGTTTGACGCAGGCCGCGGCTGCTTCGGCCAGCGTGGGCGCGGTAAACAACAGCGTCACTTCCGCGTGCAGCCCTTCCCGGCGCATCCGTTCAACCAGGCTCACTACCAGCAGCGAGTGGCCACCGAGCTCGAAGAAGTTGTCATGCCGGCCGATGCGTTCGAGCTTCAACAGGTCGCTCCACAGCCGCGCCAGAGTATTCTCGATGTCCCCCTGCGGTGCTTCGTACTGCCGGTTTGCATAGGCGTCCCCCTTCGGGGCCGGCAGCGCCTTGCGATCCAACTTCCCATTCGGCGTCAGCGGCATCCGTTCCAGGTAAACAAATGCCGCCGGCACCATGTGCTGTGGCAAGCTGCGCGCGGCCTGCTCCCGCAACTGCTCCGCCGACAGCAATGCTCCTGTGTAGTACGCCACCAGACACTTCTCCCCAGTAGTGCCTTCGCGCGCTACCACCACGATCTCGCGCACCCCCTCCACTTGCGCCAGCTTCGACTCAACCTCACCCAACTCGATGCGAAAACCCCGGACCTTCACCTGAAAGTCATTGCGGCCCACATACTCGATGCTGCCATCGCGCACCCACCGCGCCAGGTCTCCGGTCTTGTATAACCGCCCCCCCGCTACGAACGGGTCTCCGATGAAGCGCTGCGCCGTCAGCTCCGGTCGGTTCAGATAGCCGCGTGCTACCTGCACCCCGCCGATGTACAACTCTCCACTCACGCCCGCCGGCACGGGGTCCATCTGCTCGTCGAGAATGTAGAGCCGAGTGTTGGCAAAGGGCTTGCCGATACTCACCCGGCTGGCCTGTGGGTCGTGACGAACGTATGCAGCGCTGCAAGAGACCGTGCTCTCCGTGGGGCCGTAGGTGTTGACCAGCCGCACCCTGCCGGGTTCGAGCGCTTCCCATTGCTGGAGTTTGTGCGGGGACAAGGCATCGCCGGTCACATTGATCAACCGCACGCCGCGCAGACGCGCCTGCACGGGCGTGCCGGACTGACTCCACTGGCCAACCAGGTTGTGCCAATGCGCCGCGGTCAGGTGCACCACGCTAGGCGCAGTGACCGGATCACCACGGCGCTCCGGGCTGTCTGATAGACCGAACGGCTCGGTGCTGGGCACCAGGGTTGCACCGGTCAGCAGGGCCGGCAGAATCTCTTCGATGGAAAGGTCGAAGTTCAGCGAGTTCTGCTGTAGTACGCTGTCACCGCAGCCCAGCTCGAACCAGCGTATGGCCTCGAGGGTGTAATTCACCAAGCCGCGATGCTCGATCATTACACCCTTCGGTAGGCCCGTCGATCCGGAGGTGTAGATGACGTACGCCAGGTGATCAGCCGTAAGCCCGACAGCTTGCGGACTGGGGTCACTCTCGGGCAGGTGCTTCCAACGCGCAGCGTCGGCCTCTACGTCGAGCACCGGGACCTCATTGAGCAGATACTGCGCCACGACAGCGCGCCCGGTGCCCACGCTGAGTACTACCACGGGCGAGCTATCACGCAACATATGAGCGATGCGCTCGCCCGGGTAGGCCGGATCCAGCGGCACATAGACTCCGCCGGCCTTGAGTATGCTCAACAACGCGACGACCATGGGCGCACCTCGCGGCGTGCATAGCGCCACGCGTGCATCGGGCACTACGCCCAGCGTGCGCAGGTGATGGGCCAATTGGTTGGCACGCGCATTGAGCTC
>CAZBTV010000309.1:0-3751 GCA_964494895.1 uncultured Steroidobacteraceae bacterium | reverse complement strand
TTTCAGGTGAAGGTCCGGGGCTTCCGGATTGAGCCGGGGGAGATCGAGGCGCGGTTGCTACAGTGCCTAGGTGTGAAGGAGGCGGTGGTGCTGGCGCGTGCACAGAACGCGAGCTCTATCGCGCAGGGCGAGAAGCAGTTGGTGGCCTACGTTACGGCGCAGCCCGGTGCGCAGATCTCCACGGCGCAATTGCGCGGTGAGCTCTTGCGGGTATTGCCAGACTACATGGTACCCAGCGCCTTCGTCGTGTTGGAGTCACTACCGCTGACTTCCAACGGCAAGCTCGATCGTGAGGCACTGCTGGCGGCCAGCGATGGCTCACGTCAGACGATCGAACAGGTTCCCCCTCGCAATCCGATCGAAGCCAAGCTGTGCCGAATCTGGGCAGAGCTCCTGCAGCTCGACCGGGTTGGCGTGCACGAAAGTTTCTTCGACCTGGGGGGGCACTCGCTCCTGGTCGTGAAATTACATCAACGGCTCGAAGCCGAATTTCCGGGTCAGCTCATGATGACAGACTTCTTCACGCATACGACGGTCGCCGAGCTGGCCGCACGCTTGACCGCGGATGAGCCTTCGCAGGCGGCACCGGGAGTGTCGCGGGCCGAGATCCGCAAGAGCCGCCGGATCACGCAAAAGGACCGCAGGGCAAAACGCGGCGGAAAACTCGCGCAGGGACAATAACAATGACTTCGCAGGACCCCGTTACAGAGCAAGACGACGAGAACCGTGTCGCCATCATCGGCATGAGCGGCCGATTCCCCGACGCGAACAGCCTCGAGCAGTTCTGGAAAAACCTGAGAGACGGCGTGGACTCCGTGCGCGCCATTTCCGACGAGGAGCTCCGGCAGGCAGGCGTGGACGAAGCTGCCATCCACGACAAGCACTACATCAAGGTCGCCTCGATGCTCACGGGCTTCGAGTCCTTCGACGCGAGCTTCTTCGGAATCTCCCCCCGCGAGGCCCAATTGATGGATCCGCAGCACAGGCTCTTCCTGGAGTGCTGTTGGGAAGCGTTGGAGCACGCGGGCTACAGTCCTCGCGGATATGAAGGAGCGATTGGCGTCTATGCCGGTGTCGCCGAGAGCGCCTACCTGTTCGAGAACATCGCAACCAACCCGCGAGTGATCGAATCCGTGGGCATGCGGTCCATCATGCAGGCCAATCAGAAGGATTTTCTGTGCGGCCGGGTGGCCTATGAGCTGGACCTGCGCGGTCCGGCAGTGGTCGTGCAAACGGCGTGCTCGACCTCGCTGGTTGCTGTTCACATTGCCTGCCAGAGCATACTCAATGGGGAATGCGACATTGCCCTGGCCGGCGGTGTAGCCCTCTCCAATCTGACAAAGACCGGATATCACTACGTTGAAGGGGGTTATCGGGCGGCCGACGGGCATTGTCGTGCATTCGACGCAAATGCCACCGGCATCGTGGATGGCAGTGGCATCGGAATCGTAACTCTCAAGAGGCTCAGCGATGCCCGCAGGGACGGCGACACCATCCATGCCATCATCCGAGGCTCCGCCATCAACAACGATGGCGCGGACAAGATCAGTTTCACCGCGCCCAGTGTGCAGAGACAGGCTGCCGTCATCAGCGAAGCGCAGGCGGTCGCCGGCGTTTGCGCGGATACGATCACGTATGTGGAGGCGCATGGCACCGGTACCATCCTCGGCGACCCTATAGAGGTCCGCGCGCTCACTCAGGCCTTCTCGGCGACGACTTCGAAGAGGCAATTCTGCCGCCTTGGGTCCGTCAAGACGAACCTCGGCCATCTCGACACGGCGGCGGGCATTGCCGGCCTGATCAAAACCGTCCTGGCCCTTCAGCATCGGGAGATCCCGCCGAGCTTGCACTTCGAGCAGCCCAATCCGCACATCGATTTCCAGAACAGCCCTTTCAGCGTCAACGCGACGCTCACACCGTGGCCGGCGGCCGATTTCCCCCGACGGGCTGGAGTCAGCTCCTTTGGAGTGGGCGGAACGAACGCGCATGTCGTGTTGGAGGAGGCAGGTCCCGCGCCGCCGCCGGGCCCCGCGCGCCCGGCACAGGTCCTGCTGTTTTCCGCGAAGACGCCACAGGCACTCGCGGCCGCCACGGCCAATTTCATATCCTTCCTGAACGACCGTCCAGAGACGAATCTGGCGGATGCCGCCTACACGCTGGCATTTGGACGCGAGCACTTCCGCTATCGCCGCAGCGTGAGCTGTACCGATCACGCCAGCGCTCTCCACGCGCTGAAAAAGCCTTTTTCCGCTGATCATTTTGCGGGATTCGTGGAGAGCGAGCCACGCGTCGTCTTCATGTTTCCGGGTGGCGGTACCCAGTACGTCAACATGGCGCGGGAGTTGTATGAGTCAGAGGACGTTTTCCGCACGGTGATCGACGAGTGCGTGACATCGATGTTGCCTATATTGCGGCTCGATCTTCGCACCGTGCTATTTCCCCAGGAGGGCGCGATCGCCGCGGCAAAAGAACGCTTGAAAGATCCGCAGCTCATTGTCTCATCGCTGTTCTGCGTTGAGCTCGCGCTGGCAAAGCAACTGATTGCCTGGGGGGTGAAGCCGAGCGCCCTGGTTGGATTCAGCCTGGGGGAGTATGTCGCCGCGTGTCTCGCGGGTGTGTTTTCTCTGCCCGATGCGCTACGGATCGTCACCGAGAGAGGCCGGCTGATCGCGACTCTGCCGCCTGCCAACATGGTGGCCGTGCTGTTGTCGCCGCAGGAAGTGCAATCCCGGCTCGGCGAGGGCTTGTGGCTCGCCTGTGTCAACTCGCAACGCTCGTGCACGATTGCCGGCACGCCCGCGGAAACCGAGAGATTCGCGCAGAGGCTGGTCGAGGAAGGGCTCGAATGCCAGTTGTTGCGAGGCTGGCCGGGATCGCATTCGCAGTTGATGGAGCCGATTCTGGAGCAGTTCCGCTCAGCTTTCGCGAACACGACATTGAATGCGCCCAGCCTGCCGTATCTGTCGAACCTCACTGGGGACTGGATCAAGCCGGAGGAAGCGGCCAACCCGGACTATTGGGTAGCCCACCTGCGGCATACGGTGAGATTCGCGGACTGCGCGCAGCGTCTGTTGCAAACCCCGGGACAAATCTACATCGAGGTGGGCCCGGGACATACGCTGAGCCACCTTCTGAAACGGGACGTTCCAGCCAACCAGTTCGTTGCGGCGGTCTCTTCGCTCCCTCGCCGGGACACCGGCGGCTCCAGTCTGACCTCCCTCCTGCAAGCAATCGGGCAACTCTGGGCCTTCGGGTGTGCAATCGATTGGAGAGCGTTCTACAAGGGCGAGCGCCGTCGTCGCATCGCGCTTCCGGTGTATCCGTTTCAGCGTAAACGCTATTGGATCGAGCCCGCGGCAACAGCACTCGGGGGAAGGCCAGGAGTGGCCTATGGCTCGGAGCTCTCGACCGATGCGGAGCCAGTGGAGAGTGTTGAAGACAGTCCGGCGCTCGTAGAGGCAGGTGCGGCTGCGCACACCCGCCCAGAGCTGCCGACGCCGTATGTAGCGCCGCAGTCGCTCACGGAGAAGACGTTGACCGGCATCTGGGAAGGTCTTCTGGGTGTAAGCCCCATCGGTGTGCACGACGACTTCTTCCTTCTAGGAGGCAGCTCGCTCGTTGCCATACAGCTGGTCTCCAGAATTCGGACGACGCTCAGTGTGGACGTGCCGTTACGAACGCTGTTCCGAGTCTCCACAGTGGCGGCTCAGGCGCGGGAGATCGAGGCGATTTCTTCGGAGCAATCGCCTGC
>CAZBTV010000308.1:0-3830 GCA_964494895.1 uncultured Steroidobacteraceae bacterium | reverse complement strand
GCGAGCTCAGCCGCCAGCCGATCTGCCAGGCGATGTTTGTGTTGCAGAATACCCCAGAAGGGCGCTTTGAGCTCACTGGATTGAGGTTGGCTCATGTCGAGTCCGGACCGGTCGCTGCGAAATTCGACGTCAATCTGTTGCTCACAGAAAGCGCGTTGGGCCTGGCGGGCACACTGGTGTATGCGCTGGATCTGTTCGAGGAATCGACCATGCGTCGATTTCTGGAGCAGTACGGGCGACTGTTGAATCAGATTGCCGTGGATGCGGGGCGTCCCATGGGCTCGCTGTCGCTCATATCTGCAGCGGAGCAGCATCTCGTTCTGCGCCAATGGAACGACACGACACAAATCATTCCTGAAAAGACACTCGTTCAGTTGGTCGAGCAACAAGCTCAGCAGTGTGGAGACTCTATCGCTGTGATTTGTGGGCGAGGTCAACTGACCTATCGCGAGCTGAACGAGCAGGCGAACCGGCTGGCTCATCTGTTGCGCAGCAAGGGTGTAGGTCCCGAAAAGATCGTCGGCGTGTGTCTGAACAGGTCGACCGAAATGGTTGTCTCCCTGTTAGGAGCTCTCAAGGCAGGGGGAGCCTATTTACCGCTCGACCCCGAGTATCCCGTTGAGCGTCTGCGCCTTACGCTCGAGAACGCTGCGCCGGTCTGCGTGCTGATCGCGGGATCCGCGCGATCCGCCCTGGCAGGATTACCCGGCGACATCATGCTGTTGGATCTGGACTCCTCTCAGGCTCAAAGAGAGCTGACGCACCAGCTCTGCAGCAATCCGCGGCATCAGGAGGTAGGGCTGACTGCCCAGAGTGCGGCATACGTGATCTACACCTCCGGCTCTACCGGACATCCAAAAGGAGTGGTAATCAACCATGCTGGAGCCGCCAACACGATCCAGGACATCAACACGCGGTATGGAATCGGATCCACAGACAGGGTGCTGGCGCTCTCGTCGCCTGGATTCGATCTATCGGTGTATGACATTTTCGGAATGCTGGCGGCAGGGGGCACGATAGTCGTCCCTGCGTCTGCTCAAGCGTCAGGCGTCGATGAATGGCGGGCGATCGTCACGGAGCATGGGGTGACGGTGTGGAATTCGGTGCCAGCCTTCATGCAACTATTCGTGAACGCCGCAGGCGGAGAGGCTCTATCGAACAGCCCCCTGCGCACGGTCATGTTGAGCGGTGACTGGTTCCCAATGTCACTTGCAGAGCAGATCCGCTCACTTCTGCCGCACGCCCACGTCTACAGTCTTGGAGGAGCTACGGAAGCTTCGATCTGGTCGGTGGACTTTCCGATAGCGATGCTGACAAAGGGTAGCGCGGCTGTCCCTTACGGCAGGGCGCTTTGTAATCAGCAGGTTTATGTTCTGGATGAGTTTCTCCAGCCCTGTCCTGTCGGGGTCCGAGGGGATTTGTACATTGGAGGCGTGGGTGTCGCCAGGGGCTATCTGAACAGGCCGCAACTCACAGCCGCGAGCTTCATCGCGAACCCCTACGACACACCCGGCAGCCGCATGTACCACACTGGTGATATCGCCCGATGGAGACCGGAGGGGGTGCTGGAGTTCCTTGGCCGCGTGGATGCCCAGGTGAAGATGCGCGGCTATCGGATCGAGTTGGGTGAAATTGAAGCGGCATTGCGCCAGCTACCTCAGGTATCTGATGCCGTTGTGTTGATTCGTGAGGACCGGCCGGGAGATCAAAGGCTGGTGGCCTACGTAGCAGGTGCCGAAAAACCGTTCCTGGAATTGGATCAGTTGCGTGAGGCGCTGGCGAAGACCCTGCCGGAGTATATGGTTCCATCGGCGTTCGTGCAGTTGGAATCCATGCCCTTGACTCCCAACGGAAAGGTGGACCGCAAAGCGCTGCCTGAGCCTGAGTGGGAATGCCGTGAGTATATTGCCCCAGCCGGAGAAGTCGAACAGCTCGTCGCCAGCATCTGGGCAGAGGTGTTGGGGGTGGAGCGGGTCGGACGGGAGGATAATTTCTTTGAGCTCGGCGGGCATTCCTTGTTGGCTATTCGAGCGATGGAACGGATGCGTGCCATCGATCTCATCACGGATGCGCGCAATTTGTTTGCCAATCCAAGCCTCTCCGCGTTCGCCAGATCGATCACACGGATGACGGAGATGGAGCTATGAACACCAGCGAGCTGCTCGCGACCCTCACGGAGAAAAACATCGTGCTTTCCGTCAGGGCAGGAAAGCTGGTGGTGCGTGGTGAAGACACGGCAGTCAAGGACGCTGCTCTGCTGGCTGTTTTGCGTGAGCACAGGCAGGCCTTGATCACGTTGGTAGAGGCCGGCGGATATCATCCACCTGAAGCTCGTAGGGCCGTGCCCGCAAATGGCATTCCGACGCGCGCCGCCGCCATCCGGCCGGAGATGGTGACACTGCTCGAGCTGACTCAGCAGCAGATCGATCAACTGGTCGCCGCCATCCCGGGCGGCGCCGCCAACGTTCAGGACGCATATCCGCTGACCTCCTTGCAAGAAGGCATTCTGTTCCATCATCTGTTGGGGGCGCAAGGTGATCCATATCTGCTGTCATTACAGATAGCATTCGAGGATCGCGCGGAGTTGGGGGCCTATCTGCGGGCGTTGCAGGCGGTCATCGACCGGCATGACGTCTTGCGCACCTCCGTCCACTGGGAAGGGCTCCCCGAGCCGGTGCAGGTAGTCTGGCGCCAAGCCACCCTGCCGCTCGAGCAGTTGTCGTTTGACAGAACTGCCGGGGAGATCTCCGAACAGCTCTACGCACGCTTTGATCCCCGTCATTTTCGGATCGACGTGCGGCAAGCTCCCATGCTGCGGGGCTATATCGCCGAGGACGCGCAGAATCGCCGCTGGGTGCTGCTGATGTTGTTCCATCACCTGGTCAGTGATTACGTCACGCTGGAGATATTGCAGAGTGAGATCCAGGCTCATCTGAGAGGGCAAGCCCATCTGTTACCCATGGCCGTACCGTTCCGCAACGTGGTCGCAGAGACTCGGCTCAGGTGGCAGGCGCAAGAGCACGAAACTTTCTTCCGGCAGATGCTGGCCGACGTAGGCGAGCCCACCGCACCCTTCGGAGAGTCGCAGGCGCAGGGCGTTGACAGCCAGATCGAGGAAGCGCGGCTGGCACTGGATGGGCAGTTGTCCCGGCGCATCCGCGAACAGGCCAAGGCCCTCGGTGTCAGTGCCGCCAGTGTCTGCCACGTGGCTTGGGCGCTGGTGCTGGGAAAACTGTGTTCACGCGAAGACGTCGTGTTTGGCACGGTACTGTTTGGGCGCCTGCAAGGGAGTTTAGGGCTCGAGCGCATCATTGGCCCTTTGATCAATACACTGCCGATCCGGATCGGGCTGCGGGGCCATTCAGTGCAGTCCTGTGTGCGTCAGGCGCACGAGCGGCTGACAGACTTGCTCCGTCATGAGCATGCGTCGCTTGCGCTGGCGCAGCGCTGCAGTGGTGTGTCGGTAGATACACCATTGTTTACCGCGCTTCTGAACTATCGTCACGGCGATTCGAACAGGCCGCGGCCCGCGGGGTTGCGACTGCTCCGAAGTCAGGTGGCAGCTCATTATCCTCTGATTCTGTCAATCGATGATCTGGGAGAGCGTTTCGAGCTGACGAGTCAGGTGACCAGCCTGGTGGGAGCGAGGCGAATCTGTCTGTACCTGGAGAAATGCCTGACGGGCCTGGTGGAGAGTCTGGAGCAGAATTCAGCAAGAGAGATAGGTTGTACCAGTATCCTCTCCGAGTTTGAGCGCCATCGTGTTCTGGTGGAATGGAATCAGACGGCGCAAGAGGTGCCGCCGGCCACACTGGTGGAGCTGTTTGAGC
>CAZBTV010000307.1:0-4030 GCA_964494895.1 uncultured Steroidobacteraceae bacterium | reverse complement strand
TGTACAACTCCCCGCTCACGCCCACAGGCACCGGACGCATCATCTCGTCTAAAATATACACGCGCGTGTTGGCGCTCGGTCTCCCGATAGTTGGCGAACCACTGCTGGTCACTACGTGCATCGTCGCACTGATGGTCGCTTCGGTCGGACCATAGGTGTTGAGTAGCCGTGGCCGATGGCCGTCGATGGCGAACCAGGCTTCCAGCGCCCGCGTGCTCACCGACTCTCCGCCGATGATGACTTGTTGCACACCGACCGGGACAGGACCGCGCTCCCGAACCAGTTGATCCCAAAACTGGGTGGGCAGATCGACCACGCTGATGTCATAGGCCTCGCACAGTGCCCAAAACTCCGGCGCACTCGCCAGCCACTCATCCGTGCGCAGCACGAGCGTCGCTCCACGAGCCCAGCTGGCGAACACTTCCTCGACCGAAGCATCGAAGGACAGAGAGGCAAACTGCAGCATCCGGTCTTGCGCTCCCAAGCCAAGATTCTCGGCCAGCATCGTGACCTGATTGACTACACTGTGGTGCTCGACCATCACCCCTTTCGGCCGCCCCGTGGAACCGGAGGTATAGATCACATACGCAAGATGGCGCGCATGCAGCCCTACCGCCGCCGGGCTGGGGTTGGATTCGCTGCAGAGCTGCCATTCAGCATCCGCGCCTAGATCCAGAACCGGAGTACCCTCACTCAAGTGTGAAGTCAGGGTATCGAGCGCGACGCCGTAGTAGAGCACCACCGCCGGCGCACTGTCCTGAACCATGTACGCCAGGCGCTCCGCGGGATAGTTGGGATCCAAGGGTACATAGGCGCCCCCCGCTTTGAGCACGGCGAGCATTCCCGTCACGATCTCCGGACTGCGTAGCCCATATAACGCGACGCGATCGTCGGGTCGCACGCCCAGATGCCTGAGGTAATGAGCCAACCTGTTGGCTCGTGAATTGACTTCTCCATAGCTCAGCTCGCGCGTGCCTTGTATCAAGGCAGCGGCCCCGGGCTTCCGGGCTGCCTGCAGCTCAAACAACTCATGGATGCAGGACTCGCTCTCCTCCATCCTCTCACCGACACTCCAGTGATACAGCAGCTGTTCCCGCTCCGCCTCAGCCAGGACATCCAGCTGTCTGAGCGGCTGGCCCGGCTCCTGCTCCAGCGCTCGGACGACCTGCGAGATGGCCCTGGCCACGAGCTCCCACAGGCGCTGCGCTCCGGCCGATGACACCATCTGAACCGTCACACCGAAATTCTGGCCCAGGTCGTCGATGTCCACACTGACCGGATAGTGGGTGCTTTCTCGCCCGCCCAGGAGCTCCATACCATCGCCTTGATGGGCGGTCTCAGTGCTCTGCGTCGTGTAGCGATAGTTGAGCAATGAGGTAAACAGCGGCGTGTGGGCGGGCAACGCGCTGCAGCGCTGGGCCAATGTCAGCGGAGCATGTTCGTGGCGCAGTAGCTGTATCAACAGGGAATGTGTGTTCTTCAGGGCTTGCTCCACGCCCTGCTCGTCCACGCGGATGCGAACCGGCAGCGTGTTGATGAACATGCCCAGTACCCGATCGGCCTGTGCTCCGCCTTGCAGCCGGCCGAACAGCACCGTGCCGAACACCACGTCCTGCCGCCCGGTGGTCCTGGCCAACACCAGGGCCCAGGCCAGGTGCATCAGGCTGGCCGCACTGACCCCCAACCTACGTACCTGTCGTCGGATAGCTCGCGCCAGAGCGGGCGCGAGCGCCTGCCTCACTTCCGTGAGCTCATGAGCATCTCGCCGGAAATCGAGCATCCCGAACGGCGCCGTCGGCTCATCGATGTCGCCCAGCATTCTTTTGAAGAAGGCCACGTGCTCCTGCGGGTCCACACTCAATCGGGCTTGCGCGACGAAGTTGCGGAACGGCACCGGCCTTGGCAGTCGCTTCAGCAGGCCTCGCTCGATGGCCCGCACTTCTTCGTGTATCAGCTCCAGCGTCCGGTGGTCGCACACGAGGTGATGCCCGAGAACATGTAAGACCCAACGCTGGTTGGCCTCATCACGCGCCGCATGACAGCGCATTAGAGGCGCCTGTCTCACATCCAGGCGGTAATGCCTTGGATCGAAGCGCGCTTTCAGCTGGCTCGCGATGTCTCCGTGCGTGGGGTCGAGCTCTATAAACTCCACGGGCAGCTCGACCTGCCGGCACACCACCTGCACCGGCTGCTCGAGGCCTTCCCATGCGAACCCCGTTCGCAAAATGTCATGACGATCGATCACCCGCCGCAGCGCTGCGAGAAACCGCTCCAGCCGCGCCTTGCTGTCGAAGCCCAGGAGATTGCACAACAAGTATGAATCGCCCGCCTGTTGCATCAGGTGGTGGAACAGGATGCCCTCCTGGAGCGGTGCCAGGGGGTAGATGTCCTGAACATTGGCCGCGCCGCCTGCCACAGTGGCAACGATTGCGTCGATCGCTTGCTGGGACAGACTGACGAGCGTCAGCAGCTCCGGCGTAATTCGGATCGCCGGTTGGGTTGCGACAGTATGTTTCCGGTTGGCGGCCGGGACCAGGCCACGCTGCTGGCGCCGGCGAAGCTCGGTCAGCAATTCTGGCTTCTTACGCTTCAGCGATTCCGCGAGGTCCGCGTCCAGGGCGCCGCGAGCGGCCCGCACCAGCAGCTCATCCTGCCCCGCATGGATCTGAATCCGCTTCTCCTCGAGCAGGGCCAACAAGTCTCCTACTGTCACAGTCTGAGCTCCTCAATATGGATCGGCGAGATCTTCCCTTCGGCCGTGGCGGCCGTCAGTACGAGTAGACCTCCGCGGGGAAGACGACCTCACGACTCGGGTCGCGCTTGAAATCGAACAGGAGCACGACGCGCGTCGTCGTCCCGCGGTTCCAGGCTTCGTGCTCGATGGTGTCATCGAACACAAAGCAACAGCCGGCAGTCCAGGGGCGTGTCACCTCCCCTACCCGGATCGCGCAGTTCTGCGCGGCCCTCAGCCCCACGTGACAGCGCAGCACCTCGTTGGTAAAGCCGTTGTGCGGGCCGATGTAGGTCCCGGGGGCGAGCGCCGAGAAGGCTCCGGTGACCATTCCGGGCACCGCTTCCAGCAGCCGCGCCGTTTCGGGACACAACAGGCAATTCTCCTCGACCCGGGTTCCGAACTTGAAAAGCGGGAAGACCGTCCAATTCCCGCGGTAGATGTTCGTTTCGGGCCATTTCATGAAAGCGGCCTGCTCCAGGCCGTCGAGCTCGCCGCGGATGGTCTCCCAGCGACGCGCGAGCTCCGCGATCGCCGGATAGTCGTCGGCCGAATAAAACATAACCAGCGCTCCTCGAATGATGATCTATTGCTCAGCAGGCTCAGCAGGCTCAGCCGGCACAGCCGGTCAAAGCCTGAACTCCTCGACATCCGTCACCGGGAGCGCCTCGCTCCAGCTGGGGGGAATCAAGTTCGGCGGGATTTCGAATTCATGGGCATCCGTGCCGACTTGCGCCGCCATCTCGACCAACTTTGGCGTGGCAAACACGGTGCGTACGTCGGTGTACAGTCCTTCCTCGCGCATGCGCTCGATCAGCTTCACCATCAACAGCGAGTGGCCCCCGAGCTCGAAAAAGTCGTCGTGCCTGCCCACGCGCTCGAGCTTCAAAACTTCACACCACAGCCGTGCCAGGGTCCACTCGATCTCGCCCTGCGGCGCCTCGTACTCATGCCTCGCGTAGGCATCCCCCTCCGGCGCCGGCAACGCCCTGCGATCCAGCTTGCCGTTGGGTGTCAGAGGCAGCTGCTCCAGGTGGACGAACGCCGCCGGCACCATGTACTGCGGCAAGCTCCGCGCAGAGTGCTCGCGCAAGTGCTCCGCCGACAGCGCCTCTCCCGTGTAGTAGGCCACCAGGCGCTTCTCCCCCGGCTCATGCTGCTGTTCGCGCGCCATCACCACTACTTCGCGCACCCCCTCCACCCGCGCCAGCTGCGCTTCGATCTCTCCCAGCTCGATGCGGAAACCCCGGATCTTCACCTGAAAGTCATTGCGACCCAGGTACTCGATATTGCCGTCGG
>CAZBTV010000306.1:0-4032 GCA_964494895.1 uncultured Steroidobacteraceae bacterium | reverse complement strand
TCCCGTGCAGTTATCGTTCAAAGTCCGATGTAGTAGTGAGGCGAGAACGCCGATCGTTTCATGCCACCTGCGCGGGCGGCGACACGAGTCGATTCAAGCCGTAATCCGTTGTGGACCCGAAAAGGAAGACGCGCCCCGACTGCGGCGGGACCGAAAGCAAACCTGAGGTAGTACTGATGTCGATGGGCGAATTACCGGGAGCGAACAAGTCATAGAAGAATCGATGGCTTTGCGAAGCCACAGGAGCGGCCGTCTGCGCGGGAAAGCTGCCGCTGCTGGCAGTCCAGTTCACGGCCACCGCGCCCTGCTCGAACATTCGATAGTGCACTTGAGTTGTGGGATCGGTTATTTCCCCGGTCAACGCTTTGCCCAGGCGCACCCGGTGGAGATCGGCCAAACCGACATCGTTCATGGGGCCGCCATACCAGGCAATACCCGCCAGGCGGGCGGCGCAGTAGCATAGGAAGGCATCTTCGCGAAACTGCGGGTCAGGGGGTGTCTGCCCGGCATTGCCCATTCCTGAAATCGCCAGGATCTGTTTTCCCTGCGCTAGGTACGGTTGCAATTGCTGACTCAGTTGATCCCAGGAAAGCTTTCCCTGCCAGTTTTGCAAGCGGGACCCGTTTCCGCAAACATAACCCTCGATGGTGTCCGCATCGAGATACTGTTGAAAATCCTGCCAGGACTGGCCGGGAATCAGGCCCAAAGGATCGCCTGTATTGCCGAGGATCAGGCCGTCAGGCCGTATGCTCGTCACGACCTCCCTGACTCTCGACAACAGGAGAGAAAAAGCCTGGTTCTGCTCGAGGTCGGTATCGGGCGCGTTTGCGGATTGGTAAATATGAGCGTGCGGCGCATAGCAATAGGTACGCTTGCGCAAGTTATCGATATAGATGCCGTCTGCTCCCTGCTGCATGATGTAGGTTACCCAGGCGATCATCTGCTGTTGATACGGCTCGAAATTCGGGCATACCAGAAAGGGCGGGTCAGGCTGCGGAAACACGCCAACGCCGTCAGGCGTTCCGGGCTGAAACTCCCACGGCCTGTATTGATGATTCTGATCTTGCTCGAAGAATTCCGGATGCTGAGAAAAGTCGACGCCTTCGTAGCTGTTGGAGCTGAGAGGGCCGAAGGTGCAATGCTCGGGTCCGAAGTAAAAGGACACATACGGAAAGCAGCGAACCCCCATTTGATGGCAGCGATCGATGAAAATCTTGTCGATCGGGCAATGCGTGGTAAAGGTGAGCTTCGCCTGGGCAAGCGTGCCCCAGTCAAAGTGGCCGTTCTGGCCCCAATCGTTCGCAAATGGGCTGGCGTGGAATGTTTCCGCGTCTTTCAACAAACTCATTTGTAGGCGCTCCGCTTCGCTGCCTGCTGGCTCTTCAAGTCCTCGCGACGCCCGTCATCCAAAGGCAGGCGCTGCGTCGCAAGGAGATGAAGTGTTGATTTCCTGCCGTAACGACAAGGCGACTCCCTCAAAGGTACGCCGAATCGTTGCTGACCTGGATGTTAGAACATACAGTGCCGGAGATGGGGTAGGAAAATTGAATATAGCTGGTGTCATTTATCGAGCTGACGGCTTGCATCATGAGGCTGCTCGGATTCTCGATGATGCAACCGGCTCCATGTGGGGGTGACGCGGCGTCTGATGCCAAGCAGGTGATAGTCCAACTCGTGGCAGTCGCTCCAAGCGAGCAGCCGATGTATTCGATCGCGTCATTCGAGCCCGCTGCACTGACAATAGAGCCCGACGCGGTTACTGACGAGCTGCCATTGACAACAGAAACCGGGGTAACGACGTGGGCACCGGCGTTCGCCACGGATTGCAGCGCCAGTCCGGCGGCCAGAGAAACAATGATCGTGAGCTTATTCATGAGATTCCTCCTTTGTGCATGTGCTGGTTGGATAGTTCCGGGTAAATTTCTGCCTGTCACAGATGGCCGCCGCGAAAATCGGTGGCCACTGAGCGCTTGCGCGGACCCTCAATAGAATTGAGAGCTGTTGTAGACTTTGATGAGAGTGCATAAGCGACTACTGACGTCGTATTGAAAGTCAATGGAACTGGTGGAATTTATTGCGTTGACGGCCTGCATCATGGCAATGGGCGGATTGTCGATTGTGCAAGTGAATATATTTCCAGCCGCGTTTGCCGCCCCGCAAGCGATGCTCGAGGTCCCACTGGAGATATTTGCCTCGCAGCCGATAGATTGGTTGGCGTCATTCGAGGTCATCGCACCCATAACAGAGCCTTCCACGAATACAACGGAGCTGCTCGTAGAAACAGAAACCGGGACGTTTACGTGTAGACCTGCGTTTGCTACAGACTGCAGTGCCAGTCCGGCGATCAGAGAAACAACGGTTGTAAGCTTGTGCATGGGATTCCTCCTTTTTGCGGAAATGGGAAACTCGGCAGCCGCTGATATAGTGAGCAACACGATGCAAGCGTTTCAGGTGGGTGAGGCGGAGATTCCAAGAAGCTCAGGAAATGCGCGTCCTGCCACACCAGCCCCAACGCTCAGTGAAGCTCGGGATAAGGAACGGGCCGGCTATCTGCTAGATGTCCGTCACGCCATCGTCACATGGCGTCCATTCCATCGATGTTCCCCTGCCGGGGCGAGCATTCTGCGGTGCACCATCCCAACGGTCTTTCGTGTTCGAAGGTGCTGATCGCGCTGACTTGCTACATGCGGCACCCGCCGGCCCGGACGGTTCCTGAATGAATGTCGCATGGGATTCCAACGACGGGCGACTTGAGATTGCCAGTCAAAACGCGCGGTGTTAGCGTGCTCCAAACTCCAAGGGATGGCGGTCGTTCTCAATCAAACCAGCGACCTACCAAGCTGGTGACTGTTGGAGGGGTCTTCGCTGCTTTCGCTGCCATTGGGGAGGAGTGCCTTCAATAACCAGACATCAAGGATGAGAGGGGACGCGAATGGAAACGCCTATCGGAATCAGACGATCTACCCGGCGCGGCATGCTGACCTGTATTGCCGGAGCGATATTGATGGTTGTCAACTGCTCCGCCCTCTATGCGCAGAGCACAGCCCCGGGAGTATTTGACCCCGGGCCACGACCGGTGGGAACTACGCCCAATGTTGATTGCGGTCCCAGCAGCAAATTCACGGGCAATCCGATCCCTCCGAATTGCATCGACATTGCACAGCCGCCAAGCGTGGGACAGGCTCCGCCCGCCAGTGGCGTCGCTGTTACAGCAGACGGTGCCGGCAACATCATCAATGGTGCCAGTCCCCTGGTGGGCATGTGGTTTGAGGGATTGACCGTCTTCGAGACCAGGTCATCCGTAACACAGCAGGCGAACAGTGCCGGTGCACCGAGCACGATCTTGGGCCTGGGTCCCTCCTTCAATGGGCAAAGCTGTTTCGAGTGCCACTCGCAGCCCACGGTCGGGGGCAGTAGCCCGGGCCAGGTCACGATACCGCAGGCGACCGGTACCAGGACGTTTTCGAGTCAGATCAATCCCTTGACGTTCGCGGCCACGGGTTTCACTCAAAATCCCGAAATCACCACCGCGACCGACGCCGGTGCCACAAACACCATTCCCTGCTTTCTCACCAGCGCAGGTTGCCTGGGAACCAGCTTCTTCCTGGGGCCTGTTGTCGAGACGCGTTTCATCAAGGCGGTGCCGCCATCCGGCGGCGCTGACGGCGTCAGCGCCAACAGCGTCGCAGAGCTCTTTGTAATTGCAGGCCGCAAAGATGCCCCTACCAGATGCTCAATCGCCCAAGTAGACACCGGGACGCAATTCAAAAACGGCAATGCAGTGTTCCGAATTCCGACGCCCACCTTTGGCGTGGGACTTGTGGAAAATACGTCTGATGTCACTTTGATCAACAATGCGGCGTTTGCAGCAGACCTCGCTACTCAAGTAGGGCTGGGCCCCATCAACGGCGTTTTCAATCGCGTCGGGAACGATGGCACCATCGGTCGATTCGGCTGGAAGGCTCAGAACGGCTCGCTGCTGATGTTCGCGGGCGAAGCAGCCAACGTGGAGATGGGCGTGACCAATGAGCT
>CAZBTV010000305.1:0-4097 GCA_964494895.1 uncultured Steroidobacteraceae bacterium | reverse complement strand
AGTCGGAGTTCCTCGCCAACATGTCGCACGAGCTGCGCACGCCGCTCAACAGCATTCTCATCCTGGGACAGCAGCTGGCCGACAATGCCGACAAGAATCTCTCGGCACGCCAGGTCGAGTTCGCGAAAACCATTCACGGTGCGGGCACCGACCTGCTCAATCTCATCAGCGACATTCTGGACCTGTCTAAGATCGAGTCCGGCACCGTGACCGTCGAGTGTGAGGACTTGCTGTTCACCCACTTGCGCGAGACGATCGAGCGCAACTTCCGCCACGAAGCCGACGCGCGCAAGCTGTCGTTCACGGCGGATTTCGATACCCGCCTCGGGCGGGTCATCACGACGGACCCCAAGCGCCTGTTGCAGGTGTTGAAGAACCTCCTGTCGAATGCTTTCAAGTTCACCGACCACGGTGGCGTGCGGCTGCACGCCGGGGTAGCCACAGGTGGCTGGAGCCCGGACCACCCGACATTGAGCCAGGCGCCGTCGGTGGTGGAGTTTTCGGTGAGCGATACCGGTATCGGTATTCCGGTGGAGAAGCAGAAGATCATTTTCGAAGCGTTTCAACAGGCGGATGCCGGTACGGCCCGCAAGTACGGCGGCACAGGGCTGGGTCTTGCGATCAGCCGCGAGCTTGCGCACCTGCTCGGGGGGGAGATCCGCCTGAGCAGTATCCCTGGCAGCGGCAGCACTTTTACTTTGTACCTGCCGCTCGTTTATATGGGGCCGGCGTACGGCAGGACGGCGAGCAACGCCAACGCAGCCGCCCAGGCCGCCAACGCCCAGTACCAGCCGGTCGTACTTCCGGTCGTCCGCTCGGAGGACATTCCAGACGACCGGGACGATATCCAGCCCGGGGACCTCACCCTGCTGGTGATCGAAGACGATCCGCATTACAGCCGCGTGCTGCTGAGCCTTGCGCGCGACCGGGGTTTCAAGGTGATTGTGGCCAAAACAGGATCGGATGCCCTTTCCTTGGCCAACAAGTACAAGCCGACAGCGGTGACTCTCGATGTCTTCCTTCCCGATATGTTGGGCTGGACGGTGCTCAACCAGTTGAAACGGAATCCGGAAACACGACACATCCCGGTACAGATCCTCACCATCGAGGACGAGAGGCAGTATGGCCTCGAGCGCGGAGCTTTCTCGTTCATGACCAAGACGGTCACGACAGACAGCCTGGAGGAGGGGTTCGACCGGTTGAAGAGCTTCACGACCTCTCATCCGCGCAGGCTGCTCGTGATAGAGGACGATCCGGCCGAACAGCTCGGCATCTCGGAGCTGCTCGGTCATACCGATGTGGAGATCACCACGGCGGTCACCGGGGCGGAGGCGCTGGAGAAGCTGCGTGGCGGCTCGTTCGACTGTGTGGTGCTGGATCTGAAGCTGCCCGATATGTCGGGATTCGAGCTGCTGGCGGAAGTACAGCGGGAGCCGAAGCTACGCGAAACGCCGATCATCGTCTTTACGGGCCGGGAACTCTCGGAGAGTGAGGAGACCGAGCTGCGCAAGAAGGCCAAGAGTATCGTGCTCAAGGGTGTGCGCTCGCCGGAGCGCTTGCTCGATGAGACCGCGTTGTTCCTTCATCGGGTGATCGCTGACCTGCCGCCCGCCAAGCAACAGATGATCGAAACGCTGCACGAGAGCGATGAGCCTCTGCGTGGCCGGAAGGTCCTGGTCGTCGATGACGACATCCGCAACATCTTTGCGCTCAATAGCCTGCTCGAGCGGCACAACATGCAGGTGATCACGGCGACCAACGGCCAGGAGGCAATCAATCTCGTGGAGAGCACCGATGACCTCTCCCTCGTGCTGATGGACGTCATGATGCCGGAGATGGACGGGTACGAAACCATGCGCCGTATCCGCACCAAGCAGCAGTTCCGGCATCTGCCGATCATCGCGCTTACTGCCAAGGCTATGAAAGGCGATCGCGAGAAGTGTCTGGAGGCAGGGGCATCCGATTACGTCGCCAAACCTGTGAACACAGACCAGCTTCTGTCACTGGTACGTATGTGGTTGCACCGGTAGAGTGTCGCATCGCAATCGGGGGCTATCGGGCTCCAAGGGGTCAAAGTACCGCCATGGGGGTGAGTGACAAGGTGAACGTGCTGCTGGTCGACGACCAGCCGGCGCGACTTCTCACCTACGAATCGATCCTGGGGGAGCTTGGCCAGAACCTGGTCAGAGCGCACTCGGGTCTCGAGGCGCTCGAGAAGCTCATGAAGGAGGAGTTCGCGGTCGTACTCCTCGATGTCAGCATGCCCGACATGGACGGTTTCGAGGCGGCAACGCTCATTCACCAGCATCCGCGGTTCGAGAAGACCCCGATCATCTTCGTCACCGGCGTGCACGTGAGTGAGCTCGACCGCTTGAAGGGCTACAAGGTTGGCGCGGTCGACTATGTTTCCATTCCGGTCGTGCCCGAGATCCTGCGCAGCAAGGTCGCCGTGCTCGTGGAGCTGTACCAGAAGCGGCGGGAGCTGCAGGAGCTCAACCGTAACCTGGCATCGGCCAACGCGCGTCTCGCCGAGGCCAACACCACTTTACAGGCGGAGAAGACGCGCGAGCTCGAGATGCTCAACCGGACCCTGCAGCGGGCAAATGCCGAGCTGGAGGCAGCGAACCGCTCGTTGCAGACCGAAGTGGCGGAACGCGCACGGGCTGAGTTGGCTCTAAAAGAGGCGGATCGGCACAAAGACGAGTTCCTGGCCATGCTGGCTCATGAGCTGCGCAATCCCCTCGCTCCTATACACAACGCCGTCCAACTGATGCATCGGCGGGCGGTCAGCGATCCGCAGCTTGTCTGGTCCCGGGATGTCATCGGACGGCAGCTCGCTCATCTCACGCGGCTCGTCGATGACTTGCTCGATGTCTCACGCATTACGCGAGGCAAGATCAATCTCAGCAAGGAAGTCATCGAGCTCAGTACGCTGGTGGCCCGGACTGTGGAAACCGTGCAGCCTCTGTTTGAGGAGCGGGGCCATACGCTCAAGCTAGAGCTTCCGGACATGGTGCTCGCGGTGCTGGGTGATCCCACTCGTCTGACACAGGCGCTCGGCAATGTGTTGAGCAACGCCGCCAAATACACGGAGCGGGGCGGACAGATTTCACTCTCGGCGATCCAGAGCGGTGGCGAGGTCGAGATCCGGGTCCGTGACAACGGAATCGGGATTCCTCCCGACCTCATGCCGCAGATTTTCCAGTTGTTCACCCAGCTCGACCGTACTTCGGGCCGATCGCAGAGCGGGCTCGGTATTGGATTGGCACTGGTGCAGAGACTCATCGAGATGCATGGGGGCAGTGTGACTGCCTACAGCGAGGGTCCTGGCCGGGGCAGCGAGTTCGTGATCCGGCTTCCGTTGTTCATTCGGGAAACCGGCAGCACCCCGCAACCACTGAAGACACTGTCCGCGCTGGAGCAGTCGACGATGAACGCTGAAGGTACCCCCCGAACCCAACGCCGAATCCTGGTGGCAGACGACAACAACGATGCGCTGGAAAGCCTGGCCACCCTGCTGCAGCTCAGCGGCCATGAGGTCTACACGGCCGGCAATGGCGCAGTGGCCCTCGAATCCGCCGAGCAATATCGCCCCGAGGTAGCGCTGCTAGACATCGGGATGCCCAAGCTTGACGGGTACGAGGTCGCGCGGCGAATCCGTGCGCAGCCCTGGGGGCAGCATATTACTTTGGTCGCCCTCACCGGCTGGGGCCAGGACTCAGACCGCCGCCGCTCGCAGGAGGCCGGCTTCGACTCGCATCTGGTGAAGCCGCTCGATTTGGATAAGCTTACGGAATTGCTGGCGGCGCTGCCCTCAAATGGGGCGTCGGTGAGCGAGGGGTGCTGATCCGCCCTGCCATACAGAGGTAGCGGATGCCTGTGGCCGGGGGCGCGACGTTCGTTCCGGCGTTTTGCTGACCCGCTGGCGGCGGGGGGCGAGGTTCTCGTTTACCGTGTGCGTCGATCGACGTTGTCGGCTCGGTCCAAGCCGTGTAATCTTCCGCGCCCCCAGGAGGCTGGCTCCTTAGTCAGCTGGCCTCCAGACGTCCCCATCGTCTAGAGGCCTAGGACATCGCCCTTTCACGGCGGTAACACGA
>CAZBTV010000304.1:0-4120 GCA_964494895.1 uncultured Steroidobacteraceae bacterium | reverse complement strand
AGCGCCTGCCTTACAAGCAGGAGGTCGCAGGTTCGAGTCCTGCACTGCCCACCAATCCTGTCTGAGTCCTTGCAAAGCAAGGAGTTCGGACAGTGGACACCCCTCAGAATTCTCTGCCGCCTGCAGTAGTTCACAGCGCGGAAGTAAATCGCACCCTCCTTCAGTACGAAGAGTCCTACATCCGCGACATCGCGCGCGACCAGTGGTTTGCCGGTTTTACCTGGGGGATGGTCTTTGGCGCGCTGCTGATGGCTGTGCTCCTGCTTCCTCTGCTGGCACATGGGAATATTCCCCTCTCAACACTGCCGGCACTTGGGGGGCGATAGCCGGTGTCCCCTTCTGACGCGGTAAAGGCCCTGCAGTCGATCACGCCTAAGCAGCGTGAGCAGCTCCACATCTCGGGCATCAACATGCTCAACGAATGTGGCGCGCGATTCGAATTCCGCTACATCCTCGGCATCCGTCGCCCACCCGCGGCGTTCATGCACGTCGGAACGGCGACCGATCATTCGATCACAGCCAACCTGCAGAACAAGATCGACACACAAGAGTTTCTCCCTCGGCCTGACGCTCTCGAGCTTGCCGCGGCGAAGTTCGACGAGCGCCAGGCTGCTGAACCAATCGAACTGGATCCAGATGAGAAGCGAGAAGGCAAGAGTCTCGAAACGGTACTCGGCGAGTCGAAGGATAAAGCGGTAGCTCTCTCCGGACTGCACTACGACAAAGCTGCTCCGATCATCCAGGCGACAAAGGTTCATCGCAAGTTCTCAATCAACATGGACAAGTGGCTTCGCCAGCGCGCGAAGCAGCTCCACGAAGAGGCTGAGAAACAAAAAACCGACTATCAAAAGAAAATCCTTCACGGACAGGCATCCGCGCTGAATGCCGCTGCTCGCAAAGGGCTCGACTGCGCCGGCGAGCAGGACATTGTGGAGGAGATTCGCGACAAGGATGCACCGTTACTCATTCCCACGAAGCCGCGCCTCGTCATCCGCGACACGAAAACATCAGGCAAGAGTCCTACAAAGTCGCTGATGGATGGAAGCGACTCTCCAGGCATTGCAGACGACTCTGACCAGCTCACGACCTACGCGATGGCCTCATACGTCATGGATGGGCGACTCCCTGACGAGATGGTTCTCGATTACCTCGTGTACACGCCTAAGCGTCACGACACGAAGCACGTCGTCACGCGCACGAAGCGCGATCTCGACGACATCAACGTTTTCCTAAATCGGTTCTCGAATGCCGTATACGCACTCCGCAAGGGGATCTTTGTGCCGGCTAAAGCGGATTGGTGGGGATGCTCGGAGCAGTACTGCGGGTACTGGTCGATGTGTCCGTTTGCGAAGCGTCCCAAAACGATGCAAGTGACGAAGGCGGTCGAATGAGCGTTCATCCCTTTGCAATGAGTCGGGCTGCGAAGGCTCGATTCCCTCATCTCGCCAACCGTGAGCCAAAGCGACGGCTGATCTCTCGAACTCTCGAACAGTCTTGGAATTGGTACTACTGCGTCGAGTGCAAGGTTTGGTTCGCGTCGAAGTTAGTTCTCGACGACGAGCACAGCAAATGCCGGGACTGCCGGCAGGAGTCAATGATTCAATGAGTGCGAATGAAGCTTTAGTCCCGCAAGCGCCAGTTGCGATCGACACCGCGAAAGGACCGTCTGTAATCGAAGCTGCGCTGCGTCGCGGCCCACAGTCCGCGCAGTTAACGCGCCTGGCAGCGTTCACGCCTACAACTCTCACCGAGGCAATCGCTCTCGCGAAGTTAATGTCGCGTAGTGAGCTTGTGCCAAATGAGTACCGCAACAAGCCGGAAAACTGCCTTATCGGAATGCAGTACGCCGTCGAACTCGGAATCTCTCCGCTTTTGGGAATTCAGAATATCGCCATCATTAACGGCCGCGCGTCGGTATGGGGGGATCTCTTCCTCGCGCTGATTCAGGCGTCGCCGCATTACGAGTGGCACGAAGAAAAAACCATCGGGAAACCGTGGGATGACGGTTACGGATGGCAATGCACGATGAAGCGCAAGGGATCGCCTCCGCACAGCGTTGTATTCACGGTCGCCACTGCAAAGCAAGCAAAGCTTTGGGGAAAGAAAGGCTACAACGGGAAAGACACTCCCTGGATCACCAGTCCCGATCGCATGCTGCAGATGCGCGCGCGTGGCTTCGCTGGTCGCGACAAGTTCTCCGATGCACTCAAAGGCTTAATCATCGCCGAGGAAGCGATGGACACTCCGATTGACAACTCGCCGGCGAAGCAGATGCGCGACAACGCAAGTCTCGACATAGAACCCGCTGCGTCGTCCTCGACCTCAGTGACGGTACCGGCATCGATCGACCATCTCGCTCCGAGCACCGAGCCTAACCGCGGTCATGGCAATGAGGGCATGAACCGAACGGCGCCCAAGCCAAAGCAGGACGACGTGCTGTGTAACGAGTGCCGCGCAGTCAACGGACATCTGCCGCACTGCAGTCATCGGGGCGATAAGCCGAAAGAGCAAACGACCGAGGCGCAGACGGAGCAGGATCGCAAGACTTCAAAGCAAACACAGGCTGTGACGGTGCTCGTCGAGTCGATCGAGCGCAAGACGCGAAAGCCGAAACCGGGCAGCAAGGGCAAAGAGCAGCCGTACATGCTGCTACACGTAATCGACGGCGGGAATAACAAGTGGCCGATGTACGTGTGGAAAACCGATCTCTTCGAGTACCTCGCCGACTCCGTGAATAAACAGCTTACCTGCGAAGTGAGCGAGTCGGAGCCTGACGGACAGCAGCGCGTGTTCGTCTCGCTGCAGCACATCTCCCAAATCGGGCAACAGAAGTTCGTCGATAACAAGCCAGTCACAGACGAAGGCGTGATGCCTCCGAGCAGCGAGCAGCTCTTTGGGACGAAACCTTCGCGCGAGCCCGGCGAGGACGAAGAAAACTTTTAGCAAGTTCGGGAGCGGGAATTTACGAGCTAGGAGGCGGGTGGGGGAAACACTCGCTCCTTGACCCGCTCCCGAAACAGAACGGGGAAGCTATGGCAGATCTAGTTGCTGTTGTCGAAAGTCCGCTCAAGTGGCCTGATGGGTGGACACGCACACGCATCGCAGACCAAAAGCCGAATCATGCGTGGAAAAAGCAGTGGACGCAGGTTCTCGCCGGCCTCGATAAGGAACTGCGAAAGCTTGGCGTCAAGTCTGCGCTGGTGACTGCGAACGGGGGACAGCCGGCGCGAGATCCTGGCGTCGCGCTGTACTTCTCGCGCAGGTCGCAAGAGGATCACTCGTGGCAAGAGGTCCTCGGCATCGAGTCGCCTCTCCCAACGCTCGAGGAGATCGACGCTGCCTTCCGTCGTCTCGCACTGCCACATCATCCTGATCGCGTCGCCGCTACTGGCAAGGGCGATCCGGAACTCTTCAAGCACTACGACGAGCACCGGAAGAAAGCAAAAGCCTGGGTGCTCGGTACGCACACACAGGCACATGACCTCGTAATCGCCTGCGACAAGTTCAAGGAACCGCGGTGGAACCTGAACGCAATCAAGATGACGATTCAGGCAATCCGCAACATTGAACGCTACGGCACCACAAGCCTGATGGAGCGCGCGTTCACAGGGTTCAAGGCTTCGCTTCCGGCCAACGCCACACCTACGGAGGCCGCATGAGCACGCGAGGCTTACTGCCGGGCACAAGCGACGATCCCACGATGGACCAACTGATTCTTGAGAATCGTCGCCTTATCGGTGAAAACGCTCGTCTCTCTGAGGCTCTCGAGCACGCCATCGACGACAAGAACTCGATGCGCGACGAGTTACGCGATCTGCAAGAAGCAGTGAAGTCGATGCGAACACAGCTTAGTCCGCTGTATCGCGCACTCTGCGGTCTATTTGGCGAACTCGATCGCGTGTCGAAGGAAACAGACTTCAGCACACCTGGCGCGCCTCAAGCGGCACATTCAAAGGTGTGGCAATCGTGGAAACAGAAGATGCCCGGCAAGCCTGCAGATTTCATCGACGCACTTCTCGAGCATGGCGAGCTTAACCATCAACAGCTTGGGATTGTTACGGGCACAACTCGCAAGCAAACCATTTACGACACCATCAGCAAGCTTAATAAAGCTGGCCTA
>CAZBTV010000303.1:0-4130 GCA_964494895.1 uncultured Steroidobacteraceae bacterium | reverse complement strand
TGCGAAAGGTCCCTACAATCTGATTCCGTGGCAGCTCGGTTTGGCGACCTTGAAATCCAGCCACTGATCGACACGCCCAGTAGCCGGAACAAAACGGGGCGGAACGGATTCGTTCCGCCCCGTTTCAACTGCAACCCAACCAGCGCCTCGCTGAAGCTTTATTCGACCGGCAAAATTGAATGAACGCCTCGATGCCGGCGTCGGCATCTGTGCTTGATCCGGTCACCTGCCTTGCGCATCGCCTCGACATCACGGCCAAGGCCAACGTTTGGGTAGTCGCCTCGGGCACAACGATCCTGATTTCGGGTTGTGCGATCATGGGCTGGATGTGATCAGCTCATAGAGGACGTCAAATGAAGCTCGCATTGGCTACTGCTATGGCCTTGGCTGTTTTCAGTCGGGCGGATGCGCAAGTTTTTGACAGCCATGTCCATCTCTGGCACGGAGAGCAGTCCCTTCTGGAATACGAGAAGCAGGCGAAGAACACCGGCGAGATCGGTTTTGCGGGGATGTGGTTTGGCGGACCGAATCAGGCTCTGGCGGGAGACCCCGCGGGAATCCGGGCCAACAACGACGCGCACCTCGCGCTCGCGGCGAAACACCCGGAAATGGTTCCCATAGCGACGGTGCATCCCTACGATGGTGCGGCCGCTTTGGAAGAAGTCGGCCGGGTCTCCCGGCTGGGATTCAAGGTTCTGAAGCTGCATCCACACACTCAGAAGTTTGATCCTTCGGATCCTCGCGTCCTGGCTGTCGCGAAGCGCGCCGGGGACGGCGGGATGATCGTGCTCTTCGACAACGCCGATATCATCCCAGGTGATAGCGAAAAGTTGTTCAATCTCGCGCTACAGGCGCCCAAGACAACTTTCATATTCGCGCATCTCGGCGGTACCAACTTCCGCTTCTGGAACATCCTCAAGCTCGCGCGCACCGCACAGGGCGTGTTCGCCGAAAACATCTTCTTCGACATCTCTGCTACCGTTACACTCGTTGCCGGCTCGCCGATCGAAGCAGAATTTATCTGGACGATGCGCAATGTCGGGATAAATCGCATATTGCTGGGATCAGACTATCCGCAGTTCACCCTGGAGCAAACGCTGGCCGCGTTTGATCGGCTCAAGCTCACTGACGACGAGAAGAGCGCGATCCGCTTCCGCAACGCGCAGAAACTGTTCGGCCTGGGCTCGTTGAGACAATAGAGAGCCAGCGACTTCCGGCTTGCCGCGGTGGCGCCGGAGTTGATTCTCTTGGCCTTCGCTGAGCCAATCAGCCGGGGCGCGGTAGCGCAAGCAACTCAGCTGATCGGTTGTCTGCCGGCTCGCCGCTCGGGAGAGCGCATCGCATATCTCCGGAGCTCGATCAAAACTTCGCTCTGATTCCGAGGGTGAAGAAGCGCCCCGTATCGTCGTAGAACCCCAGCGTCGGGTAGAACAGACCGGGAATACCGGAGTTCGACGGAAACAGCGGAGCGCGCTCATCGAACAAGTTGTTCACGGTGAAAAAAACTTCCAGATTGCCGTCCTTGTAGTCGAACTGCTTGCTGATGGTCGCATCCACGACATCGTAAGAGGGCAATCGCGGGTCCTTGTAGTTCTGGCTATTGCCGTTGAGCGCGTTGTCGCTGGTCGCCAGCCTGACGCTACTCAGCCACTGGTTTTGCACGGCCAGCGTCCACCCGCTGCTGTTGTATGACAGGAAGGTGCTTTGTCGCACCTCGGGCTCGACCGCCCAGGTCGGGAAGGCTCCCGGAATGTTGATGGTGGTGTTGACCGGCTGATAGCCCACGAGGTGCCGCAAAGAAAAGTGCCCTCCCGCCATCTCCCAAGTGTAGTCGATCTGGAGATCGTAGCCATGCGTCTCCTGCTGCGCGGCATTGAGGGGTGAGTTGAGGATCTCGGTCGGGAAGTTCACGTTGGGATTGCGGTAATTGGGATCGGCCGGATCGGTGATCGGACGCACCGCTAGCGAACAGAACGGCGAATCGTACTTGGGAGCGCTGGCCAGGCAGATGTTCTGGATGGCGTTGGTCTGATAGCTGATCTGGGTGATCGCGTCAGTCATCCTGGTCCGATAGTAGTCGACCGACAGATCGAAGCCTGGCAGAAAGGTGGGCGTCAGCACCGTGCCCAGCGTTATCGTGCGCGCCTTTTCCGGCGTCAGTTTGGGATTCCCGCTCGTCACGAGGCGCAGGCTGTTGTTGCCGCCGGTGAGCAAGTCGGTGAACCCGGTCGAGGAAATACCGGGCGGCTGGTACAAGTCGTTGAGGTTCGGCGCGCGGATGTCCTGCGAGACCGTGCCGCGGAAACGGATCGAGTCGCTGAGATGCCAGTCGAGCCCGCCCTTCCACGACAGCACGGCTGCGAAGGTCGAGTACTTGGTGTAGCGGCCCGCAAAGTCCGTGGAGACCTCGCGCAACAGCGGGAGGTCCTTGAGCAAGGGAATATTCACCTCCAGTGCGAGCTCGTAGACGTGGTTCTTCGCATTCACCGGCGCATTCACGTTCTGCACCCAGCGCACCGGCGCGCCGCCGTTGGCCAGGCACATGCGCAGCCCCGTGCAGTTGACGAAGTCGGTAGGCAGGAAATCGCTCTCCATGTCGTATGTGGCCCAGCGGGCGTCAGCGGACAGGTTCGCCTTGATCTCGCCCGCCGGGAGCCCCAGGCCCCATAGGCCCCCACCAATGGACGCGGCGATGTTGTCCAGGTGCTGGATCAGCGTCCAGGAGGTACTGGTCCGCAGATAGTTATAGGCGTCCAGGGAAGGCCCGTTGGGATTGGTGATGTTGGTGGGCACGCAGCCTGGATAGAGGCCGGCGAACTGTGGCTGGGTAGTGACCCAGCACACGATCGTCCCGCCGACATTCACCCCATTTACGGTCGTGCCTGGTGGCGCGATGACCGCGTCCAGCGACGCCAGGTACTTGGCATTGTCCGTGTTGTTTGGATTGACGACCGTCAGCGAGCTGTTGCTGTGGTTGTAGGACACATCCCAGCCCCAACCGCCGAGGGTTCCGGTGAGGCCGGCTTCCGCATTCCACGTCTTCTGGTCCGAAAGGGTGCGATACAGCCGATTGCCGATGTCGACGTCTTGACCTGCGACCTTGTTCCAGATGTAAGAAGGTGCGGAGAAATAGGGCGTGGTGGGTGGCGGCGGCGGCGTGCTGCCGGTTTGCGGGGATGTAGCGGGCGTCGCCGGCAGGCAGCGCCAGCCCGTGGCGGCGGGAGTGCCGCAGACGATGTTCGCCCCTAGCTGCTGCTGCGTAATCGGGTTGAGAAACGGATTGTTGGCAAACAGGGTATTGGGGCGGCTGACCGAGGGGCTGACCACCCAGTTGATCCAGTTCGAAGTGTCGTCGGCCTGCGCCCAGCTTCCCTGCACATACCCGTTGATGTTGTCCGAGAGGTCATAGCTGAGGCGGGCGAACACGTCCTTCATCTCCAGTCCGGATCGGAAGGTACCGAACTTGACGTAAGAGCCGTCGCCGCCCGATTCCAGATTGGCAGTGCCGGTCGGCGTGCCATGGACCATCGGGCTCAGCAAGCCGGGCTGGTTGAACGTGTAGTTGTTGAAGGGGCACGCCGGGCCGCACTGGACATTGCCATACTGGCCACTGTTGAACACACGCGAATAGGGCACGTTCACATAGGGGTTGGTCGGAGAACCGTTGCCCGCCAGCAACCACGCCTGGCCATCTTCGCCATAGGGACGCGCGCTGATCGGGATCATGTCCTGCTGCCGGATGCGTGCGGAAGCTTCGACATGACCGCGTCCCCCAAAGAGGTCCTCGCCCCAGGCCGCGCCGAGCTGGTATTCCCTGCCATCGTGGTACTTGGACTCCCCGACGTCGGCTTTGAACGAGAGCCCGGTGAACTTCTTGTCGAGAATGAAATTGACCACGCCGGCCACAGCATCCGAGCCGTATACCGCTGAAGCACCGCCGGTGACGATATCCACGCGGCTCATCAGCATCTGCGGCAGGGTATCGATATCGACTGTGCCATCCTGGTTCGACGGCGCGACACGGTGCCCATCCAGCAGCACCAGCGTGCGCGAGGGGCCAAAGTTGCGCAGCGATAGCACGTTGCCGCCGTTGTTGGTGCTGGCATTGCCCTGGGTGCGCGGGGTGCGGC
>CAZBTV010000302.1:0-4211 GCA_964494895.1 uncultured Steroidobacteraceae bacterium | reverse complement strand
GCACTCGCACAGCTCACCAACGCGCGCTATGCATCAGAATCCGTGTCAGGCAACGGCACGGGAAGTGCGAACCGCCAGGGTCCTGAGACCCTCAGCGTACTGACTTCATTGGCGGAAGCTCGCGCCGCTGTGAACGAGATCGCCGCCAGCGCGCAGCGTCTCATCTCAATCTACACACCAGACCTCGAGCCTGACCTGTACGACCAGAGTGCGTTTCTCGAGGTCATCAAGCATTTCGTGCTGACGCGCAGTTTCTCCAAAGTGCGCGTGCTCCTCGCCGAACCGACACGCGTCATGAGGGACAGCAACCGCTTCGTCGCGATGGGCCGCCGCCTGTCGAGCTGTATTGATATCCGTTACGCCACAGCACAGGCGCCGCAACGCGCATCCGCTTATCTGATCGCGGACGATCGCGCTATTGTCTATCGCATGCGAGCAGACACCTGGGACGGCATCGCCGATACCAATAATCCGCCAGCCGCGCGCCTTTACCTACAGGAATTTGACAATATCTGGAATGCCAGCGCAGCCGAGCATGGGTTGCGTGTGGCACGCCGCGGTTAGACAGTCATGGCCGTGGTCTTCGAGCCGTCCGCTATAATTCGTAATATGGCACGTACGCCTGATATTACGGTTGCCGCTGTTACGGAGACCGATGGTCGCTTCCTCGTCGTCGAAGAGCGTATCAATCGTCGCCTCGTCTTCAACCAGCCCGCCGGCCACGTCGAGCGCGGTGAGACGCTCCTGACGGCAGTGGTTCGCGAGGTCCGCGAGGAAACCGCGTGGGGATTCGACCCCGAAGCGCTCCTTGGCGTGTATCTGTGGCAGAACCCGAGCTCGGGCCGCTCCTATATGCGCTTCGCCTTCACCGGCAAGGTCAAGGATCACGACTCCGCACAACCGCTCGATCGAGGTATCGTCCGTACACACTGGCTCTCGCGGGACGATCTTCGGGAACGTGAGCCGCACCTTCGTAGCCCCTTGGTTCTGCGCTGCATAGAGGACTATCTGGACGGTATCCGGCTGCCCATGGACGCGGTAGCCAAGCTCGACCTGCAGTCCGCCCCGAGCTTCTCAGGCGTGGTGTCTCTCTAGGCAGGGGGTTCTGGCGGGCCGGTGATACCCCTGACTCAGGGGGGTACAATTGCCGCATGCCAACCCAGCCCGACCACCCCCTCGGAGCACCCCCATTCGAGCGCTCGGAGCGGAACAGCGCTCCTGACCCCTGCACTCCCGGAACTGACAAAAGTCGCGTTGTGACGACCCACCGTCGAGTCATCGTGGGCCTCTCCGGCGGCGTCGACTCCGCGGCGACCGCGCTGTTGCTCAAAGAGCAAGGCTGGGATGTCCAGGGTCTCTTCATGAGCAATTGGGACGAGGATGACGACTCGTACTGCACGTCCGCCCAGGATTTTCAGGATGCGCGCGCCGTAGCGCGTGAGCTCGGGATCCCGTTGCATCGAGTGAGCTTTGCCGCACAGTACCGGGAGCGGGTATTCGAGCATTTCCTGTCCGAGCAGCGCGCCGGGCGCACGCCCAATCCTGACGTCCTTTGCAATCGCGAGATCAAATTCGGCCTGGCCTTGACGTACGTGCGGCGCCTCGGCGGTTCGCACTTCGCGACCGGCCACTACGCACGGCTGATCAGGCGGCCCGATGGTGCGACGGAGCTGCACAAGGCCCGTGATCTCGCGAAGGACCAGAGCTATTTCCTACACGCCGTTCCGATGGAGCATCTCGCGGCCTCGGTGATGCCCTTGGGCGAGCTTGAGAAAGATGAGGTCCGCGAACGGGCCCGCCGCGCGGGACTCCCCGTTTTCGACAAGCCCGACAGTACCGGTATCTGCTTTATCGGCGAGCGCCCGTTCCGGGAATTCCTCGGCAAGTTTCTCGACAAAACCCCTGGACCCATCGAGTCCCCCGAGGGAGAGCAACTCGGTACACACCAGGGTCTTGCTTTCTACACACTCGGCCAGCGAGGGGGGCTGCAGATTGGCGGGCGTCGCGGCCATTCAGAACAACCGTGGTACGTCGCCGCAAAAGATAGCCGCCGCAACGCGCTAATCGTGGTGCAGGGCCACGATCATCCCTTGCTCACCAGCGAAGCACTCACAACAGGCCCTATGCACTGGCTTTCGCCTCCGCGCACTACAGCGTTCCGATGCACGGCGAAGGTGCGATATCGCCAGGCAGATCAGACAGCTCTTTTCGAGCCGCGACCGGATGGCTCAGCGCGCATCCTTTTCGAGCAGCCACAACGCGCAGTAACGCCCGGGCAGTACGCTGTCATCTACGACGGAGATCAATGTCTCGGTGGCGCGGTGATCGACGTAGTCGTTCCGGCACGAGCACGACGGGCAGCGGCATAATCCCGAGCCGCCCGCCGATCGACTATAATCCGCGCGCCTTTTACTGTGGAGGATCCATGACGGACAGCTTCAAAGCGCGTTCGACGCTTAACGTAGGCACTCGCTCGTATGAAATCTGGAGTCTGGCCGCTCTGCCCGCCGACAAGGTGGCGCGGCTGCCCTACTCCTTGAAGATCCTCCTCGAGAATCTTCTGCGTTTCGAAGATGGTGTGAACGTAACGCGCGCCGATATCGAAGCACTGCTCTCATGGGATCCAAAGGCAACTCCGTCGTATGAGATCGCGTTTACGCCCTCCCGCGTGATCCTCCAGGATTTCACCGGCGTGCCGTGCGTCGTCGATCTGGCAGCGATGCGCGATGCAATCGTGCGACTAGGCGGAGACCCTGAGCGCGTCAATCCGCTCGCACCGGCTGAGCTGGTCATCGACCACTCCGTGCAAGTCGATGAGTATGGCTCTCCTGGCGCTCTCGCGGCCAACACGAAAATCGAGTTCGCGCGTAACGGGGAGCGCTATTCCTTCCTGCGGTGGGGGCAAACTGCATTCCGCAACTTCGCCGTCGTGCCACCCAACACCGGAATCGTTCACCAGGTAAATCTGGAGTACCTCGGCCGAGTGATCTTCGATGCCGAAACCAACGGCTCCTATCGCGCATACCCGGACACACTCGTCGGCACGGACTCCCACACGACCATGATCAACGGCCTCGGCGTCCTCGGCTGGGGCGTCGGCGGGATCGAGGCCGAGGCGGCCATGCTGGGTCAGCCAGTAACCATGCTCATCCCGCAAGTGATCGGCGTCCGCCTTACTGGCAAGCTCCCCCCGGGCGCGACCGCGACAGACCTCGTCCTGACAGTCACCGAGATGCTTCGCAAGAAGGGAGTCGTCGACAAGTTCGTTGAATTCTTCGGCGACGGACTTGCGAATCTGCCCCTCGCCGACCGCGCGACCATTGCCAACATGGCCCCGGAATACGGCAGCACTTGCGGCATCTTCCCCATCGATGAGGAAACGGTCCGATACCTCGAGCTTTCCGGCCGCTCGCGCGAGCGTTTGGATCTGGTGACCGCCTATGCGAAACATCAGGGCCTGTGGCGCAGCCAGGGTCAGAAACCGGCCGACTACACCGACGTGCTGGAGCTCGATCTCGCAAAAGTCGAGCCGAGCCTCGCGGGACCGCGTCGGCCCCAGGACCGTGTTCCCCTGAAAACCGCGAAAGCCGTTTACGAAACGAACGCGAAGAAATCCGCTGAAGAGCGCGCGGCCAAAACACCTGCCGCGAAGGGCGACGCCCCTGTCACACTCGACGGCCATGCCTTCGAGCTCAAGGACGGCGCCGTGCTCATCGCCGCAATCACCAGTTGCACCAACACCTCCAACCCGTCAGTGATGCTTGGCGCGGGTCTGCTGGCGCGCAAGGCTCGCGAAAAAGGTCTCAAGTCGAAGCCCTGGGTGAAAACCAGTCTGGCGCCCGGCTCACGGGTGGTGACCGACTATTTCAAGAAAGCGGGAGTGTTGGACGACCTCGCCGCTGTCGGATTCGACGTGGTCGGCTACGGCTGCACGACCTGCATCGGCAACTCCGGTCCTCTGAAACCCGAAATTTCGGCGGGCGTAAAAGCCGGCGACCTGATCGCCTGCTCCGTACTCTCCGGCAACCGCAATTTCGAAGGCCGCGTGCATCCCGAAGTCCGGATGAACTTCCTGGCCTCGCCACCTCTGGTGGTCGCCTACGCGCTCGCGGGCACGCTCGACATCGACCTCACCACAGAGCCCCTCGGCACCGGCAAGGACGGCAAGCCCGTCTATCTCGCCGACATCTGGCCCACCGACAAGGAAGTGC
>CAZBTV010000301.1:0-4270 GCA_964494895.1 uncultured Steroidobacteraceae bacterium | reverse complement strand
GAGGCAAAAAAATTAATGTCCCGATCGCGCTTGTACCCAGGCCGGCGGCAATCACCGCGAGGGCCCAGACTCGGAGAATGGTGAAGGCCCCTCGTGCGGAATTAGCCTCTGAGCTGGCGCTTCCCGGCGCCTCATCGGCCCGCAACCGCTCAGTCAACCAGCTCAGTTCCTCGCTCGAGAGCCACGAGGCCTTTGCCGGAGTATCCGAGAGGGCACGGGCCATCACCACAGCCCAAACGACGGCGGGAAGTGATTCAAGTATCAGAAGCCACTGCCAACCTTTGAGCCCAGATGCCCCGTTTACGCTCACCAAGAGCCCGCTCGACAAGGGTCCGCCGATGATCTGGCTTAAGGGAACCACGAAAAACAATGAGGCGAGGACCCGACCTCGGTACTCATTGGGAATCCAGCGGCTGATGTACAGAACGACGCCCGGCGCAAAACCTGCTTCGGCCGCACCGACCCCCAGACGCGCAAACCACAACTGTGTGGGCCCCGACACGAACGCTGTCGCCGCAGAGCAAATTCCCCAAGCCACCATCATGAGCGCCATCCATCGGCGAGTACCCCAGCGGTGTAACAGGAGAGTGCTGGGAATACCGCAGACGATATAGCCCAGAGCAAAGGCAGTCGATGCCGCACCGAATTGCGTGTTCGATAAGCCCAGATCGCGAAGCATCGTAAGGGCCGCAAAACTGAGATTAGTGCGATCGAGATGGGCGATAAACAAACCGCCGACAAAGAGCGGGATCACGTGCCACCAGATCTTGGCTACGGCCTGACGTTCGATTGTCCGCATGAGCTTCCCTGTTGTTGACCCTCGTGACCGAATTACTCTTCCCTACTCTCAGTTGGCTTACTGCATGAGAGACCACTGAGAATCAGGAGTGCAATTGAGATTGGTACCGGCACGGGCAAGCCCGACGTGAACTCCGCTGCGTGGTGATACCTCCGCCAACGCGGGAGCCCCGAGGCTCGCGGATCTCATCTGCCGTGACATCAAAAATTGTATCGCAGATTTACACCCCATTCAGCCGGCGGCGCTTCAATGACCGTGACCCAGCCGAGCGAGGCCGAGAAATCGGCACCGCCGGTGATGTAGTGCCTGTTAGTGATATTGGTGCCGAAGGCGCTCACCTGCCACTGTTCATCAAGGGGACCGAAAGAGAGCCGGGCATTCAGAAGGCCGTAACCGGCCTGCGAGGTATCCAACACGCCCGGGTCATGAAACACGCGGCTGCGGTAGCTGAAAGCGGCGTGAGCGCTGAGACCGTATCCGGTATTGACAAGCGGTATCGTGTATTGAGTGGAGGCATCTCCGGTCCAGCGAGGCACATTGATAAACGGGGTCCCTGCATTGACGGGAAGCAGACCACCGGAGGTATTTATCGCGCTAGTGTACATAGCGTCGGTAAGCCCACCATTAACACTGAAACTCAGTCCCTTCGCCGGCAGGATGGTGATTTGCAACTCGCCGCCTTTGATGCGAGCTGTGGCCGCGTTGGCAATCACATTGAGAGACTGCCCCCCTGGAGTGGCGTACACCTCGCTCACTTGGATATCGGAGTACTGGGACAAGAAGGTCGCGACGTTGACACGCAGCCTATGCTCCCACCACTCTGAGTGGATGCCAGCCTCCTCAGTCCAGACATTCTCTGGTCCGTACGCGTTGGCAAGGCTGATATTGTTGAAGCCGCCGCTCTTAAAACCTTTGGCCGCCGTGATGTAGGCCATTAAGTCAGGCGTGAACCCGTAATCCAGACCAAACCTGGGAGTGGTGGAGTGAAAATTCGCACGCTCTCCGGTCAATGGATTCTGCGTTACTCCTGTAATGCCTGTCCGTTTGAAATAGCTCCCGTACTTCGATTCGGCCGTATAGCGCGCACCCACTGTCAGACGCAGCCGTCCCGTTAGCGCATAGGTGGCGTGCACGTACCCAGCATACTGGTGATTTTCTATCGTCGTCAGTCGGAAAAAACTCAGATCGCCGACGGTCGGCTCCAGCGCCGGAAAGACACTTGAAAAATCTGGCTCGCCCGCCGACTCCTGAAAGTAATAAAGGCCCGAGATCCAAGTCAACTGATCACCGAACGACGTCCCATGCGCTTGTACTTCCTGCGAGAACTGATTCTGGTCGATATTCGTCATCGTACCGAGGTCATTGATCGGCGTGCCGTCCGGATCCACACCTACGGTGGTGGCGTTGCGGCGGAAGGCGCTGATGGATTTCACATCAAACGCTCCCTCATGCCAGATCACCGTAATAGACGCTCCCCATAATAGCGCGGCAAGCGTATTGGGGCCGGTGGCATAGCTGTCGTAGATGTTCGCGGGAACAAACTGAATACCGTACTGTGGGCTGAACAGTTTGTTATATAAGCGAATCAACGCAGGAGTGCTGACAGCCGTAAGCCGAAAGTCCGCGTCATGTTCATTCTCGCGGGTCGCATCCGCCGTGACCACAACGTCCCATGCGTCGTTTGGCTTCCAAAGAGCGGACAGACGGCCGACGTTTTCATGAGTGTCCCCCATCGGCTCCCCGTCGAGTAGCCGATGAGCATAACCGTGCTCATGACGGGCCGCCCCGGCGAAACGGATGGCAAAATCTTCAGCGATGGGAATATTCACATTGACCAAGCCGTCCGCGCGATCGAAGCTACCGGCCGTAACCTCGACATCGCCACTCGGCGCATCCGAGGCAGCGCTGGGCAACTCCGTAACGACGTTGATCGCTCCCCCAGGGGTATTTTTGCCATACAGGTCACCCTGTGGGCCTAAGGCGAACTCGACTCGCTCAACATCGCCCAGATCCATGTTCAGGCCCTGAGCCCGACCTAAATACACCCCATTGAGATACATGCCGACACCGCCCTCGCTGCCAATACCGACGAGATTGGTGCCCACGCCACGCATGTAAATCACGCTACTGGCCGCGCCCCCGTCGTTGCCGGCTTCGGATTGCATACTCACGTTCGGCGTCGCTTGAGCCAGGTCTGCGAGGCGCTTGGCCGAGCGCGCCGCAATATCCGCAGCGCTATAGACCGTTGCCGAAGCCGGAACCGTCTGCAACTTCTCCGGCGTTCTCTCTACTGTGACAACGATCTCCTCGAGTAGCGGCGATTGTTCGTCCTGCGCTGGATGTATAACAGGTGTTGAGGGTGCTCTTTGCTTCGGAGGCGCTGCAGGCCTAGGAGACTTCAAGGTCAGAGAAATTCCGCGTTGCCCCGCGATATAGGCGTATTGAACCCGGGTGCCCACTGTGAGCCTCCGGAGCGCGGCGTCAACCGTCAAGTTACCGGTGACAGCATTGAGTCGCACGCCTTTGAGATCATTGAAGTCACCGATAGTGTCTAGGCCAGACTGCAATTTGAAGTCTCGCACGGCGGAGCTAACGTCTTCGCTGGGTATCCGGAAGGTATGGACTTCCTCCGCAACGGGTAATTCCCCGGCCGCCGCCAAAGGCACGCTATCCAGGGCGAGCACCGCGATCATTGACAACATCTTGGCTTTCGTCATCGCTTAACAATCCGTGCGTTGCTGCACAGATAGACGAACGCCTAAGGCGAATGACCCAATCCATGCACTCGGGATCACTTTCCTTGGGGGCACGCAGTCCGGCCAGACCGGTATTCATAAAGGATTACGGCTTGGCGGGGGCAGAGGGAACTCCCCCTGAAGCCGTCCGAATAGGCAGGAGCACTGAGGGACCAATTTTATTTGACACCCAGTCGCGGGAACGAACCTCCGAAGGATAGCAACACTGCGTCGGTATTGACTGTCGTTGCAATTTGTCCATCGATCTTCGGGGGGTAAGCTCCTTGCGCTGAAGAGCTGCCTCCATGTGCTTCTCAAGCATAAGAACACGAGAGCCACCGTTGGATCGCAATTTGGGCGCGTTTGCGTTGGTCGACGCGTAAAGTATCCGCTCAGGCGTCAAACGGGAGAAGAGCGACTCGCTACCTTAAAGTAAAATGCAAAGCCCTCATACACGAGAAATGCTGCAATGCACATGTGATGATGCGCCATTACGGCGCAACAGTACGTGACACTTGTTCGAATCGCATCTCAAACATTGACTAATCTGACGAGCGACGAGTTGTGGATCGGCCGACCGGTTCGTGATGAGTGGCATCAAACGCGCGGCACGAATCAGCCAGGCGCGCGCTTGACATGCGGGAAAACTTGAGTCGTCGAATTGGGTAAAATCCGCCTGCTGCTCGTCTATATGTACATTATGAAGGGACTCACCCGGTAAACACCATGCAAGACC
>CAZBTV010000300.1:0-4279 GCA_964494895.1 uncultured Steroidobacteraceae bacterium | reverse complement strand
CGCGCCTGCGCCCCAAGGAGTACTACGACCTGGTGATCGAGGTCGCCATCGTGCGTCCAGGCCCGATCCAGGGCGACATGGTGCATCCCTACCTGAGACGCCGGAATCAACAGGAGCTCGTGCAGTATCCCAGTCCGGAAGTACAGAAAGTGCTCGAGCGCACCCTCGGCGTGCCCATCTTCCAGGAGCAGGTGATGCAGATCGCAATCGTTGCCGCCGGCTTCTCCCCCGGCGAGGCAGATGCCCTGCGCCGCGCGATGGGTGCCTGGAAGCGCAGCGGCGGCATCGATCATTTCAAGGACAAGCTGCTGCAGGGCATGCGCGCCAAGGGCTATTCCGAGGACTTCGCCCAACGCATCTACCAACAGATGCTGGGCTTCGGCGAGTACGGATTTCCTGAGTCTCATGCCGCAAGCTTCGCGTTGTTGGTGTACGACTCGGCGTGGTTGAAGCATTTCGAGCCAGCGGCTTTTACCTGCGCGTTACTCAACAGCCAGCCGATGGGGTTTTACGCGCCGGCGCAGTTGGTGCGCGATGCGCGGGCGCACGGGGTGGAGGTGCGGCCGGTCGATGTGTGTGTGAGCGACTGGGATTGCACGCTCGAGAGCGAGAGGCGCGCGGTCGGCCCGTCTGGACCGAGCGTTTTGCCCCCGAGTGCCCGCCATGGGCAAGTCGCGAAGCGACTTGCGCCTGGCCAGGGGCAGATTTCGCGTGTATCGAGGCCGGCAGGGGCAACAACGGGCGTTGTCCCGCCCGGAGCGCTCCAGGGACGGCACCATGAACACGCCAGCGAGGCCGCCGACGCGCGTCCTTCCCAGCCGGCGTTGCGGCTGGGAATGCGGCTGGTGAAATCGCTGTCAGAGGAGGGAGCTCGCCGGCTCGTCGAGGCGCGCAAGCGCGGGCCGTTCCAGGACGTCCAGGATGTGGCCGAGCGCGCGGCACTCGACAGGCGCGACCTGGAAGCATTGGCGGCGGCGGGTGCGTTTGCCTCTCTCACCGGCAATCGACATCTGGCCTTCTGGGAAGTGGCCGGTACCGAGCGCGCTCCGGCACCGTTGCACCCGTCGCGCCCCACGCGCGGTGTGCTCGAGTTGGGTACACGCACCGGACATCTGGCCGAGGGGCAGCCACTGCTTCCGGCGCCCACTGAAGGAGAGCGGATAATCGCCGACTACGCGTCCATCGGGCTCACGCTCGGACGTCATCCTTTGGCGCTGTTGCGCGAGCGGCTACGCAAAAGACAACTTCTGAGCGCCGATGAGCTGAGATGTGTGGCCAACGGCAGGCAGGTACGCACAGCGGGCATCGTCCTGATGCGGCAGAGGCCGCAGACGGCGAGCGGCATCACCTTTCTCACGCTCGAAGATGAGAGCGGCCAGGTGAATGTCATCGTATGGGAGAGGGTAGGGCGCGAGCAGCGGCGGGCGCTGGTAGATTCGCGCCTGCTCGAAGTGCATGGCGAGTGGCAGCGTCAGGATGAGGTCATGCATCTCATCGCGCGGCGGCTCATCGATCGTACGAAAATGTTAGGCGAGCTGCTGACGCGCTCGCGGGATTTCCATTGATCGAGCTTGCGTTTTCGAGCTCCGGCTGAATCGAGCCGCTTTACTCCAGCGGTGGCAGCTTGCGAGCTCGCTTGTGCCGCTTCACATCCTCATCGTCGACGCCGATCTCGTAATCTTCGAAGTCGCTGGTCAGTTCCGCCGTGCGCTTGGCTTCGAGCAACCGTTCCAGACGCCGCCAGGCGGGGTCGCCGACCTTCTGCCCACGGCGCTTGGCCAGATCCAGATCTTTGGTGACCTGATCCAGGTCGATGTCGCCTTCTTCGGAAACCGGCTCTTCTGCGTCCTCGTCCTCGAACTCGTCGGATTCGCCTTTCTCACTCATCCGGACACCAGGTAGTCCCAGGTCTTTCGACGGCGCGAAGTTAAATCAGTTTGGATGACATCTGCAATGTGTCTATCAATGAATCAGCTGATTCATCTCAAAGATGGGCAGGAGCATTGCAAAAACGATGCCCATGACGAACAGGCCCATGGTGACGATGAGCAGCGGCCCCAGCAATCCCACCATGGCGTCCAGCAATCCATCGAGCTCACGTTCTTGGGCGATGGCAGCACGTTCCAGCATGTTGTCCAGCGTACCGCTGGATTCGCCACTGGAGATCAGATGGATGGTCATTGGCGGAAACAGTTTGCTTGTGGAAAGCGAACGGCCGATCGCCGCACCTTCGCGCACGCGGGCTGCGGCATCCGCAACCGCATCGCGCATCGGCAGGTTCGTGACCACCTCTCCCGAAATCCGCAACGCCTCCAGAACCGGCACGGAGGACGCCGCCAGAATGCTGAATGTGCGCGTGAAGCGCGCCGTGTTGAAGCCACGGGCGAGCTTGCCAACCAGCGGCATTCGCAACTGCATGCGGTGCCACCTCCGTCGTGCCTCCGGATTCCGCAGCCAGCGGTTGAACAACACATAGGCAAGGACCAGGGCGAGAATGAGGTAGATGCCGTCGGCCCGCATGAAGTCGCTCGTACCAATCAGCGCCTGGGTTATCCAGGGCAACTTCCCCTTGGTGGCTTCGAACACCGCGACCACCTTCGGGACGACGAAAGCCATCAGGCCGACGACAATGGCAAAGCACATGATGCTGAGCACGATCGGGTAGAGCATGGCCGCCATCATTTTCTGGCGCATCCCTTCGCGATTCTCGGTGTAGTCCGCGAGTCGCTCCAGCACGGAGTCCAGATGGCCCGCCTGCTCGCCAGCCGAAACGGTGGCTCGGTAGATTTCAGGAAATACTTTCGGGAATTCGGCAAATCCATCGGCCAGCGTATGACCTTCCATGACGCGGGCACGCACGCCGAGAACGATGCTTTGCACGCGCGGCTTTTCGGTTTGCTGCGAGACGGCCAGCAGCGATTCCTCCAGTGGCAAGCCGGCGCGGACCAACGTTGCAAGCTGGCGTGTGAAGAGCGACAGATCGGCGGCCGATACCCTGCGCATGAGAGCGAAGGCTCTCTGGCGCGTCGCCTCTTTCTGGGCGACCTCGTTGACGCTGACCGGAAGAAGCTGCTTCTCGCGCAGCAATTGCCGGATGTGGCGTGGCGTGTCGCCTTCGAGAATGCCCGTGCGTTCCTTGCCGCCGGCATCAAGCGCGGTATATTCGAATGCACCCATGTTTTTATTGGCTGAAAGTCTGCCCGGGCCGCGCAGGCTGCGGCGCTTTCAGCAGACAACCGCTTTTGGCTCCGTTTGGCGGCCGGCAAAAGGCGCGGCTTTTGCCGGCGGAACGCGGCCACTCTGCGTGGCGACACCGTTCGGGGTGGTCAGTCTTCACGGGTGACACGTAAGACCTCTTCGAGGGTGGTTTCGCCGCGCAACACCTTTGCACGACCGTCGTCGCGGATCGAGGGGGTCGTGAGGCGGGCGTGCCGCTCGATTTCCTGCTCGCTGACTCCATCGTGGATCATGGTGCGCATCGCATCGTCCACCACGATGAGCTCATAAATGCCTGAGCGTCCGCGATAACCGCCGCCCGAGGAGTCACGTCCCGGGCGGTAGAGGATAGGTGAGGGCTCATCGGGGCGGAGGTTCAGCAGCCGACGCTCGTACTCGCCCGCCTGGAATGGTTGTTTCGTTTCGGGGCTCAATACGCGCACCAGGCGTTGGGCGACCACGCCGATGAGGCTCGACGACAACAGAAACGGCTCGATACCCATGTCGCGTAAGCGCGTGATTGCGCCCGCAGCCGTATTCGTGTGCAGCGTTGAAAGCACCAAGTGACCGGTCAAGCTCGCTTGCACGGCAATCTGCGCCGTCTCCAGGTCGCGGATCTCACCGATCATGACCACATCGGGGTCCTGGCGCAGAATCGCGCGGAGGCCGCGCGCGAAGGTCATCTCTACTTTCGTGTTGACCTGCGTCTGGCCGATGCCGTCGATGTAGTATTCGATCGGATCCTCGACGGTCATGATGTTGAGCGAGTTGTCGTTCAGCCGCTCCAGGGCGGCATACAACGTGGTTGTCTTGCCCGAGCCGGTCGGCCCGGTCACCAGCAGAATGCCGTGCGGCTTGTGGATCAGCTCGTCGATGAGCGATTCGGTCCGAGGGGGCATGCCCAACGCGCCCAGATCGAGCTTGCCCGCCTGTTTGTCCAGAATACGGAGCACGACGCGCTCGCCGTGACCAGACGGCATGGTCGAGACGCGGACGTCCACTGCGCGCCCGGCGATCTTCAGGCCGATGCGGCCGTCCTGCGGCAGGCGCTTCTCGGCGATGT
>CAZBTV010000299.1:0-4317 GCA_964494895.1 uncultured Steroidobacteraceae bacterium | reverse complement strand
GTGGAAACGAAGATCACATTCTGGACTCCAGCAAGCCTCGCAGCGGTGAGCAACCGCCGGGTGCCTGCCACACACACTCGCCTTAACGCCTCAAGTGAATTTGTCCTCATCTCCCAAGCGACATGAACCAGCTGCGTCGCCGAGGCAAGCCGCAATGTGTCAAACATTTCGGACTCGTCCATATCAAACCGCCATACATGCTCGCTCTTGTCGCGGGGTCTACGAACGAGTGGGACGATGCGCACTTCAGGAGCCAGCGCCCTGACGACCAGGCCGCCGACGTAGCCGTTAGCTCCTGTTACGGCGACAGCCGTCTCGGTGCTCATCAGGCTTCTACTCGTGAATCGATTTGTGCAGATAGCGTCCCGATGCGAAAAGCATTGGCCATGATCGTCTGAGTGATCGTGGTCGCTGGAATGCTGGGGAAAACGGTGGCATCGACCACATGCGTGCGTTGCCTACCCCACGGCCGGCCTAGAGTATCCGTCTGACCCTCTCTGGGATGACGGGCCATCGGAAAGCTGCCACCCGAGTGAAAACTCCGGCCCGGTTCAGCTGTTTGGAGAAGACTGCTTAGAGGAATTGCGCGCAGAGCCGGGGACAGGCGGCGCAATTGCCTCATGACACGTGACACCCGGTCTCCCGCATCAGGATTGACAATCCCTTGGAGCTCGAGCTTGATGTCGTTACCGCGCCGTCTGAGCACTGCTTTTATCCGACCCGAATGCTTAGAGTGGAGGAAACCTTGAACGATCAAAAGGCGTCCTAGAAGGGCGTTACGTGGAAAGAATCTCTTTAGCCCCCCCAGCCTATACTCTAGCATGTCCGCAACTACGTTACTGAAACCGTAGACTTGCAGATGGACCGTGTGTGGACTGACTGCTTCGTGTGAAATCTCGAGGAAAAGTTGCGCAAGGGTGTAGAGGCGCTCGCCCAAAACGTTTGGCGTGGCACGTAGCCGAAGGAGCGGAAACATAAAATAGTGCGAATCGGCAATGTCGACGGGGCGATCGTACCAACCGAGTGACCTCAGAAGGATCGCCGTAGAGTTCAATACTCCTGCTGCAAGATAAACGCGCTCGCCGTCAAAGCGAACCCTCCTACCTTCCCTAGCAGCGTAAATCGTCACATCGCGCTCGTGTTCGATGAGTTCCTCCACGACAACATCTTGAATGTAAGTCAATTTACCGGATGACAGCAGCTGCGCGAGCGTATGGCGGCTCGAGTAAATAAGATCTCGAGGACACCCTTGTATACACTGGCCGCAATAGTTGCACCCCTCCGACAACGACCCACCGGAAAATTTCACTGCAAGACGGGCAGCGCCAAAGAATATCCCGTGATCGGCAAGTCGGCTCCGATGCAGGCGCAGGTCGGCAAGGAAGCTTTCGATCTGTGCACATCGCTTCGGAGGACCAACACTATCTGTCGTGAGCGGAAAGAGGCGCACCAGATCATCGCGCACGCCAGCAAGTGGCAGCATTTTTAGGACTGCTGCGTGTGCCCGTTCAAGCTCCGCTGTGGTAACAGGCCAATCGCGGGTATCTTCGGGCCGAAACGGCAGCACAGCCGCTCCCCACACGTTGCTGAGGCCACCTTTGGCAAACGAGCTTCGTACACCAAGCTTCCCGTAATCGATGACAGTCCCCGCCGGCACTGGCCGATAAGGAAAATCCGATCCGTGGCAGAGCTTTGCTCCGAAGGCACCGTTGCTCGCCGACACAGAGCGTAATGCCAGTGCATCAGCAAGGCTCCATTCCGCTGGATCGAGAGCTGCCATGCGTGTACGCCGCGCTTCCCTGTCGGGCTCTAGAGACAAGCCTGCATCAAGGAGCGTAACGGTGCGCCCCGCGGCGACCAAAGCCGATGCGCACGCGATACCGGAAGGCCCAGACCCAATGACGTAGTGCATAGGCAACCTGCCAAGGCTAGCTGTCGGAGCTACGTAGCCAGCACAATCCTCCAATCACGGTTATCGGGAGCCAAATTATGGCGTGGACGAGCACCGCATAAGCCGTAGCAGAAGTCACGCTGTTACCAAACCCCGTCATTGCCCGAACAGCGAAGAAATCAAATGTTCCAACATACCCCGGCGCACTTGGAATCAAGGTTGCGAACGCCGTCAACGGTAAAGCGAGATACCCACCGAGGGGTGATGCAACAGCGGGAAGCGCCCGCGCAGAACAATAATAGACCAGAGCCTCCAGGGTCCATGCGACGGCCGACAAGGCGATCAACTTAAGCATCGTGGACCCATGTACGAGAGTCTTCAGCGCAACGAAACTCCTCTCGGTCTCTATAAGAAGCTTGTTTCCAACTCTCGGCCAGATTCGCGCCACCAAACTACCAACGGCAAGCAAAATCGGCGCGAGCTGATGTGAAAACAACAACATCAACAAGATTACCGCTGCGAGGCACATAAGGCCGACAGCACTGAAACCCGCGTACCTTGAAGCGCCCAGATTGAATAAGATGAGAGTAATGCCTAGGCTGCTCAAAACCATCAGCAGATCCAGAAGGCGTTCAATGAACAGCGTGGCTGCAATGACACCCGGTCCCGCACCTAATCGGTGGTTGAATGCAAAAACACGTAGCACATCACCCGCTCGGAGTGGTAGTACATTGTTAGCCGCAAAGCTCGCCAGAAATGGTCCGGCACAGACTCCCCACTTCTCCTGCGGATTTTCACGCGCCAACATCAGACGCCACCGTTCGATGCGGCACGCATAGCCACCCCCAAAGAGCGTTGTCGCAGCGATGATCCACTCCCATTTGGCGGCACCTAAGACCTCTGCGAGATCCGAGACCTTCACTTGTCTAAGCAGCAGCCACAGAAACAGAAGTGCGACCGCCAGCCCGAGCAACACCCGGGTCGTTCTGCCTATCTTCATCTCGTCGCGCCTGTCATCCTTGAAAGCGTTACGCCGACGCCTTTAAGTGTGCACGCTTGCTAGCGGAGGTCAAGGACTCGCGCACTAGGAACAACATGTAGAGAACGGCCGATAGAGGCCATTACAGCTCGAGCTATCGGAGCCGGAGTCTTTCAATTTGCAACAAAACAATCTCTCCTCTGCGGCGGACCGCCGCAGTGACTGCGTTTCCGTTTGGGAATATTGGAGCGCACAACGCTTCAACTTGCGGTTAGACTCGAGCACACCAATGAATACTGCTCTTTCAACGCTGCCATTCCGGCGCGAACCAACTGTGGCAGTCATAATTCCCTGCTACAATGAGGCTGCGGTCATTGCCAAGGTGGTGCGCGACTTCCGGTCAGTCCTGCCAAAGGCCAGCATATTCGTCTACGACAATGCGTCCTCAGATACAACACGACTAGAGGCGTTATCTGCGGGCGCGATTGTGCGCTGTGAAAGTCAAAAGGGAAAAGGGAACGTTGTACGACGAATGTTTGCAGACGTAGAGGCGGACGTATTCCTCATGATCGATGGCGATGATACCTACGATGCTTCAATGGCGCCCCGCCTCATCGATGCTCTGCTTGCCGACTCTCTTGACATGGTCAACGCTGCCCGTGTGCCCACGTCGACAAACGTCTACCGCAAAGGCCATAAGTTTGGCAACGCTCTCCTTTCCAAGGTCGTCGCAACGGTGTTTGGTGACCGTATCACTGACATGCTCTCCGGATACCGCGCTTTCTCGCGCCGCTTCGTAAAGTCCTTTCCAGCGGTCTCCTCAGGCTTCGAGATAGAGACGGAGTTGACGGTGCATGCGCTCGAGCTTCGTCTCCCAGTTGCGGAGATCCCCGTTCCCTACAAAGAACGAGCCGCCGGATCCACGAGCAAGCTCAAGACATATCGAGATGGCATTTTGATCTTTAGTTTTATAATTCGTCTCATCAAGCAGGAGAAGCCGCTGGAATTTTTCGGTTGCATATTTCTCGCGCTGGCTTTGTTCGCAGTCATTCTCGAGATTCCGGTCATAGTCAATTTTATCGAGACCGGCTTCGTGCCGCGAATCCCGACTGCCTTATTGGGAGTCGGTGTCGGTATATTGAGTTTCATCAGCCTGACATGCGGGCTCATTTTGGATACGGTGACGCGCGGTCGCATAGAGGCAAAACGCATGCACTATCTCTCACTAAGTAGCACCTCCCTTGGGCCAAGGGATTGAGGCCCCTGGAAAATGTCAACGGGCAGTCACCCAAGAGCAGCACCCCTCGCGAGACCGCCTCTCGTCTCCAGGGGTATCACAAAGGTGAGCGTATGGGACCGCGCTTCGAACGCCATCCCCGTCCTCTTTGGATCGGTGATCGCCGCGAACGTGCTGACCATGTCACTCATGAACTTCTTCGAAGCTCCG
>CAZBTV010000298.1:0-4398 GCA_964494895.1 uncultured Steroidobacteraceae bacterium | reverse complement strand
CCGGCGATCTTCAGGCCGATGCGGCCGTCCTGCGGCAGGCGCTTCTCGGCGATGTCGAGCTTGGACATAACCTTGATACGAGAGACCACGAGCGGGGCGACAGCGCGCTTGGATTGCAGGACCTCACGCAATACGCCGTCGATCCGGAAGCGGACGACGAGCCGGTTCTCGAACGGCTCGATGTGGATATCGGAGGCGTTCTCCTTCACGGCCTGGGTGAGGACGGCGTTGATGAGGCGAATGATGGGCGCGTCGTCGTCACTGTCGAGCAGGTCCTGCTCTGGAAGGTCCTGGGCAAGGTGGGCGAGGTCGGTGGTGTCGTCCAGCCCCTCGACCGCTTGCATCGCTTCCTGGCCGCCTTCGTAGGCGCGCTGCAGCAGACGATCGAAATCCGCTTCCGGGACGCGCTCGAGCCTCACCGGGCGTCGCAAGTAGCGGCGCACCTCGGCGATTGCCAACGGCGAGATGGCCTCACGGCAGGCGCACTCGGCAATCCCGTCAACGAATTGCTTCACCACAATGCCGTGGCGCTTCGCGAAGGCGAACGCAAGGCGACGCTCAGGCGGCTGGATCGGGGTGACGGTGGCCGATTGCGGCGGCGCTGCAACTTCGCTTTCTGGAACGGCATTCATCGCTTGCCTCCATCCTGCTGTGGCGCGGGCGAGTTTGGCGGATTGGGCGTGCTCTGGGGCGCACCGGGTGGTGTCGTGCCTGATTGTGGCGGCTGGCTGCCCGGAGGGGAAGGCGCGATCGTGCCCTGCTGCGACTGAGCGCGTCGGCGCGCCGCCTCAGCCGCTTCAGCTGCGTCTTCAGCCTCCCGTTTGGCAGCCGAGGCTCTCGCCTGGTCCTCGGGAGACAGAGGGCCCGCTCCTCCCGGCGGCGGTGAAGGTGGCAGCGGCGGCAGGCGCGGCTGATGCTCGCCAGGCAGGAGCGGCGGGATCTCGCGATGCTCGAAGCTCTTTTGCTGATCCTGCATGTAGTTATATTTCAGGTCCGTCTCGTAGGCGGCCTGCGCGGCATCGCGCATGATCTTCGGGCGCAGGAAGATCATGAGATTGTCTTTTTCCGTCGAGTTGCTGCGTGTCTTGAAAGCGAGGCCGATGAGCGGGATCGAGCCCAGGATGGGCACTCGCGACTCCTGCCTCTGATTGTTGTTCTGGAGCAGCCCGCCGATCACGATCACGCCGCCATCCTCCACGAGGACGTTGGTCGCGACCGTGCGCTTGTTGGTCACGAGATCCACCGCTCCGGCCGGCCGTTGCGCGATGCTCGAGCTTTCGATCGAAAGCTTCATCATCACGGACGTGCCCTCAGCCGAGATGGTGGGGGTGACCTTGAGAATGGTTCCGACCTCTTCGCGCTGGATGGTCTGGAATGGATTGACCGCGCCATTGGTGGCCGTGCCCGTGTTGGAGAACTGTCCCGTCACGAACGGAACCTCCTGGGCGACCTTGAGCTCCGCTTCCTGGTCGTCCATGGTGATCGCGGAGGGGGTGGAAATGATGTTGGTATGCGCATCGCTCTGGATGGCACGCAATATCGCGGCAAAATTCAGCGAGCCGGCGCCGATGCGGCCTACTCCCAGGGTGGTTCCGCTCAACAGCGCGTTCGAGACGCTGGCCGGATTCTGGATCGCCTGGCCGATATCGACGATGCTCGTGCCGCCGATTGGGCTGACGAAGGCCGCCGCGGGGACGTTGGAAGATCCGTTGGCTCCGGTAGCCGCCCAGTTGACACCCAGCTCCGCCTGCTTGGTGACGTTGACATCGGCGATGATGGCTTCCACCAACACCTGCGGGCGGCGGATATCGAGCTTGTCGATGATGGCCATGATCTGGCGCATGACCTTCGGCGGCGCCGTGATGATCAAGGCGTTGTTCGCCGGGTCGGCCCAGATCAGGGAGTTCTTTTCCGCCTGCGCTTGCGGTGACGCGCCGGCTTGGGCGCCGCCACTGCTCGAGCTCTGCTGCGCAATCCCCGTCATCTGCTCCTTCAGCTTCGGTGCGATCTTGTCCGCATTCGCGTAATGCAGATAGCGCACCCGGGTGTCGCCACCGGACTCGAGCGGAGTATCCAGATAGCCGATCAGGGCGCGTGCCCGTAGCCGCTGGTTCTGGTCGCCGCTGATCAGCACACTGTTGGAGCGCTCATCGGCGACGACTTTCATGGGCGTGCCGCCCTCCGCCGCCGCGGCCGCTCCCTGGTAGAGGGAGTTCATTACTCGTACCACCTCGGCGGCAGAGGCATTTTGCAACGGCATGACCTCCACATCCTGGTCGCCGACCTGATCGATGCGCCGGATGATGCGGATCATGCGGTTCACGTTGTTGGCGCGGTCCGAGATGATCAGGATATTACCGGCCGGATAGGCCGCCAGGTGCCCGTACTGGGGAATCATCGGCCGCAGTATGGGAACGAGCTGCGCGGCATTGACGTTTTTGACGTCGATGACCTGCGTGACGATCTCGTCCGATGTCGAGCTCACCTTGTCCGGAAGATCGATCGAAGGACTCTGGCGCGCATTCGCGTCGGGAAGGATTTTGACAACGTCGCCGTCAGGGATGGCGATGAAGTTGTAAACCGCCAAAATCGATAGGAACGTCTCGTAGAAGGCGGACGGTGTCATCGCCGCCGAGGAGAGCATCGTTACCTGAGCGCGGACGCGCGGGTCGACGATGAACGTCTTTCCGGTAGCGGCGGCAACCGCTTCGGCAATCATCACGATATCGGCGTCTTTGAAGTTGGGTGTAATGCGCTGTTGGTTCGCCTGGGCAGGCTGACCTGGCTGCTGCGCTGTAGCCTTTTGCGTGGACGCGAGCGAAGCCGCGCAGAGCAGCGCCAGCGTGCCACGTGTGAAGAAGCAAGAACCTTTCACTGATAGTTCCCCCGAAACCGGGCAAAGCCGGCCTACTGCTGCGTGTTCTCCGCGGGCGGAAACGCCTGCGGCGCGGGTTGCGCCTGCTCGCCCGGAGCGGCGCCGCCACCGGGCTGCGCGCCCAGTGCTTCCGCTTCCTGCGTGACTTGCGCCAGATTCAATACGACATCCTGCTGCTGACCGTTGCGCTGGACCGTGACGTGTGCCTCACTGGAGGAACCCAGAGTGTTGAAGATCTGCTGCCCGTGCTCAGGGTCGTCGAGCGGGGTGCCATTGATCGCCGTGACCAGATCGCCTGGACGCAGTCCCAGTTTCAGGAACGCCTGTCGGTTCCGGCCCGGATAGATGCGGTAACCGGTTTGTTTGCCGTTGGCGAATACCGGCTGGGGGCGCATCACGTCAGCGATGACGCTCGGCTGTTCAGTGATGAGCTTACGCATGCGTTCGGCCACCGGACTTTCTGTGTTCAGCACGGCAGTCGTAGGAGGCGGGGTCGTGTTCGGCGCTATCTGGTGCGGGAGTACCAATGTTTCCAGAGTTCCGCCCCGGTCGATCACTACGCGGTCGGAGAACACCGAATGGAGCTTCGCTCCGCCCGGAACGTTGTCGCCTACGGCAAACACTTTGGTGCTTTGTGCGCTCTGACCGAGGATAGCCAGACCATTTTGAGGATCATTGGCGGCTATGATTCCCGTCAGTACCAGCGGCAAGCTCGTCTGAGGCGCGTTTTCCGCGTCCCTCGGAACGGCGGCAACGGGCGGAAGCCCAAACAGGTGTGAATTGGTGATGGAAGCAATGTCGACATTACGGCGAGGAGCCGCAGCCACGGCTGGACGCGCTCCCGCAGCCTTCGAGCGGCTCGCCCCGCCCAGACCCGTGACGATGACGGCGGCCTGGACCGCCAGTAGGACTGCGAGTGTCCACGTGGCAATGCGAGGCCCCTGCGCAATCAAGAGCGTGCGCCACTTCTCGGGTGCCGGGAGTCCTTCGAGCCATGAGGCAGCGTTCATCGGTGCAATCAGATCCTATGACCACGGGCAAACAGACGAGGTCGAGCGCTATGGACAACGACGCGCGCAATTAGTGCGCCGGCCGCGCTGGCGCAATCATACGGGCCGGTTACTCGCGCTCTCAAGCAATTGTTTCTACAGGAGTAAACTCGGACCATCATCGCAGGCTTGTGTTGCTGTTTGGCGACCCATATAAAGACCGCTATGCCCGACCAGCATCCCGCCCGTCCCGACACCAGCGTCGTCGTCGAAGAAGCCCGACCTCAGGTTAAACAGCCCCCTCTTTACCAGGTGGTTTTGCTCAACGACGACTACACCCCGATGGAGTTTGTCGTCGACGTCCTTGAAAAGTTCTTCACTTTGGACCGTCCGACCGCAACGCGCATCATGCTTGAGGTTCATACGAAGGGTAAGGGTGTGTGTGGTGTGTTTACGTTTGAGATCGCGGAGACTAAGGTGGCGCAGGTGACTACCTATGCGCGCGACCACCAGCATCCGCTGATGTGCACATTG
>CAZBTV010000297.1:0-4416 GCA_964494895.1 uncultured Steroidobacteraceae bacterium | reverse complement strand
CGGCCTTGCGCATCGAGCAACACTCCACCGGAGGAAGACACCAATACCGGATCCACGATCAGCGGAATCTCAGTGCCGGCAGCCGCAGGCAAGCTCTTCACGACAGCTTCCACGATCGCGCCGGTTGCCAGCATCCCTACCTTGATTGCGGAGATCCGCCGGGTATCGAAGGCTGCCGCGAGCTGCGCCCGAACGACTTCGGGGGGTACCGGATGAACAGTGGTCACCTTTGTATCCGACTGCGCCGTCACCGCCGTAACGGCGCAAAGCGCGTCTACTGCGAAGTCGGTAAGCACCCGAACATCGCGCGTCAGCCCTGCCCCACCGCTCGAATCGGTCGCGGCAATCACGAGAACCGCGGGCCGACTGGAAGCCTCCCTGACCGACACATCACTCCCCAAAGGCAATGAGTGCCAGGTTCTCGCGCCCTTGTCTCTGCAAGGCCCGTGCAGCGCGCCACGCGCGCACCCCAGTTCGACAACACAACACGACACGCGGCGCCACCGGGAACTGCTTCACCGCGCCTTTCTCCACAGCGTCCACGTCGAAGCGCAATGCCGCGGGCACGGGTGAGACGGGCGCCTCCGACAAGCTGCGCAAATCGATGACCAGGTCCTCGCTGTCAACCTGATCCACCGCGATGAACGGCCACACCACTCCGTCTGGCTCGCGCGCCGCATGGAACGCGAACCCGCCGAAGCGCAGGGTTTGAAAGTCGACGGTCACCAGTTGCCCCAGGACAGTTGGTTTCAGGTCGAGCAACAAGGAAAGAGTCAGATGGGCCTGCAGGGTCCCTATCACTCCAACGGCCGTTCCCAACACACCCGCTGTCGCGCAAGACCCTGCTTGCCGCGGCATTTCCGGAAATACTGCCCGGTAGCTCGGCGCGCCCGCACAAAAAGCGCCCACGTAGCCTGTCAGCCCCAGCACAGACGCGCTGATCAGGGGCTTGCCTGCACGCCGGCATTCGTCGCTCATGACGTACGTGACTGCAAAGCTGTCCGCGGCGTCGACTACCAGGTCTGCCGGCGCGACCAACGAGCCAGCATTGGAGGGAGTCAGTCGCTCACAGACGGCTTCTATCCGCACGCCAGGATTGGCCGCGAGCAGAGCGTCCCGGGCCGCCCTTGCTTTCAAAAGGCCAAGGTCGCTCATGCGATAGATTGGCTGCCGGTGCAGATTGGACTCCTCGACCCGATCATGGTCGACGATCACGAGGTGTCCGACACCCGCCGCACACAGATACTGCAAAACCGCGGACCCAAGTCCGCCAGCTCCGATCACCAGCACACTCGCGCCACGCAACCGCGCCTGCCCCTCCGAGCCTACCTCCGGCAGGATCATTTGACGGCAGTAACGGTCTTCACTCATACCGACGGGCCGTAGCCAGCCACTCCCTTGCCCGGACCTCCGGGTTGGGATTGCTGACAATGTCATTCACAACGGCGGCAACATCCGCGCCCGACTCGAACACTCCCGGCAAACGCTCCACCGTGAGCCCGCCGATCGCTACGAGAGGGATGGCGCCAATTCGGCGCTTCCACTCGGCAATACGCTGCAGCCCTTGCGGTGCCCAGGGCATCACCTTCAGCACCGTTGGGTAAATGGGTCCGAGCGCAACGTAATCCGGCGAAAGCTCCAGTGCCCGCGCGAGCTCGAGATGACTATGAGTGCTGACGCCGAGCTTGACGCCGGCCTTGCGTATCGCACTCAGGTCCGCGGTATCCAGATCGCCTTGGCCAAGATGGATGAAGTCGCACCCCTCAGCCATGGCGAGCAGCCAGTGATCGTTGACGACGAGCTGGGCGCCCACTCGGGCGCACAATCCCTTCGCCTCCCGGATCTCCGCCCGGATCTCCGCAGCCGACCGGTCCTTGATACGTAGTTGGATCAGGCGCACGCCAGCAGACAACATCCGTCCCACCCACGCGGCGCTGTCGACGACGGGATAGACACGCGGTAGCGTCATCGCAGGAAAGCAGTCCCAATGACGGGTGTTGAAGGTTCGGCCATGTCGCGCGCCTCCATCGGACCTGCGCACCGTGCCGTATAGCCGGCCTCCACCGCTTCTGCAAAGGCGGCCGCCATCCGCACCGGATCAGCCGCCTGCGCCACGGCGGTATTGAGAAGAACGGCATCGAAGCCGAGCTCCATCGCGTGCGCTGCGTGCGATGGCACGCCGATTCCCGCATCAATCACCAGTGGCACCTCGGGAAAATGCGCCCGGAGCGCTTTCAATCCAAACAGATTGTTGAGTCCACGGCCGGAGCCGATCGGCGCACCCCAAGGCATCAACACCCGACAGCCCGCATCGAGCAGCTTATCCGCGACCACGAGATCCTCCGTGGTATACGGAAAGACCTGGAAGCCATCCGCCGTTAGAATGCGTGCGGCCTCCACCAGCCCGAACACGTCCGGCTGCAACGTGTCATCCTCGCCGATGACCTCGAGCTTTATCCAAGGAGTGTTGAAGACCTCACGCGCCATCTGGGCCGTGGTCACTGCTTCTTTCACGGAGTGGCAGCCAGCGGTGTTCGGCAGAACGCGCACTCCCAACTCGCGGATCAAGGACCAGAAGCCCTGGCCGGCGCGCTCACCACTGGATTCCCGACGCAGTGAGACAGTCACCACCTGCGCCCGCGAGGCCTTGACCGCCTCGCTCAGCACTGCCGGCGAGGGGTATCGCGACGTTCCGAGCAACAGCCGTGAGTGCAGCTCGGTACCATAGACCTGTAGCATCATCCCCCCTGCATCGGCGCGAGAATCTCGAGCCGGTCGCCCTCGGTGAGTCGAGCCTCCGGGCGCGAGCCGGCCGGCACGAACTCACCGTTCAGAGCGGTCGCTACCACCGTGTCAGCGTATCCGAGCTCCTCCAGAGCCCCCGCGAGATTGACAGCGCCGGTGTCACGCCAGGCGCCGTTCACAAGGATCCTCATCCTGCACCTCAGGAAAGTAACGATCTTCCATCAGGATTCCCGCCACGCGCCGCGCGAGCGCTGGCGCCAGAAGAAAACCATGCCGGTACAAGCCGTTCACGTAGAGAGTGTCGCCATGCCAGCGGATGCGCGGCAGGTTGTCAGGAAATGCCGGCCGCACACCTGTCCCAATCTCCACGATCTCCGCCTCACCGAAAGCGGGATGGAGGGCGTACGCCGCACTGAGCAGCTCGAGCATCGAGCGCGCGGAAATCCGTGTCAGTTGATCACTCTCGATCATGGTCGCGCCAACCATGAACAGACCGTCAGCGCGAGGCACGATGTAGAGCGGAATACGCGGATGCAACACCCGAACCGGCCTCGACAGGGAAATCTCCCGTAACCGGAGCAACAGCATTTCGCCTTTCACGCCGCGCAGATCTGTGAGAACGCCGCGAGCGGCGAGCCCCGTACAGTCTACGACCTGGCGCTGACTCGAAGGCGCACCCCAGCAGGCCGGTGCGGTCATCGCTCCGGCGACTCCGAAGCGAATCGAAGCCCCAAGGTCCTGCAAGCGTTTTGCCAGAGCGGCAAGCGCCTCGCGCGGATCGAGGTGCCCCTCCTCCCTGAAGAACAGCGCCTTTTGAAAGCGTCCTCGCAGATCGGGCTCGAGCGCACCGACGGCATCAACATCGAGCCATTCGAACTGCTCCGTGCGCCGGCTGAACTGGGTCAGCTCATTGCTATCCCGGCCATGGGCGACGACCAGACTCCCGTTGAACACCGTGGCTGGAACCCGCTCCCGCCACCACGCCAGGCTCTCCCTGCCCAAGCTCGCCACCAGAGGCTCGGCGCTCTCCAACTCGCACCACGGGGCCAGCATGCCGCCGGCATACCAGGAGCAAGCAGCGGCACCGAGATGCTCTCCCCGATCGAGAACCTCGACATCCACGCCGCGCTCGGCGAGCTCCACGGCACAGGCGAGTCCCGCGATTCCCGCGCCGACGACAGTGACCTGCATGGCCTAACTCTTCGGTGCTGTGGACATAAGCTCCGCAGCGGGCACATACAACTCGCCGCCGACCGCGCGGAATTTCTCGGACATCTCGCGCATGCCCTGCTGTTTGGCTTCCGCGCGCACTTCGTGCGAAATGCGCATCGAACAGAACTTGGGTCCACACATCGAGCAGAAGTGCGCGACCTTGTGCGCCTCCTTGGGCAGGGTCTGATCGTGGAACGCACAGGCGGTGTCAGGATCCAGGGAGAGGTTGAACTGATCCTCCCAACGGAAGTCGAAGCGCGCCCGCGACACCGCGTCGTCCCGATCGCGCGCCCCGGGATGGCCCTTGGCAAGATCGGCCGCGTGAGCGGCGATCTTGTAGGTGATCACCCCAACCTTGACGTCGTTGCGATCCGGGAGCCCGAGGTGCTCCTTGGGGGTGACGTAGCAGAGCATCGCCGTGCCGAACCAGCCGATCATGGCCGCGCCAATGGCGGAGGT
>CAZBTV010000296.1:0-4505 GCA_964494895.1 uncultured Steroidobacteraceae bacterium | reverse complement strand
ACCGAGAACCAGCACCGCGCTCACCAATTTCATAAACACTCGTCCTCCCATCTACGCTGTTGTGCAACTGGAGCTTTCCACATAACTTGTGTGCCAAGTCAACTACGCTATCACCCAGAACTCGGGGACGGAAGCAGCTTCCCGGCATATCGCGCCAATACACCCCTGGCGAAATCAATAAAACGCGGCAGGTCGGACACGCCATTGCGTGCGGGGCGTCCGGACCGCGCGGCAACCAAGCGCGACCGTGTATCAGCAATGATACCGAGTTACCGACGTCTATCTGACGCGATGACTCGGAGCTTCTACGAATGGCAAGTCTCACTGCGGATCAACTAAGGCGCACACCGGCCTATACCTTCACGGAGGCTGCGCATTACTTGCGCGTCCCGGTGACAACGTTGCATGCATGGTGTACCGGACAGGACTACCGCTTCGAAGGTCGCCTGAAGCACTACAAAAAGGTGATTCAACTAGACGGGAGCGGACGCGAAGGATTGTCGTTCCTCAATCTGGTGGAGGCCCATGTTCTGAGCGGCCTCAGACGCATTCACCACATTCCATTGCCGAAGATCCGGCAGGCTATCGATTGGGTTAGCAAACAGTTGAAGATGTCGCGGCCGCTTGCCGAGGCACGCTTCGCTACCGATGGTGTCAGCCTCTACGTTGAGCACATTTCAGAGCTCATCGCTGCCGACAGAGGCGGCCAGCTCGCGATGCGGCAGATCATCGATGCGTACCTCCAACGCGTAGAGCGAAGTCCTCGGGGTGTGCCTATCAAGCTCTACCCCTTCACGCGCAAGGACCCGTCAGCCGACACGCAGCGCACCGTTGTCATCGATCCCGCGGTTGCCTTCGGTCGGCCGGTGCTGGCGGGGACTCGCGTACCGACGGCGATCCTTGCTGATCGGTTCAAGGCGGGTGACGCACTGCAGGACCTCGCTAATGATTACCGCACGACGCCGCAAGCGATTGAGGAAGCGCTCAGATGCGAACTCGACCGCCGCGAAGCGGCTTAGCTGCGCAGTTTTCTATCTCGACGAATCAATTTACTCGCGACGTCTGGCTGACGCTAAGCGGGATGCAGGCGCACAAGTCGTAACGCCCTACGAGAGCGGGTTGGCTGGCTCAACAGACGAATCTTGGCTGGCTGTCATCGGTTCGCGGCGGTGGCTTGCACTCATGCGAGATCAGAACATCAAACGACGTGCTTGAGAGACGTGCTCTGGTGTCCGCAAGGTGGGCGCATTTGTATGTATCACTGGGGAGGCGACTGCTGATGAGGTGACGGCTGTTGTCCTCAAGTTGATCAGGAAAATGGTGAATATCGGAATCAGCGAACCTCGTCCCTTCGTTTATACGTTTGGGCTTGCCGGACTGCTACGGCAGATTCCGCGATGCGGCCTCATTTGATCCGCGAGCTTCGCGCCGATCGCTTCCCGCAGGATTCTGCGGAAACGCAGAGCGGACCGACGCTGAAAATCCGCGTGTCGGTGGTTCGATTCCGCCCCTGGCCACCATTTCCATCCTTGGTTTTCGCGGACTTACGAGCGCGTCAGCTTTTAGGCTGAGTGTTGCTTTGACGGATTTGTGCCGTTGATCTGCGTGCGGCCGGCATAGGCGGCGAGGTGATCGGCGGCGAGGTGGGCGTACCGCCGCACCATCGACGGCGTTTCCCATCCGCCTAGCTCTTGAAGGACATGCAGTGGAGTGCCGTTCTGCACTTGCCACGAAGCACGTGTGGCGTGGTCGTGCCAGCGGAAGCTCTCGATACCGGCGCGGTTGAGCGCGTTGTACCAAGGTCGCGTGCTGACCTGCTTCACTGGGGCGCCTTCGTACCTGAACACATGCACGGCGTGCTTTCCTTGCTGCCGCGTGACGACCTCTAGCGCCGCCTCGTTGAATGGCACAGGGATCGCTCGCCATGCCTTCGCCTCGCCCGGGTGAACCCCACGCCTGCTTGCGTGGCAGGTCGACTTGCTCCCATGCCAGACCTGTTATGTTTGAAGCCCGGAGACCTGTGGCTAGAGCGAAGATCGCCATGTCTTTCAAATGTGATGGTAGTTCCCTCAGCAGCGTCGCCGCGCTACGCCCACCTCCCACTTTCTGCAGTTTCCGGGCTTCTCTAAGCCTAGCTCAAGTGCTCGAATAGTTGCGAGAGACGTGGACTCAGCGAAGGTTGCAGACAATCGTGGGGCAAGAGACTCCGCATTGCCGGGTTGGAATGTTAATCGCCGGAGCCCCCGAGGAGAGGGTAGCGTGGCGAAAGTGATGATTTATCGATTCGAGGTGTACGACATTCAGTCCAACCAGTTTATCCCTTCGAAGCGTTGGAGAACGCGCGAGGCGATCATCCAAGTGGCTCACGGTCCTATTGGGTAACGATCACTACTTCTCGCCCCATCTACCGATAACTACACCAACTATCCTGGCGTCTGGGGAAAGATCGATGATCTGCGTCTGCCAGCTCGGATTCAAAGGCCTGAGGTAGCGGCGTTGGCCATCGATGACGAGCTTTTTGAACGTCACTTCATTGCGCTCATCCAGACGTACCACGACGGCTTTGCCCTGTTCGGCGACAACATCAGGATCCACGAAGATGATGTCGCCATTTTGGTAATCGGGTTCCATGGATTCGCCAATGACACGCAGTGCAAAGGTCTTGGGGCCGCAACGTCCTGTTGGGAGCGCTACCCAATCCTCAGCGTCTCCCGGCAGATAGTTATCTACGGCTTCCACAAATGCCCCTGCTTGAACCAACGAGATGAGCGGCACAAGCTGGGGGCGATGGAGTGCGTTGGGACGGCCTCCGGGTTGCTTATCCAACTCATGGTCGCGCGCCATGTTGGCAAGGTCGATAAGAGACATTCCGAGCGCTTTTGCTATGCGCTCTATTTTCGCGGACGCAGGATGGCCTTCCCGGCGCAAGATCCGACCAATGGTCGACTGCGACACGCCAGACTTACTAGCCAATGCGGCTTGTGTTTGCAGGCCCGGGCTGGATGCCATTGCCTTTCTTAAGGCGACATCCCATGCCACAGTTTCGAGATTTCTCTGATCAGCCACCAATGAAGCATTGGCGAACGTTTACGCCAAATGTGAATATTTTTTAGTCAAATATGACTTGGACAATCACAAATTTTTGAATCACGATGTCTATGTCCTGTTGATTTTATAAAAATTTATTAACTCAAGGACTATGAACCAGATTAGGCCGCCGAGAGTGTTCATCTCCTACTCGCACGACGACCGAGACCATAGACGCTGGGTTCTCGGGTTAGGCGAGGAGCTCAGGCGCAACGGAGTTGATCCGATCATCGACGCGTGGGACTTGCGCCCGGGCGCTGACGTGCTGAAGTTCATGGAGCATAGCCTCATCAACTCGGATCGCGTTCTATTGATCTGCACTGAAAAGTACGTCGACAAAATGAATGACGGTGTGGGTGGGGGTCGGCTACGAAGCGATGATCGTCACGTCCGAACTCATGCGGGACGTAAGAACAGCGAAGTTCATTCCAATCATTCGACAAAACACTCATCCTCCACGAACCCCAGCGCCGTTAGGTAGCCGGCGATACGTTGATTTGAGCAACGGCGCAGATATCGCGAGCGAGTTGGAAACACTATTGCGGGAGCTTCACTCGATTCCTCCGCGAAAGCCGCCGCTCGGCCGCGCTCCTTTGGCAACAGCTGACTCGGCACCCGCCTGGAAGTATCGCCCTGAGTAATGGTAGGCAGCCAAAATGCGTTGTGCCTCTACGGTGGAGCATCTGCCCGGCATCAGGTGGAAATTGCGCAACCTTGCTCCATTGCAGAAGGCCAGCGCCAGAAAGTTCGCAGAGCAAGCGGAGATGTTAGCCCCGACCCTGGCGGCCGTGTGCCGAAGGTAACCGTTAAGGACACGGCGTTCTTCAACCGTCGCACGGAGGCGCCGACGATGGCTCAGATTCAGCACACTGGAGTCATGCGATGGAGAGGATCGGTCGGCAACGACGTAGCGAGAGCGCATGGCGGGAGCTGATGGAGCGCCACGCACAGAGCGGCCTGGCAGTGTCGGAGTTTTGTAAGCTTGAGGGGATCAAGTCTGCCAGCCTCTATGGGTGGCGGTCCCGATTGCGTGAGGGCCTTCAGGGTAAGCCATCGGCGGGGCCGATGCCGAAGGGAACGATAAGCACGGAGTCGCCCCCGGCGGGGTTTATCGATCTGGGCTCCCTCGGCTCGGGTGTCTCGCGCTTTGAGATCCGATTGGAGCTGGGCCATGGCGTGGCGCTGCATCTGGTCGGAGGCTGATGTTCTTCCCAGAGGGACAGATCCGGGTACGGCTGTACGGGCAGCCCTGCGACATGCGGCGCTCATTCAATGGCCTTTCTGCTCTGGTGCGCCAAGAGCTGCAGTGCTACCCGTTGGATGGCTCGTTGTATGTTTTTATCAGCCGGCGAGCTGTGCAAATGTAAGCGCTCGAACTTCCACGCCCTGTCCATGTTGGCCGTAGTTTGATGATGTGG
>CAZBTV010000295.1:2266-4571 GCA_964494895.1 uncultured Steroidobacteraceae bacterium | reverse complement strand
GTACTCGGGACAAAGTAGTCAGTTACGCCCTACAGAGAGACGGACGTAACACCCACCAGGGTGGCCGCTGGCGCGATACTTCGATTTATGCCGATATCGCGAATCTTTCCATGCCTCAGAAGCTTGCCGCGATAGCAGCGGAATACCCGTATTATCGAGGCTGAATACCGACTTTGCTGATGGTCTCCCTCTGGAGGACCGCAAACACTCCCTGTGAGCGTCTGATTCGCGGCGCTCGTTTCACGAGCGCGAGTGCCCGGTTCTGGCCGGTCAATGCCAGAGGGAGCGGGTGGGCGGCTCACATGTGCTGCGAAGCAGCATCAGCGCTCATTTGCGACCCGAAGTGGACGGAACGCTTTTCTCAACCGGCCCTTGCATATTTGCGGCGCTGAGATCGCATCCAGCCTACTGCGTCTGTTAGCATATGGTCACAAATATCAATGGACCGGAGTTTGTATGCGTGCGAAAGGCTTCATGGTAGTAGTGGGGCTGCTTTTGTCGACCGCTGCGCACGCTGGGCCATATACAGATGACCTTGCGAAATGTTTGGTTGAATCCACGACTAAACAGGACCGAGCCTCGTTGGCTCGGTGGACGTTCGCGGCAGCCGCGGCGAATCCAGCCGTTGCATCAATCGCCCATGTTTCACCAAAGGTCATGGAAGAAGCGAATGCTACGACTGGCGCTCTGTTCATGAGGCTTCTGACAGAGTCATGCAAGGACAAGGCGAAAAAGGCGCTCGTGTATGAAGGACCTGCATCAATTCAGCTCAGCTTCACAGTGCTGGGGCAGGTTGCGGCGGGCGAACTGTTCTCCAGTCCCGAGGTGAAAGAAGCAATGTCCGGGTTGGAGAAGAGCGTTGACAACAAGAAGCTGGAACAGCTCAAAAACGAATAGGGCCGCCGCGGGACTCCACGCGTTCAAGTGAGTTCTGGACTGTCCGGAATCGGGCAATCCAGCCATGATCTCAGTCAATAGCTCTTGGCTGGTTGGCGACCAGATGCTTCGCCAGCTGGTCGAATCGCTGGAACCGCTACACCTCGGTCGCCCACCAGTTGTGGATGATCCACAGACTCTGCGCCCTGACCCAACGGGCGGTGTTCGACCGTTGCTGCCGCTGGACATCTCACCAGCGAACGGTAGCTTTGGAGGTCCGACAGTCGTAAAACCGTCAGTTATGTACTATCTCGGTTGCCAGTTCCGTCAGTATTCGGTGAGCCATAGTCACTCGGTCGTCGATGGGATAGCTCTTGTTTGCCATGATGATGATCCCCGTTTTCATTTCTGGCACAAAGGCTACATACGCGCTGAAGCCATTGGTCGAGCCGGTTTTATTGATCAAGACGTCTTCCCGAGGTTGCTGGGGTGGCGTTAGCTGAGACACCGGCGTCGGATCGAAAATCACCGTGGGCGAGTTGCCTGCCAGCAGCGTCTTCAGATCGACCGGATAGGAATACTGTTCTCATATCAGATCCTGGGTCATATCCCCCGCTTTGAAGTAGCCGGTGTGCGTATCCGTGACTGCACCCTGTAGCTTCGCATCAAGCTTGATCAACTTCATATTCGCTTCCACGAAGCGCACCATGTCCGCGGCCGTGGTCCTGATGCCGTAGGCTTCCGCTGATAGCACTGCGTCGGCCATTCTGATCGGCGCGCCCTTACTGGAGTAGCCTTGAGCGTAGTTCGCCATTTTGGCCTTCGGAACGTTGATGTAACTGCTTGTCATACCGAAAGCGGGAAACAAGTGTTGTTCCATCAACGTATCGAAATCCTGGTTCATGCTTTTCGCCGCTATCAGACCAAGCATTCCGATACTGGGGTTGGCGTAGGTTCGATAGGTTCCTGGCGGGTAGTTGGGCTGCCAGTCCTGGAAATACTTCATCAATTGATCGTTATCTTTGATGTTCTCGGGGACCTGCAGTGGCAGTCCTCCTGGTGTGTGGGTGCCCAGGTTGAGAAGAGTTACATCACCAAACTTGCTGCCGCGCAAGGATGGCAGGTACTTGCTTGTCCTGTCTGATAAGTCAAGTCGCCCATTGGCCTGTGCGTACGATGCGAGCGTTGCAGTGAACGTCTTGCTCACTGAGCCGATTTCGAAGAGTGTGTCGCGCGTGACCGGGTTCCGGGTTTCCAGCGAAACGACGCCATAGTCGAATACGTAAGGCCGTCCCGCGACTATCAAGCCGACGGCCATTCCGGGAATGGCGTATTTCTTCATTATGGGTCGGATCGCCCTGTCTACAACACCCTTTACATGATTTTGCTCCCCAGCCGCTGATTGGGTGAGAGCAGTGGGCGTGCACAC
>CAZBTV010000295.1:0-2256 GCA_964494895.1 uncultured Steroidobacteraceae bacterium | reverse complement strand
AGCCGCCGCGCGGCAAAAAGGATCGCCGTCAAGGCAGCCAAGACTCTTAACCTTATATCGTCAATTTTCTCCAATCCCTGTTTGGACATTTTACGCTGAAGCTCTGACGGCCCCGCAGCTGACGTTCGAATATTCGGCGAATGCGCGATTGACTGGGCCGTTCCTGGCCGGCCCCAGACCCGAGACTAACCAGGAAACCTGGCTGTTGTCCGGATAATCCTACCGGGTATATGCTCGCGGCATGACAGGAAAGAGGCTGCAGGACGTCACGCTCTCGGTAGTACTGGTGCTCGCCACCATCGCTGCCGTCGTGGGGATATTTGCACATGACGAATGGATGCAACGGCTGGGCGTAATTCTCCTGGTCGCCGTCGGGCTCATAGCACTGACGGATTGGATGCGCACAAGAGCAAACTGACGAGGCGGATACACTCGCGTTTCCTGGAAGGCCCTGCGATCCGTCAACGATGGCGGCTTACCGGAAATGTGTGCTCGCACCGCGAATGTCTTCAGTCTGAACGGTCGACGACACCCAGCACTTTGAGTGCAGCGAAATCGTCGGGCTCTGCGGGTCGGAGACCGGCACTCATATGCCGGGGTCGGGGGTTCGAGTCCCGACCCGACATGGGTGATACGCAGTCTGTCATTCCGGTAATCTACTTCGGCGTTCGGACACAGAAGCGGGCTCATTCAGGGCTGAACAGGAATCGTAAGCCGCGGTTGTAGTACTCCGGTAATACGCCAGCATGACGTTCGCCTTCTATGACGCGCCCGTCCCAGTGCAGACCGACGTAATTGCGCGAGGCGAGGGTCCGCGCGAAGTTCAGCCCGGGGGTCAGGAGTTGCTCCGCGCCGCCGGCCGCAACGAACAGCCTTACCGGCAGATCCTTGTGGCTTTCGAAATATTGCTGTTCCTCCTTGACCACGTAGTTATCGTCCCACGGAATCGCAGGGCTTCCGGCGAGGTACCCCCAGAACAGCGTGGGTTCCGTGAACATGGCATACAGCGTAAACAGCCCGCCCAAAGAGTGACCACCGAGAATGCGCCTGCTTGGGTCTGCGCGGTAATTCGTTTCTATCAGCGGAATCACCTCTGCCTTGATGAACTTCAGAAACTTCGGACCGTCGCCTGAGCCTTTTGGCGGTCCCGGGCTGGGCGTGTAGTCCATCGCGCGGAGAGCTTCGTAGTCAGGTTTCTCGCCCGAGTAGGTGATCCCCACAACGATGATGTCCGGCATCCATTTGTCGTAGACGAGGCCGCCGATCACGGCATCGAGTAGTTTGAAATGCCACTGGCCATCGAGCAGATAGAGCACCGGATATTTTTTGCTTTTGTCCTTGTCGTAGTCAGCCGGCCGGCGGATGTACAGGTCGTAAGTGCGTCCTGTGGACTTCGACTCGAGGGTGCGTAGCTCGGAGTTGGGGAGGGTAACCGGTGGAAAGGCTGGGGCGGCAGCACAGATGCCGGCCGCCAACGAAACAAACAACGTCAGAAGGTAAGCACTTCGCGTCTGCCATTTCATTGCACCACACCTACGGGTCGGAAATGTCGATGCTGAGGATTATCCCGGATAGCGCGGGTTTGGGATAGCGCTACCACCATGCGAATCCGTCTGTTGAGATGAGAGGACCGGAAGGTGCGTCGAACGGAATGCGGCGCTGAGAACGCTGGGGAGGTAGGCGTCAATCGCTCGCTAGTGTCCCAACGCTCGTGGGGTGAGCACTGCAACTTCAGTCGCTCCATTTCGCCGTTCTCTGGGTCCACAGAACGCAGCTAAAGACCCGCTTCGCGATGTCGAGACCTGATCGCGTACACGTGCGTCACTTTGGGTCCGCTCACGCGGTCAAAGCCCAAGCAGTCGTAGAATGAGGCGGCGCGCTCGGTCCACAGCCTGACCGAATCGAAGTGGCCTGTGGCGTACCTTAGAATACCCTCGACAAGGCTCCTTCCGATTCCATGGCGGCGCTCGTTCTTCATTACGTAGAGATGCCGCAGGCGTCCTATCCGCGGATCGTTTATGTAGGGGTCGCGATTGAGGCCGCCGATTCCGATCAGTACGTCTGCGCGAAAGCTGCCGAGCAGTATTTCCCCCTCGCGATCAAACCGATTTGTGCCGCTTTCCCAGTCCTTTCGCATGCGGGTGATCATGCCGAACCCTTCACGAACTGCCTCGTGTTCCATGGCCGCAAGCGCGGCCGGCAGTGAGAGCAGACGTGAGACTGTAAGCAATGACATGATGCAAGCTTGTAGCTGCT
>CAZBTV010000294.1:0-4591 GCA_964494895.1 uncultured Steroidobacteraceae bacterium | reverse complement strand
GGGGCGGAATCGAACCACCGACACGCGGATTTTCAGGCTCCTTTCCGACTTTCGGACATAACCGGGCAAAGACCGACTTTCCCAAACAGAACAAAGCCTTACGAGCCCAGATCTTAGGCTAACATCGGCCAGTCCGGTCTTTTGAGACCGGGCGAAAACGGGCATAAAACGGCATTCCTATCGCAGCTTTTTTAGCTCGTTTTTAGCTAAGGACCGGCATCATGAGGCGGAAGCGAAAACGCGGAATGCGGCTCGATGACTACGTCGTCGAGCGACTGGCACCCAAGCGGAAGCAGTACACGGTCTGGGACCTGGTCGTGCAGGGTTGCGGCGTGCGGGTCTCCGGTGCGACGAAGTCGTGCGTCATATCGGTGTGGACGGGCGGTCGCCTGAAATTCGAAACCGTTGGACGTGTCGTCCCTGATAGCCCGTATGAGTATCTGCGCGAGCGGGCTATCAAGCGAATCGGCGAGCTGAAGCGCGAGCGATTGCCGCCCGTCACGTCGATCTCGGATCCAGAGACGCTGCGGGAAGCGCTGACGGGCTACATCGGAGCATATCCCGAGCTGAGCCCTCGAACAGCGGTGGACTACAAGAAATGGCTGCAGCGCGGGTTTGGTCCGCAAATGGACCAACCCGTCGCGCGACTGGTCACCGACGAAATCCTGCGGATCAACGCCGAATATCTGAAAAGGCTGGCGGAGGAAGATCCCAACCATCAGCCGCCCAAGGGATTTTGGGCTTGGCAAGGCAAACTCCGCGTCTTGCGCACCGTGGTTGGCTGGCACGCCGCCCAGAAGAAGCGGCCGAGCCCTTGGCCAGATCCACGTGCTCTGAGGATCAAAACGGCACCTGCTCGTGAACTGCCGGTTGAGCTTCAAACTATCGAAGGGAGGCGTATGCTCATCGAAGGACTCAAGGCAATCGATAGCAAGACGGCACGGGCGGACAGGCTCCTTTGCTATACAGGATTCCGCCGGCGGGAAGGCACGTCGCTGAAACGCGTTTATCTAGTTTCGGACGGCGTCGTGGAGTTCAAAAGCAAGACTCGCATACTCCGCGTGCCGTTGTCGCGACAGGCGCTGGGGTTACTTGATGCCAACAGCCCCGACAAGCTGCTGCACGTCGGTGACTCCCAACTGCGAAAGCCGCTCATTCGGATATTCGGAGAACGCGAGACGGCTCGTGGCAAGCGACCCCGTGTCACCCCGCACGATCTTCGCCGGCTATTCAAGAGCGTCGGTGCCGAGCTCGGTATCGACCCGGTGATCTTGAATCTATTGGTCGGACATACTGTCAAGGGCGTTGACAAGCACTATCTGGCCAAACTTCGGATCAGCGTCCTCCGCGCCGCGGCTCAGCGTATTGCCGATGAAATTGACGACCCGCGCGAGTTGGCGGACAGCGGCGGTGCAATCGAGGTCACTGAGACGCCTACTCACGATTTCCAGTTGGAGAGTGTTGAGTCATATCTCCTGCCCCTGGGAGACCTTGCGCCGAGACGTCACGCGCACTATCTGAAACGAGAAGACCTGCACAAACTGGTGTGGACAGCTCCGGTATCCGAGATCGCATCTCGAATGGGTATTTCGGATGTTGGTTTGGCGAAAGCATGCCGCCGAGCGGAGATTCCGTTGCCAGGTAGAGGGTACTGGGCGAAGGTCGGTGCCGGTTATAGCCCCAGCGTCGATCCGCTTCCTCCTGCACCGACAGGGCGCCCCGATTTCATAAGGATAACGGGTCTTCCACAAAACCGTCCGCGCGCGAATACTGGATCGGACGACTGTCATGCCACCATCGATGGTGAGCGCATGGTCGACGACGTAGCTTGCACCGGAGCTGCACAGCGATAGCACTGCCGACGCAATTCAGCCCTGGATCATGGTCGTGTGTCGATGCAGACTCAACGACGCGGGCGGCCCAACAGCCGACGAACTTCCCCCACTAGAACCAAGATCTCACCAGGCTTTGCGTACAGCAGGTCATAGACTTGGTGGTCAGGCGGCAGCGTGGGAATCTGAGCTGCTGAGTGAAGAATGATTGGAATATGCCGCGTGGCGCACCCATGTCGTAGGCGCAAGCAGAGCGCAAGCCCCGTCATGCCGGGCATCATGTAATCGGTGATGATGAGATCAGGTAGACACTCCTCAGCAATCCGCAACGCCTCGATTGCGCTCAAAGCGGTTATGACGTCAAAGCCATCGCGGTTGAGAAACCACTCCAAGATCCATAGGCCGTCTGGTTCATCATCGACGGCGAGAATGAGAGGGCGCGAGCGCCCGTGCGAAGTGGAGGACCCCGGTTCTGCCTCATCGTGTGACATGCCGAACCCTACGTGCAGCTTGACTGGATGTTGGAAATATTTGAGTGTCACTTCCCGCAAGGGTCGTGCCTGGAAGAGTTATGACAGGTTGCTGAGTGGAACAGTGTTCGACCTCAGGCAGGGCTCGGCGCTCTGCTCATTGACATCGGCCCAGAGGTCGTCGTGGACCCTCGCGGCCCCCTGGCCAGTCACCCACCGCCCGTCAGCGTGAGCCTCAGAAAATCGTACCCCTGGCGTCGCCAGTGCCCTCCAACACAACGGTGAAAACCTGTCGAGATAACAGGTCCCACATCAGAACCCCACTAAGCCATTATGCGTGGTGTCGACCCGCGACCCGCGACGGGTGTCGGGATTTCTCACGCTGCAACGCTCGAGGGGGAGGTGCCGCGGCCTCCCGCGCCGGTGCATCCTGACTTAGTGGAGGTCAAGCAAGAATCGGGGTACGCGTGAGCCTCCCCCGCGGGCAGCTCCGATGCCATAATGGTGTCGAGGAGCTTCAGTCCGGGAACACCTTGCGGATCGAGCGTCAATTCACTCGGGGACACACACCTGCTCTCGTCTACGGAACCCGCCCACACAACGCCACTCGTTACCGGAGGAATCGATATAGGCGTTCACCGGCACGCTCAAGGGTACGCAGGCTGAATGCTCCTGATGAAATCCGCGCTCGCACAGCCAACGGGATCCATCACTATCCAGATAGCCATTCGCAGGCACTGCAACGGCGATACAAGCCTGACTCTGCTTCACAAAGCCTCGCTCGCATTTCCAGTCATCGCCCGAGGCCGCAAGATACCCGTTGGCCGGAACTCGTATCGCCACGCAGCGATCCCCAGCAGCGCGAAATCCACGCTCACACTCCCATCCACGACCGTAGTGGGTGTCTGCCAGATACGCATTGGTCGGCAGCGCGACCGGCGCGCATGCGTCACGCACCTTGCGGTATCCCCGGTTGCATTCCCAATCGCCGCCGCCGAGCCACGAATCGCCCAAGTAGGCATTCGCAGGGATATTGATCTCCACACAATGGTCCGCGACTCTTGCGAATCCGCGCTTGCACTCCCACCGTGAGCCGGAATCGTCGAGATACCCGTTGGTGGGAACCTTCACCGCCTCACAATGATCAGTAACCTGCCGGTAACCCCACACACAATCCCAACCGGTACCGAACGTGCTCGATCGGGCGTTGTCCGGCATGGCGCTGCCAGCGATTGCTGGTGTTATGCCTGGGAAGGCAAGGTTTAATGCCACACCAATTAGCAAGCACGTTACCACGCAGCCAGTCATCACTCGTGTTTGCATGATCACTCGAAAGTCGTCCAAGAGCGTTGCCCGATCACACACTGTGCGCCTGTTCTAAGGGAATAGATATCTAAATCGCTCTCGCCGGACAAGTAACGCGGTGATTGCCGCCTGGCACCTCAGCGGAAGCCCCGCGCAATGTGCGTTGGCGCACAGACCGTTGCCGCCATCGGACTAAGTTAGCTGTCGGGCGAGGCACTGGCACAGCAGAGCTCTGGATAAGCCGGCGTTCTGTGCGGCACGGACCCGCGCGAGCGGTCGCTGCCTCTTTTGGTGGTGAGTTACATGAGCACGTAGAGTTCGTATCGAATGCGCAAGCGCCTGATGAGTGGGGAGACCTTCCGAGCTGCTGAGCATGCAGGCGTCGGCAACATCGCGAGCATGGCTGCCTTTACCTACTCGTCCGAGCATCCTGATTTCCCGCTCGAGCATCTCGTCGACGGGCGCAACGGGCCCGGTGGCACACGTTGGGCGAGCGCTCAGGTCGATGTAACGGAGTACATCCAACTAGAGTTCGATCCTGTGCAGCGTATTTCGCGTCTCATTTACGAGGTTGAGGAATGCGCTCAGGAGCGCACGCAGGAAGTGAGCGTGGAGGTCTCCAGCGATCACGGGAAAACGTACCGTCATGTGCTCATCCAAGGCTATACATTCAGCCCGCAAGGGGCGACCTTTCAACGCGAGAACCTGCAACTGGACTTGCCCGCAGTCACCCACCTCAGACTTACGATCGTGCCTAACAAGGGCGGCTCGGGCCCGGCTACTCTCACATCGCTCCAGCTATTTGGACCGGCAGTCTAACCCGGGTCGCTCGATGCTGATGGCGGCTTGCCGCTGCTGACCTGCCTGAGCTATTTCAGATCCGTTGTCCTAAGATGGACGCGCAGGAACGGGTATCACGTACATCTTCGGCATGCGCTGCGCCCCTCGCCGTCGCCTGCGTTGCGAGGAATTGGGCAGCCCCCG
>CAZBTV010000293.1:0-4628 GCA_964494895.1 uncultured Steroidobacteraceae bacterium | reverse complement strand
TGGCTGCAGGTCGCATATCCAAAGATCTTCGGAGGCACGTGGTCCACGTCGCCCGATCCGTCGGACTTCCACAACTTTACCGGCCCAGATCTGTACGCGGCCCACGCAAACGTCTATCGCAAACCCGACGGCTCTCCGTACATGCTGGTGCGCATGGACGGCAAAGACGTGGCCTCGCTCGAAGCCTTCGCCGAGCAGGAAGCAGTGCTCGGTCCTTATGGAGGGCAGATGGCGTCGTTCGACTGGGTTTTCTCGCCCAAGTCGGCAAGCGGAGCTCCGATGCAGATGTTCGATCGCGATACCGGCGAAGTAAACCCCGAAGTAATCAAGTACTGGGCGGAACACTACGACATAGCCAGGAAAATAGAACGCGAGTGGCCCGAAAATGGCCGCGATTTAAAAGGAAAGATCCACCTGATCGTAGGCACGGCGGACACATTCCATCTGGACGAGTCGGCTCGCCTCCTGCAGAAGGCGCTGGAGAAAGTCGGCGCAGACGCTCACTTCAGTTATCTCCCCGGCAAGACGCACGGAGACCTCTACGAAGCCAACGGCGACCGCATGGCACTGATGAAGCAGATCGTGAAAGAAATGTACGCGGTGGCGAAAGCGGCGCACTGAAAGGACATGGACATTACGTGTTGAGAAGTTGAGTTGGAAGAAGAACCTGGGACAGGTTGATCCGCTCGATTTTCAAATCGACACCGAGAAAAATGGCGCAGATCACATATTGAGCGCCTACTGCGCTATTCCAAACACGCACTGAATTGTTGCACTAACGGTGAGCTTGCCCGGCTGCACTGGCGGTGGTGGAGGAGCAGCGCGTTTCGCCTTTGAGAAAATACCTCCACCGCCGCCTCCGGAGGCCACCTCAGCGTTTTCGATCTGCTCCGTAGTTATGTAAGCCATCTCGATGGGTGTCGCTCCAACGAGATTTCTGACTTCCAGGTTCACATACCGCGTTGGACCAAGCTTCTGTTTGCTCTGCTCGAGAGCGGCGGTAGCCCGACCGATTGCACGGCGCATCGCGTCGGCGACGGCTTTCTGTTTGGCGCTCTCTTCATTGCCGAGCGAGTAGGTCAGTGAGCGGAAGTCGGCAACGCCGTCCTGCACCGAGTCGTCGATGATAGGACCGACTTTCGAGAAGTCCTGCACCTTAAGGGTAACGCGCCCCTGGACAAGGTACGCACGCGCACGCCGCTTACGGTCACCTTCATAAAAAGGAGTTACCGTGAGCACGCCAGTTTGGATCGCGTCCTTAGTTAAGCCATTGTGTTGCGCAACGGCGACGATGTTGCTCATTGACTGTGACGCTTTGCCGTATGCGTCCTTGAGCTGCTTCTCCTGGCTCGACACGTCGAATGTCAGCGTGGCCAGATCGGGATCGGTCTCATAACTCCCTTCGGCCTGCACGATCAGCGTATCGGCCGTAAACTTCACGTCGGAGTTGGACTGAGTCTGTGCGGCAACGGAGAGGCCGACAACGATAACAGCGAACAAACTGGTTCTCAACATGGAGAAATTATCGCCGCGCATGGATCCCGATGATCTTGAATTCGCCAGAGAGGTGTTGGCAGAGTAACTGGGAATCCTCACGCTCATCCTCCCCAGCCTTTGCCAAAACGGGCACGGACGAGGTACCCACTTCTTGTGTAGGCTCGATAAACTCTTTGAAGCTTATAGCGACAAAGAGCGGGCCCCGGTGCTCACTTCTTTAACCAGCCTTCTAACTCAAGCCAATCGGCGAACCTGTCGATCCAATGATCTGTAGGCAAGTTGTGCTTGTGCATGCCGAAGCCGTGGCCGCCCTTGGCGTACATGTGTAGTTCAGCCGATTTGTGAGCCGCCAACCACTTCTGGTACAAACCAACGCTCTGCGGAGCCAGTCCGAGATTGTCGTCGGTTGCAGCGGCGACGAACATCGGAGGCGCATCCGCCGGCACGACTGTATCCTCAAATCTTTCGCCACCAGCGTAGATCGGTGCGACGAAGGCAGGCCGGCCTTCAGGCGAGTAGTGGAACGCGACTCCGGCAGTAACCGCGCCACCTGCCGAGAATCCGATGATACCTACGCGATCCGGCGAGACACCCCATTCTGACGCGTGTTGCCGAACGTAAGTGACCGCTGCCAGTCCGTCGGCCATGGCAAGCGGAATCACCTTCGCAGTCGTCTCCCGAAACTTTCCGTTAGCCATCATCGCGGCAAATTCCTGGGTAGCGTCCTCGCCGGTGTGAGCGAGGCGATACTTCAACACGAAAGCGGTCACGCCTCGAGCAGCAATCGCCTCCGGAAGTACAAGCGGCTGCAGCGAGCAGTTCGAGCAGTTGGATCAGCTTCTCGTCTCCTCGGAAGCGGGCGTGGGACGGTCATAAGGCCGTCGAACTTGCGGGGTGATTTAACGAGACGGCATGCTTTTTCGGGCCCGTTCAAATGCATAGTCACTGACGTGGACCAAGCCATGAAACGGCCGATGGATGTTGGCGATGGCTACTAAAGACAGGGAGATAAGCAGAGAGAAGCAGAACACCTCCAAGCTTTGGAGCCTCACGCTGTTGCAGCCCAACGTGCATGAGCAAATGATTGTCAGCGCTCCTCCTACCAGAAGGACGCACCAAAGCACGTTGGGAAGCCTGCTTTTACTTTGGAGGATTCGGGTCAACTTCCGCTGTGCTAAAGACTGTAGTTCCGACATAGCCTGTGCTTGCGCATTGATCTCGGTCGGTGATGCCGGTTTGACGGAGATTGCGATGCTCCACATCTCTTGATCCAGGGCACTAGTTTGTTCTGGTATCTCGCCACGGACCATCTGCGGCCAGTCCTGAGCGATAACGGTATCAACATAAGTGCGCGCCAGGTTCTGCAACTGGGTGCGCTGTGGTTCCGGCAGTGCCCCTGCCACACGATAGACATCTGCGATGGCATTGGCCTCAGAGTCGACGTTTAGAGCAGCTTCGCCGAGGTGTTCCCAAACGGCGAACAACATGAATCCCAAGATAACCGCATACGTTGTTCCGAGAATGCTCAGTTGCCAGCCGATGAGATCGTTGTAGTCGCGCCGATTCTCTCGCGGCCAAACTCTATCCAGCCCTGCCATTGCAAGCAACGATGCGAGCACCGTTGCAGTGACGACGGTGATGGTCTGACTTATAGTCATAATGAGCGGCGAGCGTCCGTGTTGCTCTAATCGCCGCAATGTTCGTAGTCACGCTGCGCTTCGGCCAGTTGCCTGCCGCCCTGGCTGTGACCGTCTCAAGACGCTCAATCTTTATTCCTGTACACCCCACATCAACGACATGATCGGACTGGGTCCTCGTGCTGCAAGCGATCCGGAGATATTCGCTGCTATTTGTCTTCTGCGATCATCTCCAGCCGCCCTTTATGGATCGCTTTGACAAAGGATTCATAGTCACGCTCTGCCTGATCAGCATATGCAATCGAGAAATCGGCAATCGATCTGTCAAAAATGTCGCTCTTGCCAAGGTATCCGCTGATGGTTGCCGGTTCGCCGGTACGTGCGTGAGCGCGTGCGAGAGTCGCGCCGCAATGTTCCGCGAACTGGATCATGTGAGATGCATCGAAGCGATCAATTTCGAACTTGATCTTTGCGTTCCGAAGCTGGCGAACATAGTAGTGGCGGCCGGTTTTACCGGATGTCCAGCCCAAAAAGATGTCGCTTGACGATTGCATCAGCCGATGCCCCATAATCACTCGCTGTCCATGATTGGGGAAAATGCTCGCCCCCGCGTAAGGCTCCAGTACCGACGGGCGCGCTTCCTTCACCTGCAGGAAAAGCGGATCTTTTGGGCCAGCCATTAGAAGGGCGACGAAGCAAGCCGTGCCCACACTACCCACGCCAACAACTTTGATAGCGAAATCCTTTAATGCAAATCGGTCTACAAGGTCCCGTCTGTATAGCGGCAACGTATCGTGGTAACTGCGGAATACTTCCGCACCCATGATCTCAGTTTTGCGCCAATGATAGATCGTAGGAGGGTGCTCCCGGATCTTAGGACTACTTCCACCACTGGTCAGTTTGGGAAAATCATGCTCGAAGGCGCTGCGTTCGCGAACCTTGGCCAGGCGCTTCGCAATAAGTTTCCGGTGACGCTTCGATCGGAAGTTCTTGATCAGAGTGTCGGCTTCAAAACTGGTGTACCAGACGTCGAGCACATTCATGGAGCCGAATTCAGCCATCTGTTTCCGATACGATCGAACACACGTGAGAACCGCTTCGCGCGCGACCTGTTCGCCTAGATTGTTGTTCCGGGAGGCGACGACGAAGCTGGCAGCCAGCCGTTTCACATCCCACTCCCAGGGCGCGGGCAGCGTCTCATCCAGATCATGGATATCGAAAATCATGCGGCGTTCCGGCGTGGCAAACAGCCGGAAGTTTCCGAGGTGCGCATCACCACAAACCTGCACGCGGATGCCTGTCGTTGCTGTGGCCGCAAGATCAGTCGCCATGTTGAGCGCGGTCCCGCGGTAGAAGGTGAACGGCGACAGCATCATGCGACCGTGGCGAATCGGTATGAGCTCAGGCAGTCGTCCCATATTTGCCTCCTCGATCACATCAACCGCGTCTCGCCTGTCCGAAGGAGCTTTCCAAGTCGCGTGCGAGCTGCGCGGA
>CAZBTV010000292.1:0-4673 GCA_964494895.1 uncultured Steroidobacteraceae bacterium | reverse complement strand
ATGCACCCGAAGTGCAGCAACTTCAGCTCCGCGCAGATCTCGTCGTAGCGCTCCAGCCCATCGGTGAGCAACTTGCCTCGATACGGCGTGCCATCCGAGTCGATTAACAATTGCTTCAATCCCTCCTTGGTGCGGGAGGGGATGTAGTCGTAGAGGATGATGCGCCTGCCCGGGGGGCCTGCGGCACGTACCACCATGTAGTGATCCGAGCTGGGCGCCTTGTCACTCTTGAGCAGTTGCAACGGACTCTCGTCCATGTGCCACAGAGATTCGATGAACATCCCGGCGTTCAAGAGTTTGATCAGCGGAACGATCTTTTCCCCGCCCACCGTATTGACCCAGGTCCCTGCGGTTGCGGGACTCAGATCCATGCCGGAGCGCTCCAACTGCCGGCTCACGCGATGCAGCGGGATGTTGTCCTCAAACTTCGCCGTCACCAGGTGCGCCAGCAACGAGTGGCTTGCCATGGTTTTTGGTAGCAGCGTCGGCGGGTTAGGTGCCGTGATCACATGCTCATGCGTTCGGGTGCAGGCATACGTCCAGCGGATGTGCTCTTCAACACTGACTTTCGGGGCCTCATACCGATAGCACTCACGCAGCTCGTGCCCGATGCGCTCCAGTGGATGTGGCGTCGGGCACTTCGTGCACATCTTCTGCTCCTCGGGCAGGTCGTGCTCGATGGGAATGCGCGGAAAGTGCTGCGGGATCGCCTTGCGTCCCCCGGTATGTTTTTTCTCGTGCGCTTTGACCTGCGTGGTGCGCTGCTGATGGGCCTCATCGGCCGCGGCGATGGCAGTCAACACCTCGGCCTCGTTGAACAGCATCGGCTGATTGGGGTCAACGGATGCGGCGTCTTGCTTCTGGGAGATCGAGCCGAAGTACTGAGACTTGATCCAGCTCAGCTCCTCTTCCAGCAACACCACCCGCTCGCAGTAGCGAGTGCGCTCAGCCCGCAGCTGTTCGACTTCTTTCTTGAGCGCTTCGAGCTCACTCGAGCGTTGCGCGGCGATGCTCTCGGCGAGCTTCAACCGAGCGTTCAGCTCAGCGTTCTCACCGAGGATCTGTTGCGCGGAAGTGGGACGGGTGGGCACGGAGCACTATTGTACTGTGCCCACCGCGCATTTCAACGCACGCTCAACTCACGTGCGTGAACGTCACGGCCTTATGCGGTCGCGACCACACATCGTAACCGTCCATCAGCCAGTGAAGCTGCTCACTGGTCATCTCGACCACGTCTTCCTGGAACAGACGCGGCCAGTGAAACCGCTCCCGGCTCTCAATCACCTTGTGATAAAGACCATACCCATTGATGTCCCAGGTCAACAACTTGATCGCGTCAAATCTCTTGTTGGTAAAGATAAAGAACGCAGGCTGAAAGGGATCTTGCCGTATCACCTCCCGGACAAGGGTGGCCAGCCTGTTACGACCGGCGCGCATATCGATGGGTGCGCGATGCAGGTAGGCCTTGAGGTCAGGTGAGTTAGGTCGCAGCATGGGTCCCTCCGGCCAACACCGCTGCCATCCAGGACGCCGGCGGCAAACCACCACACTCGAACACCCAGCCGCTCGGATGCACCAGCCGGCACGCCATCGGCGCGCTGCCCGCTGCTGCTCCCGAAGGGACGATGCGTACCGGCAAGAACGCACTCGATTTATCTGCTCCGCGTAGCCGCCCCGGATCCGGCCCGAGCGCACCCTTGCGCACCAAGCGTCCTCTGAGGTAGTAGAGCTGCTTCAAGTCCAGCCCGACTTGCGAGGCGTACGCCTTCAGTGTCGTCCCCTGCTCCTGGGCTTTACGCATGTGCTCCAGCGCGTCTTGCTCGCTCTCGGTCAGGGACTCCGTCATCGCCATTGCTCGCCTCCACGATCGCGGCACGGTGCCGCGGAAGGCAGCTTGGCGGGTCAGCTCACGCTCGAAAAGACGGGGTTATTGGAGTGGTCACGATCGGTGGATCAGGGAATCCCCGCGCGATTGCGAGGAACGGTGGACGCTCCCGCTCGAAGTTCATGATCTGTCTCAGCACCTCAGCCCGCGATTAGCGGCGTGCCATCGCGAATGAAGGATGTAGCCGCCATCAAACTAGGCGCCTGGAAGCCGGCTCCGCGCGCGCTCCAGTGATTGGGTATCCTCGAGCCATGACGTGCGCTCTCCGCCGTTTTGCGTCGGACGAAGAGCCTAGACACGGATCTTTTCGCCTGCAGCCCCCCATTCAAACACCAGCTTGGCGAGTGGAGCGAGAACGACGTCCGACACCACGTCTCGCGTGTCCTCGGATCTTGCCTCCTCCAGCCATCTGACAACTTGATTCGGCAGCGTAGGACCCAACCCCAAGACTTCAAAGCATGGCTGTCCGATAACGCACATGCCATCAGCGCAATGCCGCAGCCGTGGGCGCCGAATCGCGCCTTTTCTGAGTTCCGCTTTCGCAATCTCCCGAAGGCTCTCGACGGCCGAGGCGACCAGTTGACAGGACGTGAATCCAGTCTTGAGATCGGTATGACGGCGAAACGATTGCATATTCGTATCATCGAGGAAGGCTAATTCATCCAGGGCCGCCCCAGTTTGCTTTCCCGTCTGTGTCATTCGCAGCCAGGACACTGGAATCGTGTTCTCGATCTCTCGCTCATCCAACACATGGAGTCGCGCATACCATCGGCTTTCTGGAAGGATATTTATACAGGCTTCCGCAGTAGCCCCTACGGGCCCACCAGGAGAATCTCTGTCGCTATCAACGATACAAACTACAAATCTCGGATGTATATTGGCTGCCTGATTGAGCTCCCCAGCTGTAGTATTCCCTCCCCCACCCATCGGCACGCACATGAACTTCAGAGAGCGCACACGACTGTGCCAGCCGTACCAACGGCCGAGCTGCAAATAGTAATTCGCGTCTACGATGTTCTCGCAAAGAATCACAGGGACAGAGAGAACAAACGCATTACTAAACTCCAAAAGGGGTACCGACCAGACATTCCCATTTAGCACGACTGCTGGTTGGTCCAAGCTAACATCGACTCGCACGGCAACGGTTCTCTCGATCGAATCGATTTCCGATGCTTTTGAAAGCACCTTTCGAAATGCGGCTCTGGCTCTGGTTGAGATACGAGTGTCTCTTTCTAGTCGTGCTAGCACGCGACGCGAAGAGATCACCATATGATATCCGTGAAAAGCAGATAGGCCGATATTTTCCAACGCCCCCACCTCGAGCGCGGAGAGATTGCCAATCTCTCCCTCTTGAAGAGACAACCTAATCAACATACCGCTATTTACTGGTAGTACCTGAAAAGGTTGGCGAAAAGAACCCGAACGGCCACGGTTCGGTAAGGGTTCCGTCTTCAGTGAACGTCGAGCGAAGAACGGTGGAAGCCCCCTCTGCTGACTCCCTGTCTACTAGATAGACAACAATGTCATCTTTAGCTGTGGCGAGTGCGGTAGGGACGCTCATTGCTGAGCGCCCCCCGCTTAGATCCGAGCATGCATGTCTCACGCACTCGGCTCCCACCTTGGGTGATTGACGCGGAATCGAGCGTCAGGCCAGGGATGAAGGACGCGCGGCATGGGCAGAAAGGTCGCAGCGAGGTGGCTCATACGGTCCCACGTTGTTCGATCCTTGTGACTGCGCCGCCGAAGCGATCGCCGCCAGAGGTTCAGAACGTGGAAGCGAAAATCCACCAAGCGTTCGAGGTTGGTAGGTACCGCGTGGTACGCGAAGTACCCACGTAACACTTGGCCCAACCAATTGCCTGTCTGCGGAATCGGGTCATGCCTGCGGAACCACAATTCCTCCTTGAGAGCACGCAGCTTTGTTCGCATTCGATCCCGGCGCGTTTTCCGTGTAAGCAGAAAATAGCCGGTACGGGAGCGTCCGTTGATGTGTGTAAATCCCAAGAAGTTGAATGTTTCCGGTTTGCCAAGGCCACGTTTCGCTCGACGTTCAGTCGCATAGCGACCGAATTCGACGAGCCGTGTCTTGTCCGGGTGCAGTGACAAGCCAAACCCTTCCAGCCGCTTTTGCATATCCGCTAAGAAACGCCGCGCGTCCGCTTCATGCTCGAATCCCGCCACACTATCGTCAGCGTATCTCACAAAGAGGACCTGTCCGCGGGCATAGCGTTGTCGCCACTGCTGCGCCCAAAGATCGAAAAGGATGGTAGAGACGAGTCTTAACGACCGTAGCCCGTGCGGAGCCTTGCGCCTGAGAGCGCTTTCGCGCCGGCGCCTCACCGAGTGGGCATAGCCTCTTGATCTCGTCTCCCCAAGCAGAACCCGGCGTGCAGATTCCCCGCACCGGGCTCCCCAGATGACATTGGCTAAAGTAAGCAGCGTTCAGACCGTGGGGTGTAGGTTTTGAGCAAACGGCAGTTTGAACCACGGTCGATCCTTCAAGCGCGTCCAGTTCGTCCGACGTCTCTGTCCGCGACGATTCAGGGCGTTTATCCACTGGCGCTGTACTTGCTGCCGCACCCAGTTGAGCTTGCGCTCGCAGTGGTGCAGGCCGAAGTACTGATAGAAGCCGCGCAACATCTTCGTCAGATGTTCCTGTTGCTCCCATCGCCTCCAGTGCCTGTTATGAAGAATCCATTCCCGCGTCCGGGCCAGAAATTTCCGACAACTCTTAGCGCTGGGGATACGAATCAGAGCAAATCGCCCTGCTCGATCCACCCCACAGACA
>CAZBTV010000291.1:0-4718 GCA_964494895.1 uncultured Steroidobacteraceae bacterium | reverse complement strand
ACCTGCTGATGCTCATCAACGACATTCTCGACCTGTCGAAGATCGAGTCCGGCACGGTGGTCGTCGACGTGGGCGAGTTGCACTTCGATGAGCTGCAGCAGTACGTGGAGCGTAACTTCAGGCATGTCGCCGAGGCCAAGAACGTAGGGTTCGTGGTGCTCCTGGGCGAGCAGCTCCCGAAATCGATCGTGACCGATGCCAAGCGCCTGCAGCAGATCCTGAAAAACCTGCTCTCGAACGCCTTCAAGTTCACCCATCGCGGCCAGGTCACGCTTGCCATCGACCACGCTGATGGTGGATGGAGTCCCGAGAACGAGGAGCTCGAGCGCGCGCACGAGGTGCTGGCCTTCTCCGTTGCCGATAGCGGCATCGGGATTTCGGCGGACAAACAGCAGATCATCTTCGAGGCGTTCCAACAAGCTGACGGCAGCACCAGCCGCAAGTACGGCGGCACGGGCCTGGGGCTTGCCATCAGCCGTGAGCTGTCCAAGTTGCTGGGCGGAGAAATCCGGCTGGTCAGCTCACCTGGAAAAGGAAGCGTGTTCACCCTTTACCTGCCGCAGACCTATATCGGGTCGCGCTCGACCCGGCAGCGCACGGTGGCAGAGATGATCGCGTTGGCCAAAACGCCCAACGTGCAGTTGAATGAGCTATTCCTCGACAATATCGTTCAGCTGCCGCCCGCAGCCGGCGTGGCTGTCGAGGAGCCGGAGCAGGAGGACAGCCTTGCGCTCAACGAGGCGCAGGATGACCGCGCCTCGATTCAGGCCGGTGACCGCGTTCTGCTCATCGTGGAAAACGATTTGGCCTTTGCGCGCCTGCTTCTCGAATCCGCGCGCGAGAAGGGCTTCAAGGGCTTGGTCACCCCGCTAGCGGCGGGCGCCCTCGCTCTGGCTCGTGACTTCGAGCCGGATGCGGTGACGCTCGATCTGTTCTTGCCCGACATGAACGGATGGCGGGTTCTCAACAGATTGAAGAACCACCTTTCGACGCGCCACATCCCAGTATGCGTCATCTCGACTGACGAGGCACGCCGGCAGGCGTTGGAGGCGGGTGCCGCCGGCTTTATCGCAAAGCCTCTGCAGTCGAGGGAAGCGCTCGATACCGCCCTGCAGGAGCTCTACGCCTTCGTGACGCGCCAGCAGAGACAGCTATTGATCCTGATGGAGGAAGGCCCGGAGCGCGAGAGCGCGGTAGAGTTGCTTTCTGGCTGCGACCTGAGGATTTTTGCCACGTCCGAAGCCGCGCTGGCGGCCAACATCCTGCGGACGCAGACCGTCGATTGCCTGATGATCGGACCCGGTGCACCCGTCCTCGACCCGCATGACTGGGCACTGCTGGTCAGCGATCGAGGCATGACGTTGGGACAGCCTGCGATCATTTTTTACGGAACCGATCGTTCCGAGACGGGTTACGACGATTTCCGGCGTCGCTACAAGGACCGTGTCATTCTCCAAGAGGCTTCCTCGCGCGAGCGTCTGCTCGAGCAGGTGTCGTTCTTTTTACACCGTGACGTCGCATCGCTGAACGCTGCAGCGCGCCACAAGCTCGAGTCTCTGCACGAATCGCAGCAGGCGCTCGCGGGCCGCAAGGTTCTCATCGTCGATGACGATATGCGCAACATCTTCGCGCTCGCCACAGTGCTCGACGAGCAAGGCATGAGCGTGATCTCCGCCGATAACGGCCGCGAAGCGATCCAACATGTGTTGCAGGATCCTTCCATCGACATTGTATTGATGGACATCATGATGCCGGAAATGGACGGGATCACCACCATCCAGGAGATCCGCAGGATTCCGGAGCGGCACGAGCTGCCCATCATTGCGGTAACGGCGAAAGCCATGAAAGGGGACCGGGAAAAGTGCATTGCCGCCGGTGCCTGGGACTACCTCTCCAAGCCGGTGAATACCCAGGATCTGCTCGCAGCACTGCGCGCCTGGTTGAAAGCGTGAGCACGAGAGGCTCGAACGTGTCCCATCCACGCGCACGCATACTGATAGTCGATGACCTTCCGGAGAAGCTGCTGGTCTACCGGACCCTGCTCGAGGATCTCGATGCTCTGATCGTCGAGGCACACTCGGGGACCGAGGCCTTGAAGCGGGTGCTCGAAGGTGAATTCGCAGTCATTCTTCTGGATGTCAACATGCCCGACATCGACGGCCTCGAGACCGCGAATCTCATTCGGCGGCACAAGAACGGGCGCCACACGCCGATCATCTTCATCACCAGCTACGCGGACGAGATGCAAACGGCACGAGGCTACGAGCTCGGAGCGGTCGATTACATTCTCTCCCCCGTTATCGCTCCGGTGTTGCGTACGAAGGTCCGGGTCTTCGTCGACTTATACGAAACGCGCGCCGCATTGGCTTTGTCGAACCAGGAGCTGGAAACGCGTGTAACCGAACGTACCGCGGAGCTTCAGCAAAGCAACAGACGTCTGCAAGCCGAGATCGCCGAGCGGATGCGCGCGGAGGCGGAGCGCGAAGCGCTGCTTGCCCGAGAGAAAGTGCTGCGTGCGGAAGCAGAGGAATTGAGCCGTTTGAAGGACGAGTTTCTTGCGACGATGTCGCATGAGCTACGGACGCCTCTGAATGCCATATTCGGTTGGATAACACTGTTACGGACGAGACGCCTGGACGCGGCGACACAGGAGCGCGCCCTCGAGACGATCGAGCGTAACGCGCGCGCGCAGAAGCGACTCATCGAGGACCTGTTGGACGTATCACGAATCGTGAGCGGAAAGGTGGCCTTGGAGCTCGTGACAGTCGATCCTCGGCGCGTCGTCGAGGCGGCCCTCGAGACCATGCACCCCGCCGCGCAGGCCAAGGGACTGAAGATCCTGCCGCTGCTGGATACCAACGCCGGATCGGTACGGGGTGACTTCGCAAGATTGCAGCAGGTAGTCTGCAACCTGTTGTCCAATGCGATCAAATTCACCGATTCCGGCGGACAGGTCGAGGTTTGCCTCGCGCGCCGCAATGGCGAGGTGGAAATCAGCGTCACCGACAGCGGGCAAGGCATCAAGCCGGAGTTCCTGCCGTTGGTTTTCGATCGCTTCCGCCAGGAAGACGGCTCCATCAGCCGCCGGCATGGCGGGCTGGGGCTCGGGCTTGCCATCGTACGCCACTTGGTAGAATTGCACGCGGGCAGCGTGCACGCCGACAGCGCAGGTGAGGGTAAGGGCGCGCGATTTGTCGTTCGTCTGCCTCTTCGCGAAGTGGGCTCGCCACCCCGGCATCAGGAGATACCCGGCACGGGCATGGTCACCGCCGCCATGCTGATGGGCGTGCGTCTGTTGGTGGTAGATGATGATCCGGGCGCGCGGGAGTTGATCAGTGGTATGTTGGAAGGGTTCGGGGCACGGGTGAGCGTGGCCGAAAATGGCCAGGCGGCGCTCACACTGCTCTTATCGGAGCGACCGGACGTACTGGTCGCGGATCTGGGGATGCCGCAGATGGACGGCTATGCGCTGATCGAGCAGGTGCGCGCATTGGATCCTGACTTTGGAGGCCAGACACCCGCGGTTGCCGTTACCGCCTATGCTTCTCCGCAAGATCGGCTGCGCGCGCTGCAGGCAGGTTATCAGAATCACGTCGCCAAACCGGTCGAGGCAGAGGAGCTGGCAATTGTGATTGCCAGCCTGGCAGGAAAGGTGGCGCAGGACAAACGAGCGTGAGATGGGGTGGTTTTGATGTTTCGATTGTTTAGATTGTGGAGATTCGTGCGAACCGATCTGCGGTTGCTGTGGTTCGCACTACGGCATCGCAGCCGGCCCGTATGGCTGTGGCCGGCGACCGTGATTTTGACACTGTATGCGTTGGACCCGGCCAATCTTGCGATACCGGCTCTCGGGGTTGTCGATGATCTGGTGGTGCTGCCGCTTGCGCTGCATCTGTTGCTGAAGCTGCTTCCCGCTGACATCCGCGCTGGGCGGCACGGCGCGCAATCGAAGCAGTAGTACGCGTCGACGGACAGACGCGTCGAGATCAGGAAACCGCCAGCTCGGAGCCTGAGAAAGAGCGCCTCAGATCGGGTTGTCAGGAATCAGCACCGTCGATCCGGTGGTCTTGCGAGACTCCAGATCGCGATGCGCCTCGGCGGCATCCGCCAGCGGATAGGTCTGTCCGACGAGTATGCGCACAGCCTTGCTCTTGACGGCCGCGAACAGCTCGCGTGCCGCGGTGTCGAGCAACTCTCGGGTGGCAATGTAGCTGAACAGCGTCGGCCGTGTCAGAAACAAAGAGCCTCGCTTGCTGAGCTCGAGTGGGCTGATGGGCGGCACGGGGCCGGAGGCATTGCCGTAGGTCACCATCATTCCGAGTGGCCGCAGGCAATCCAATGACTCCATGAAGGTGTCCTTTCCAACCGAGTCATACACCACGGCCACACCCTGTTCCTTGGTGAATTTCTTCACGCTGGGAACGATCTCGTCGCGCCCGGAAATCAGGACGAGCTTGCAGCCGTGTTTTCGGGCGAGCTCTGCTTTCGCCTCGCTTCCGACAACACCGATGACTTTCGCGCCCAGCGCCTTGGCCCACTGACACAGAATGAGCCCTACCCCGCCCGCCGCTGCATGTACGAGAATGGTGTCGCCCTTCGCGACCCGATAGGTCCGCCGCAGCAGGTAGTGCGCGGTGAGCCCTTTCAACATGATCGCGGCAGCCTGGGCATCGGATACCCCCGCAGGCACTTTCACGAGCTGCGCCGCGGGCACGTTA
>CAZBTV010000290.1:0-4722 GCA_964494895.1 uncultured Steroidobacteraceae bacterium | reverse complement strand
AACAGGGCGAGTGCATCGTGGGTGCTCTGAGCTATGCCACCGCGCTGTTTGATGCCGCCACGATCGAGCGGCACATCGGTTATCTACACAACACCCTGCGCGCCATGGTGGCCGATGCTCAACAGCCTGTGGACCGGCTGCCGATGCTCACCGAGCAAGAGCGTACGCTGCTCCTGGAGGAGTGGAATCGCACCGATGCGCCTTAGAGTGCGATCTGTAAACCCCGATCTGCAATACAGTCCAAGGAGCGACGGTCATGATCAGGCGTCAGCATGTGATTCAAGAGTTCTTCGACAAGGCGTCACAGATGCGCTCGAGTCTTGATGACAGGTTTCGTCAGCCATATATGAACGGCTTGAGATGGGAGTATTTTTGTGATCCAAAGCTCTACACGTATCTGCGATGCGATCCACGAGAGGCGCTTCCGGCGGACTTGTTCAATTCGTTTACGACGCACCTGAAGGGTTGGTGCCTGGACAACCTGGGTCTGGTGCCGAGGGGAATACCAACACTTCACCTGATGGTAAACGGCTGTAAGCTTGGATTGCATAGCGACTTCCACAACGGCGCTCTAGGCTACGTATTTTCCCTCACGCGGTGGGACAATCGACGCTTCGAGGGTGGGGAAACACTGTTGCTTCGAGATGGCACTCCAAGCTACAAAAAGCACCACGCACATGGTGAGGGTCTGTATGAGCTGGTACCGGCGAATTTCAACCAACTGCTGGTATTCGATGACAGGCTGATACACGCGACCCCTGTGATAGAGGGCAGCATGGATCCTCTCGAGGGGCGAATAGCATTGGTTGGTCATATCGTAGCCGGTTCGCCGGTCGTTGCGGGAACCCTTGACTCCACCGAGGTGCGAAGGATTGCTTGTGCTGCATGGGAAAATCTGAAGGAGCGACTCAAAGCATTTAGAGATGTTCAAGGCACGATCACGTACCGCCTGCTGGTTTCACCTCTGGGGCGTGTCGACTCTGCAACCATTCTCACCGATACAGTCGTCATTCCTGCGGCGGGCTACCAGAAGTCCGAGGCAGTTGATGCAGTCAAGGGAATCGTTCATCAGGTCTTGATGCGGCTCAAGTTCCCAGAATCCGCCGGAGTCTCTTCGGTCATACTGCCGATTCTGATTCCTCTCCCAGAAATTGCACCGATAAAAGTCAGTGCATCGCATGACGCACCTTTGGAGTCGTTACGGAGATCGATGTCAGAACACATGGAAGTTGTCGAAAATATAGGGATCGAGGCGGTGTGGCGCGAGTTTGCGTTCGAGGTGTCTGCGCCGATCGCGGGAGCTGTCAGGATCGACCCCAAGCGGGTGACGTGTGAATTTGATCCGCCTATGTGGGTTCCATCGCAACGTGCTGCGTTTGAGGCTGCCCTCGATTCATGGCTGATCGCAGCAGTGAAATCCGCGTAGGTGCGGCGCTGCCCTGAGCGGGCGTTACCGGCTGATATTGGTCGCGACGTCCAAAATCCGGTGGGCAGAGTCGTGTGGACCTATAGAGGCAAAGGCGCTTGGTTCGCTCCAGAAGGCGCGGACTCCTGGCTCAATGCTGCTGAGACATCAGCTTCTCGCTCGCCAGCTTCTGGGCGGTCGCCAGAGCGTCAGAGGCCGCTACCGCGATGTCCGGCTTCACTCCCGTCCCTTCCCAATTCGTCTTCGTGACCGGATTGATAGCCTTTGCAATCGGCACGACGATGAAGAAGCGATCATCTATTCGCTGCGCGCTCACGGGGTGAGCGCCACCACCAGTGACCTCGCCGACGATGGTCGCGCGCTTCAAGCTCTGGAGGTCGTAGCTAAACTCCTCTGCCCCTGAGAAAGTCCGTGAGGAGGTCAGCACATACACTGGAATATTCGGCAGCCGCTTGCCCGGAATATACGGCAGCGTCCACCACTGAGTCGTAAAATTCGCTTTACGGTTCCAGATATCGTTCAGATGCGTCGGTTGATCAAACAGATAAGAGCAGATCAAAGCAATCATGGCCGGATCGCCGCCACCGTTTTCGCGCAGATCGAAAATCAGGGCATCGGCATTGGCGATGAAACCCATCGCCGCGATCGCCGTCTGGCTGCAATCAGCAGGACTGCGGAAAAAGTTGAACTTCATGTAGCCGATGTTCTTCGGTAGGATCTCCACCTTGTCGAACGCGCAGTTTGAGCGCTGCATCATCCTCTGGTTCCGGGCCTGTTGCTGCGCGTCAGGGGGCGCGTCCAGGCTGTCGGGCAACCGTGTGGGCACGAACCGCACCGTCAGGTGTTTGTCGTGGCTGACCTCGCCCATGTGCATGGTGAGAAGCTGGGCAAGCTCGAGACCATCGGTGATCGCGTTGTAGTCGCCGTGCTTCTGGTGATGGCGCAAGGCTTCGCCCATTTGCCTTGCGAGCTCGGGAGATACGTAGCTGTCCTGCAACTGTTCTATTGCATGGTCAATCACCCGGTTACGGGTTTGCGCGTCGATCGAGAAGCCAAGGACGGGCGGATCGCCAGCGGGAAGGGCCAGATACCCAAGACCGGTAATGCGTGGTGGGTGAGAACCGTCAAGCGTCAACTCTCCGATGGCGCGGGTTCCACTGGCTCGCTCCTTGACCAGGAACTCGATGTGTAGCGGCTCACTGATATGGATACCGGTCAGATCCAGTCCCCCGGTCCGCTGCCTGAAGGACATCTCCAGGCCAACAGGGCCCGTCGGCTGATATTTCTCGATGTACGCCTTCGGGAGCGTCTCGTCGGCGCTGTTGAAGGCCTCGAGCCACGATGCCAGCGCCTGCCCGGCCGGCGTTTCTGGAGGCACCACCTCCTGAGCGACGGACGGTAATGCATCGAAAAGAACGAGAAACCAACAGACAGTCAGAATCAGCGAACATGACGTGCGATTGCGAGATCCGAGTGCTCTGCTGTCCATATTGCTCTTGCCTTCCGTTTGATAGACGGACCCTTGCCGCCATCGATAGTTCAGTCCCGCCAGGTCTTCGATAAGCCTCCCGACGAGGCTATTCAAGTCGAGAGCCGGACTGCTCTACTGTGCTTGGCTTGAACACGTTATCGTTGAACGTCCCAAAATAGCCGGCACCCAACATTACGACTGCGCCTCGGCCGCTGAGCTTTCCATCCTCGAATTGGCCGACATATACGCCAGGCAAAGGTAGCCTGACCGGCGTGGCATCAGGACTGCCTACAGCGTTGACTTCGAGCATGCCGATGCCTTTCGGGAGGCCGTGTGCGAACTCACCACGATACACATTGCCGTCCGGAAAACGGTGCGTACCAACGCAATTCGTCCAATTGATGGATATCTCCCCCTGGCATTCCTCCTGAGTCAGGTCGGATTGCGCAATATTGTTCTTGAATGTTCCGGCATACGCGACGCCGGAATTGACAATCAACAGACCGTGGCCGTTGAGGCGGTTATCCTTGAAGCTGCCGACATAAATAGCGGGCTCTCCCCAGCCGATCATTCGATAGTTGGATAGGCCCGTGTACTTGATCTCCAGTACTCCGAAACCATCACGTGCCCCGTGGCGATATTCGCCGCGGTAGACGTTCCCGTCCTCATAAGTGTAGGTGCCCACGCACTCGTCCCATTGGCTCGGCGGGAGTGGCTTCTGACTGGTAGGAAATGGCTTGCAGGCCATGTTTTGAATGTGGGCTTCTGCGCTTGCAGTCTCGGGCGCTTCGTCGGCCATAGAAACGGTCGCTCCTGCTACGAGCAAACAGCACAGCCTCGTCGCGTATACATAAAACGTGCTCGCATTCTTGCGCATTTGTGAAGCTCCAGATCAGTCATGGTTGTGGTGCGGGCTCGGAGAAGAGCTCATTTCGAGATGCTGACCTCCGTGTCCCCGCTTTGGATATTATCAGGCGGGATCTACCTGGAACGACTGCATTCAGGAATGCGGAACAGGAGCTGGCCGACAGCGAGTCCCAAACGCAGCCTGATCATCACCTCCCACACGAGCGAAACCGCAACCGGAGCCGCCCGCAAGATCGGTCGGCCGTCGACACTTCGCGACCACTCCTGTCGATCGTTCCCGAAGCCCCCACTTGCGTGCCGAGCTCTGTGCCTCCAGCAAGGTGATCGGCGCGGGTCGGGACAGACCGGAAGAGCGCAGCGGCCTGGTTGGGCAGCGTCTGTGGTTTGAGCGTTACAGCTGGCGTCTCGTTGGTTTCGATACGAGATCATGTGGTTACAGACTTCCATTGCGCAACGTGTGTCGGACGACATTGCGAAGACCACCCAATAGAAGCCGATGCTCGCCGTCCACGAGACACTCGCATTCCTGGTCGTAATCTTCCCCGTTGAGCCAGGTGTAGTGGCTTGTTATCGTGAAGACACCAACACTTCCGATGCGCATATCTGGAATGCGCGCACCGGATTTTCGCAAATCAACATTCAACGGAACCTGCCGCAAAGCTCGGACCTCTCTCATGGGCTGATGTCGAGTCGACTCTCGTTCGTTCATTGCCACGATCGCCTCGCTCGAGCGACGATCGGGTCCGTGGTCGCCGCATTCGGGCGCCAGGCGGAGCTGTCACCCATTCACGGAATTCTCAACCGGACGCCTACATGCCGCCAAATGCCATAACCCACCGGAGCACGAGTCTCACTCCGGACATGTTGCCTTTGATCGAGCTGACACAAGCCGATATCGACCGTATCGTCGCTGCGGTCCCGGGCGGCCTTGCCAACATCCAGGACCTCTACGCCCTCT
>CAZBTV010000289.1:0-4837 GCA_964494895.1 uncultured Steroidobacteraceae bacterium | reverse complement strand
ATCGATCTCATTTGTCAGTGCGCTCGAAAACTGACCTGTGCAGAGTTTCCCTAGAAGATGTGGACAAGCTGGCCGAAGAGCGCAACTGCATTTATAAGCACTATTGCGGTCTGACCGCGTCGGGCCCGAAGGCGCGGAGCGCCGCTTTCGCGGCTCTCATTGAACAGCATACGGAACTCCAACTCGCTTGCCACCAGAACATTCGACTCATGAGTCGGATCGGCGCTCGACTGCCACGCATTCCATTTTTCAAGCGAACGGCCCTCGAATGGCATGTTGCGGCGATCATATGGATGATCCTCAGCTCATTCGTAGCAAAGAGAAGGGACGAGTCAGGTCCCTCCTTCGCGCAGCCTTTCCTCAGGTATGGCCTTCTTTCAATTCGCCAACTGCTGAAGCAGAAGCGCGATCGATGGATGGTTCGCGATCCAGATCGGACACGAGGACAGGATGTCGAGTTTTCCAGAGAGGATATGATGGCAGCCGCTCAAGAGATTAAAGCGTGTTTGAAGCGGAAGTTTTAAATTTTCGCCACGAGGTCCGCCGGAGCGCGGCATTGCCGAAAGCAGTCGTTCCCTAAGGAAATCAGCCGGTTAAGCAAAAGACGACGGATCTGGACGCACAGTTGGCCGGCGCCGGCGCCCTTGAGACAGTCCGCGGTCCGGTGAAATGCGGCGGGGTGTGATACTGGCGCGTGTCTCCGGTATATAACTGCATGACGCAAAGAGTGACCGCGCATAAAGCCTATGTCTTGATCTTACCGATCCGTCGGTACCCAAGGAGTGAGGCTCGGCACATGAGGACTTTCAGAATGCGAACGAATGTAAGCACGCATTATATACCGGCCGTGGCGTTATGCTGTTTGCTTGTAGCAAAGGCGACCACTTCCTCGGCCGGGGAAGCACCTGGGCCCACAAGCTCGGGAAACTCCGTTCCAAACATGACTTGTATGCCATTGTCGCCTCCTCAACAGCAGAGCCCTCCGAGCCAATGGAATAACTGCGTAGGCACGTATACCTATCAGAACGGTAACGTGTACAGCGGCGAATTTCGTCATGGCGACCGACATGGTGTTGGGGTTCTGGAGATAAGGTTCCTTGGGCAATCGACTGACAACGCCATCGGCTGGACTGAGCCTGCTATTTATGTCGGCAACTTCAAGGGCGGCTTCCTCAACGGCTACGGACTGTTGATTGGCAAATCCGGCGTCTCATATTCTGGATTGTTCAAGGACAACTTTCCGCAATCGGAACTGACTCAAAAGGAATGCAAAGGGGAGATATCCGCAGTCTGGACAGATTGCATTGGTATGTACCATTTTCCAAACGGAAATGTCTATCGCGGCGAGTTCGCACACGGCGTCCCTGAAGGTATGGGAATGCTCCGCGTCAATGCTGTAGGCAGCCCCGAAGCCACACAGGTCAGACTCCCTGTGCCCGGCGTATATGTCGGCCAATTCAAGGACGGAAAGCTCAGCGGACATGGCGCAGTTGTAATGCCGGATTCGGGCTATTTCGGGACGTTCAGCGAAAACACGTTCAAGCCAGACGGGGCGTCTGGCTCTGGATCTTTAGCCCAGATAACCCCTGCTGTCAGGCCATGAAGATGGCAGCGACTCGTTCCGTGCAGGTCAGAGCAATAGCCCTCGATAACTGAGCCACACGGAGTCAAGCAAAGACGTCTGCAAAGCGGCCGGTCGCAAACGTCTTGCGTGGGTCGTGAGAAGGCAGCCGTGCCGCAACGCGGCACGATCGAGCACTCCAACTGTTGGAGGTCTCTGACCGGCCATGAGCGGTCAATTACCGCCGCCTGTCGACGTTCTAGAAGGCGGCCGCTCAGAAGCGCGGCCATTGCCACCGGTGGCTCGAACAGGTTAGATCGAGCTAACGTATGGACGACGATCGGCCAGCAGAGTGGCTGCGGTCAAAGCGCCAACCAAGCTACCGATCATCGCAAGGGTCAAGATCGGATCTCGTGGCATATGCCCTCATCGCTTCAATAACTCGTGTTGGCCAGAGAATCGTTTGAAGTTGTATGTGAGAACGTGAAGACTCATCTCTGTACGGACTCTCTGGCTTGGGAACCAACGGCGTGCATCCCGTGCGTTCGCACCGCAGGATCTCCTCGCCTTGAAGTAGCCTCGAATGCCAACTGGAAATCCATTGGATTTTCTATACCATGTTTCACAGCGGTCACCGACCGGCAGCAGTCGACAACCTTCCACGGAATCCGGCAAGAGTCGTTGAAATGGGAAACATTCTGAAAGGCCTCTTCGGCAAGAAGCCGACCACACAACGCACACGAGATGTTGCGTCGATCACGGCACATTTGCCGGTGCTGGCGGTTCAAGTCGTGGCGGACGATGAGCCATCGCGCTCGCACTTTGGGGGCGTACCGCATCTGCCAGTAGGCGCTGATTGGCCAAAATGCAAAGGCAAGCGGCTCACCTTTCTAGCGCAACTTTCGCTGTCGGACCTGCAAGCTGCCCACCGGATTGAATGGCTTCCCGCTTCGGGTGCGTTGCTGTTCTTTTACGACGTGGACAATCAGCCATGGGGGTTCGATCCGGAGGATCGTGGCGGATGGGCTGTCCTGCATGTCCCCGAGCTGGCCGAGCCCGTGTCGCCATCCCAGAGGAGCTCGCCGCAAAGCGCGGAGACATTACCGCACCGATACATACACTTCCGCCGCGTGTCGGTGTATCCGTCCCAGGAGCGGGACGCCGTGCAGGCTTTGGCCTTGACCGAGGTTGAGTCAGAGGAATACGAGCGCATCGGGAAACAAGTTTTTGGAGGCAAGCCACCGCACCAAGTCTCCGGCTTCCCATATCCCGTACAGAACGATTCGATGGAGCTCGAATGCCAGCTCGCGAGTCATGGTGTCTACTGCGGTAATCCCGAGGGCTATAAAAGCAAAGAAGCGGTTGTGCTTGCGACCGGAGCAGCCGATTGGCGCCTGCTCTTCCAAGTCGCTTGGGACGATGATCTCGATGCAATGTGGGGCGATGAAGGAAATATCTACTTCTGGGTTCAGGAAGGTGCAGCCCGCGCCGGTCGATTTGACAACGTGTGGCTCATTCTGCAATGTGGCTAGCGGAAACTGGCGGCAAGACGCACATCGCAACTGCAAGCACTGTGTGGCATCGTTTTCCCACACCCTCGGCCGCGACCGGTCGTTCGCTACTTCTCAGCGCAATTCCGGAAAGCTGACATTCAGCCGAGCTCGGCAATTCAGCCCCGAGGGCGTGGGCGGGTGGTCTGCATCCTGTCAGATTTTGCGCCCGTGACCTTCGGCCGGAATCGCCGCTCACGTTTACGCGGAATCAACGAGTCAACGGGTCAGCTTCGCGGAATATGCAAGCTCACCGCTTCGAGCTGTCAGAAGCTCTTGCGCCTTAGGTAGATTCGTCCGGTCACTGACCCCATGATTTCTGACAACCTTGGAAGATCGGGCTGACGTCGGACTCCCCTACGATCTTCACCCTCTGTTCTTTGTTGAATCGGCTCTTCTTCATTGCTCCTTATTGCTTTATCGTTTGAATCTCGCCAGGGTAACGTCTCCATTTTCATGTTTCTTGTGATTGATAATCCGGCACACGTTGTTAAGATCAAGCGCCCACTTGGTTAGCGTCGTGTTGGGTGGCACTCAGGGAAGGAGAAGAAGATGTCTCGACTGTCCCGTAATTTCTCATTGCTGGTGTGTTTGCTCCTGATTTTGTCAGCTCCGCCGATTCCTGCGCAGACCATGCAGATCCAACACGGTGTTCCATGGCGGGACGCAGGTGCGCCGAGCAGTTTCACTCCGGCAGGCGCACATCTTTCTTATTTCGGTGGACCGGTGATTTCGAATGCGCACGTAGTCCAGGTCCTGTATGGGCCCGGCGCATATAACCCGCAAGTGGCGGGCAGTATCAGCCCCACCATGGGCAACTTCTTCAGCGACATCCTTGGAATCAACAGCGGCTATATCAATCTGCTGAGCCAATACAGCACGAGCTTTTCCGGGGGCACCAACGAGACAATCGGTAACGGCACATTTGACGGAGTTTTCCAGATAACTCCATCGGCCGCCAACAACGGCTCGACTATCGATGATACGAACATCCAGGCTGAGATTCTCTCGCAGGTCAGCGCGGGTCACCTTCCTGCGCCTGTTCTGGACGCTGCGGGAAACGTCAACACGCTCTACATGATCTATTTTCCGCCGGGTAAGACCATCACCGAGCGTGGCAGCACAAGCTGCGTTTCCGGTGGCTTCTGCGCATACCATGGAACTACCTCAAGCACACTCAACGCCAAACACCTTCTTTACGGTGTTTTGCCGGACATGCAGGCGGGTAGTAGCTGCTCTATCGGCTGTGGCACATCCAGTGTCTTTGGTAATTACACATCGGTGACGAGCCACGAGCTTTCTGAGGCGATTACCGATGCCGATGTCGGGATCGCTACCAGCTTCGCCGCGCCGCTTGCCTGGTACGATACGAGCAACGGCGAGATCGGCGACATTTGCAATCAGCAGCAGGGTTCTTATACCGCCAACGGCACCACGTACACGATCCAGTTGGAGTTTTCCAATGCGGCCAACAGTTGCGTGCTGCCTCCCACAGCTTCGAATCCAGCAGTTTTCGAAGTCTGGCGTCCGAGTAATGGCACCTGGTTCGTGAAACGGGTCAGCGACGGCTCCGTGTCCAGTCAACAGTGGGGTGTGAATGGGGATGTGCCGCTCCTGGGAGACTTCGATGGAGACAGCAGGCCTGACTTCGCTGTCTGGCGTCCGAGCAACGGCACTTGGTACATCATTCGCAGCAGTGATGGCTCCGTGATGACGCCACAGTGGG
>CAZBTV010000288.1:0-4843 GCA_964494895.1 uncultured Steroidobacteraceae bacterium | reverse complement strand
TTCCTCCGCTGTTTGCTTCAGCAGATCAGGATTCGTGTAGAGAAAGTTGGCCGGGGATGCTGCCTCGAGCATGAGCCGTGCGGCGACCCGGACTCTTGCGAGCTCCGGCCCAGCGTCCGGTGTTACAGGACCTAGCGCCTCCTGCCACCATGACACCCAGTTTGCGTACCCTTGGGCCAACGCGTTGAATGGCCAGAGCCTCCAGGCTGAGCCCGCGAATCCGAGCTGCTCGCCTTGCGGCTGCACGGGCGGCCCGAAGGCAGCTTTCGCCGCAAACTGCCAGCCGTTCAGGAGCTTCTCCGCCGCGCTTCGGGCCAGGGCCAGCTGTCTGTCCGGCTGTGCGGCCAGATTGAGGTACCACTCCCACCAGGCGTTGAAAAAGTCAGTCGGGGCGAGCCCGCCGGTTGCCGCTGCCAACTGAGCCAGTATGTGTCGTTTTAGCTCCGACTCCCGTGTCGCCCGTGGTAGCAGATGGGCCGGGTAAGAGTCTTTCACATCAGGCATGTGCGCGTCGCAGGGATGCTGCGCTCAAGCATCCCGCGGCCCTCATGCTCCGCCCTCCGGGGCGAGCCTTGCGGCCGCCCCTACGCTGGCGTTGCTCGCCCGCAATTCAGGCATTCGCGACGACCTTCTTTGCCTGACTCGCGACCTGGCCCGGAGTCGCCCGGTTCACAGCTTCGGAAGCGAATTGCGAGAACTGCCCTTGCGCCTCATTCGTGATATTCACTAGTTCTTGAACGCGGGAGCAGACCTTCTCTCCGAGCTTCGACCCGATCTCGGCCTCCTTCGACAGGAAATCGGATGGATTCCTGGCCGCAATCGCGGCCTGCGCCTGTTGAATGCCGGACTCCAGATAATCGCCCGCCAGGGAGTGGTTGAAACGAGCAATGCGCTCAATGGTCTTGAGCCCATCCTGTTGCCACTTGTATACGGGCGCGAATGCCTCGCGATAGGCATCGAACCAAGCGTTGGGATCGAATGGCGTACGGGTGTCGGTCATGACGGGGACCTGCCTGTAGTATGGAGAGAGTTAGGGGGACGAGTCCTATTGTACGCGAGTTTGTTCTCATCGCAAGCAACTGAAGATAGATCGGTTGGCTGATGCGCTGCGATTCCAGCTGCCTCTTCAGCTCGATGGTGACCTGGCGCTCTCGTCGGAGCTGGCGTGCGCTGCATACAACTCCGGAGTTGAAGGCCGCTGTCGAGTTCGAGGCAGCGGCCCCGTAAGAACATTCATGGCGTCGGCCTTGCGGCGTAGAGCATGGCTGCTAGAATCATAACTCCCCGGCATGCGGCGCTCTCCGCACCGCAAATATGGCGACGGGTACATCGATCGTTGTGCGTTGCATGCTGATATGGGTAATCAGGCCGATAATCTTCGAATCAACTCCGATGCCGGGCGCGCCTTCGAGGACGCGTCCGTACGTCTTGTCGCGCTTCAACTCCGATTGGCAACCCATTGGCGCGTGGTCATTCATAGCGCTGTCGAGCGGTTTGCGGCACGTGTGGAAATTTCTTCGGTGCACTCCCTGAGCGTCGATGAGCTCATGAAGGTATACGAGGTGTGGATCGATTGTGCGGAGAAGGCGTACGCCGACGTCGTAAGTACAGAGGAGTACTGTCGGGTGCAAGCGGAGCTGGTGAATACCGCACTCGGCATGCTGCTCCAGGCGCGGGCTGAAGCGTCTGGGAGTCGGCGCACTTGACGGAATTCTTCCGTGCCAGTGGGCTTCCGTGGATGGAAGTCAACAGCCGCATTGCGGAAGTGCTCATCAAACTGCATCGGGCGCGTGGCGTATCCAAGGGTTGCACTGTAAAAGCGGCGGTGTTGAATAGAGGCCACGCGACGCTCTATCGCTATTTTCCATTGCCATTCGCGCCGCGGGCTTGCCGCAAGCCGGTACTCATCTGTTTTTCCCTGGTGAACCGGCCCTACATTCTGGATCTTAGCCCGGAATGCTCCCTGGTCAGACGGTTGCTGGCGGCTGGCCTCGAGGTGTATTTGATCGACTGGGGCGATCCCGCTGACAGTGAGCGCGGTGTTGGTCTGGAGGATTACATCGAGGGACATCTCGATGCCTGTGTCCGGCACATCCTCGAGGCCCACGGAGTCGATAGCCTCAATCTTCTGGGTGTCTGCCAGGGCGGGACCTTCAGTTTATGCTACGCGGCGCTGCACCCGGCAAGAGTCGCCAATCTGGTGACCGTCACGACTCCGGTTGACTTCCACACGCCGGAGGATCTCCTCTCGAAATGGGTCCGCAACCTCGATACGGACCTGATGCTGCATGCAGGCAGCGTGCCGGGCCACCTGTTGAATTTGCTATTCCTGTCTCTCGCGCCCTTTCGGCTGGGCAGCTATAAGTATGTCGCCCTGGTGGCGCGTAACCCGGAGCAGGCGACCATCGAGCAGTTCGTCAGAATCGAGCAGTGGATTTTTGACAACCCCGCGCAATCTGCTGCCGCATTGACCGAGTTCGTAAGGTGGTTTTATCAGGGAAACGGGCTCATCAGGGGATCCGTCGTGCTGGGCGGGAAGGCCGTGGATCTCAAGCAGATAGTGCAGCCGGTGCTCAACGTGTACGCCGTTCGCGATCACTTGGTTCCGGCTGGTGCCTCGGCAGTGATGCGACAGCACATCGGAAGCAGCGATTACACGTGCTGTCCCGTCGACACTGGGCACGTTGGTATTCATGTCAGCCAGCGTTTGCAGTGCGACGTTCGAGGTCAAATAGCGTCCTGGCTGCGGGAAAGAGACTAACAGAGGCTTGGACGGATGCGTGTCTGCTGCTGACAGTCAGCACGTTGATTAAGCAGTCCGGATTGTTTATGGACAGCGTGAAATCATTGTCAGTCGGTGGCACAATCGGCTTTCCTATCGCAGTCGTCTCCCTGTCACTCTTAAGTAGTCGAGGTCGAATATGACACGGCTTGACTCGCCAGTGCGTGTTACACGTTACGCAGAACCAAGGCTGCGGCCGCGCCGTCCGGGGCGTGAGTCCTCGATGGTATCCGGAAAGGCGTTGGGTGAGTGCTCGACGGCTTATCTCATCGAGAGCTCGAGGGGGCGCGATGCGCGGGTGCGAGCCGCGCTCGAGTATGTAATTGCCCTCGAGGCGGATCCCGATGCCGACGACTTCGCGATAGTTTGGGCGCGTCACGAACTGCTGCGATGCATGCGGGCCTCCAAGGAGGAGGAGCTCTTCGACGGCTGAAGCTTGCGATCGTCAGGAAGAGGCGGTGGGTTTGGATTTAGAGACACCTGGCGCCGCGATGCGGAAGAGGTCTGGGAGTTCACTGTAGTCCAAAGATCTCGCCGAACATACGACGGACGCGTGCCCGTTGTATGCGCAACTCTGCTCGAACGAGGAGGTAATCTCCTCGCGCCGATCACGAAGCTGCACCGAACCGAGCTTTCAGGCGCGCCGTCCACGACGGGAAGAACTCACCTCTAACATCCTGTCGAAAGTCCTGTTGTGCTAGCCGTTACCGATACGCACTGATTTGTTCTCTAACAGCGGCCTATTCCGGTCTGCGACAAGCTGACATCGCAGGTTCACGTTGTGGCAGTGGTCAGCCGTTGATCTGTTCTTGACTTGAGCGTGGCCCTGTGACTACCCTTTGACAAGGTGTCCTTTCACCGGGACTCCAACATTGGCGGTGCAGGGGGTCTGGCCGGATGCGTACTACGCTACGTTCAACATATTTGACAACAACACCAACGCATTTCTCGGCGCTCGCGTGTGTGCGTTCGACCGCACCCGCATGCTGGCGGGCGCCGCCGCCACTCAGGTGTGCTTCCAGTTGAGCTCGACGTTCAGCAGTTTGCTACCCGCAGACCTGGACGGAGCGACGGCTCCTCCGGCCGGCTCACCCAACTATCTCGTCGCTCTCGGGCGCACGACCAGCTCTCTCGATTTTTGGAAGTTCCACGTCGACTTTGCCACCCCGGCCAACTCGACGCTGACGGGGCCCACAGCGATCGGGGTGAACACCTATGCCCTGGCTTGCGGCGGCGGCACCTGCATTCCCCAAAGTGGCACGCGCACGCAGCTCGACAGTCTCGGGGACCGGGTGATGCGCCGCTTGGCCTACCGGAACTTTGGGAATCACGAAGCCCTTGTGTCGACTCATTCCGTCAAGGTAGGCAATACCGTCGGCGTACGCTGGTATGAGATCCGCACCCCGGGGACCACACCCACGGTGTTTCAACAGGGTACCTATTCACCCGATGCGACAAATCGCTGGATGGGCAGCATTGGGATGGACAAAGTCGGCGACATCGCGGTCGGATACAGCACATCGAGCGCCAACCTGCACCCTGGCATACGCTATACGGGGCGAGTCCCCACTGATGCCGCAGGCACACTGGAAGCGGAAAACAGTGTGATCACCGGCGGCGGCTCCCAGACTCAGCAGCTCACCCGATGGGGAGACTACTCCGCGCTGACGATCGACCCGGCTGACGATTGCACGTTCTGGTACGTCAACCAGTACTTGAAGACGACTGGGTCCTTCAACTGGAGCACGAGAGTGGTGTCCTTCAAGTTCGCGGGTTGCCAATAAGGGCTATGGGTATCGGTTGGGGGTAGGTCGATGCCTATGGCCCCAATGCCAAGGCGCGTCTCTGGGCTGGTGGCGAGGCGCTGGACCATTGCCCGATCGACCGCTCATCTGCTACGCTAGCCAGCCGATTGACCCGGAAGCCCCGCCTAGCGGGGCTTTTCGATTTCGCGACCTCGATGGCGCCACCGTCATCCTCGCGAGGCTAGGTGGCAGAGTGGTCATGCAGCGGCCTGCAAAGCCGTCTACGCCGGTTCGATTCCGACCCTAGCCTCCAGAT
>CAZBTV010000287.1:0-4901 GCA_964494895.1 uncultured Steroidobacteraceae bacterium | reverse complement strand
TCATCGAAGGTCAGAGCTTCTTCGAGGATTCGCATGACCGCCCATGACCGCCGACGGGAAGCTCATGGAATAGGCCTCAGGATGGCTTGGCCAGGAACCAGCGTCGAGCGGTGCTACGTGGTAAATCATGGAATTGTACGGGGTAACGGCGCGTGGGTAAAGCTCGTGATAGGGTTGTTTACATGTCCTCTCCTATTCTCAGCTCACAGGGTGCGCCAGCAGGCGCCGAAAACGGACGGAATGTCTTCACTGTCTCTCGCCTGAACCGCGAGGTGCGCATGCTCCTCGAGCGGGGGCTGGGGGTCGTGTGGGTGGAAGGCGAGCTTTCGAACTTCTCCCAACCTTCCTCTGGCCATTGGTATTTTTCGCTCAAGGATCGCGATGCGCAGGTGCGCTGCGCGATGTTTCGGCTGAAAAATGCGGCGCTCGGCTTTACGCCCAAAGCAGGCCAGCAGGTTCTGGTACGAGGCAGGATCAGCCTCTACGAGCCTCGCGGTGACTACCAGCTCATCGCCGAGCACATGGAGGAGGCTGGCGTAGGGGCGCTCAAGCGCGAGTTCGAGCGTCTCAAAGTCAAGCTGGCCGCCGAGGGGTTATTCGCTCTCGAACGCAAGCGCAGCTTGCCTCGTTTTCCGCGACGTATCGGGGTGGTGACCTCGCCGTCGGGTGCTGCTATTCGCGACATCCTCCACATCCTGGCACGACGGTTTCCTCCGGCGGCGGTGCTCGTTTACCCCGCACCTGTGCAGGGCGCGGTGGCTGTGCCTGCTATTGTGGAAGCGCTTCGGACCGCTTCTGCACGGGCGGAATGTGATGTCTTGATCGTTGCGCGCGGAGGGGGCTCGATCGAGGATTTGTGGTCCTTCAACGACGAGCGAGTCGCCCGGGCAATTTGCGCCTCGTCCGTCCCGGTTGTATCGGGAATCGGACACGAAATCGATTTCACGATAGCGGACTTCGTCGCGGACGCACGCGCACCGACACCGTCGGGCGCTGCGGAGCTCGTGGCGCCGGACCGCAATGCATGTCTGGAAGCGTTAGAACGGACGGCAGAGCGCATGAGGGCTTGCATGCGTCGCGAGCTGCGCGCCGTAGCCGCTCGGTTTGACGGCGCACTTCTGCGATTCAAGCTGGTACACCCCGGTGTGCGACTTACGCAGCGGGCTCAGAAGCTCGATGAGCTCGAGCAACGTCTGTCCGCAGCCTTGACCCGCGAGATGCGGGCGATCGAGACGCGACTGAGTAACACTGCGCAACGATTGAATGTTGCGCACCCGGGATTGCGGCTGGTCCAACAGGTGCGCCGGCTCGATGATCTGGAGCTGCGTCTCGCGAGCTCCGTGCGCGCGATGGTGCATAGTGATCGCAATCGTGTGAGCGACTTGTTTCGTCGGCTTGTGCAGCATTCACCGGATCATCTTGCGAGGGAATATCGGCTGCGGCATGAGGGGTTGGATTCGCGCCTGCACCAGGCGTGGCGCGATTGTCTATTGCGCAAGGAGAGCAGGCTGAGTGTGCCGTTGAAAGCGCTCGAGCACGCGAGCAAGAGTTATTTCGCGGGCAAGGAGCATCGGCTGATCCTTGCGGCGAAGACGCTGGACACGGCGAGCCCGCTCGCGACCCTCGGGCGCGGATTCGCATTGGTGACGAAGCCCGATGGTATGTTGGTGCGGGATGCCGCGTCCGTAAACATCGGCGACGAGATCGAGACGCGCCTGGCGAAGGGAAAACTGAAGGCGCGTGTCACGAGTAAGGAGTAGCGAGTTGTTTTTGGCCGAGAGTTTTAAGAAAGCGCGGTTTCTTTTTTCTACAGCGCCATTGGCTGTGGCACTCATGCTAGCGCGCGCTGCCATTGCGGTGAACGCTGACTTGCCTCAGGCATCGCTCGTCCCCGGCGGCGTGTTGATTCTGCCGATCGAGAGCGCCGCAACCCAACCGCCGGTAGTCACCCTCGATGGGCGGCGCGTTCTGGTACTGCGATCCGCCGGACATTGGGTGGCGGTAGTTGGCATCCCGCTGTCGCAGAAGCCGGGGCACGCGACCGTCGTCATACGCGACGGAGCCTCAGCGGAGCGGGCTGTCGGGTTCGAGATCACGGACAAGCAGTACGTCACCCAATCGCTCAAAGTAGCTCCTGGCAAGGTTGATCTGGCCCAAAAGGATCTCGACCGGGTGAACCGGGAGGTTCCGCATATCAAAACCGTGGTCGCCACTTTCTCCGACACGCCTCCTGGGACCTTGCGGCTACGGCAACCCATTCCCGGCGTACGCTCGAGCTCGTACGGGATGCGCCGTGTTTTCAACAACGAGCCGCGCAATCCACATACGGGAATGGACATCGCGGCACCCACGGGCACTCCAGTGAAGGCGGCAGCCGACGGGGTGGTGGTCGACACCGGAGACTATTTTTTCAACGGCAATACGGTTTTCATCGATCACGGGGAGGGATTCATTACCATGTACTGTCACCTGAGCGCGATCGCCGTTGCGCCCGGACAGCGCGTAAAGAGGGGAGAGGTGATCGGCAAGGTGGGCGCCACAGGTCGCGTCACCGGCCCTCATCTGCACTTTGGTGTTGCGCTCAACGCGACGTTTGTCGATCCTGCACTGTTCCTGCCCGCTCCATCCACCCGCGCGAATCTGACAACCCGCGCGAAGTAGCACTGTGGCCCCGCGTACTGATGTCGACTTCATGCGCATGGCGCTCCAATGGGCAGCGACTGCTCGGGCTAACGGCGAAGTCCCCGTAGGCGCGGTGTTGGTCCGTGGGGATGATGTAGTGGCGACAGGATTCAACCGCCCGATCAGCTCCAGCGATCCCACGGCACATGCGGAGATCGAGGCGATACGGGCTGGTGGTAAGGTGTTGAGCACCTATCGGCTCACTGACACGACGCTCTACGTAACGCTTGAGCCGTGTGTGATGTGCGCGGCGGCGCTCGTGCATGCGCGGGTGAAAAGGGTTGTATTTGGCGCGTGGGACCCGAGGGCCGGTGCGGCTGGAAGCATCATTGATGTGTTCGCCTTGCAGGGGCTCAATCACCGTGTCGACGTGTTCGGCGGTGTGTTGATGGAAGAATGTGGCGAAGGGCTGAGGAAATTTTTTAGCGAGAAGCGCAGTTGATTGGCCACGCGCCGACGCGCATGCCCGTAGACGTGTAGAGGGCCGCTTCGTCGGCGTTAGTGTGAAACGCTGGATCCGGGCATCCATGTGTCCGAGTAATGATCGCCTACTGCGCCGCCCCACAGCGGCATCGGTTCGGCTCGCTATGGGTCGCCCTCGCTACGGCGATCATTACTCCAACAGGGTGCTAGCCGCCCGTGATGAACCCTGTCTGCACACGGGTGCCCTGACTTGCGACACCTTCGCCGGGCTGCCATTCGAGCAGCGTCAGGTATCGCTGCACGCGATCGACGAACTGCACGGGTTCCCATCCGCGCGCATAGCCACGTTTTACCTTCAAGAACCACCGCTCTTCTGCCAATCGCGGGAGCTCCAAACGAACGTCGGTCCATGAGTCGGGATTCTTCCCGTCCATCTGGGCGAGGATACGTGCGTCTTCCAGGTGGCCAAAACCAACGTTGTAGGCAGCGACGGTGAACCAGGTGCGATCTGGCTCGGGAATTCGCTCCGGGACTCTTTCTCGGACCTCGGCGAGGTAGCGAGCTCCCGCAAAGATGCTTTGTTGTGCGTCCGTGCGATCCTTCACGCCCATGGCGTCGGCAGTGTCGGAGGTCAGCATCATCACCCCGAGAGCGCCGTTGGCGGACACTGCAGCCGGGTCCCACTTTGACTCCTGGTATCCAATCGCGGCGAGAAGCCGCCAGTCGATGCCCGATTCCGCAGATGCCTGCTCGAACCAGGGCCGGAATCGAGGCAGGCGGCTAATCAAATGCGCCTGGAATTCACGGGATTCCTCGTAGGCAAAGGACCGTGATTCTCCGGTGGACTGCTGGATGAGTTTCACCATCCGGCCGGATTCACGGAGCTGCTGGAAGAAGCGGTTCACACCTTCGAGCAGGTCGTCCGCGCCACGCCGTACGATCCATTGCACTGGGCGATCCGCCGGAAGCTCGAACCCCACGAGTACATCGGGATATAGATGATGTGAAAAGGAGAATTCCCGAGCGTCGATGATCGCGTAATCGGCGTTTCCGGAATCTACGTCCTCGAGCGGGTCCGCATTCGTAGGAGCGGTCTCGACCCACTGCAGGGTGGGAGCGACGGTTCTGCGCAGCTGCTCGAGGATGCGCTCCTGCGGGCTGCCGGCACGGACGGCGAGCTTTGCCTTCTCGAGCTGCAGCGTGCTGCGGGGCTTCGCCCCGTCTCGGGCGTACACCACGAGCTGCGGGATGCGAGCGTAGGGCTCCGCCGCTTTGCCGAAAGGGCGCCATTCCGGGGTCGCGCTCAGTTGCGCCGCGGCAATGTCCGCTTGTCCGGAGGCCAGCGCCGCCTGCATGGCGCGCTCGTTCGCAACCGGGTACATGGAAAGAGTGACGCCGAGCTGCGCCGCAAAGGAGCGTGCAAGCTCGAATTCGAGGCCTTCGGTCCCCTGTGAGCCCAGGTAATAGCAGGTCGGCAAGTTCAGCGTCACCACCCTGAGCTCGTGGCGGTTGCGGATCTGCTCGAGTGCCGGAGGCGCTGGCCTGCAGCTAGCGAGCAAGGCGACAGTGGCTGTGAGTGCAATGACCCGCGCTGCTGCTGGAGGTAGAGCGCGGGATGGGGGCCGTCGGTGGCCTCTGAGCATCTTTTGCAAACCTCCCATTGGATGATCAGCTTCCGCTAGAATACCACCCCCCGCTCGATAGGGCCGCCTGCCGGTCCAGACGGGAACAGATTGTTCCGCCGGAGAGGTACCGAAGCGGTCATAACGGCGCCGACTCGAAATCGGATGGTCGGG
>CAZBTV010000286.1:4730-4957 GCA_964494895.1 uncultured Steroidobacteraceae bacterium | reverse complement strand
TGATGACGCAAGGGATTGATGCCATCAGCATCCCTGCCGTGCGGGCGGCGGAATTCAACTCTCGCATGGTCGATTTTTACACCACGCGCGAGGCCACTGAGATGATGGGCTTCGTCCTGGACTGTCATCCGGAAATCGCTCTGATTCGCCAACTCAACCCCGGGCTGTCCACCATAAAGGATGCGCCCGGCATCGAGTATCATCGTCTAAGTCCGGATGACTAACGA
>CAZBTV010000286.1:0-4720 GCA_964494895.1 uncultured Steroidobacteraceae bacterium | reverse complement strand
CGCGCCGAGCGCGGTACTCTCACCTGATAGCAAAGCCACCACCATGCTCGATCACATTGGCTACGCAGTTGCCGATATCAACCGATCCAAACGGTTCTACAGCGCCGCGCTCGCGCCCTTGTCGATCACCCTGATCATGGAGGTGACCGCTGAGCAAACGGGCAAAGATGCCCACATGGGCTTCGGCGCCAACGGCAAGCCTTTCTTCTGGATCGGCACGGGACCTGAGCAAGGCGGTCCCGTCCACGTGGCCTTTACAGCGAGTACCCGAGCGCAGGTCGACGCCTTCTACAGAGCGGCCATGGGAGCAGGGGGCAGGGACAACGGGGCGCCCGGCGTCCGCGCCCACTATCATCCCAACTACTATGGCGCGTTCGTGCTGGATCCAGACGGCAACAACGTTGAAGCGGTCTGTCACGCACCTGCGTGAGCGCCGCGCTCCTGCGCTACCAACACCCGCCGCAGGATCTTTCCCGACGCCGACTTGGGAATCGCATCCACAAACGCCACCTGGTGAACTCGCTTGTAATGCGCAACCTGCGCATGCACGAAAGCGATGACCTCATCCGCTGTCAGATTGCCGCGAGCGACAACCAGCGCCTTGGGCACCTGGCCGCATTCTTCATCCAACACGGGAATGACGGCGGCGTCCGCAATCTGCGGATGTTTCAGCAACAGCGCTTCCAGCTCGGCAGGAGCCACCTGGTAACCTTTCACCTTGATGAGCTCCTTGAGGCGATCGACGATCGTCAGATAACCCTCCGCATCGACCATGCCGATGTCGCCCGTATGTAGCCAACCTTCGGTGTCAACCGTACGCGCAGTCGCCTCAGCGTTGTTGAGGTATCCCTGCATCACCTGGGGGCCCCGAATCCAGACCTCCCCCGGCTGACCGATACCCGCATCGCGCCCTGACTCCACATCGACGATACGACACTCGGTCGAGGGTACCAGCCGGCCTACGGTGCCGGCCCGCACGGTGCTGCGTGTATCCGAATAGTGTGTGACCGGGCTCGCCTCGGTCATCCCATAACCCTGTTTGACGACGACGTTCAGGCGCTGCTGAACCGCTTCGGTCAACCCCGGACCGAGCGGGGCGGCTCCACTGAACAGCGCCTCGAGATGCCGCAGATCGTAGTTCTTCACGGTGGGATGTTTGGCGAGGGTGACTGCCATCGGCGGCACGATGTGCGCTATCTCGACGCGCCAGTCCTGCAAGACTTTCAGGAATGACTCGGGCTCGAAGCGCGGCAGGGTGACAATGCTCGCGCCGATCCTCAGGCCGAAGTTCAGAATCACCACCAACCCGTAGATGTGAAAGAAGGGCAGCGCCGCGACAAAAGCGTGCAACCCGCTTCGTTCGACTGCCTCGAGCTGGATGAGATTGGCCACGAGATTGCGGTGGGTGAGCATCACGCCCTTGGGCAGCCCCGTGGTTCCGGACGAGTAGGGCAGGGCGACCACGTCGGTCGCCGGATTGATAGTAACGGGCGGCGGGTCCACGTCGCGCGCGATCGACGCCAACGAGCGCAGCCCGGATGGAGCGTCGTTTGTCGCAATAAGCTCGATTGCCTGCCTCGATGCCCCGATGGCCTCTCGCGCCTTGTCGATGAGCGAAGCGCCGGCGATGAGTATCTTTGCCCCGGCATCCCGGAGCTGATGGGCCAGCTCGTGAGCCGTATTCGCGGGATTGGCCGGGGTTACCGTTGCCCCGAGCCGGGCGGCTGCATGAAGCGCAATAGCGAACTCAGGCGAATTAGGGGCGCACAGCCCCACCACGTCCCCTTTACGAAGACCGATCGCCGCGAGCCCTGCGGCCGTGCGCCGTACCTGCTCTCGAAGCTCTCCGTAGGAGACCGCCCGTCCGGTGACCCCGTCGACGAGCGCGGCCTGTCGCGTTTGCCCTCGACCCTTATCCAGGACGAAGTCCGTCAGGGATTGCTCCGGAACTGTGATCTCCCCATGCGGACTGCGGAACATAGGTGAGCCCCCTCATTTTTCGGTCATTGTGAGGGTGGTGACCGCAGCGAGCAAGGTTACCGCGGATGGACCTCGCCAGGGTCCATGGGCGGCGGATCAGCGGCGCTCGATCGCCCGCCCGGTCGGCTTTTCGTGAGGCAGAGCAGCCCGAGGAGCGCGGCGCCAGTGATGAGCGCCACGGTGAGGGCCTCTCGGGCGACCTGCAACAGGAAGATGTGGGGCTCGATATCCAACATGTCTTCGGTCGATCTTAGATGCGCGCGAGGATTTCGGGAATGTGGGCCGGAGGAGACAACCAGCGGGCCGCCAGAGGAGGAATCAACAGCAGACTGACGAACGTCGAGGATGCGAGGCCACCCAGTATCACTACGGCCATCGGCCCTTCTATTTCGTGCCCAGGCTCGTGTAGCTGAATAGCGACCGGGAGCAAGGCCAGCGCCGTCAGCAGAGCGGTGAGCAAGACCGGTGTCAGACGTTCCTCGGCGCCGCGCAGCGCCGTCTGCAAGCTCCAGGAACAACCTTCCTCCCGGACGAGGTGGTCGAAGTGTGAAACCAGGAGAATGGTGTTGCGTGCGGCCATTCCGAAGAGTGCCACGAAGCCGACCATTGACCCGAGCGTCAGCGTGCCACCGGTCAGGGCGACGGCAACAACGCCCCCGGTGAGCGTACTCGGTAACGAACATAACACCAGCATCACCTGGCGGGCATTGCCAAAAGCAAGGGATAACAAAAGCACGATGAGCACGAATGCCGCCCCGGAATGCAGCAGCAGCTCGTTCGTCGCCGAATGCTGCGCTTCAGCCACTCCCCCATAGCGCAGGAACACACCAGGGGGCAGCTCAACTTTCGCAGCAAGTGCTTTGCGTGCGGACTCCGCGTAGCCCGCCTGGTCTGCGGTGACAGGTGAGACCACGACGATCTGGCGGCGGAGCCCGTCTTGATGGTCGATGAGACTGCGCGCCGGGATCATCTCAATGGTTGCAACCGACGCAAGCGAGGTCAGCGCGCCATCTTTGCCACGTAACAGAAGTGTCCCCACTTCGTGCGGATCCGCGATCGATCCGAGAACGCGTACGACAACCGGCACGCTCCGATCCGCTTGTTTCAGCTCAGCAGCCATGCGGCCGTGATATGCGGCGCTCACCGTTTCCAACACATCGGCTGCCTTGAGACCATAGAAAGCCAACGCCCTGGGAAGCAGGGTGATCTGCAACTCGAGCTGCCGCGGTGGAATCACCAGCCGTACGTTGCCACTCTGGGGCAACGTCTGCAGTGTAGAGACGATTTGCGCACCGACCTGGTCGTCGGCATCGAGATCGGAGCCGATGATGCTGATGGAGAAGGGGGCGGCTTCCCCGGACAGCGTCTCCCCGATGCGTTCGGTGAGCACGGAATTGATCTCGACCAGCTCCTTTGGGTACCGCTCGAAAACCTTGCGGATGGCGGCGTCGATATCCGCCGCCCCGCGGGCCTGCCGGGCATCGATCTGGATCTCGAACTCACTCTTGTTGGGCGTATCGGGATCCTGGCCGTTTTCAGCGCGTCCGATCTGCTCCGCGACGGTTTTGACTCCTGGAATCGCGAGCAGATCCCGGCAGATGCGCTCACCGATCCGGGCTGTCGCGCCGATCGAGACACCCGGCCGCAGTAAGGCATGCGCAATGAGATAGTTTTCGCGAAAGTCGGGCAACAGGCGCGCTCCCAACAAGGGGAAACAGACGACTCCGGCAAGTCCACTCACGATCAGGATGGCCAACAGCAAGCGGGGCTTGCCGTCCAGCCAGGTCATCGCGCGGACCTGCTGCTCCTTCAGGCGCTTCAGGAATGTTGCCTCGGGCTTGGGTGCGTGGTGGACCATGGCGAGAGTGCACAGCGCAGGGGTCGCGCTCATGGCGACCAACAGCGAAAGCCCCACCGCCAGCAGAAACGCGATGGACAGCGGCCGAAAGAAAGATCCCTGCAGCCCTGACATCATCAGAATGGGCAAGAAGGCGACGGCCACCGCCGCCGTGGCGTAGAACACCGGCCGCCTGACCTCGAGGGAAGCGGAAGTGAAGAGCTCGCGAATGTTGAGCTGTTGCGCGGCGCCACGCAGGCGGCGCAGGATGTTCTCAACATCGATCACGGCATCGTCCACTACAACGCCGAGAGCCACGACGAGTCCACCAAGGGTCATCGTGTTGAGAGTGAGTCCAAAGGTGTCGAGGATCCAGACCGTCGTGAGCAGCGTGAGCGGTATCGCACTGAAGGAGATGAGCGCGCCTCGCCAGTCCCGCAGCGCCACCAGCAATAGCGCAATGACGAGTGTGGCTCCGATGAGGAGCGAGTTGCGCAGTTTCTCGATCGCACTTTCGATGAAACTGGCCGGTCGAAGCAGCCCGGAGTGATAGTGCACGCCCTGCTTGGACAGCTCGCCCCCCAATGCATCGAGCCGCTGCTCGAGCGCCCGGGTCACTTCGAGTGTGTTGGCTCCAAATTGAGTGGAGGTTTCGACCATGATGCCCGGCTTGCCCCCAATCAGGGCGTCACCGAAACGAGGCTGGAGACCATCGCGGATGGTGGCCACATCTCGAAACCGGACCGGCAGGCCCGCACGCATGGCTATCAATCCGTTGGCCAGGTCAGCGGTGCTTTCGCCTGGGGCCTTGGCGCGTATCACGATACGTTGGGATGCCGTCTCGATGTAGCCGCCACCGATTGTGGCAGTTGCGCGCCTTGCCGCCTCGGTAACGTCTTCCAT
>CAZBTV010000285.1:0-5044 GCA_964494895.1 uncultured Steroidobacteraceae bacterium | reverse complement strand
GGATGACTAGGCGGGCCGCGTGCCCGCCGCCGCCTCCTGTCGGCCACCCTGCGACTGAGCGTGCGCACTCTCTTTGAAGGGGAGTCGCAGTGCTTCTGATCACGGTTTGTGAGGTACGGTAGGGGTGAGCGCCTCACCGAGCGTGAACAAACGGAGAGCGGGTGCGGGCCTGTCAGGTCGCGGTTGTTGGGTCGAGCTTAGCGATCAAGCGGTGGAAGACGGCTTCGAACTTCGGATCGTAGTCATCGGGATGAGCGTGGATGAACTCGAGGACCTTGCGGTAGTAGTCGGCGGCCTGTTTGTGATCGCCACGGGCTTCGTAGACCATGCCGAGCCGGTCATAGCCATCGTGCACTTCGGGGTAACGCGCCAATAGCTGTCGCGCAGCCTCCTCGGCCTCATCGAGCTTGCCCGCCTTGATCAGGCGGATGGGGGCGTTGGAGGCTTCCTTGAGCGCCTCCTGCTGTTCGTAAAAGGCGGCTTCGCGATCGAGGGCGGCTTCGATTTTCTGGCGCTCGGCGGCGGCTGCGGCGGCGGCCTCTGCTGCGGCGCGAGCGAGCCGTGCGTGCTCGGCTTCCTGGTCTTTTTGCCAGCAGCACTGCTTGTATTTTTTCCCGCTACCGCAAGGGCAGGGATCGTTTCGACCCGTCTTGGTTGGCATGATTAGGGCCAGAATTATACCAAGAGGGGGAGATTGCGATGTACAGCGCATTGCTGGCCGATGCTCGATTCCACCGACTGCTGCAGCAGATGGATGAGGATCTTGCGAACAGTGTTCGAGCAGGCGGATGCCCCGAGCCGGATTGCGGGGGCGTACTGCACTCGGCGCGCTACCGACGCAAGCCCCGCGGGATGCCGACGGAGTTGCTCTACCAGGAGTGCTGGCGGCTGAGTTTTTGTTGCGCGGTGGAGGGCTGCCGCATGCGCACGACGCCGCCGTCGCTGCGCTTTCTGGCCCGTAAGGTGTACCCAGCGGGCATTGTTGCGGTGATCATGGTGATGAGCTGTGGGGTCACGGCGGAGCGAATGCGGCGGCTGAAGGAGTTGGTGGGGGTCAGCCGACAGACTGTACTGCGCTGGCAGCAGTGGTGGCAGCAGGTGTTGCCGAAGAGCGCCTTTTGGCGTGCGTCCTGCGGAGCGTTCAGCTCGCCGGTGGAGACCCGTGAGCTACCGCTGTCGCTGTTGGAGCGGTTTACCGGGAATATCGAAAAGCGGCTGTTATTACTGTTGGAGTTTCTGGCGCCGCTGACCGGTGGCAACCGGGGCACAACGGCCATGTAGCTGCGCACGCTCAGTAAGGGGCAGCGCCGACCCGCAGAAGATGGACCAACGCGCATTCCCCGGGCGTTTTATCGTGCGCGCCATCGAAAATGGATGTAGGTGTTGGCGTGTCCGAGCCCGAAAACGCATCCGTACACGAACGATGGGCAAACTTGAGGTTTGCCGTCGTGGGCCAGCTGTTGGCAGCGCCACCTGAGAAGGGCACGCTACGGCGCGAACTCATGGCACTGGCCGCGCGGACCTGGCGTCACCCGGTGAGCGGTGCGCCGGTACGCTTCGGTCTGTCCACGATCGAGCGTTGGTATGCCGCGGCCCGTCGCGAGCGGCGTGATCCGGTGGGGGTTCTGCGCCGCAAGGTGCGCAAGGACCTGGGGATACAGAGCTCGGTGAGCGCGGCCTTGCAGCGGGCGATACGAGAGCAGTACGCCCTGCACCCCAGCTGGTCGGTTTATCTGCACTACTCGAATCTGAAGGCGCTGGCGGAGAAGCGCGCCGAGATCGCACCGGTGCCAGCCTACTCCACGGTCCGGCGCTTCTTCGAGGCGCAGGGTCTACGCAAGCGCCCTCGTCTGAGCTCGCGCCGAACCGAAGGTGCCGAGCGTGCCGAGCAGCGACTGTTGGATCGCGAGGTGCGCAGTTATGAAGCCGAGCACGTCAACTCAGTTTGGCATTGGGATGGGCATGAGGGCTCGCTGCAGGTCCTCACGCCGCGCGCCACCTACGAGACCCCGATCCTCATCGGCGTGCTGGATGATCGCTCGCGGCTCGCTTGCCACCTGCAATGGTATCTGGGGGTTGAGTGTGCGCAGTTCATGGCGCATGCGCTGAGCCAAGCGTTCATGAAGCGTGGTCTGCCACGTGTTGGATATCACGACAACGGCGGGGCGATGACGGCGGCGGAAATCAAGGAGGGACTGACTCGACTCGGGGTGTTGGATGCGAGGACGCTCTCTTACTCAGCGTATATGAATGCCAAAATAGAGACCCTCTGGACCAGTGTCGAAGGGCAACTGTTGGCCATGCTCGAGAACGTCCCGGATCTGACGCTCGAGACCTTGAACGAAGCCACTCAGGCCTGGGCCGACTATCACTACAACAGATCCATCCACTCGGAAACCGGCGAGACTCCACTGGCGCGCTACCTGGCAGGCCCGGATGTGCAGCGGCCCAGTCCGGACAGCGCCGCGCTACGGCTCGCCTTCACGGCAACCGAGCGGCGCACGCAGCGCTTGAGCGACGGCACGCTGGTCATCGCGGCTCACCGCTTCGAAGTGCCCAACTGCTACCGCCATCTCAAACGTCTGCTGGTCCGTTACGCCCGATGGGATCTCACGCAGGTTCATCTGGTCGATGAGCGCACCGGCGAAGTCTTGTGTCGGCTCTTTCCGCAGGATAAGGCACTCAACGCGCGCGGGGTGCGCCGCCCGCTCGAGCCCCTGGCGAGGCGAGTCGGCACGGCCCGCCTCAAGCCGGCGCCGCGCATGGACTGGCACGCGGCGGCCGGCATCGCCCCGCTGCTCTCGAAGCTCCTGGCCCAACAGGCGGCCACCGGACTGCCACCGCCTTATCTGCCCCTGGATCCGGAGCCCCCCTGTGATGAGGGGACGACTCAACACCCTGAAGGAGAACCAACATGAACAAAACGCTCCTGGCGCTGTACGGGCTGAAGTGGAATCCTTTCTCGGCACAGGTACCGGTGGAGGCCCTGCAGCGTACGGCACGGATCGAATCCTTCTGCTGGCGGGTCGAGCAACTCGTCGGCGAGGGCGGTTTTGCGATCGTGACCGGTGCGGCCGGCGTAGGTAAGTCTGCGACCTTGCGCGTGCTCGCCGAGCGGCTCTCGGGCCTGCGCGACGTGCAGGTCGGCGTGTTATCCCGACCACAGGCAGGGCTTGCGGACTTTTACCGCGAGATGGGCGAGCTGTTCGGCGTCGAGCTGCATCCGCACAACCGTCATGGCGGGGCCAAGGTGCTGCGGCAGCGTTGGCAGGCCCATATCGACGCCTCACTGTCACGGCCGCTCCTGATCATCGACGAAAGCCAGGAGGTCATGATCCCGGTGCTCTCGGAGTTGCGGCTGTTATCCTCGGCGCGGTTGGACTCGCACCTGCTGCTGACCGTGGTGCTCGCCGGGGATCAGCGCCTGCTCGAGCGCTTCCGCTGTGAGGAGTTGGTCCCCTTGAGCTCGCGCATCCGCGTGAAACTGGCTCTCGAGCGTTCCCCGCCCGAGGAGTTGCGGGAGTGTCTCGTGCATGCCCTGCACTGCGCGGGCGTGCCTAAGCTGATGACCCCGGAGCTCATCGCCACCTTGTGTGATCACGCGCAAGGCAATCTGCGCGCCTTGATGAATCTGGCCGGGGAACTGTTGGCACTGGCCGCACAGCGGGAAATCCCGCAGCTGGATGAGAAGCTGTTCTTCGAGGCCTTCGCGGCGAGCGCCCCGGCGCAGACCAAAGCGGCGGCGCGCCGCAGATGAACGCCGAATCAGACAGCATCTTGCCGGTCCAACCGGCGCACCAACTCCCGGTGCGCGCCGAGTCGCAGCGTTGGCTCGTGACAGGTCTGTGGTCAGAACAGGCAGTTGGAGTAGTCGGTGGCGAGCCCAAGTGCGCGAAGTCCTTCCTCGCTTTAGATCTGGCCGTCGCCGTGGCCTCCGCTACCCCGTGTCTGCGCCACTTCCCCGTATCGCGCCCAGGACGGGTGCTCCTGTACGCGGCCGAAGATGCCTTACACATCGTGCGCCGGCGCCTCGAAGGCATCTGTGCTGCGGCCGGATGCGACCTGGCGGAGCTGGATATCCACGTCATCACTGCTCCGACGGTACGCCTGGACTTGCCCGCCGATTGCCGCCGTCTGCAGCGCACGGTGGAGCAGCTCAAGCCGCGCCTGTTGATCCTCGATCCCTTCGTCCGCTTACATCGCATCGACGAAAACGCCAGCGGGGAAGTGGCGCCGCTCCTGGCCTACCTGCGTGAGCTGCAGCGACGTTACGAACTCGCCGTGCTCCTCGTGCATCACGCAAAAAAGGGTGGCGGCCGTATGCGTGCCGGTCAAGCCCTGCGGGGCTCTTCCGAGTTCCACGCGTGGGGCGACTCCAACCTGTATCTGCGCCGCTTGGGGCAGCAGGAGCTCACCCTCACGGTCGAACATCGTGCAGCCCCTTCCATGCCGCCGGTCGCCCTTGAGCTCGCGCAACGCGGTGAGGCGCTGGCGTTGGAACTACGCACGATGGTACCCACACCGGAAATCCCCCCGTCATCCTCGATCGACGAGCGCATCCTCAGCACCCTGGCCAACTCCGATCGGCCGATCCCCATCGCGGAACTGCGCACGGTGTGCCGCATCCGCAATGCCACCCTGCGTGAACGACTCATCGCGCTCACCCGCGCCGGTCAGCTTCTGCGCGACGATCAAGGTTATCGTCTCGCCCGCGACAACAGTGTACTCACGGCAGGAATCTCCTAAAGGCTAACGCGATCCCCATCGGCACTTGACCTGACAGACTCAATCCGCACCCGGCGGCAGCCGAGCCGACAGGGATGTCGGCGTCGCCTCCTCCATCAGGACGTACGACTGCACGCAGGACCTCGGCAGCAACCGCGTCACAGCGCCGCCCGGGACGGCTCAGCCCATCCGCAGCCCGCCAAACCTTCCGCAGTTCCCGTTCCGGTTCCCACACTCTCTAACAGCGCTCGGGAACCGGAACGGGAACGACCCTCAAAAAGCGTGAATAGATGTACATCAGAAAGCGCGCTCCTGCTCA
>CAZBTV010000284.1:0-5045 GCA_964494895.1 uncultured Steroidobacteraceae bacterium | reverse complement strand
GGCGCCGCCCGCCTGGGACTGGCATCCCAAGCGAGCGGCTAACCACATCCGAACCTCTGGAGTTCGAACATGGCTACCGCGAAGTTTATCCGCGCCGGGAAGGCGCATTCTTCTATTCCCCGATCCAGGCGCAAGCCGCCCGTCAGCGCCCTCCCTGGTCTCCGCGCCGGTGACCCGACCGGTACGCTCCGTGAAATCCGCTCAAAGCTCGAAATTGCAATGGCGGTCGTCTGCATCTCCACCGCGACCCTACGAGCACAGAACACGGACTGGGACGCCGACGTGGCTCTGTGTCTGCAGCGGTGTGCTGGTGACGAGATCGACAGGCAAATCGAGCGCATCGACGCCCTGCTCGAAGGAGGTGCGTCATGATCCTGCTCGCATGCGTCGAGAGTTTCGCCTTTGTTTTTGCCACCTTCGTTTTGTTGACGTGGCATTCGCCCCTCGATCTGCGGGTGGCGCTTGCCGGCATTTACATCCTGATCGGTACTGCGGCGCACGTGGCGGTCGCCGTGCTTCGTCGACTGGATACTTTGATCGACTGGAACGTACGAGGGGGTGGAAAATGAACTCTCTTGCCGATGGCGACAGCGTCCTCAATCGCAGCATCCGCCGAGTACTCAAGGAAGCCCGTGAAGATTCCGATCTAACTCAAGAGGAACTCGCCAAGCAGCTTCGCCTCACGCGGAACATGGTCGCCAACGTGGAGAGTGGGAGACGAGCGGTTCGCGTGACTGAGCTTATACGGTTCAGCATCGCGCTCGGAGTCGATCCTGCGCGGCTCGTAACGGAGATGGTGGCGCACTCGCGCAACGTGGCGCCATGAATGTTGACCCTCTGTCGAGGTCGATCCCATTACGACAGGAGGAGGGTATTCGCCCGACAGTCTGATGGCAGGAAGCGCTCGCCGGCGGTCTGTTATCCGCCGTCGGGCGTGTCCCGCCGGGTTTCAACTCAACGCCGCGTTCGCATCAACCGCGTGACGCGACGTACCGTTCTAGTTCAGCTCGTGTGATGTATGTTCGACGTCCGTCCTTTTCAGTTCGGATTGCTTCACTGCTGATCCTGTTGTACAGCGTTGCACGACTGAACTTGAGGATGCGCGCCGCATCGGCGATATCAAAACGGAGGTGCAGCAATTCATTACCGTGTCGTTCCACCCTGTCAGCTCGCTGCTTTGACGTTGGTGGCGAGATGCCAGATGAAAGGCGTGCGCGTTTCCGAGCGCGCGCGAGCGATTCGTGATTGGAATCGTGAACCACAGGAGGTTCCTACAGTTTCTTCCCGGAGTAGGGAACACCAATGTTATGCCTCCGCGATGACTAAGAATACGTTGCATTTCATGCGAATTTACCCGCAAAGGCAGAGTCCCGTGTTGTACGCGGGACATCGACCGATGGGGCATAGGGTCTTTATGCTGCCCGAGGTAGCCGTTGATGAAGACGCGAACCAGACACGAGGTTCTGCAGCTCATCATCGTCGAGGAACACCGCCAGCAGGTGTCGGTTTTGGAGGTTTCGTGAACTGACCTCGGATGTGGGAGGTTTCATGAACTAGCCTGCAAGCCAGTTGGGAGAGCGCAGTGCGGCACTAGGCGACTCTGTATGACTGTTGCGCGGCTGGCGGAGTGTACTTTTGTCGTGCGAAATGTTCTGGCCCTGCGCTCGATCGCCTCGCACGTACACCCATCGGCACCGCTGCTCAGTGGACGAACTGGCTTAGCAGCTCGTACATTTCCTTGCGCTCGCACGTCTTGGCCAACTCGAGCGCCGTGACACCTCGTTTGTTTGCCGTTCGCGGGTCCGCACCAGCGTCGATCAGTCTCTTCGCCGCGCCAACCTGGTCTCTTTTCGGTCCGGCCCCATCTGGCCCATATCCATGTACAGCCCAGAATAGCGGGGTAGCCCCAAATTCCGAATCCTTCGCCTCGATCTGCGCACCACGGTAGATCAGGAGATCGACAGTCCCCGACGCACCCATCCAGGCTGCCCAGTGCAACGCACGCGATCCGTAGACCGAAGTCCTTTCCAGGTCAGCACCGGCCTCAATCAATACCTTCGAGACACGCTCCGCCCCGAGCGAAGCCGATGCAATCAAGGGAGATTCCCGGCCCAGAGTCCCGTTGAGCTCCGCGCCAAACTCGAGCAACAGCTCAGCGATTTGGCCCTCCGTACCGTTCTTCAGCCACCCGTGAGAGACGCAATCGCAGACAAAGTGAAGAGGGTCGGATTCATTGTGCTGGTTCAGGTACCAACGAATCGTTCGATTCGCCAGTCCGGCATCCGTCTCCAACGCACGCCGCATTCCATTGGTGTCTCCGTGCTCGATAAGCAAACGAAAGTCATCATCGGTCATCGTCCTATTCCCCCAGGCGTCGGCTGTTCCCCCAGAGCGTAGCACCCACTTCACGAAATCTGGAACCCAGTTCGGGAAACTTCGCGCACCGACAGTGGCAGTAGCAAGTGAGCCACAATCCCTACGCGCGGTGATGTCGGAGGTTTCGTGAACTCAGTTCAGTCATCCTCCCGCCAGTTCACGAAACCTCCAGCCTGGTTCACGAAACCTCGTCATTCCGCCGACGGAATGACGAGGTTAATGCCGGCGCCCGAATTATTTCGGCAGCCGGCGGGAGCCCCTGAGTTCCCCCGATGCACGAGCGGCCCCGAGGGCGGGCTGGCGGAATTATCAGAGTCCTTCGAGGAAGGCGAGAAGGCGGTCGTCCGGGCGGTAGCGACGGACTCTCGATTCGGTGTCAGACGTCCGGGCGAGCGCGGCCTCCTTCAGCTGCATATCAGCGTGCAGATACATGGAGGTGGTCTCAACTTGCTCGTGCCCGAGGAACAGAGCGATGACGGAGCGATCGACGCCCCCGCAAAGTAAACTCATGGCCAGTGAATGTCGAAGACAGTGAAACGTGATGTGTTTTTGTCCGATCGATGGGCAGCGGCGCCGGGCAATGACCAGGTGTTTCTTCAGTAAGTAATCCAGACCGTCGTGACCCAGAGCCTTGCCTTGCGTGGAGGGGAATACGGGATCGGCAGGCTTACCGTTGCGCTCCCGAAGCCACGCCCGTAGTACAGCCACCGTGTCCCGACGCAACGGTGTCCGGCGCTGCTTGCGACCCTTACCCAAACACTCGACGTAGGCCGAAGGGTGCAGCACGACGTTCTCGCAACGAAGACCCGTGACTTCGGAGGCACGCATGCCGGTGCGTACCGCAAGCAGCAACACGGCACGGTCACGGCGGCCACTTCATGCGTAGCTCAACCTGCGGCATACTTGCTGGACTTCGATTCGGCGACGAGGGCGGTTTTCGATCGGCTGTCGAAGTCGCGAACTAGCATACGGCGGAGCTCGCCATATCGAGCGCCGGTGAGCAGCGCGACCTCGATTAATCGGCGGAAGTCCGGTTCACAAGCATTCGTCAGGCGTCGCGCTTGGTCTACTGTCAGCCACTGAATGCGCGCTTGATCAACGCCGCGATACTTCTGCAACCGACCCCATGCCTCGCGATTGGTAACCTTGCCGGTACCGGCAGCGTACTCGAGTGCCGCGTGCACGTCGTTGATTACGCGATTCAGGCGAGACTTCCGACGACGGTGTAGCTCTTCTGGCGAAACAGCGGGTGAGGGCGGAGGAATTTCTTTCCCACGCTTCTGGGCTTTCTCTCGCATGGCCTGCTTCGATTGCTTCCCATCTTTCAGTCGCCCGCGCGGTTTATACGTGAGCGCCCAGGGTTGCCACTTCTCGAAGTCTGCGCTCGTGAGGCTGGCTATCTGGCGATCTTCGCCGAAGTACGGAATCAGATATGCGGTGAGATTGGATCGTGCGTCTGCCGCCGATTTCCGGTGCTGTTCGAGGTAGCCGACGTAGCCCTCGATCAGGTCGCGAATCGTGTACGTCATACCGTGGCGCACGGGTGGTGCTTCCCCCGAGACCCGCCGCATGGCTTCGAAGTAGGTGAGGACCTCTTCGCCGTCCGCCTCGGAGTAATCGTCGGCCTGGGCAAACGCCCGCTCCGCGTAGCTCCCCGAAGTGCCCTGATACGCGAACGCTATCCAGGAGCCGTTTTTGTTCGCCATGCGGCGATATCCGAGAAGAAGTCCCTGCTTTGCGCTTCCCACCCGATACGGCTTCCGCCGCGGATTCAGCCGGAGTCGTGCCGCTCGGCTGTCCAGCTGAGCGCTGCGCGCAGTCCTCGCCATGTTGTGCCCACTGTGCCCACTATACGTGCGACGTTTATAGTCTACAGCGCTGGACAAGCATAGAGGAAAGGCCTATTTTCTCAACGTCCAGTAACGTCCAACAGTGTCGACCTTACTGATTGATTCGCCCTTTCACGGCGGTAACACGAGTTCGAATCTCGTTGGGGACGCCAATAAAATCGCTCGCTTGCAAAAGGTTTAACGCTGCAAGTGCCCTTGTCGGTAAGTTTCCTTCCAGCACGCCTCGTCGTTGCTGATAGCCCTCGCCAACGACCCAGGCACTCCTGTGGTCTGTGCTGGGGTATCCGTTCCCGAGTGGCGCCCATGGGTCCGGCCTATCCACAAGACTTGCTCGATATGTATCGGCGGTGAGCGGTCCACATAGAGCGTCCGGGAGCGTTGGGCGTCTCGCTCACGGCTGACGAGTTGTCTCGTCATACGAGCCTGACCCAACCCGCGGTGCTATTGGCTGTTAGGTCGCGCCCGGGACCGACTTATCCAGTTGTGCTCGATGCCCGCGCCTTTGGAGGTCAGGCAGGCGCCTCGGCGCGCATAGAGAATTATCTGGGATTTCCCACGGGAATTTCGGGTGAAGCTCTGGCAGGCCGGGCCTATACGCAGGCGCAGAAGTTCGGTGCCGTGATGGCGATTCCGGCAGAAGTAAGACTCCTGAAATCGGGGCCGGCCCGCGAGCACGCCAACAAGCCCGGCTTCGAACTGGATCTGAATGAAGGCGCCCCGGTACATGCCTCCGCTGTCGTGATTGCCAGCGGCGGGGCACAGTACCGAAAGCTCGACTTGCCAACCTGAGCTGCTTTGAGGGTCGGGGCGTGTACTACT
>CAZBTV010000283.1:0-5106 GCA_964494895.1 uncultured Steroidobacteraceae bacterium | reverse complement strand
CACGTTCTGGCGGCAGTTCACGGACTTCGCAGGTCGTCAATGCAGTGCTGGGCTCGGCTACTGCGCTCGGGATAGCCCTGACAGTCTCTAGCAAACCGGCATACTCCATCGCGATCTTCGGCGCCTGGGCGCTCGGAGCGGGCTTACTTCAGTTCGTCGCCGGGCTCATTCGCCGCAAGCAACTAGGTGGGCAATGGGCGATGATCCTGAGTGGTGCGCAATCGACAGCGGCAGGTATCACATTTGTGCTCGGAGGCCTCGGCGGAAAGCTCCACGCGAAGGACATGGGAGGGTATGCCATCTTCGGTGCGATCTATTTCCTGATTGGCGGAATTTTGCTGAGTCGGAAGCCGTCACAGGGCGCGGTCGAACCAATCCAAAGCTAAGCTCTCAGTTTCTTGACTTCCAAGTTGCAAACTCAACCCGGCTAGCAGTTATCCTGCCGGTCGATGAATGATTGGCGGATTACTATGAACTGATCTCGTCCCTGCTCAGTCCATGATTGCACGTACTGCGGACGATTGCCGTGTGTTGCTGCTGGCGGGCAGAGTCGAGACTCGATCGTGCTATGGAGATGCCTACTCGGCATTCAACGCTTCTCGCGGATCCAGTCGAGAGGCTCGGATGCCTGGGAGAAAGCAGGCTAGCAGTCCGATGGCCGCTAGCAGGAAAACGGCTAATACGAAGCTTTCGGGCTCCAGCGGGGTCGTTTCGAACAGAAGCTGCCTGAGGGCACGCGTAGCCAGGAGCGACATGCCGACGCCCAGCACGACGCCGATTGCGACCAACGATCCTCCCTGGCGCAGCACATTCAGCAGCACGTGCTGTCGGCTGGCGCCGAGGGCCATGCGGATGCCGAATTCGCGCGTGCGCTGCAGGGTGACATACGAGACCACACCGTAGATTCCGAGCGCACACAGAAGAACGGTCAGGACGGCAAAGGCGCTCATTAAGGCGGCGCCGTATGCGCGCCGGTCCAGGGTATGTGAAACCACCTCGCGCATCACCGTAATTCGCTCGACGGGCTGGTTCGGGTAGAGGGATTGAATCTTCGCACGCACGCTGTTTGCCAGCAGTGCCGGATCGGCTCCTGCGCTGCGCACGAACAGGTTCATGGACGCTAAGACGTGGTTGGTGTCGTCCTGTGTGTAAGGCATGTAGATGGCAGGCTCGCTGGGCAGATCGAGGGCTCGCTGCCGAACGTTGGCGACGATACCTACGATCTCGCGGGGCGGCGGCGGACGATTGTTGCGGCTGCCCAGCGCAAGATAGTCGATGGTCATGCGTTTGCCGATGGGATTCTGTCCGGGATAAAAGCGTCGCGCGGCCTCGGCATTGATGATGACGACAGGCGGCGCATTCTGATCGTCATGGTCAGAAAAGTAACGTCCCTGGAGGAGCGATCCGCCGAGAGCACGGAAAAAATCCGCGCTAATCCAGCAGCCCTCTGCCGTTGGAGCGTGCGCCGGATCGTTAGGTCGGCCATCGAAGCTTAACGCCGCACCCATCGCATGCGCCCCTGGCATGCAATCGGAGGCCGCAGCGGATGTAACGCCGGGGAGGGCAGCCGCTCCATTGAGCACGTTTTGCCAGAAGATTCGCCCGTCGGGTCCGAAATAAGTGGTTCGCAAATACGAGGTCAGGACTTTCGCCGGTTGGAAGCCCAGATCGACCGACTGCACGCGCACGAAGCTGCGCACCAGTAAACCAGCGCAGATGGTGAGCACAACGGCGCAGGCGATCTCAGTGACAATGAGCGCCGAAAAGGGACGGTGCTGCGCCCTGCCGGTCTCTGTACGCCCGCCGCGTAAGGCGGACGAGAGGTTGAGACCGGAAAGTACGCTGGCGGGCAGAACGGCGAAGAACATGCCGGTGAGCGCCACCAATCCAATACTAAGAGAAACTGCAGGCAGGTTCAGGTGCAGGCCATCCAGGCGCGGCAGCGTGAGGCCGGGAGTCCGTTTCAAGAGGTTAATAGAAATAGACGCGAAGGCCAGCCCCAACGCTCCGCCGATCACACTCAATAGGAGTCCTTCTGCGAGCAGCTGCTGGCGAATTCGTTTCTGGCTTGCTCCCAGACCGGCGCGGATGGCGAGCTCGGGCGAGCGCTTGACGGTGCGGGACAGCAGCAGCGCAGCGGTATTCATGCAGGTGACGATTAGCACCAGGGCAACCGCAGCCATGATGATCGTAAGCTGCCTCGAGACCGGGCCTACGATGTAATCTTTGAGCGGCGTGAGTTCCACCTTAACGTCGCTCGGCTCGCCTTCTCCGCGGCGCAGGATGGAGGTGAGCTGCGCCTGGGCGACGCTGCGGTTGATCCCCGGCTTGAGGCGCGCCACTACTTCGAGGAACTTATTGGCTCGCCAGTTCATGAAAGGCCATGCAGGCTCTGTGGTCAGCGTCAGCCAGACATCGGTATCCGGATAAAGGTCAGGCAGGGTGGGCAGAACGCCAACGATAGTTTGCGAACTGCCACCGATGACGATCCTCCGGCCGATGACGTCAGGATCTCCGCCGAGTTCTTCCCTCCAGAACTTCGACGAGATCAGCACCGATCTGGCGTCGAGCACTGAATACTCCTCCGCTGTGTAGAGCCGGCCCAGGATAGGGCGAATGCCCATCACGCTAAAGAATTCCCGGGTGGGGCCGGTGCATTTGAGCACGCGGGGAGTGCCGTCGCCCGTCCAAGGCTCGGAGAAATATCCGATAGCCGCTGCGATCTGAGAGAGAGTTGTGCCCTGGTCGCGGAAGTCGCGAAAGTCGGGGCCGGAGAGCAGCCGCTGCGCATCGCCGAGGGAGGGCGCACGCGAGCGAACCAGATAAAGATTCCCTGGATCGGGAAAACGCAGGGGCGCGAGCAGAACATGGGCAAACACGCTGAAGATGGCGGCATTGATGCCGCTGCCCAGCACCAGCATCAGCACGGCGGTGGCGAAAAACCCCGGTGAGCGCCGCATGCCGCGCCAAGCATAGCGGATGTCCTGTCGCGCCTGTTCAAGCCACAAAATCCCGCGCTGATCACGGTGCGCCTGTTTCGCCTGTTCCACCCCGCCCAGTGTTCGCAACGCTGCACTGCGCGCCTCTACTCGCGACATTCCGCGCTGCTCATACTGCTCTTCGAGCAAAGCAAGGTGCAGAGCGATCTCGCGATCCAGTTCCCCATCTGCGCGTCCGGAGCGCCACAAGTTTCTGATTTTCGCTGCGGCTCGTGCGAGAAAGGCGCGAATCATGGTTCCTCCGTCAGCAGCCTGTCCATCACACCGGTTATCTGACGCCAACGGTGCGTCTCATCTTCCAAAGCCTTCAATCCCGCTTTGGTGACGGCGTAGTATTTGGCCTCGCGGTTGGTTTCAGTCTTTCCCCAGGCACCTTTAATCCAGCCGTTCTGCTCCAAACGGACCAGCGCGGGGTAGAGAGTGCCTTGGTTGACTTTGAGCAGTTCGTCTGAGACCTGCTCAAGCCGAGTTGCGATTGCATAGGCATGCCTCGGGCCGAGAGTCGCTAACGTGCGCAAGATCATGAGATCGAGCGTTCCCTGCAGAATAGACATAGGACCGGTCGTTTTTTTCACTAGGCCTCCAAGTGGACAAGAGCATCATGAACTTGCCCTCAGTTGGTTGTCAAGTGGAAGGAGATATTTCAATTTCAATCGAGCTTAAATTGGCGACTTGGACAGTGTAAGGAATGGGGCGAGTTACTGAGATTTGAAGCGATGCAAGCACTGCAAAATATGACATTGGAATTCAGCCCTTCTCTTCAGCGGCGCGCATCGCATTCCGCGCGTTGAGTAATGTGTCTTCCCAGACTCCGTTGAGGAAAGTTGTCACTGCAAAGTTGACGTGCGTCATTTCTTCCCTCCTTGCTCGGTGTCAGCAGACACTCCACAGCTGCTTGGAATAAAGCAATACGCAGGACTTTCGCCAAGCGTGACTGGATTGTCGACTTCAGGCCAACCTCATTCCAGGACATCGCACCTCTGGAAACGCGGTTTGGCGATTATGCGTCGATTCATTCAGATACCGCGTGAACTCATGGTCATTCACTCGATTACTCCGCACGGAGAGAGTCGATTGGGTTCACATTTGCGGCGCGCATTGACGGAACGAAACCGGCCACCAGGATAACGCCTGTGAGGAGCAGGGCAGCGGCGGCGAGAGTGGCTGGATCGCGCGGCTTCAATCCGTAGAGGAGTGTGGCGGCGGTGCTGGCGGTAACAAGCGATATGCCAGCGCCCAGCGCCAACCCAATCGCTAGAAGTCTGGCTGCGTCGCTAAGAATCATGGTCGTGATGCTGGTACGTTGCGCCCCAAGAGCCATGCGAATACCGATTTCGGTCGTACGTTCAGCCACCATATAAGACATGACGCCGTACAGCCCCGTCATCGCAAGAACTACTGCAAGCCCACCAAAGAATCCTGAAAGTGTGGCCAGCAGCCGCTCCGCCTGCAGTGAGTTCTGAATCTGGTCTTCCAATCCATCGATTTTGAAGCTGATGGCTGAGCTGACCTCGTGTAAGGTACCGCGGATCGCTTGTTCTTCTGTATTCAGCGGCAGTCTGGATCGGACCAGCACTTTCATGCCGTTTCCCGTGTCGTCATCCTGTGCGAGCGCGAGGTAGGCTATGGGTTCGGCGGAACGCCGAATGCTGTGGTACTTCGTGTCCCCTACCAGGCCGACGATTTCATTCAGTTGCGCGGGGCTTGTCGGAGTGGCCTCACGCCAGAAGCGCGCCCCAATCGGATTCGCGCCAAGCCCCAGTTTCTTGGCGAACGTCTTGTTGACTAACGCCACACGCGGTGCTTGGGTGGTGTCGTGGTCATTGAAATCGCGCCCGGCAATGATCGGAATGCGCAGTGTGTTGAAGTAGTCCGGGCTGACGCTACTGAAGTTCGATTCCTCTCGTCGAATCGAGCTATGGCCGTCGATCCACACTGCGTTGCTCCAGCCCTCCCCGCCCAAGGGTATGACGTTGGTGTTGGCTGCCTGATCTACGCCGGGAATGGAGCGTATGCGATCGAGCAGCTGATGCTGGAAAGCGGCGCGCCGATCAGCAGGGATTTGCAAACGCGTGAAGTCCAACCATGTAATCAGTACCCCATTCGG
>CAZBTV010000282.1:0-5149 GCA_964494895.1 uncultured Steroidobacteraceae bacterium | reverse complement strand
CCGGAGACTCGATACGCCGCATGCGTATAGTCCCTGATATATGTACTGATTAGTATGTTGTGAGCGACCCTTCGCTACTCGCACGGATCGTGCGCAATCTGCTTTCCAACGCTGTGCGCTACACCGATCGAGGTGGCATCGTCCTGGGCTGTCGCCGACGAGGCCAGACTGTGCGTATCGAGGTGTGGGACACCGGCCGAGGGATTCCACCTGAGCGCCACACCGAGATATTTCGCGAGTTTTATCAACTTGAAAACCCGGAGCGTGATCGTCGCAAGGGACTGGGACTCGGCCTGGCGATCGTGGAGCGCCTTTCTCGCCTGCTCAATCATCCCGTCGAGCTGCGCTCGACAGTGGGCAAGGGCTCGATGTTCGCCATCACCGTTCCCCTGGGGGCGCGGGAGAACTACGTTCCGCTGGAAACGAATGTCGACACGGCTGGAGTGTTTGACCTCTCCGGCTCCCTGGTTCTGGTGGTCGATGACGAAGGAGCCGTGCAGGAAGGCATGGCCGCGCTGTTGCGCAAGTGGCAATGTGATGTTTTGACGGCCGGCTCCGGCAAGGAGATGCTCCAGCAGCTCGTCTCGGTACAGCGGCTGCCTGACCTGATCATCTCGGATTACCGGTTGCGCGGTGGGGAAAACGGCATCGAAGTCGTGGAGATGCTACGCAACGAGTTCAACGTCGATATCCCGGCCTTGCTGGTGACCGGGGATACCGCGCCGGACCGGCTGCGCGACGCGGAGGCCAGCGGGCTGCCGATCCTGCACAAGCCCTTGAATCCGGCGAGATTACGCACGCTGATTGCGAATCTGCTCCGGGAACATGTAAATGCTGCATAGCACAAACGGTGACATTCAGGTGAAGGGCTCTATACTCAGCATCCTCTGCACGATTCTTCAATGATGAGCGTGCGCTGAATGAGGGGCCGCGGGCCTTAAATGGAACCGACCAATACCGCGCATCCCGACTACTATCATCGGGTCGTGGACTGCCAGTGGGCCTGCCCGGCCCACACAGATGTTCCCGAATATATCCGCCTGATTGCGCAAGGCCGTTTTACCGACGCATACATGGTAAACCGGTATTCGAACGTCTTTCCGGGCATCCTCGGCCGTGTATGCGATCGGCCATGTGAGCCTGCCTGCCGTCGCGGGCGTGTCGAGGAAAAGCCGGTCGCCATCTGTCGCTTGAAGCGGGTGGCAGCCGATCATCGTGACGACGTGACCAGCCGCCTGCCCAAGATCCCGCAGCTGAAGAACGGCAAGCGGGTAGCCCTGATCGGAGCTGGTGCCGCCTCGCTCACGGTAGCGAACGACCTCATGCCCCTGGGCTATGAGATCACCATTTTCGAGCAGGCTGCCGAGCCGGGCGGCTTGATGCGGACCAACATCCCTTCCTTTCGTCTTCCCCAGAACGTGCTCGACGACGAAATCGGACAGATCATCGGAATGGGCGTCGATCTAAGGCTCAATCATCCGATCAAAAGTATGCGTGAGCTTCTGGCCACCGGAGGCTTCGATGCTGTGTTCGTCGGCTCCGGCGCCCCGAAGGGTAAAGAGCTGCGGTTAACGGGACGTGAGGCCGCCGCGGCCAACGTGCATATTGGGATCGCGTGGCTCGAGTCGGTGGCGTTTGGTCACGTGGAGAAGATCGGCGAGCGCGTTCTCATCATAGGAGTTGGCAACACCGCGATGGATTGCTGCCGCACGAGCCTCCGGCTCGGCGCGCGTAACGTGAAGGTGATGGCACGCAAGCCGCGCGGTTTCTTCAAGGCATCAGCCTGGGAGCTGGAGGACGCGGAGGAGGAGAGTGTCGATATCGTTGTCAACCACTCCCCGAAGTCATTCGTCGTCGAGGGCGGACGGCTGACGGGAATGCTGTTTGACAAGATGGAATATGACATCGACGCGCGCGGGCAGATCACTGGTGAGCGGGTCGTGGCGGAGGAGTTCATTCCCGCCGACGATGTGATCCTCGCCATTGGGCAGGAGAACGCCTTCCCGTGGATCGAGCGCGATCTGGGAATCGAGTTCGACAAGTGGGACGTGCCGCTCGTAGACAAGATCACTTATCAGTCGACCCGTCCCGGTGTGTTCTTCGGCGGCGATGCGGCCTTCGGACCGAAGAACATCATCTGGGCGGTGGAGCACGGACATCAGGCGGCGATCTCCATTCACCGCCACTGCCACGCAGAGGCGGTCACGGACCGGCTGGCTCCCGGTGTGAATCTGCAGAGCCGGAAAATGGGCATGCACGAGTGGTCGTACTCGAACGAGTACGCGCCGCTCGAGCGCCGTCTGGTGCCACACGTGTCGCTGAAGGAGCGGTTCAAAAAACTCAACATCGAGGTGGAGCTCGGCTTCACGGCGGAGCAGGCGGCGCAGGAGGTGCAGCGCTGCCTCAATTGCGACGTGCAGACCGTATTCACAGTGAAGCTCTGCATTGAATGCGATGCGTGCATCGATATCTGTCCTGTCGATTGCCTGACCATAACCGACAATGCAGAAGAGGCTGAGCTGCGCACGCACCTGAAAGCGCCCGCGAAGAATCTGACGCAGCCCCTGCTGGTTTCGGCTCCACTGCCGCAAACAGGCCGGGTGATGGTGAAGGACGAGGATCTGTGTGTTCACTGCGGGCTCTGCGCGGAACGTTGCCCGACAGCCGCGTGGGATATGCAGAAGTCCTACGTGCAGTGGCCACATGCGTCGGATGAGGCCAGGGTGATGTTGGCCAAGGAACCGAAAATCGCATGAAGACGTCGCAAGAATCCAACGCCCGCGTCAACGATTTTGCCATCAAGATCGCCACCGTAAACGGCACCGGCTCGGCAAGTGCCAACACGCTGCTCATGAAAGCGATCTTCCGCAGCGGCATTCCGGTGATGGGGAAGAACTACTTTCCGTCGAACATCCAGGGCTTGCCTACCTGGTATGAGATCCGAATCACCAAGGACGGCTACGTCGCGCGCTCCGGTCGCGTAGACATCATGGTCGCCATGAATGCCGAGACGTATGCGAAGGACGTCAAGGACGTCGCGGCGGGCGGCTATCTCATTTACGACTCCACGTGGCCGCGTCCCGCGCTTCTGAAGCGCGAGGACATTACAGTGTTGGGCGTGCCGCTGGCCCGGCTTTGCAACGAGAGCTTCAATGGAGTGCGCACACGCATTCTGATGAAGAACATCTGTTATGCGGGCGTCCTCGCGGCGTTGCTCGATCTGGATCTCGAGCTCATCCGCAAGCTGCTCGCCGAGACCTATGCCAAAAAGCCGCAGCTCGTCGACAGCAACATGAAGGCGATCCAGCTCGGCTACGACTACGCGAGAGCCAATTTCGCCTGCCCCTTGCCGTTACGGGTCGAGAAGCTCGACAAAACGGCAGGTCACATTCTGATCGACGGAAACACGGCGGCGGCGTTGGGTTGCGTGTTTGCCGGCGCGACGGTCGCCGCTTGGTATCCCATTACGCCCTCCACGTCCCTCATGGATGCCTACAAGGCGTTCTGTGAGCGGCTGCGGGTCGATCCGGACACCGGCCGGAAGAACTTCGCTTTCATCCAGGCGGAAGATGAGCTCGCCGCCATCGGAATGGTGATCGGCGCAATGTGGAACGGTGCGCGCGCGTTCACGTCGACCTCCGGCCCTGGAATCTCGCTCATGAACGAGTTTCTCGGCCTGGCCTATTACGCGGAAGTGCCGGCCGTCATTTTCGACATCCAACGCGTCGGTCCATCTACAGGCATGCCCACGCGCACCCAGCAGTGCGATGTGATGGAGTGTGCCTACGCATCGCACGGCGACACGCGCCACATTTGCCTCTATCCGGCGAATCCGGAAGAGTGCTTCTACATGGCGGTACAGGCGTTCGATCTCGCCGAGCGGTTGCAGACGCCTGTGTTCGTGCTCTCCGATCTCGACATCGGTATGAACGACTGGATGTGCCGCGACCTGAAGTGGGATGACACCTATCGACCCGATCGGGGCAAGGTGCTCGACAAAGAGGCCATCGAGAAGCTCGAAAAGTTTTACCGATTCGTCGACAAGGATGGCGACGGCATCTGCTCGCGCACGCTCCCTGGCGTACATGCGAAGGGGGCGTACTTCACCCGCGGCTCAGGTCACTCGCAGTACGGCACCTATACGGAAGACTCCACCGAGTACCAGATCCTGTTGGATCGCTTGCTGAAGAAATGGGACACGGCAAAGAAGCTCGTGCCCCGGGCCGTGATCGACGCGACCTCGGGGAGCGAAGTCGGCATCGTCTCGATCGGAAGCTGCGAGGGAGCCATACGGGAAGCGCTGGACGTCCTCGCGGCTCATGATGTGCGCGTCGACTACATGCGCGTGCGCTCGTTTCCTTTCAGTGAGGACGTCGAGCGCTTCCTGGCAGCGCACAAACTGCTTTTCGTGGTCGAGCAGAACAGGGACGCGCAGTTCCGGTCGCTGCTGACGCTGGAATCTTCTGTGGAGAAGTCGAAGCTGCGCTCACTGTTGCATTACAACGGCCTGCCGATATCGTCCTCGTTCATTGTGGAAGGCGTCTTGGCCGAGATCAGCCCACGCGGCCTGGCGCACCGCAAAGACGTGGCGGCCGGTTAGGAGCGCGCCCATATGACGTTCATCGCCAAACCGAAGATTGCCCATCCTTCTCTCCCGAAAAACGCGCTGGGCTTGACGCGGCGCGAATACGAAGGGGCACTGTCGACGCTCTGTGCCGGTTGCGGACACGATTCCATCACCGCGGCCATCGTCGAGGCCTGTTGGGATTTGTCGCTCGAGCCGCAGAACGTGGTGAAGCTGTCCGGGATCGGCTGCTCCTCGAAGACAACAGCCTACTTCGTCAGCGGCGGCCACGGTTTCAACTCGGTGCACGGCCGCATGCCTTCGATCGCCATGGGAGCCAATGCCGCCAACCGCAAGCTGCACTACATCGGGGTCTCCGGCGACGGCGACACCCTGTCCAGCGGCCTGGGCCAGTTCTGCCACGCCATCCGCCGCAACCTCAACATGCTGTACATCATCGAAAACAACGGCGTGTACGGCCTGACCAAGGGCCAGTTTTCAGCCTCCGCCGACGTGGGCACCAAGGCGAAAAAGGGCGAAACCAACTTCCAGCCGCCCATCGACCCGGTACTGCTGGCCATGACC
>CAZBTV010000281.1:0-5164 GCA_964494895.1 uncultured Steroidobacteraceae bacterium | reverse complement strand
GTCGAGACCACCGCCGTCTTCTTGCCCGCCGAGCCGAATTTCTTGATCTGCGCGACGATGCTCTGCCAATCCGAATGGCCGAAAGGCGTGTAGTTGATCATGATGTCCTCGTCCTTGACACCCTTTGACTTCAGGTACGCCTCCAGTATCTTGTTGGTAGTGCGCGGGTAGACATAGTCGGTCCCGGCCAGCACCCAGCGCTTCGCGCCCACCTCTTTCATAAGGTAATCGACCGCTGGAATGGCCTGCTGATTGGGAGCGGCACCGGTGTAGATGACGTTCTTCGAGGATTCCTCGCCCTCATACTGCACGGGATAGAACAGAAGCCCGTTGTCCTTCTCGAATACCGGCAACACCGACTTGCGCGACACCGAGGTCCAACAGCCAAACACCACCGCCACATGGTCTTTTTCCAGCAGCTCCGCGGCCTTCTCCGCGAACAAAGGCCAGTTGGATGCCGGATCGACGACGACGGCCTCGAGCTTCTTGCCCAACAGCCCGCCCTTCTTGTTCTGCTCGTCGATGAGCATCAGTACAGTGTCCTTGAGGGTCGTCTCGCTGATAGCCATCGTGCCGGAAAGCGAGTGCAGCACACCGACTTTGATGGTATCGGTGGCCGCGTTGGCTATCGCCGATGCCGCGAGGCCCCAGATGAACGGCAGCGCCCGGCTGAATGTCCTCCAAAGGCGCGAAACACCGCGGTATTCACTGTCCCTGCGGCATCGGCCGCCGAATAATCGCGTCATGAGTGAATCCCCCTGTATTGGATTCGTCAATCACATCTGCAGCTGCAAGCCCAGCCCCACTACCTTGCGGTCGATCTCCGCGAGCTTGAATGTCCCGAATTGACCCCAGTACATCACGCCGTTCTCGCGCCCACCGCGGTGCATGGGTGGCCGTCTTGCACTCCGTCGCGACATACCGCCCACTCGTTTGCATGATATGGGCCATACATACTGGCGCGGTCGCTGGGGCATGCAACGACCTGCCCAGATATTGAATTGATCGCCCCAGGAGAACTGCGCCACCGAATCGAGGACCCGCACGACCTTGTTTCCGGCCGGCGGACAGACCGAAGTCCCGCCACCCGCGCCGCCATTTTTGGCACAATGTTGGTGCGCACCGGGCAGGCGTCTATCCGTATTGGTGCGATCTGAGCCACTGAGTGGCTTCCCGTCGGCTCGAGCGCCCATTTCTCTTTACGCGAAGAGACCTGCCCGGCCAGCGCTACGGGCCATTTGACGCAGGGACATGGGGCGTTTGACGTAGACGCACGCACGTGAGGGAATGCGATCATGAGAACACCTGGGACGAAAAACCTCCCGCCGAAAACCCACGGGCGGCATTCCAACAGCACACGGAACGCGCTCGAGTGAACGCGGTGACCACACACTCGCATCAGCGCGCCGACGGCGAGGCTCGAATCGCCTTTCGTTGCGGCCCGCATCACCGGACATCGTTGTCGGATCTCTATCAGCGGGCGCCGTGCCGGATTTTGTTCCCCTCGTCCGAGGCCGACGAGACGATGCAGTCCGTTCTGCTGACGACGAGCGGTGGCCTGACGGGGGGCGATCGAACACGTGTTGCCGTCATTGTTGGCACTGATGCGCGCGCGACTGTATCCACACAGGCCGCGGAGAAAATCTATCGGGCGCTGCCGGCGGCCGGCGACGCTGTCGTGGAAGTCGAAATGCGGGTGGAAGACGGCGCCTGGGCGGAATGGCTCGCGCAGGAAACGATCCTTTTCGACGGGTCACGCTTGCGACGACTATTCAGTGCGGAAGTCAGCTCGCATGGACGACTCCTGGCGGTGGAAAGCATCGTGTTTGGCCGCACGGCAATGCGGGAGAGCTTCGCCACAGGCATGCTTCACGACGCTTGGCGCATTCGCCGTGGCGGAAAGCTGATCTGGGCCGATGCGCTGCACATGGACGGCAACGTGGGAGCAATGCGGACGGCACCATTTGGATTTGGCACAAGCGTTGCCTGCTCGACAATGCTCTACGTCGGTGGGGATGCGCCCCGGCAGTTGGACGAATTCCGGCGCCTGCTGAATTCCTCGACGCTGCTCCATGGAGCCACCTTGCTGGACGGAATCGTGCTGGCGCGCATAATGGCCGAAGACGCCGCCGAGCTGCGCGGAACCGTAATGAAGCTGATTGCTGGCATCCGGCAGGCCGCGGCTTCCTTGCCGGCGCGACTCCCCCGGGTATGGCACTGCTGAAGAGGCGCTCGCATGAATCTGACTCCCCGCGAAAAAGACAAACTGCTGGTCGCCATGGCCGCCATGGTCGCACGCCGCCGCCTGGAGCGTGGCGTAAAACTGAACCATCCCGAGGCAGTGGCATTCATTACCGATTTCGTCGTGGAAGGCGCACGCGATGGCAAGAGCGTCGCCCATCTCATGCAAGCAGGCGCGCACGTGCTCACCCGCGACCAGGTCATGGAGGGCGTGCCCGAAATGATTCATGACATCCAGGTCGAGGCGACCTTTCCCGACGGCACCAAGCTCGTCACCGTCCACCAGCCCATCCGCTGAAATCAAGGAGACCCTGACGTGATTCCTGGTGAGATTCTGACAATGGAGGGCGACATCGCGCTCAACGAGGGCCGCACGCCTGTAGTGTTGACCGTCGCCAACACCGGAGACCGCCCCGTTCAGGTCGGCAGCCACTACCATTTTTTTGAGGCCAACCCCGCGCTCAGCTTCGAGCGCGGCCACGCCCGCGGAATGCGCCTGGACATCCCTGCCGGCACCGCGATCCGTTTCGAGCCGGGGCAGAGCCGGGAGGTGCAACTCATACCTTACGTCGGCGCGCGCCGCGTAGTGGGATTTCGTGGTGCAGTCATGGGAGCGCTGGAAGCGCAGCCACTCACGGAGAGTTGATTCACATGGGTACGAAGATCACCCGCCGCGCCTATGCCGCGATGTACGGTCCCACCGTGGGGGACCGCATCCGCCTGGCCGACACCGGATTGTTTATTTGCGTCGAGGAAGACCGGACGATCTACGGAGAGGAAGTCAAGTTCGGCGGTGGCAAGGTAATCCGCGATGGCATGGGCCAGAGCCAGGTCAGTCGCGCCGCTGGTGCCGTCGATACCGTCATTACCAACGCCGTCATCCTGGATCACTGGGGAGTGGTGAAAGCGGACATCGCCATCCGCGACGGCTTCATCACCTGTATCGGGAAAGCCGGCAATCCTGACATACAGCCTGGGGTCGATATCATCATCGGGCCCGGCACTGAAGTCATCGCAGCGGAGGGCAAGATCGTCACGGCAGGCGGGATCGATCCCCACATCCACTTCATCTGCCCACAACAGGTCGAGCACGCGCTGTATGCCGGGATCACGACCATGTTGGGAGGCGGCACCGGCCCGGCGCACGGCACACTCGCTACGACTTGTACGCCCGGCCCGTGGCACCTGACGCGCATGCTGGAGTCAGTCGACTCGCTGCCGATGAACATTGGCCTTTTCGGCAAAGGCAACGCCAGCGAGCCACGCGCGCTCGAGGAGATGGTCAATGCAGGAGCCTGTGGGCTGAAGCTGCACGAGGACTGGGGCACGACACCGGCCGCCATCGACTGCTGCCTCTCCGTAGCGGATGCCGCTGATGTGCAGGTCACTCTGCACACTGACACGTTGAATGAGTCGGGCTTCGTCGAAAGCACCATAGCGGCCTTCAAGGGCCGCACGATCCACGCGTTCCACACGGAAGGTGCCGGTGGCGGACACGCTCCGGACATCATTCGGGTTTGTGGACTGGAAAATGTCCTTCCCTCGAGCACCAACCCAACCAGGCCCTACACGGTCAATACGCTCGATGAGCATCTGGACATGTTGATGGTGTGCCATCACCTCGATCCGCGGATCGCCGAGGACGTCGCCTTCGCCGAAAGCCGCATCCGGAAGGAAACCATCGCCGCTGAAGACATCCTGCATGACCTCGGCGCGTTCTCCATGATGAGCTCCGACAGCCAGGCGATGGGCCGCGTCGGCGAGACCGTCATCCGCTGCTGGCAGACCGCGGACAAGATGAAGCGCCAACGTGGTGCCCTAGCTCCGGATACCGAGGGCAACGACAACTTCCGCGCCCGCCGCTATATTGCCAAGTACACCATCAATCCCGCCATTGCCCACGGTATTTCACGCTATGTTGGATCGATCGAAGTAGGCAAGCTGGCGGACCTCGTGGTGTGGTCGCCGGCCTTCTTTGCCGTGAAGCCGGATCTGGTGATCAAGGGCGGCAGCATCGCGGCAGCCCCCATGGGCGACCCGAATGCCAGCATACCAACGCCGCAGCCCACACATTATCGGCCCATGTTTGGCGCGATCGGCAAAGCCGTGGCCCGGTCCTCCATGCTTTTCGTGAGCCGCGCGTTCCTCGACAGCGGCGGAGCCAGACAGCTCGGCCTCGAACGCCCTCCGGTCGCTGTTGAAAACACTCGAGGCGGAATCGGCAAGCACAGCATGGTGCTGAACTCCGTCACACCCCACATAGAGGTGGACGCCGAGACCTACGAGGTTCGGGCCGATGGAGAGCTGCTCACCTGCGAGCCCGCTACGGTGCTGCCCATGGCGCAGCGATACTTTCTCTTTTGAGCGGCCTCCCAAAGCCCAGGGGAAACGCCTATGTCATCCCTCATCCGCGCTATCGAAGTCCTGCCGGCGGGAAAATGGCCCGCGCACAGAGCCATCGACCGCCTCGTCCTCACCTATGACGAGCGGCACCGACGTCGCCTGCGCTATGTCGCCCAGGGCGGAACCACGTTCCTGTTGGACCTCCCGAGAGCGGCGGTCCTGCGGGCCGGAGACGGGCTGCGGCTCGAGGATGGAAGAATCATCAGCGTCGATGCGGCGCCCGAGCGACTGGTGGAAGTCACCGCCGCGGATGCTGGTGCGCTGGTCAGGCTCGCCTGGCATATCGGCAACCGGCATCTTCCGGCGCAACTCGAGCCCCACCGCATTCTGATTCGTGAGGACGCGGTCATTGTGAAGATGTTGACCGGATTGGGCGCGACGGTCAGCCTGGTCCTGGAGCCTTTCACCCCCGAGCCTGGCGCCTATGAGGGGAGCACACCCTCACCCACCGGGCACGAAGCGCATGCCCACAGCCACGCCCATGCGCATGACCACTCGCATGGGCACGAGCATCCGGACT
>CAZBTV010000280.1:0-5179 GCA_964494895.1 uncultured Steroidobacteraceae bacterium | reverse complement strand
GACTGGCATCGCGTGAGCGAGTGGTATTCATGGTCACTTCCGGTGTGAACGAGGAGACGAAGGCGCGCATAAGACCGGGCAGCGCCGCGCTGCTCATACTATGGACCGCGATCGGCGCCGGCGCGCTGCTGTTGCTGTTGAAGAGCGTGCAGAACTCCGCGGAGTTCGGGCGCTTGCAGCCCGCGGTGTTGGTGTTGAACGTGATCGGTGTGATCGCTCTGGTCACGCTGCTCACCCGTAAGCTGTGGCAGCTGTTCCGTGACTATCGGGATCATGTACCGGGGTCGCGGCTCATCGCGCGCACGGTACTGATCTTTGGCGCGCTGGTGGTCGCGCCGCTGCTCATCGTCTACCTGTCCTCGCTGGAGTTCCTCAACCGCGGCATCGATAGCTGGTTCCAGGTCGAGGTGAAACAAGGATTGAATGACGCCGTGCGCCTATCCCGCGCGGCGCTCGATCTGCGAATGCGCGAATACTCCGAGCGGACCCAGTCGCTCGCACGTACGCTCGAAAAGGTGGCTCCGGCCGACATTCAGACGCGGCTGGACGACGAGCGGGTCGTGTCCGAAGCGCTGGAAATCGTCCTCTTCGGGGGGCACGAGCGCATCATCGCCGCCAGCCTGGAAAGCCCTCTCGAGAGCCTGCCTTCGCGTCCTCCATCGGACCTGCTGCGCCAGGTCGGCCAGCTGCGCCCTTACGTGAGCCTCGAGCCCCAAACGGGTGGGAAATACATCATCAGGACGGCGGCCGCCCTGACTGATCCGCTGGCGGGTGGAGACAACCGTTATGTCGTTGCCATCTATCCCGTGCCGGCGCAGCTTTCTGAGCTTGCCGAGGCCGTGCAACGCTCTTTTTCCGAATACGGCGATGTGGCTGCCATGCGCGAGCCGCTCAAGTACAGCTTCCGGCTGACCCTGACCCTCGTGTTGTTATTGGCGATGCTGGCCGCCATCTATGGCGCCATCTTTTCGGCGCAACGCCTCGTCGGCCCTGTCCAGAACCTCATTGCGGGGACTCGTGCGGTGGGCAAAGGCGATTTTGGTACGCGGCTTCCGCTGCCTTCGCGGGACGAGATGGGCTTCCTGGTGCACTCCTTCAACGACATGACCAAACGCCTGCGGCGCGCTCGTGAGGAAGCGCTCCACAGCCAGCAGGCCGTGGAACGCGAGCGTGAGCGATTGGCCATCATTCTGGCGCGCCTGTCCACCGGGGTAGTGGCGGTAGATCGCATGCTGACCGTACGGATGGCAAATCACGCGGCGGGAGCCATTCTTGGGACTGACCTGTCGGCGGCGACCGGGCGCGCACTGCCAGAGTTGGCGGCTGCGAACGAACGGCTCGGCCAGTTCGTCGCCGCGATCGCGGTCCGTTTTGCAGGCGGCCGGGAAGAATGGCGCGAGCAACTGGATCTCGACGGGCAGGCGGGGCGCCGTACCCTGATGTGCGCGTGCACCCCGTTGCCGGGCGAGGACAGCGACATGGGGTACGTCATCGTATTCGACGACATTACGGCGTTACTGCAGGCGCAGAGAGACGCTGCATGGGGCGAGGTGGCGCGCCGGCTCGCCCACGAGATCAAAAATCCGCTGACCCCGATCCAGTTGTCCGCGGAGCGGCTGCGGCGGCGCCTGCTGGCCACGATGAAGGCGCCGGATGCGGAGATTCTCGATCGAGCTACCCACACCATTGTTCAGCAGGTCGAAACCATGCAGCAAATGGTGAATGCGTTCAGCGAGTATGCGCGAGCACCCGAGATGCGGATTACGCGCTTCAGCCTCAACCAGCTCGTCACCGACGTGGCGGAGCTCTACCGATCCCAGGACCCGCGCGCGCTCATCCAGCTCTCGCTCGACGAGCGGCTGGAGATGATCGAGGCTGATCGCGGCAGGGTGCGCCAGATTCTCAACAACCTGGTCACGAATGCCCTGGAAGCGCTCGAGAGCGTTCCAAAACCGTTGCTGGAAATCACCACCCGGCTCGAGAGCGGAGGGGATGCCGCTTATGCAGTCATCAACGTGTGTGACAATGGCCCTGGGTTCCAGCGGGAGCTTCTTGGGCGGGTCTTCGATCCCTATGTCACCAGCAAGCCCAAGGGCACTGGCCTCGGGCTTGCGATCGTGAAAAAGATCGTTGAAGAGCATGGCGGCCGGATTGATGCCGATAACCGACCAGAAGGCGGAGCACGAGTGCGCGTAGTGCTTCCGGTGAAGGACAGCACACGATCCGCGGCCGAGGGTGCGCGCAGCCGCCATCGGAGCACTGTGGTTTCGGAGGGAGAAAGAGCATGAGCGGTCCTCACATTCTGGTGGTCGACGACGAGGCCGACATTCGCGGTCTCCTGAAAGAGATTCTCTCGGAGGAAGGCTACGAGGTGGATGTCGCCGCCAATGCCGCGCAAGCCCGGGCCTCGCGGGCTCGCCAGAGTCCGGATCTGGTGCTGCTTGATATCTGGATGCCGGATGTCGACGGCATCAGCCTCCTGCGCGAATGGTCGGCTTCCACGACGGATGGCTGTCCGGTGGTCATGATGTCGGGCCACGGGACGGTTGAAACTGCCGTGGAGGCGACACGGCTGGGCGCTTTCGACTTTGTTGAGAAGCCTCTCTCTTTGGCAAAGCTGCTGCGGACGGTGGAGCGTGCGCTCGACGCCGGAAAGCGGCGGCGCCAGTCTGGGAAACTCCTGGCACCACAACTGCTGGCGCCTGTCGGCAAGAGCAAGATCATGCAGCAGCTGCGCGCGGAGTTGCAGCAGGTCGCGGGCAACCCTTCCTCGGTGCTCTTGATAGGCGAGCCCGGTTCGGGGCGGGAGGCTTTCGCGCGCTACATCCATGAGCGCAGCCCAAGGGCTGGCTCTCAATTTGTCGCACTCGTCGCGAGCAGCCTTCGGGAGTCCGACGCGGAGAGCCGGCTTTTCGGCCGTGAGGACGCCAACGGCAACCGGCCGGGTGTCCTGGAAGAAGCTGCCGACGGAACGCTGTTCATTCACGAGATCGAGGATCTGCCCGCCGGGGTGCAGCGGCTGCTCGTCGGAGTGCTCGAGTCGGGACGCTTTACTCGTCTGGGGGGGAGTGAGGAGGTCGAATTTCGCGCCCGAGTACTGTCGTCGGCACAACCGGGAATCGAGAATCGCGCCGGGCCGGAAGGATTCCGCAGGGATCTGCTGGCTCACCTCAACATGTTGATCGTGCGTACGCCGCCACTGCGCGACTATGCGGAAGATGTTCCTGAGCTACTGCGTCACTACGTCGATCGCGTGGTTGACGCGGAGGGGTTGCCATTCCGGCGTTTCAGTGTGGCCGCGCAAAATCGGCTGCGGAACTACCCGTGGCCGGACAACGTGCGGGAGTTGAAAAACCTGGTTCATCGGCTCCTGATCCAAAAAGGGCCCGAGGAGATCCGGCTGGAGGAGATCGAGCGCGAGCTCGCTGTCCAGGCGCCATCGGGGGAGCCGCTGGTAAAGCAGGACCTCCTGGCGCTCCCATTGCGCGAGGCGCGCGAGCAGTTCGAGCGCGCCTACCTCCAACAGCAGCTCCTCCTCTGCAACGGTAAGGTAGGCCAGCTCGCCAAGCGCGTAGGGATGGAGCGCACCCATCTGTACCGGAAGCTGCGGTCCCTGGGTGTCGATTTCCGCAGCATCAGCGAGGACTGAGCTCGCGCGCAGATAGACCCGCCCAATGGATGGACCCTTACCGCCGGGTCCGGTCCTGTCGCGGAGCGTCCAGTTTCCGCTCCCGCTGAGATATTTTCCACACTCCGAGCAGGTATCAAGGGAAAGCCCGACCCCAATGGGGTGAGCGGCACTCCTTGTCGGCGGATTGGCTGCTTACGGATGCAACGACGTGACCTGCCTACCGGATGCGGTACGGTTCGCGTCGCGTTGGCTGTCGCAGACTCCCGTCAGTGGTCGCAGCGTGCCGCTCTTGTATGATGTTTCTGACAAGTTTGTTCGGATGCTCCGCGGATGCGAAGGAGTGGCAACCTGGCTCGTGCGTCGCGTCGGCGCAGTAGGCCTCAGTTGCAAAGGCCAACAGAGGTTCCGGTGTCGGACGGCCTGCGAGTACTGATCGTCGAGGAGATGGCTGCCGCAGCCGCGCGCGTCAGGCGGCAGCTGGCCCAGGGCGGTATTGCCTGTATATATCTACAAGTTGATTCGGAAAAAGACTTCCGCGCAGCGCTGCGCAGCTTCGCCCCCCAACTCATTCTGTCGGACCTGGTGCTGCCAAGGATTGACGGCTTGGCCGCGCTGGAGATCGCGGCGCGCGAGCTGCCGGACGTGCCGTTCATTTTCCTATCAGGCACGCCGGGCGAGGAGTTCGCTGTCGAGGCTATGCGCCGGGGCGCCGCCGATTATGTCCTGAAGGCCAATCCATCGCGTCTCGTGCAGGCAGTCGCAGCCGCCTTGCGTGACGTCAGGGAGCGCGCCAGCCAGCGCCTGCTGGAGCAGCAGGCTCGAGAGCAAGAGCAGTACCTCCATCAACAGCAGCAGGAGCGGATTGCGCGGCTGACGCGCATGCTCCAGATGCAAAGTGGCATCAATGCCGCTGTAGTGCGGATTCGCGAACGCGAGGATCTGTTACGTGAGGCCTGCCGGCTGGCACTTCAGGTCGGCGGCTATGAGCACGTGATGTTCTCTCTCGTGACCCCTGATGGGCGCCGTGCACGCCCTTGGTATCGTCTTGGAATGGGCCCAGGCCAGCTCGAGCAACTCGACTTTGTCATCGGCGACGGAACCGAGCCGGACACGAGCCTGGTCGGGCGCGCGCTGCGCACCGGGCAGATCACCATCAGCAATGACCTGACACAGTCGGAGCCGCCAGTCGTGGGCCGTCTCGAGTTGCTGGAGCACGGCTTTCATTCAGTCGTGGCTTTGCCACTCACTGTGGACGGAGCGCGGATCGGAGTGCTGTCGCTCGCCTCCCGTGAGAGCGATCTGTTGAGTGACGAGGAGTTGTGCGTGTTGCAGGACATGACCGCCAACCTGTCATTCGCCCTGCAGTACCGCCAGAAGGAGACGGCGGTCCAGTATCTCGCCTATTACGATCCGCTGACGGGCCTTGCGAAACGGGGCCTGTTCTGCGAGCGCCTGGACAAGCTCATCCAGAATCGGGTTGGACCCGAAGGCGCGCCGACGGTCGTCGCCTTCGATGTCATGAATCTCAGCAACGTCAATGACAGCTTC
>CAZBTV010000279.1:0-5301 GCA_964494895.1 uncultured Steroidobacteraceae bacterium | reverse complement strand
TTCCGGCTGGCCTCGTTGACGATGAGGTCGACGTAGCGCTGGCGGTAACGGGTCTCATTGTCGGCGAGGCCGTGCCACTTGTCGGGCAAGGGACGCAGCGACTTTACCAACAGTCGCAGGCTGTCGACCCGCACGGAGAGCTCGTTCGTCCTGGTGCGAAACAAAGCACCCGTGGCGCCGATGATGTCGCCGACATCCCAGCTCTTGAACGCATCGTAGGCGGCGCCGAGCGCTTCCTGCTGGAGAAAGAGTTGGATCTGGCCGGTACGATCGGCGATCTTGACGAAGCTGGCCTTGCCCATGACGCGCTTGAACAGCATGCGACCGCCGACGCTCACATGTGTCGCATTGGCGTTCAGCCAATCGGCGTCGCGCTCGCCGTAAGCGTCGTGGAGCTGTCCAGCAAGGGCGTTGCGCCGGAAATCGTTGGGGAATACGGGGAAGTTGGCCTCGCGAGCGCTGTCGCGGAGCTGAGCCAGCTTCGCGCGCCGCTCGGCGATCAGCTTGTTGTCATCGACAGCGGGCATTTGTCCATCGACTCGAGCCCCCCCGGCCTGGGACGTGATAGCCTGGTCTTTCGATTCGGTCACTTAAACACCCGCTTTCAACGATGCTTCGAGGAACTGGTCCAGGTCGCCGTCCAACACCTTGTCGGTGGCCCCTACTTCCACACCCGTGCGCAGGTCCTTGATGCGCGACTGATCGAGAACGTATGAGCGGATCTGGTTGCCCCAGCTCACATCCGACTTCGAGTCTTCCAGCACCTGCGCGGCGGCGTTGCGCTTGTTGACTTCCAGCTCGTAGAGCTTCGCCTTCAACATCTTCATGGCGGTGGAGCGGTTCTTGTGCTGGCTCCGCTCGTTCTGGCAAGCGACCACGATGCCGCTCGGAATGTGCGTGATGCGCACGGCCGACTCGGTCTTGTTGACGTGCTGGCCGCCCGCGCCGGAGGAGCGGTATACATCCGTCTTCAGGTCCGCCGGGTTGATATCGATCTCGATATCGTCATCGATTTCCGGGGAAACAAACACCGAGGCGAATGACGTATGGCGGCGGTTGCCGGAATCGAATGGTGACTTGCGCACCAGCCGGTGCACACCGGTCTCGGTGCGCAACCAGCCGTAGGCATATTCTCCCTTGAGCTCGATGGTGGCGCTCTTGATGCCGGCCACTTCACCCGGATTCGAATCGATCACTTCGGCCGAGAAGCCGCGAGCGGCGGCCCACCGCAGGTACATACGCAGCAGCATCTGCGCCCAGTCCTGGGCTTCAGTGCCCCCAGCCCCGGCCTGGATGTCGAGGAAGGCGTTGTGCGAGTCCATCTCGCCATGGAACATGCGCTTGAGCTCGAGGCGCCGGACCTCGGCTTCCAGCCTTTGCGCGTCGTTATCGATGTCGCGGGCGGCGGATTCGTCACCTTCGCTTTCCGCGAGCTCCAGCAGCTCGGCGGCATCGGCGATCCCCTTGGTGGTACGCTCGATCTCGCTCGTGTCGGCTTCTAGCCGCGCGCGCTCCCGCCCGAGCTCCTGCGCCCGCTCAGGCTTGGTCCAGACCGCAGGGTCTTCCAGCTCGCGCCCCACCTCTTCGAGGCGCTCCTTCTTGTGGTCGTACTCAAAGAAACCCCCGTAGGGAGTGCATGCGCTCGCTGAGGTCTTTGAGCTGACGCTTGAGCTGATTGACTTCCATCGTGATGCCGTAGGTTCTTAATCTTCAAAGGATTGGTGAATGCTAGCGTGAGCGCGCTCAGCCTGCCACACCGTGTGCGGCTTGCTCGGGGAGAACGTGATCCACAAGAAGCTGCAGGCGGCGCTCGCCCTGATACTCGTTCACATCCAGGCGATAGACAAGCTGCACCGATCCTTCCGGGGGCACGAAGCCATCGCGCTCCTCGATATAATTGAACGCGATTGCGTCGAAGGAGCGGCCCGTCCGTGGGACTTCCACCCACATTTTCAGGTGGCGATCACCTACGACGCGTGCGTTGCGAATCTCAAACATGCCGTCGAAGCACGGCTCCGGAAAGGCCTGGCCCCACGGGCCGCCGGCACGCAGCGCCTGTGCCGTGTCGAGCGCAATTTCTTGTACCGATAGCTCGCCGTCGGTCTCAACCATGTCCGCCGCGGAGCGCCCTGCCCAACGCCCAACCTCTTCATCGAAAGCCCTGGCGAAGCGATCCAGGCTCGAGCGCTCCAGCGTCAGCCCCGCGGCCATGGCATGTCCACCGAACTTGCTGATGAGATCGGGCTCACGAGCCGCGATGGCATCGAGTACATCGCGGATGTGGATGCCCGGTACCGACCGTGCCGAGCCCCGGAGTATCCCCTCATTGGCCAAAGCAAAGGCGATCACAGGGCGCCGCACGCGGTCCTTCACGCGACTTGCGACCAGTCCAACCACACCCTGATGCCAACTTTCGTCGAACAAACACACGCCGCTGCGGTGAACGAAGCGAGGTCCAGGATCACGCAACCGGCTTACTGCTGCGAGCGCTTCAATCTGCATGCGGGCTTCGGTCGCGCGCCGCTCTTCATTGAGCTGATCCAGTCGCGCCGCCAGCCCCTGGCTCTCCGCCACCCCGTCGCTAAGCAGGCACTGAATGCCGATGGTCATGTCATCCATGCGCCCCGCCGCGTTCAGGCGCGGCGCCACGGCGAAAGCCAGATCAGTCGCTGTCAGCTCGGCGGCCCGCCGGCCAGCGAGCTCGAGCAACGCCCGAATTCCGGCGACACAGCGGCCGGCGCGAATGCGCTTGAGCCCTTGGGCGACGAGCACCCGGTTGTTGCAATCCAGAGGGACGACGTCGGCCACCGTTCCGAGGGCGACGAGATCCAGGAATTCGGTGACCCGCGGAGCCCCGGGAGGTGTAAGTTGGCTCGCGTCCAGGTGGCGGCGAACGGCTGCCATGACGTAGAAGGCAACCCCTACACCCGCAAGCGAGCGACTGCCGAAAGTGCTGCCGGCCAGGTTGGGATTGACGATCACGTTGGCTCGAGGAAGCTCGGGCCCGGGCAGGTGATGGTCGGTAATGAGTACGTCGATGCCCTGCGCACGGGCGTACGCGACGCCGGCATTGCTGGAGATGCCGTTGTCGACTGTTACGATGAGGGTGGGCGCCCGGCTAGCCGCCAGTGTCACGATCTCCGGCGTGAGTCCGTAGCCGAATTCGAATCGATTGGGGACGAGAAAATCGACCGATGCGAATCCCCAGCTCCGCAGTGCTCGCACCATCAGCGCAGTGCTCGTAGCTCCGTCGGCGTCGAAGTCACCGATGATGAGAATACGTCCCGTGCGGTGCTGAACCAGCAGGTCCACCGCCGCCGAGACACCTTCGAGCGTGCCCACCGGTGCCAGACGCTCGAGGGAAACATCAAGGTCCGCGATGCTGCGCACCCCGCGGGTGAGATAAACGCGCCGGAGGACGGGATGGAGATCGCCACTCAGGGCGGAAGCATGTTCCAGGAGCTCACGACGAACGATGCGTAGATTCAACTCAACTCACCCCGACCAGCTCGACGGACTCTGACTGACGGCACGTCGGGCCTCTGCGCTTGAACTCTCTCGCCATATTAGCGCAACCACTGGCGGGCTCGCCACGCGGGCGGTGGCGACCTCACGGGCAGCGGAGCGCGTCGAGGCACGATTGGGAAGCCCGGCGCCAGAGCTTCAGGCGGTCGTGACGCTGGACGCGCAGCATAGTGTCATTCGCGATCAGAACAACACTCGAGAGAGTGCCTCGGTGGAGCTCCGACAGTGCGGGTACGACAAAACGACTGTCGATGTCGGCAAGTGCGTTGAATACGGTCCATTGCGGGCTTGCGTGCAGCAAGGGCGTGACCTCGGTGACGATGGCCGCGCGTTCTGCCTGTGGGTATTTTGACAGGTTGGGTAGCGAGTCCGGCAGCGAGTGGCGCTCCGCGCCGTGAATCTGCCAAAGGCCGTTCAAATACGGCTCAGAACCGAGCGCAAGGTCGGGCGATCCGCGAATGCTTGTGTCCCCGAAAGGCGTCGCCGGCTGGAGCGATGTCGTTTGCGACGCTCCGTCGGAACTGTTGAGACGACCATCCCGCGACATCGGAGTTTGAAGCACATCTCCTCCGCCCCAGAGCCAGAGCGTACTGACTGGCAGTTCGCCTCGTCGGGCGCGGCCCTCGTTGACGGGATGCTGATGCAGCCACATTTCCAACTCAGCACCCAGACGCTTGAATACGGATGCGCTTGGGCCTGTCGGTAAAGACGTTTCGAGCCCCAGTACGAGGGCGCGCGCTGGCTCTGTCGTGGACGCTCTCAGGGCGTCAGGACCACTCACGAGAAACATGCCTGAGTCGGTCGGAGTCAGATGGAACCCGGAGTCGGCAAAGGTGTGGTGAAAGTCCTCCGCAAGCGCGGCGAGGTCGTCCGCGGGTAGACGCAAAAGGCTGCGGCGGTCGAGGTGCAGGCTCGTCAAACTGGTGATGAGATGCACTGGAGTCGCAAACCAGGCTGTGCCACGGACCGGCTCGAGAATTGCAGCAGCAATCGAAGCAGGCGCAGCGCCCGCAAGGTCAGCGCGGCCTAGCCACCGCGCCAGCCACACACGCCACCCCTCCGCGAGGGGGCTTTTGCTTCCAAAACGAGCAACATGCGCTAGTCCGGGAGGCACGCCGGGCGCTGCCGCTGCGGTCGAGGAGCCACCCGCGTCGGGAGCGGGGAGGTAGAGGTCGGAGATAACGATGACTATTTCGCGCGGCACGGGGCGCTATCGTACCCGAGGCTCCAACCTGCTAGATGACCGCCTGCGCTGGAGGTATGTTACGGGGGATGAAGTTCACCCTCGAATCCAGCTCTCAAATCAATCTCATCCGTGGCTATTCGTCGCAGGAGATCCGGATCGGTGAGAGGCGGCTGCACGCCAGCTGCATCGTCTCGGCCGATACGCTGGTCGAAAATTGGGAGCCGTCGAGCTTCGCCCAGCTTGCACCGGCGCATCTGGAGGCGATCCTGGCCCTGAAGCCAGAGGTGGTGTTGTTGGGAACGGGGCCGACGCAGCGCTTTCCACCGGCGGCGATCCGCTCGCTGATCGCATCGAGGGGTGTGGGCCTGGAAGTGATGGATCTGGGCGCGGCCTGCCGAACCTTCAACATCCTTGTCCAGGAGGAGCGGCGGGTCGCGGCGGCTCTGTTCTTGAGCTGACGTCCAGGAGCCTGTCCGAGTAATGATCGCCTACTGCGGCCGCCCCTCGTGACGGCGATCATTACTCGGACAGGCTCCTAGCCGGTCCTTCGCAACCGGTGGCTGATTCCAGCGGTTTTTTGGGCGGGCATG
>CAZBTV010000278.1:0-5336 GCA_964494895.1 uncultured Steroidobacteraceae bacterium | reverse complement strand
ATCTTATCGACCACTTTTGAAGGGGAGCACTCCCGGCATGGACATTCGAAAAATCAAGAAACTCATCGAGCTGTTGGAGGAGTCCGGCATCGCGGAGATCGAGATCAAGGAAGGGGAGGAGGCGGTCCGGATCAGCCGGATGCCGGGCGGAAACAGCCCCCCACCGATCTACCCGCAATACACACACGTCGCCAGCATGCCCATGCCCATGAGCCCACAGCTCGAGGCCCCCAAAGCCTCCGCCAGCCCGACGGCGGAAAGCCCCGCAGCCAAGCCCAAACCCAACGAGCACGTGATCACGGCTCCAATGGTGGGCACCTTCTACGGATCGCCCTCACCTGGAGCCAAGCCCTTCATCGAGATCGGTGACGAGATCAAGGTTGGCCAGGTCCTGTGCATCATCGAAGCGATGAAGATGATGAATCAGATCGAGGCCGACAAGGCCGGCAAGGTCACGTCCATCATGGCTCGAAACGGCGATCCCGTCGAATTCGGCCAGCCGCTCTTCGTAGTCGAATAAGCGCCCTCATCATGTTGGAGAAGGTCGTTATCGCCAACCGTGGCGAAATCGCGCTGCGCATCCTCCGGGCCTGCCGCGAATTGGGAATCAAGACCGTTGCCGTGCATTCCACGGCGGATTACAGCCTCAAGCACGTGCTGCTCGCGGATGAATCGGTCTGCATCGGGCCGCCGCCATCGCTGGCCAGTTATCTCAACATGCCGGCGATCATCAGCGCCGCCGAAGTCACCGACTCCGTCGCCATCCATCCGGGCTACGGCTTCCTGTCGGAGAACGCCGATTTCGCCGAGCGCGTGGAAAAAAGCGGGTTCGTGTTCGTCGGACCCAAGGCGGAAACCATCCGTACCATGGGTGACAAGGTTTCGGCCATACGTGTCATGAAGTCGCACGGTGTGCCCTGTGTGCCGGGCTCCGATGGGCCGCTCGGCGATGACCCCGACGAAAATCTGCGGATTGCGCGTGACATCGGCTATCCGGTCATCATCAAAGCATCGGGCGGCGGTGGCGGCCGTGGCATGCGTGTCGTACACAGCGAGGCATCCCTGCTGAACGGTATCGGCATCACCCGCGCCGAAGCACGCGCCGCCTTCGGGAACGAAGCGGTCTATATGGAGAAGTTCCTCGAACGGCCGCGTCATATTGAATTCCAGGTGCTGGCCGACGGACAAGGCAATGTCATTCACCTCGGCGAACGCGACTGTTCCATGCAGCGCCGGCACCAGAAAGTCATCGAAGAAGCACCCGCACCCGGCATCACAGCCCGACAGCGGCGCATCATGGGTGACCGTTGCATCGAAGCTTGCCGGGCGGTGGGCTACCGAAGCGCTGGAACGTTGGAATTTCTCTATCAGGACAACGAGTTCTACTTCATCGAGATGAACACCCGCATCCAGGTGGAGCATCCGGTGACTGAGCTCATCACGGGAATCGATCTCGTGAAAGCTCAACTGCTCATTGCCAGCGGCGAGCGCCTCCCCTACGTTCAAAGCGATGTTCAGATCCGCGGCCACGCCATCGAATGTCGCATAAACGCTGAGGATGCCAAAACCTTCATGCCGTCTCCCGGCCCGATCCGCCTCTGGCACGCCCCGGGCGGCCCCGGCGTTCGGGTCGACAGCCATGTCTACTCCGGTTACAACGTACCGCCGAACTATGATTCCCTCATCGGCAAGATCATTGCCCATGGTGACACACGGGAAACGGCAATCGCCCGTATGAAGAACGCGCTCGCGGAAATGGTGATCGAAGGCATCCGCACCAACGTCGCGCTCCACCAGGAGATTTTCAACCACGCGGCGTACCAGAAAGGCGGCACCGACATCCACTATCTGGAGCGCCGGTTGGGACTGCGTTGAGAATGAAGCGAGCGGTGTGACCTCGTTCATCGAGCTTTCCTTCGCGTTGGGCGCGCTCGATCCGGACGAGGCGGAGGCCGCCTGCTTCGGATGCGGAGCTACGGCCGTGACCTTCGTGGACTCACGCGACGACGCCATTCTGGAACCGCTGCCCGGGGAGTTCCGGCTGTGGCCGGCCACCCGGCTGCAGGCGCTCTTTCCCGGCGAGGCAGCCGGCTCTCCGCCCGGCACGGGGAACGTCGGGGCGCCTGATGCCCCGTCGGACGAGCTCGCGCGCTTGAAAGATCAGTTGGCCTCCGCGCTTGCAATACAGCCCGAGCTGATCTGCGCGCGTGTGATTGCCGACCGCGCCTGGGAGCGGGAATGGCTGAAAGACTTTCGTGCCATGCGCTTCGGAGAGCGCCTGTGGGTTTGCCCGCGACATGAGCAGGTCACAGATCCCAACGCCGTGGTCGTCAAGATGGACCCGGGCCTCGCGTTCGGGACGGGAACCCATCCAACAACCGCCCTCTGCCTCGAGTGGTTGGACCGAGGTCCCGTGGCTGGGGCGCGCGTAATCGACTACGGGTGCGGCTCAGGAGTGCTGGCCGTGGCTGCCGCGAAATTGGGCGCTACGCAAGCGCATTGCTTCGACATCGACCCGCAAGCCCTGATCGCCACCCGTGACAATGCGGAGGCAAACGCCGTGTGGGCTCGCGTCCACTTGCATGCCGCCGCGGAATCACTTCCGAAGGGCGTCGATATCCTGATGTCGAACATCCTTTCCGGCCCCCTTTGCGAGCTGGCCCCGCGATTTGCCGCGCTGATCCGGCCGGGCGGGGACTTGATCCTGGCGGGCCTGATGGAACACGAGGTATCCGACGTGACACGGGCTTACGACGCATGCTTTGATATACGCCCTTTTGGAAAGCGCGAGGGTTGGGTGGGTCTTCACGGACGCCGCCAATAAGCGCGGTGCCGACCCGGAGCCAATCTCAACAATGGCCGGAATGTTCACGGTCTGCCCGAAATGCGCCCTGACTCTTGTCGTCACCGCTGCGGATCTGCGCGTGGCGCAAGGTTATGTTCGCTGCGGCCGTTGCTCCAATGTCTTCAACGCGCTGGCGCGATTGTCGGAGAATCGGAATGCGGTAGCCGCCGCAGCGGGCCAGACCCCACCGCCCGCATCATCGTCGGACCAGCACCCTCGCAAGCCCTCGACCGCCGCGGCACCCGCTCCATCACAACCCTCAGCGCCATCCGGACGTTCGGCGCAGGCAACAGCACCTCTACCGCCCACGCCACCTGACGGCGGGCTGCCGGGCGATATCGACGAAGAAGCCATTCCGGAGGACGCACTCGAGTTCAACCCGGCGGCCGCCGATGTCAACCAGGTTTTTGTCGAGCCGCCGCCGAATCCTGAGTGGACCGCTGCCACCGGCACCTTCAAGTCCATCATTTTGCGGAGTGAGGACCCGACTCCAGGCGCTGCGGCCAGTCAGGCTCCGAGCACCCCAAAGCAGAGGTCACCGGATCAGTCAGCCCATTCGGGCGCGCACGTGACACGCGCGAGCTCCGATCAAACGGAAATCGAGCTGGACGCGGACTTCCTGTCCTCGACGGCCGAGATGCGCAAGCTGAAGATCAGCATCGGGGAACCGGACAACAGTGCACGAGCATCCTCGGGCGCGTCCAGCTCGCAAGCGCAATTCGTGCCCAGCGCGAAGCCGACACCGCGCGCGCAGCCACACACTCCACCACGGACCCCACTCGAGACACAGTCTCAACCGCGGCAACGCCCCGTCCAACCGGAAAAGCAACCGCAAGCACGTCCGCGAGCACCCGCGGCCGACACGCAGCCACAAACACAGCCGAAGCCCTCGACCGCGGAGCAGAGCCCGATTCCGGAGCCGGAAGTTGGTTTCCGCGGGCAACCTCGCAAGACGATCAGAGCGTTTGGACTGGACTCAGTGGAGCCGCCACCGCCACAAGTGCCAACTTCAGTGGCTCGCTCGCGGGCCGCGCCCGCGGCCCTCGAGTTGGATTCCGCCGCGCATCTGATGAGGAAGCTGACGGGCTCGCCGGCATTCTGGCGGGCAGGAGTGGCTGCCATGCTGGTTCTCCTGTTGGTCCAGGTCGTGAATCACTATCGCAACGACCTGGCCGCCACGCCCCAATTCAACAAGCCCATCACGGCGTTGTACGCCGTATTCGGCGTGCATCTCACACCTAGTTGGGACCTGCATGCCTACGACGTGCGCCAGCTCGGTGCTTCTGTCGACGCCGAGAGCGCGGGCCAGATCATGGTGCGAGCGAGTGTGAAAAACGGCGGGCGTCAGGCGCAGCCGCTACCACTGCTGCGAGTGACTTTGCAGGATCGTTTCGGCAACCGAATCGCCGCTCGCGACGTCCCTCCGGGAAACTACCTCCCACCCGCCATACCGCCCGCCTCTTTTCTATCCGCCGGGCAGCGTATCGATGCGGAGATGGCTTTCGTGGACCCAGGCTCCAACGCAGTAGGTTTCGAGATCGATGCCTGCCTGCCGGCACCGGCAGGTGGGATTGCGTGCGCGAACGATCCCGTTTCCCGATAAAATATAGCCGTTCCATGCACATCGGACCTTACGTCCTGCCCTCTCCGGTCGTGCTCGCGCCGATGGCAGGTGTTACAGACAGGCCGTTCAGGATTCTGTGCCGGAAACTGGGCGCCGGACTGGCGGCGTCCGAAATGTTGACATCAGACACGCGGCTGTGGAACACACCGAAGTCGCGGTTGCGAATGAGCCACGAAGGTGAGCCGGAGCCGCGCGTCGTGCAGCTCGCAGGAGCGGACCCGGCGGCGCTCGCTGAAGCCGCGCGCCTCAATGTCGACCAAGGTGCGCAAATCATCGATTTGAACATGGGTTGTCCAGCAAAAAAGGTCTGCGGCAAGCTCTGTGGCTCGGCCTTGCTCCGAGACGAGTCTCTCGTCGCCCGCATCCTTGATGCGGTCGTAGGCGCGGTGGACGTGCCGGTAACGCTCAAGATACGCACCGGTTGGGATCACGAGCACCGTAATGGTGTGAGTATCGCGCGCATCGCAGAGAATTGCGGAATTCAAGCACTTGCCGTACACGGACGCACGCGCGCGGATTTTTATGACGGTGACGCCGAGTATGAGACCATTCGCGGTATCAAATCCTCCGTCAGAATTCCAGTGCTCGCGAACGGTGATATCAACGCACCGCAAAAGGCACGCAAAGTGCTTGATTTCACCGGCGCGGACGGAGTAATGATTGGGCGCGCGAGCCATGGCGCGCCATGGATCTTCCGCGCTGTCAACGCGTTTTTGAGCGGCGGAAATGCGCACACCACACCCTCGCGAATGGAGGTGCGTGATATTATTCTCGGGCATCTCGACTCCCTGTACGCCTTCTACGGCGAGGGAAGCGGAGTCCGGATCGCGCGCAAACATCTCGGCTGGTATTGCGAACAGTGCTTTC
>CAZBTV010000277.1:0-5351 GCA_964494895.1 uncultured Steroidobacteraceae bacterium | reverse complement strand
ACCGTCTTATGGCGATCATCAACCGACTTGGGTCCAGCGTTGAGGTAGCCGTTAAAGTCCGCCGATCAACGGTTCGCGGCGAGCATGCGACGACCTGAGCCTCCAACGACCGCGGCCGGGTTCTCAGCTGAACGACTCGCAGCGAGAGTCACCTCGAATACTCAACGGAAGTCTCCCTGCATACTCAATCGAAGCCACAACGACAGCACCGGAACGATTCCCGCGTGATTCTGCGGAGATAGAAGCCGGTAGGGCGGACTGAAAATCCGCGTGTCGGTGGTTCGACTCCGCCCCTGGCCACCATAAAGTCCCTTCAGAATCAGACAATTACCCTTATAACCATTCATAACTGGATGGGACAATAAACGGGCGGTTTTGCTGTCCCATTGTCCCAAAATTATCCCAAGGAAGGCCGCAAGCGGGAAACACGTGGATATCGACCCGGATGTCCTTCCCTGAGTACGCACTCGACCTATCGCCGGAAGCCGAACGCGATATCGAAGGGATTCTGACTTACACCGCCAAGAAGTGGCGCAGGGCATCAAGTCCCGATCTATAAGGACACGCTCGACAGCGCCTTGCAAGCCGTCCTTCGCCACCCCGGCATCGGGCGCACCAGCAGCGTGTTGCCGAAAGGCTATCGCTCCTAGCCGGCGGGCTCCCATATCGCTTACTACCGCGTGCTGGGAAACACGGTGCGTGTTGACCGTATCCTGCATAAGCGGATGGACCCGGCGAAGCGCCTGTAGAAGGGCCGCTCACGCGGTGGCCCTTCGGAAGCGCTCAACGCCTGCGAGCCTGCGCCTGCCGAGCAGGCTCCGCTGGACTCAATGCCCTCGGTTGAAGACGGTCCAGGCGTGCAGGTTGTGAAAGATCAGGAACAGTGCTGCAAACAGGCGATAGATCCACGGGCTGTAAGGTAACTCAGAGATCGTCGGTGTGTCGCCGATCAGACTTATCCCGGCAAGCCACAACGCAGGTGTATAGGCCGGGGCCATGAATCCCGCAGCGCTCTTGCTCCACGGGCTATGCGGGAACAGGATCAGCGCTCCCCAGGCGGCGAAATAGACCAGCGTTCCGGTGATGTAGATGACGAAACCGGCTCGCTCGGCGTGCGTAATCGCGCGCAGGCGCATGACGAGTGGTAGCAACAGCACGAAGTATCGAAACACGTTTTCCGGCGTGCCAATCCAAGCCGGAATGTCGCGCCAGAACACGTCCGCTTGGAACGCAGGAGGCAGCCGACTGACGAACACGATATTGAACGCCAGGATCGGCACCAGCAGCCAGAAGGTGTTTGACAACACTACTGAGGTCCTGCTCATGCTCTCAATCCACAGAGTTAACTGCGGGATTGCGTATTCCAGCGATTACGAACAATTGCCGCCCTAGAGCTGCGGAATCAACAAACCCTCCAAAGACCCAGCCGGCTAGGGCCATGAAGGGCATCCAGTGCAGAGACATCCGCGCGTGCAGCGGCATCCGCCACATGCAACCTAGCCGATTCCATGTCTGGTTCGCATCAGTACTCTTACTCACCATCCGCGCTCCTTCGATTGCCCGACAGGCATGAAAAACACGGTTCAAGAGCTGGTTTTCTTGCTCTGGTCCCGCTGGGCGCAGCAGAGAAGAAAGACCCTCGAGGAACTATTGCGAAAGCAGGTCCTGGCGCTGGATCAGAATGAGATGATGCCGGTGCCATGAACGGCCACTGGTGCGCTGACCTCCGGATTGCTGTTGGGCCCGCATCAACGCCTGGAGCGGCAATGGCTGGGATGGAAGACACGCTGTATGACTGTATGACTCGGAGTCGATGCGGCGCTTTGCCGGAAAACCAGGCGGCAGAAGCGACCGAGGAAAAATGAGATGAATGTCGAGCGAGATACTTTCGTCATCCGGTTTTTACACAGCCTCAGCCGGACGGAGACGGATAGGACCTGTCGCGCATCGAATTACGCCGGGCGGTGTTGAGTGCCTGAGCCGGCTGTGATCGCCAGCAGGCGAGCCGGCTCACGCAACTTGGCTGTGTGCCACACCCCTTTCGGAATCACCAGCAAGTGTCCCGCGGTGAGAGCGATCTCCCTCAAACCCTCGGAAAGGTCCAGAACAAATGTTGCCTTGCCTTCAAGCATGAAAAGGATTTCATCGCCCGCTGGATGCATTTCCCAGTTTGTCCAATCAGCGCCCATAGATAACATCGACAGCAGCCGCCCCTTCTCGCTGCTAATCAGCCGCCGAATGCCAGAATCGGTCGCATTGCCGGAGATCAACTGACTCCAAAAGTCCCCACCACCCGGAAGGAGAACCGTTGTCCCGTCGGGCTCCAATAATAAGTAATTCTTCGAAAGGTCGATCGTATCGTTTGCCATCCTGCTTCCTCCACACCAACAGCGTTGCGCTGATTGGAGTCACCGTTTCGAGCGATGCCATCTTGTCGACCTGCTCGGCCGACCGTCCGCAATCGGGTAAGATATCAGATCGCGCTAGACGTCGGGTTTTGGCCGATGGTGTCGCTAGCGTCCGGCTAGCGTGAAATCGTAGGGTGGCAAGTGCGTGAGAGCCGCAAAAATGAGCGTGCCTCTACCTGAATATTTAGTGACGGTCAGTCAGAGGCGGGAAGGCTTAGCTCAGCGGACTTGTACCGAGCGCTGGAACTCCAGTGGCGTCTGGTGATAGGCCTGTTTAAAGACAGTGCTGAAATGGCTGTAACTGGAGAAACCAAGATCGAGCGCAAGAACAGTCAGGTCGCGTTGCTCACCCAATAAATCAAGAGCTCGTGCCAGACGCAGCTGCAATTGGTAGCGATATAGCGGTAAACCCTCACGCAGTTGAAAGACCTGCGTCAGGTACACTGGCGAGACTCCAACCTCGCGCGCGATCTCCGCCAACGTCCAGCGACGCCCCAGATCAGAGGCCAGCACGAGTTTGGCGCGGTCAACCAGCTTCTGGCGTCCCAAATGTGTCGCCACGGTAGAGAAGCTGCGCTCGCCCAAGGCGCGCCGGATCAGCGTCAGCGTCAATGATTCCGCCTCGAGTGTCTCAATAACCCCCCGCACCAGGCTGTGGCGTAGCAACGCGATAAGCGCTTGGGTTCGTGCATCCACGCGCACGCGGGGGCGATTAAACTTCGCGCCGCCCGGGATCTGGAGGAAATCAGGCGGAGTCAGCTCAAGAAGCGCCTCCGCGTCGATGCCGATCGACAGATTCGAGTCTCCGCCTTCTATGGGATGACTGATCTGATAGGGTTCGTCCTCATTGAAGAAAATGACCTGATTGGCTTCCGCTACGGTCGCTACCGACCCCACATGTCTGACGTAGACACCCCGATAAGGAAACACCAGGTGAGTCTGCCCGATGAACTCCTCGGCGCTCCTGTGGCGGCAGCGTCCCTCGCAGACCACATCCCATACCGCGAAAGTTGCAGTGACCAGCAGAGGATGGGGGCTGTGCTCAGGCATAGCGATACCGGTTTGCGAACTGTCACGTCAGCTCAATTTGAGCGTACCACGATGGCTGCAGTATCCGTCGATCGGTAGACTACCCGGATCGCACGAGCCGGGCGATAGCAATCCGCGAGGCGACCCTTTACGGCCGCCCGAATTCCAGCCCCTGGCAGCCTCCTTTCAGCGCCAGAATGAACGCAGCTCCTGATTGAACTGTTGAGGTCTTTCTTCCGGGAAGAAGATTCGTGCACCGGGCAGCACGACGCGACGGTTCGCTCCGGGCAGCGTCTTTTCAAGCCACTGCGACCACTTCACGTCGAAATACACATCATCGTCACCCCACACGATCAGCGCCGGCTTGCGCAATCCGTGCAGTTGCGGCTCAATCATTACGGTTTGCTCGTTGTTGAACGCGGTCACAAACCGCACCAGATCTGCCGTGCGCTGAGGTGTTCGAACGTGAGGCTGCAGATACGCATCGATTGTCGCGTCCTGCACCGCTAGCGGATTTTCGTAGGCCGGGCCGAGGGCTTGCGCAGAACGAAACACAGCTTTGTCTTCTAGCATCGCGGCCAGCGTCTTCGGCAAATCCCCTCGAGCCACCAACTCCACAAAAGGTTTGAAGGCTTCCGGGGGCCAGTTATCGTGGACATCGCAATTGGTCAGGGTGATCGAGCGAACCCGCTCTGGAAACACGGCGGCGAAGATCTGGGCGATTCCACCGCCACTGTCGTTGCCGACCAGATCGACCTGCTCGATGTTCAAGCCGTCGAGGAATTCGGCCAGCATACGCGCGTTCGCGGTGACGCTCACGTCCTGATCTCTGTCGATCTCGGTGCGACCGTGCGCGAGCAAATCCACAGCGATACATCGTCTCACATTCGACAGATTGTCCAGCTGATAGCGCCAGAAATACCCATTCAACAGCACGCCGTGAACAAACAGTGCGACTGGACCGCTGCCGCGCTCGACGTAGCTGATGCGTCCTGAGTCAGTCTGAACGGTACGGGCGTTACCAAAGAACTCAGCAGGAACCATAGCGATTTCCTCCGGCAGCGTGGTAGATGTGCGGCGGATTAGATAGGTGCGCCCTAACGTACGCTACCGGATTCTTTAGTCCTCGAAACACTCGCGTGTCGACTCCGGGCATGCGCGCAAGGATTTCGAGATTCGGTATCTGGAACTGGCCGGGACACGATCGCTAAAGATTCCGGTAGCGCCATCATCCGCAGTTGTAGTCGCCTATGAGTCACTATCCGGTGCAGAGACTCTTCATATCTTGCGACTCCAGGACGATCTCTTTGCAAGTGACTCTATTTCGATCTCGATCGACGCCCGGTTCGCGAGCGCCAAGCGGATCGCCATCGACGCTCGCTCCTGGATCGAGGTGGTACCGGGTTGGATGTCCGGGTCTCGCACGCTATTGGAGCACCTCACGACTGTTGCGCCCTGGAAGCAGCGCGATCGTCAGATCTTCGATCGGATCGTTCGCGAGCCCCGTCTCACGGCGGAATACCGCACCTTGCAGGCCGTTACCGAACGGAAATTCTTGGAAGCGGTCCAAGCGCTGTCACAGCATTATCACGTCCTCTACGACAGCCTCTGGCTCAATCTCTATCGCGACGGGCAGGACAGTACGGGCTGGCACCGCGATCGGTTCTCGTGTCGGCGACCTGAATGTATCGTGCCGGTCCTCACCCTGGGCGCGACGCGTCGGTTTCTCATTAAACCCCGCGCAGGAGGCGCGTCCCTCACATTCAAGCCCGGCTCAGGTGACCTGATCGTGATGGGTGGACGGTCACAGGAGGATTGGGTTCATAGCGTGCCGAAGGACTCCGCAGTCTGCGAGCATCGCATCAGTATCAATTTTCAAAGCTCTGTACAGGCAAGTCGCCCCAGGGACTCACA
>CAZBTV010000276.1:0-5386 GCA_964494895.1 uncultured Steroidobacteraceae bacterium | reverse complement strand
TCGAACTGCGATCCCGGCCACTTCTACATGATCAACAACATGAGCCCCGGCTACCTGCCGAACGGCACCGTTGACGCTGCCAACATCCTGAAAGGTAGCAAGGTTCCACCCTCAACACTGCGCACCATCGGGGACGCTCTCAACGAGAAGGGAGTCTCCTGGGCGTACTACGGCGGCGGCTACGACGCGGCGGTGCGGGTGGCGAACGGCTCGACCAATCCGGTTGATCAGCTGATCGGCGGGAACTACTGCGATATCTGCAACGCCTTCAGCTATTCCAGCTCGATCATGGGAGACCCCCGGCAACGCAAGGAGCACATCAAGGACGCGATCGACTTCTTCAATGCGATCGACAAGCACGAGCTGCCGGCCGTTTCGTACGTGAAGCCCGACAGCCTGGTGGACGGACACCCGGCGAGCTCCAAGCTGGACCTCTTTGAGGCCATGGTGGATAAGATCGTCGACAAGCTGAGGGTAGATCAGAACCACGACACGGCACTGATCGTCACCTTCGACGAGGGCGGCGGCATGTGGGATTCGGGCACTTTCATACCGCTCGACTTCTTTGGTGATGGTCCGCGTATCCCGATGCTGGTCGTCTCGCACTGGTCCAAGGGTGGCAAGGTGGTGCACAGCTACAACGATCATGCCTCGGTGGTGAAGTTCATCGAGCGTAACTGGGGCCTGAGGCCGCTCACCCACCGCAGCCGTGACAACCTGCCCAATCCGGTGATGAGCACGAAGTCACCCTACATCCCGGCCAATATCCCTGCGATCGGGGACCTGTTCGATATGTTCGACTTCAAGGACGCAGACAGGGACGGAGACAGGGACGGAGGTAGGGACAGGCACTGAGGGCCCAGGCGGGCACGAGTGTGCGTACACTCTGGGGTGCCGGCGTCGCGCAGACGCCGGCACCCCGGCGTCGGAGATGTTGTTGGCAGTAGCCTCAATCATGAATTAGGCCAACACCCGCTGTCCGAGCAGAGGAGGATGCTGGTCGGTTGCGAATCGCGCCGCAGGCAGCGTGGCTGATTGGAGAGGGCGCTCGTCAGGACGTGTGCGTGGTGCCTGCGGAGGGTCCGAGTTTAGCAAGTCGACCGATCCAGCTACGGGAAGATAGCTCTTCGCGGCCGCTGGACAACGCGCTTACCAACGTGTGTGACCCCCGTCACCGCGCATCCACCGGATGACCGCGAGATCCAGGTCGGTACACGAACCAGATGCTGAGCCGCCATGAAAATGTGCGGCGTCTCACGAAGCGAGCCAACCCGGCGATTCCCGCAGGGTGTGTGCCTCTCAGATTCCCCGCCTGGCGCTTCATGGCCGCCGTCGGGATTCATAAAATCATCACATCGAGCGCCATGAAGAAGTTCACACCACCCTCCCGGTCACGCTCGCTCCTCGAGCGGCTGACAGTCCGGAAAAACCTGGCATGCTGGTTGCCGATCGCGATGGGCTGGACGTTACTGACTGCCACCGCCGGATTTGCCAGCCCGGCGCCCGCCCGATGGACGGGACTCGCTGATACCCTGTTCACGCACCATACCGACCCGGAGATCGCTTCGGGCACCGCGATCGCGCAGGATGGCACGGGCTTTATCTGGTTGGCCACCCAAAGCGGCCTTACCCGCTGGGATGGATATCACTTTCGTCACTACAGCGCCGAACCCCAGACCCCGGGTTCGCTGCCAGATGGTTTCCTGCTGGCTCTCTACGTCGATGATCGGGGTCGGCTCTGGGTTGGAACCAGTGCGGGCGGTCTGGCGCGCTACGATGCGGATCATGACAACTTTGCTGTCATCTCCAGCGCGAACGGACTCAGCGATCCAGCGGTGGCGGCGATCGCCGGGGATGGCGCTGGTGGACTGTGGTTGGGTACCGGTGCCGGACTGGACCACCTGGACCCTAACGGTATCATCCAGAGGGCGCCCACTGATCCTGCGCACACCTATGGCCTGCCCAAGGGCGGAATCACAGCGGTACTGACGGATCATGTTGGAGCTGTATGGGTCGGAACACCACAGGGGTTGTGGCGGCGTCCGCACGGATCGCAAGCGGAGTTCTCACCCGTTTCTTTGGCCATCGCGGACGACTCACGTCCCGCCATCAGCCGACTCTTCCAGGATAGTGCCGATCGCGTCTGGGTGGGCACGCGTGCCCACGGCGCCTTCGTCTTTGAAGCAGAAGTCCCTCATCCCGTGCACGAGAGCGGTCCCCAGGCCACGTTGGAAAGCGAACGTGTGACCGCGTTCGCCGAAGCGATGCCCGGAGAGGTTTGGATTGGCACATATGGAAGTGGCATTGTGGCGGTCGATGCCCAGACCGGTGCCACCCGCCGCATCCGCCACCGGGCCGACACCCCCACCAGTCTCTACGATGACTATGTCTACGCGCTTTACCACGACCGCGGCGGATTGATGTGGGTCTCCAACATCGAATCGCTGAGCCAACAGGACCCGCGTAATCAGGGTGTCTTCACACTATTTGGCGGGACGGGACGGCCCGACGGCATCAGTGGCAAGAAGACCTTCGTGGTGGCGCCGATGCCGGACGGGCACATCTGGTTAGGCGTGAATCAAGGCATCGACATCCTGGATCCCGTACTCGGTCATGTGGGACAGATCGTTCCGGACCCGATTCACCCCGAAAGCACTTTACCCAAGGGACGTGTCCAGGCCATCGTGCCCGGTCACGGTGTTGTCTATATCGCCACTCAACAGGGCTTGTATCGCGGTGACAGCAACGGCCAACACTTGATGAAGATAACTGTGCCGGAGCGCAGCCCAACCGCTCCGGTAAGGGTTCTCTGTCTTGTCGACGAAGTCCTTTGGGTCGGTGGCGATGAAGACGGCCTGTGGGCCGTGGACATGCACCATATCGATAAACCTGTCTTACGCCAGCACATTGCCGGGTCCGAGCTTGGGGATGCGCGCGTGGCCAGCCTCGATCGGGGCGCGGGTGCCGATCTGTGGGTCGGTACACGCAAGGGTCTCGCACGAGTGGATACGGTCTCTGGTTTTGTTGAGCGCGTGCCGATAGGTCCGACTGACGATACCCAACTTTCGGGCGCTTTCGTGTCATCGACTCTGACCGATCACCGCGGCCGCCTGTGGGTGGCACTGTTTGGCTACGGCATTCAGGTATTGGAAGGGCGTGACGCCGACGGACACTGGCACTTCCGCCGCTTCGGGGTGCGCGAGGGGCTGCCACACGCCGGAATCGACCAGATCCTGGAAGATCGGTTCGGCAACATCTGGGCCTCGACCGACAACGGCATCGCCGTCATCGATGGGAAGAGCTTCGCGATTCGCTCGTTGCAGGCTCCCCAGGGGGTAGGACTGCGGACGTTCTTTACGAGCGCCGGTGCAGCTACTACCGAAGGTGAGATGTTGTTTGGTGGAGAGGGTGGTCTGGTGGTCATCCAACCCGAGCGCCTCATCAACTGGAGCTACAATCCGCCGGTGGTGGTCACCGACGTGCGCGTAGGCAATCTCTCCCTGCCGGTAGGTCCCTTCAACCAGCCCACGCATCCGGTTCCCCTGGAGCTCCCGCCCACCAGTCATCGCCTCAGGGTCGAATTCTCCTTGCTCGACTATTCTTCTCCCGAGCGCAATCGCTATGCGCATCGCCTGCAAGGCTTTGACGCCGACTGGATCCCGGTAGAGCCATCGAATCTGGCGGCAACCTACACCAACGTGCCTCCGGGCGATTACATTCTGCAGCTGCGCGGATCCAACCGCGATGGCGCCTGGTCCCGTCCCCTGGAGCTGCCCATCCGCGTTTTGCCTGCCTGGTACGAAACAGTGTGGTTCCGTATTACCGCAGCCCTCGGCGGACTCCTGCTGATCTGGACGTTGATTCGGGCCCGCACCTCATATCTCTATCGACGTCAGAGGGAGCTGCAAAATCTCGTCACCGAGCGGACAGCCGAGCTCGAACAGCGCAGTTTCCAGCTTCGTGAGAGCCAACGCCAGCTCGAGATGATCGCCTATGTCGATTCGCTCACTGGGCTGGCCAACAGGCGCATGTTCGACGACGAGATGCGCGAACGGATCAATCGCGCGACTCGCGACGGTGGCTGCTTCACCTTGTTGTTGATCGATCTCGACGGCTTCAAGAAGGTCAATGACTCTCTCGGGCACGACGCCGGAGATGCGCTGTTGAAAGTCACAGCCCAACGTCTCACCAAGGCGGTACGCGAAATGGATCACGTGGCGCGACTGGGCGGTGATGAGTTTGCCGTGGTGCTGTCACAGACGTGCGAGTTGCTCTCGGTCGAGATCGTTTGCCGCCGAATCCTGCGGAGCATTACAGAGCCGGTCGTGTTCAACGATACGCAGATACAGATCAGCGCGAGCATCGGCTCCGCAAAATGCCCGGCACAGGGCGTCACGAGCGATTCACTTTACAAGGCCGCCGATGTTGCCCTCTACGAGGCCAAGCGAAGTGGCCGCAACACCTGGCGCCGCTACTCACCGACCGTCACGCAGTAACACATGCCGTCCGATGTCAGCCGCTCGATCGCCGGATATGGACGGGTCAGTTGTGAACGATCGTGCAGCGCTAGAACGTGGGTCCACTCCGCGCACCCGTACAGCCTTCGATTCCGCCAGTGGGCCCGGTGCTCGCCTGGCTCCTGTGGGTTTCCCCGCCAGATCGCGATCGATGCCGTTGAAGATCGGCAATTTTGGCAACGGGACCTGGCTATGCATAGTCAACTCCAGACGGTCGGGATCGAAGCTCAATTCGAGATTGGCGAGAGCTCCTTTGCCGTCCCACCCATGCGCTCGCCACGCCGCAAGGTCGAGCCACTGGATCGGCTCACCGGTTGCCAGGCCACCGAACTTCTCTGGCAGCCCGGAGTACACATTGCCGTCAGCATCGTTTCGCTCGTCCACAAACACGATGCCACCCTTTGCACATTGCGCGACGATGTTGTTGCGGATGATGTGATCGCGGCCGTTGCCGGCGTGCGGACGTTCGGGGCGCAGCACCGGGAACACGCCGACATTGTCGCAGCGACCGATGAGATTCTGCGCCACGATCTGGTGTTCGGATGCTTGCAGGAAAATCCCTGAGCCGCCGGCGCCGCGCTGACCTCCCGTGCCGGGCTCGGCATTTCGGATGTCCCAAATGATGTTGTCATCGATCTGATTTGCCTCGCGGTTCATCTCCATGTGGATGGCTGCGCTGACAGTGAGCACGTCGGCGAACACGTTGGCAGTAATGCGGCTGTTCCTGTTATCGCTGTCCAACCAGAGCGCGTTGGCATGCCGAATGTGACGAATGACATTGCGGCGAAAAAGCAGGTTGCGCGCGCGATGGAGCTTGACGCCCGCCGCTTCCCAGGCGCGCTCGGCGTCCTGCCAGCCTACCCACTCGA
>CAZBTV010000275.1:0-5422 GCA_964494895.1 uncultured Steroidobacteraceae bacterium | reverse complement strand
CTGACCTCCGTGACACGCAAGGCAAAGGTGCGAGCCGCCGCCTGCGTCACAAGGGTAAGGTGCCGGCGATTCTCTATGGCGGTCATCAGGACGCCCAGGCGTTGATCCTGGATCAGCAGAATCTGCTGACCATGGTGGACAACGAGCGTTTCTACTCCTCCATCGTGCAGCTCAAGATCGGCGAGCGTACGCAGGAGGCCATTGTCAAAGACATTCAGATGCACCCGGCCAAGAACGTCGTGGTGCACGTGGACCTGCAGCGGGTCGTGGAGAACGAGAAGCTCCGTATCAAGCTGCCGATCCATTTCAAGAACGAGTCCGTCGCACCGGGTGTAAAGACCCAGGGCGGCCTGGTGTCCCACATGCTCTCGGATGTGGAAGTGACCTGTCTGCCCAAGGACCTGCCGGAGTACCTGGAGCTGGACCTGTCAGGAATGAACCTGAATGAGACCAAGTTCCTGTCCGATGTTCCGCTGCCTCCCGGTGTGACGATTCCGGAGCTGTTGCACCGGAACGCGCCGGTTGTCTCGATCCATAGCCCGCGTGCCGAGGAGCCGGAGGCTGTGGCTGCCGCTGCTACGCCAGCCGAAGGCGCAGCTCCTGCCGCCGGCGCTGCGCCGGCCGCTGCCAAGGGGGGCGACGCGAAAGGTGCGGAGGCGAAAGGCGGAGAGAAGAAAGAAGCCGCTCCCGCGAAGAAGGAGGGTGGCAAGAAGTAAGGTGCCGCGGAGCGCCTCACAGAGCCTCGGCTGCCGTGTATCGGGGCAGCCGCCGGCCTGGCGCGCAGCCCCTTCCTCATGGCTACAGTGTGTGGGTGGGAGCCTTCCGGCTCCCGCCCGCATGCATCTCTCCCTCAATAGATCATTACCATGTCAGCCCTGCCGCTCAAGATGATCGTCGGGCTCGGCAACCCGGGCAGCGAATACGCGCGCACCCGGCACAATGCGGGCTTCTGGCTAGTCGATGAGCTGGCTCGGCGCCATGGCGCGACGTTTCGTAATGACTCGCGTCATCATGCCGAGCTTGCGCGCGCGCGTATGGGTAATGATGAGCTGTGGCTCGTGAAGCCGATGACCTTCATGAACCGCAGCGGCGGCCCCACTCACAGCATCGCCGGGTTCTATAAGGTGCCGGTCGAGTCGATCCTCGTCGCGTATGATGAGCTGGATTTTCCGGCCGGAGTCGTTCGACTGAAGCAGGGCGGCGGCGCGGGCGGACACAACGGTATGCGCGATATCATCGCGCAGCTCGGCGACCCATTCTGGCGCCTGCGGATTGGTATCGGTCATCCCGGCGACAAGTCGGCAGTGCTCAATTACGTGTTGGGACGGCCGTCGCCCGAAGATGAGCGGCTGATATTCGACGCGGTGAACGCCGCTGTCGAGATCGTACCGGTGTTGCTTACCGAGGGGCCGCAGAAGGTGATGAACCGTCTTCACAGTCGAAGCGCCACGCCCGCCACGGGCCCGGCCCCCTGAAGGAGCAACTCACTCATGGCTATCCGGTGCGGCATCGTAGGCTTGCCGAATGTCGGCAAGTCGACCCTGTTCAACGCTCTGACGCGCGCGCAGATCGCTGCAGAGAACTATCCTTTCTGTACCATCGATCCCAACGTCGGTGTGGTGCCCGTACCCGACCCACGTCTGCAGCAACTTGCGGCGATCATACATCCGGAGAAGATCATCCCGACGACGGTGGAGTTCGTCGACATCGCCGGACTCGTCGCGGGCGCTTCTCAGGGCGAAGGGCTCGGAAACCAGTTCCTCTCGCATATCCGCGAAGTCGACGCAATCGCGCACGTCGTGCGCTGTTTCGAGAGCACTGACATCGTCCACGTGGCCGGCAAAGTCGATCCGATAGCCGACATCGAGACTATCGACACCGAGCTTGCTCTCGCCGACCTCGCGACCGTGGAGAAAGCGCTGGAGCGCGCGGCGAAAGCGTCCAAGGGAGGCGACAAGGACGCTCTGCGCAAGCGTGCGCTGTTCGAACGGGTCAAGGTGCAACTCGACAACGCCCGCCCCGCGCGCGCGTTGAGTTTGAGTGAGGATGAGCGGCGCGATCTGCGCGAGTTGAGCCTGTTGACCGCCAAGCCGGTGATGTATGTCGCCAACGTCGCGGAGGGTGGATTCGGGGACAATCCGCTATTGGCGGCCGTGGAGAAGCGCGCAGCGGCTGAGGGCGCTGTCGTGGTTGCTGTTTGCGCGGCGATCGAAGCGGAGGTCGCGCAGCTCGAAGAGGCGGACCGCGCGGAGTTTCTCGCGGAGCTTGGATTGAAGGAGCCAGGGCTGGATCGGGTCATCCGCGCGGCGTATCGGCTCTTGGGCCTGCAGACGTTCTTCACGGCGGGCCCGAAGGAAGTGCGCGCCTGGACGGTGCGCGTGGGAGCTACGGCTCCGCAAGCGGCCGGAGTGATTCACACCGACTTCGAGCGTGGATTCATCCGTGCGGAAGTCATCGCGTTCACGGATTACATCGCTGGGAAGGGCGAGGCCGGCGCGCGTGAAGCCGGCAAGCTTCGCCTTGAAGGCAAGGAATATGTTACCCAGGAAGGGGACGTCATGCATTTCCGATTCAATGTGTGACGTGGCGGGTTCGGTATTGTTGAGTCCTTTGGGGTGTCGGTGGCGGCGATCGCCTAGTCTCCTTTCAAGCGCCATGGCTCCTGTGGTCCTTTCGATCCATTGCGCTCGAGCATCGCGCGCACGTTGAATCGGTCTGGGCGACTCAGGCTATCGATCGCCGCGTGGATCTGGTCGCGACTGTCGGTAAGCACGGCTCGCGTCCGCAACAGGGGTGTCCCTAATCCAACGTCGAGCTGCTTCGCCGCTGTCGCGTCGGCCGCCACCGCGCTCGTGATGTATTCGGTTTTGGAAGACGTGGGGGCGATCTGATCAAGCACTCTGATCAGTGAGGATCGACTCAGCGCGCTTCTGCGCATCTTCCGGCCGAGATGTTCTGGAATGTAAGCAGTGGTGAGTGCGTATGGGCTCCCACTTATCCGATGGACACGTTGGATGATGAGCACTCGGGCTCCCAACCGAGGCTGCAACTCACGCAGCGAGGCCGGGATTGGGCCCATCTCGAATCGCAGGATTGACAGGGTCGACTTCGCGGCCGGCGTGGAGATGTCTTCGAAAAAGTCGTGCAGGTTCAGATGAAATGCCGCCGGCTTGCGGTTCTGACGCGCGAAAGTTCCACTGCCGCGGCGGCGAACTATGCGACCTTCCTCCTCCAGCCGCGCCAATGCGCGCCGCACCGTCGTGCGCGACAGCTTGTAACGGCCGACGAGCTCCGGCTCGCTGGGCAATGCTGCCCCGGCGGGAATGGTTCCATCGTTCAGTGCGCCGGACAGGTGCTCATAGAGCAGGTAATACCGTGCGACACCTCGACCCGTACGCTGGGAGCGGAATCCATCGCCCCGCGCCGGTTTGGATCTTTTTTTACGCTGCGCGGTCCTCGATACCATATGGCTAGGTCCGCTGTCAGAGGCCCGACGCCGGTCGTCGGCGTGACTGTCTGGTCCTATCGACCACGGTACGGATCTCGTAGCGATCGGGCCTGTACAGGTAATTGGCATAGCGCAGGATCCGGCCTCGCACGTCGCGTGCCAGACACTTCAAATTGAGCACTGGCGAGCCGACTCCGAAGTCGAGGTGTTTGGCGGTGACCGGATCAGCCGGCACGGCCGTGGCTTCCTCCTCCAGGCTCGAGCTATGAAAACCGAGCTTGCCGAGGACCCCGAGCAAGGTATCGTGACCCAGGCGGCGCGGTGTCAGTTGCCGCCCGATTTCCTCGGGGATGTAGCTGGTGGTCAGGGCAACAGGTTCCTTGTTCACATATCGCACACGGCGGATCGTGAGCACGGTCTCGCCGAACTCAGGCCAATCTCGATGTAGGAAGTCCGGGACAGGGGTGCTTTTGAACTCGAGCAGCCGCGTGGTTGTGTTGGTGGCGACGCCGCGAGGGTCATCCAGTATCGAGGCGATCTGCCGTGCGGATGCGGGTCGTAGGACTTTGTCCCGGGCGAATGTCCCGCTACCGCGCCGACGCACGATACAACGCTCCGCGGCCAATCGTGCCAGCGCGCGACGCACCGTGGTCCGCGAGACGCCGTACTGACGTACGAGAGATGGCTCACTCGGCAGGGCCTCTCCCGCAGCGATTTCACCCTCAGCCAGGGCCTGCGACAAGACCGTATATACCTGCAGATAACGCGTGACGCCGATCCCTGCGTTCGTTGCCTTCGTCATGGAGACGACCCCCTTCCGTGGTTGAGTTTACTGCGACGCTTTGCCTAGCGCTGCGTCATTGTAGATATTAATGAATTCCAACGGGGGTGTGTGTAGGTCCGCGTTGGGTGGTTTGGAAAGAGAATGTTGTTCCCTGGGGTGTGACGAATCCAATGTTGAAGAATTTTTTTTACAGATTGAGGGAATAAGGTGGCCGCGGGCAGGTGCGCTCGGACTGCCAAGCGGCGTTGGGCACGTTTGTAGGATTGGGAATATCTGGGTGGTGGGATGCCGTGTACGAGCGTGGGTCGACGTGGAGGATCTTGCGCACTGCAAAGCACAATACGATACAGCTTTGTGCTGAAAAGCCGACTGGGCCAAAGGGCATTGTGCAGTGCAACATAACTTTGCATCGGGGGTTGCGTGGAGGAATGTGGGCTGCGCGACGGAGACGAGTGTCTAGAGCTGGGGTGCAGAGATTGGGCGCCGACACACTCACTGATGATTATCAGTAATGCCAATTTTATTTATGCACGTGAGTGGGGCGAAGGTGACTGCCCGACTCGCCGGCAGTGAGGTCTCGTAGTTGTTCGGGCGCAGACCGAGCCGGAAGGTGACGGCCGCGCTGTGGAGGATGTGACTTAGGTATTATGGTAGCGCTACCTTAGTCGTGGGTGGATCTTGGTTGACACCTGGGGGGTGGCTTAGGACAATGCGCGCCCCCTGCGGGTGCCTGCGCCCGTCCGGCTTGCCCGTGGCGCGGTGGAAGCGGCGCAGCGGTCTGTGGAAAGGTAGCTCAGCCGGTTAGAGCACGGCACTCATAATGCCGGGGTCGAGGGTTCGAGTCCCTCCCTTTCCACCATAATTTTTCTTAAATTTCAGTGTCTTGTGCAGCGATACGGTCTCGCGGCTGGCAAATCCGCTGCCAAATCGCATCTCACCCGGTTCGCGGGCCTTGGAGACGTCGAGCGGTAGGCCTCCGCCACGCCGCCGACCTTCCATGCGAGCGCCCATGGTCGGATTCCTATCGGTATCGGGGCGCAATTTCAGCACCGCGCTCTGCTCGCGGCCATCAGTGCGGTCCATCGCGTCGCGAATAGCCACAACGTCGGTTTCCACGGCTCCTTCGGTCCACGCGGCGTACACCGACAGCATCGTCGTGAGCCGGTGACCGTGTTCTTTGGCAACCAACA
>CAZBTV010000274.1:0-5526 GCA_964494895.1 uncultured Steroidobacteraceae bacterium | reverse complement strand
TCATCCAGGACCTCATCTTCAAGGGCGAGGTGGCCAAGATCAAGGAAGTCATGTCCCGCTCGACCCGGCTCGGCATGAAGACTTTCGACCAGTCTCTGTACGAGCTGTACGAGACCGGCTTCATTTCATACGAGGACGCCCTGCGCAACGCCGACTCCAAGAACGAGCTGCGGCTGCGGGTGAAGCTCGAAAGCAAGCGCGAGGCCAAGAACATCGATGACGGTGGAGCTCTGCACATCCTCGAGGAAGACGAAGGCCGCAGCCTGTAGTACGAAAACATGAGCGTGTCCAAAGAAGTGGCCGAGGCCACCTTGTCCAATACCGGTCCACAGGCCGCCCTGGCGCATGCCGAAGGGGTCGCCCCCGGCCTGACACTCAACACCAAGCCCCTTTTCAAGCTCATGGTTGAAAAGAAGGCCTCGGATCTCTTCTTCACCTCGAACGCCCCGATCAAGATCAAGATCGAAGGCCAGATCCTGTCGGTGAACAAACAGGTTCTCACCCCGGAAACGGTGAAACAGACCGCCTTCGCGCTGATGAGCTCCGAGCAGCGCGACTATTTCGTCCGGGAATACGAGCTCGATTTTGCAATTTCCGAGCCCGGCCTCGGGCGATTCCGCGTGAACGTTTTCATGCAGCGCGGCTATCCCGCGATGGTCTTGCGTTACATCACGGCCGATATGCCCCGCCTGGACAATCTGGGCCTGCCGGAAACTCTCACGGACCTCATCATGTTGAAGCGCGGGCTCGTGCTCATGGTGGGCTCGACCGGGTCCGGCAAGTCGACCACGCTTGCCGCGATGATCAATTACCGGAACGAGAACGCCTCCGATCACATCGTCACGATCGAAGACCCGATCGAGTTCCTGCACACCAACAAGCGCTCGATCGTGAATCAGCGCGAAGTGGGACTCGACACCAAGAGCTATGCCAGAGCTCTCCGGGGCGTCGTCCGCGCCGCGCCCGACGTCATTCTCATTGGCGAGATCCGCGATCGCGAGAGCATGGAGGCGGCGATTCACCTCGCCGGCACGGGCCACCTCGTGCTTGCTACCATGCACGCCAACAACAGCGCGGAGTCGCTCGACCGCATCATCAACATGTTTCCGCGCGAGCAGCACGCGCAGATTTTTCTCGACCTCTCACAATATCTGCGCGCCATCCTGGCCCAGCGCCTCGTAATGGGAAAGGATAGCCGCCGCTGCGCGGCCGTAGAGGTCATGTTGAACACCCCTCACATTCAGGAGCTCGTCAAGAAAGGCGATGTGGTCGGCATCAAGGAAGCCATTGCCTTGAGCGGTGAGCGCGGCATCCAAAGCTTTGACAACGCGCTGCGTGAGCTCTACAAGCAGAGCCGCATCGACCTCGAGGAAGCCCTCATCAACGCCGATTCCCGCGCGAACCTCGAGGCGAAGATCAACTTCGGATAGAGCTCGCGGCGACCTGCCGATCCGTCAAGGAATCTTCGCTCGGTGCTGCCTGATATGGAACGTTGTAACATCCAGCCAGTCCCGCCACCTCGCTCACCCCCGCAGCAGGGCCACAATAAAAGATCTCCACTCCGCTGAGCTCCGCCGCCCCGAGCGACAGTAACCAAGCGTCGGCAAGCTCGGTCACCGGGCCGTCATAGCAACCGGGCAGATCGGCGCGGCTCGCCAGCCGGCAGGGAATGCCCCATTCCTCGACAACCGGCATGCACGCAATCACACCCGTAGGAATGCCGGCGACGATGATGCTCGACGGTCGGGGCCGAAACGGGAAAGGACGGTCTGAGCCCAACAGAACCAACGGCTTCCAACTCCCCGAGATCAGCGACCCACGCAAGCCCTCCGCCAGAGCGATCGTAGGCAGGATGCCGGCTTCCTCCCCAATCAGCAGAAGCCGCGGCCGCTCAGAGTGAAAAGCAAACGGCTGTCGGGGCCCACCGTGCTCTGGCGAACCCGTCCGCCCGTCACCCGGAGGCAGCACGTCCCGCTCCGTGCGAGGACCGCCGCGCCGCCGGGTTATCCTCGCGATCCCATGACATCCGCAAGCACCGCCATGCGAACGGCAACGCCATTGCGCACCTGATCACGAATAACCGACTGCCTCCCGTCTGCCACCTCGGAGGCAATCTCGATCCCTCGATTCATCGGCTGCGGATGCATCACGATCGCATCAGGCCGTGCGAGCGCCAGGCGCTCCGGGGTCAAGCCATACATCGTGAAGTAGCGATCCGCATCCGGCAGGTCCGACTGCCCCATGCGCTCCCTCTGAATGCGCAACATCATTACGACATCCACTCCCGCGAGGCCGGATTCGAGAGTTGCATGCCGGGTGCAGCCGGTGAATTCCTGTGGCTCCGGCATGAGGGACGGCGGCGCGACGATACGCAGGTCGGGTGCGCCGAGCGCCCTGAACACGTGATAGGCAGAACGGGCAACTCGCGAGTGCCGGATGTCACCCACGATGGCGATACCCAACTGATCGAATCGCTTCTTATGCTGCCGGACAGTCAACGCATCGAGAAGGCCTTGTGTCGGATGGGCTACGTGAGCTTCGCCCGCAGACAACACGCTCACATGCGGTGCCACGTTCGCGGCAACGAGGCCTGGCACACCCGCCTCCGCATCACGGATGACCATCACATCCACGTGCAACGACTGCAGTGTGTACACGGTATCCAACATACTCTCTCCCTTGACTCGAGAAGAGAGCTGCACCTCGAGATTGACGACCTCGGCGCCGAGCCGCTTCGCCGCGAGCTCAAACGAGACCCGGGTCCGCGTGGAAGGCTCGGTGAATAGATTCGCAACCGTCACACCCGCCAGAGCGGTGCTCATGGGCGGCATTGCGCCCAATGGTCGGACAAACGTCTGCGCCCGCTCCAACAGCCGTTCGATATCCGTCCGTGGCAATCCATCCAAGGTCAACAGGTGCCGCAACGTTCCGTCCGTGCGATGTTGCTGTGCTACGCCGCCGCCCATGGTCGCCCTTTGTTGCATTCATTTTTCCTCTTGCCAGGAGCCTGTAAGCCACCGCTCGAGGATCACCGCAGCCGCGACGCTATCGACGTCTTCTTTGCGCACGCGGCGCTTGCGATCGCCGCTAGAACGCTGTGCTTTCAGCCGCGCGCTCGCCTCCAGCGAAGATCCCCATTCATCTACCATTTTCACGGGCAGCCCGAACCGGCGTTCGAGCTCGGCCGCGAAGCGACGTGCGGCCGGTGCGATCGCGCCCGGGCTACCGTCTGCATTATAGGGTGCGCCAACCACCAGTAACTTCGGACTCAACATGCGGATATGGCGAGCGATGGCGTCCCAGTCCGGCCCCCGATGCGAATGGACGGCTACGGCGGGACGTGGCGCCGCCGTCGCTGTGAGCGTGTCGCCAGCTGCAATACCGATACGTTTGTGTCCGAAGTCGAAAGCGAGGACGGCTTGGACGTCACTCATGCGGACGAGGTGAGCCTTTCACTGGGTGAAATTGCGGGCAGGCCCTTCATTGGCCGGGGATTGTACGCCTCTTACACCGGATCCTGCGGGCCACACCCGAGCAGAATCAGCGCGGCAATCAGGCAATCAAGCGTGGCCCGCGGTCGGGCTAAGCCGCTCCGGCTCGATCCCCAGAAGACGCCATGCGCCAGCCCACCGCTCCTCGAACGGCAGTTCGAACACCACACGGGAATCAACAGGCACCGTGAGCCACGCGTTCTCGCGCATTTCACGCTCCAGCTGGCCCGAGTCCCAGTTCGCATAGCCGAGCGCGATGAAAGCGTCTGATGGCCCCTCACCGCGCGCCATCGCCGCGAGCACGTCTCGTGAGGTAGTCACTTGGATCGTGTCCGAAACCTTATGAGTGTGATCCCACTTCCCACCGGGACGGTGTAGCACAAAGCCGCGATCCGTGTGGACGGGGCCGCCTCGCAGTACTGGCTGTGCCGCGATGTACTCCGTCGTCGGCTCGAGCTTCATCTGCAAGAGCACATCTGAGAGACGCATCGGCAACGGCTTGTTCAGCACGATTCCCAAGGCGCCCCTTTCGGTATGCTCACAGATGAGTGCCACGGTTTGTGCAAAGTTCGGATCGGACAGTGACGGCATCGCAATGAGCAGATGATTCGTCAGACTGTTCTGGGAGCTTTCCGCGAACGGCGAGCTGCTGAGACCCGGAACCCCTGTGATCGTGATGTTTTTGGCGCTCATGCGGACAGTATGGGGATGAGCGGCGATAGGCTCAAGGAATGGCTGTCAAGTTGCCGCCCCTCGTCCACTGCCACTCGTAGACAAAACGCAACACCTGGTGTTCCCGAGCCAGGTCCGGTGGGAAAGGATCGAAGGGCGACGCCAGCTTGAGCGTTTGCAGTGCCGCATTGTCCAACTCCACCGAGCCGCTGCTACGCCTGATCACCGCGCGGTCCAGGGAGCCATCCGCCGCGATGCCTACCTCGATGACCGGATTGGCCCTTTTCTCGGCCGCCATCCGCGCGGCAGCAGGGAAGTGGATCGTCCCGACGCGCTCAACCTTGTGCCTCCAGGAGTCGAGGTACGGCGCGAGCGTAGCGGCTTTGGTGTCGGGCGTCGTCCAAAGCTCGTCTCGTTTGGGTCCTCGCAACTGCGCTGGCCCCTGATCGTCCTCCGGGCCGGGTTGATCGGAAGTCTGTTTATCCAAAAGCAGGGGCCGGCTGCTCGAATCTCCAGTGCTCCCCTCGTCGACCAGGTACCGCACCTTTGCATTCCATGCGGTGGTGATGAGCACACGTTCGTCCTGACCGCCTCGCAGGTCACCCTTCGGTGCGAGCGAATTCCCATCCGCGACACCGTCCTGCTGAGGTATAGGCATCGACGAGGACCGGTTGCGGGGAGCCACAGCGTCGCGAGTGTTGCCTGACCCGAGTTGGGTTCGCTGCGCCAGATAGGTCGCCGTGTCGTTCCGGTCGGCTTCGGGAACTTCGTCCGAGACGAGCAGCACTTCGAGGCCGGGAGCACCGCCTTTGTTGCCCAGGGGCGAATTGAACGTCACGCCCAGGATGACCAGGCCATGCGCCAGGGCCGCGAGGAACAGCATGACGAACAGCCGATCCCGAACCGGCGCTTTTCCTTCCCGCAGCCTCAGAGCTCTCGATGCCATGAATCAATCTTACCCGTGTGCCGGCCGGGGAGATCGAGGTGACGCCATCAGGCGACGCTCCACGGCGCGCATGAAAAGATCGCCAATGTTGATACCGAACTGCTTGTCGAGCTCACGAATCCCGGTGGGACTTGTGACGTTGATCTCGGTAACGTAGCCGCCGATGACGTCCAGGCCCACGAACAGCATTCCCTTGGCCGCAAGCACCGGGCCGATCTGTCCGACGAGCCAGCGGTCGCGGTCATCGAGCGGCCTGCCTACACCCTTCGCGCCCGCGGCGAGGTTGCCGCGATTATCGTTGGCGGACGGAATGCGGGCGAGAGCATAGGGCACCGGCTCTCCATCGATCACGATCACCCGCGAATCCCCCGTATGCACGATGTCGGGGATATAGCGTTGTACGATCGCGAACCGCTG
>CAZBTV010000273.1:3903-5535 GCA_964494895.1 uncultured Steroidobacteraceae bacterium | reverse complement strand
TGATCCTCGTAGATCACCGCAACCGCTTGCGGTGTACGCCGCACCTGCTCCTCGAGAAGCTCGTGAATCAGCTTCTCTTGCGGAAAGGCCGCCTGCGTCTGATTGAACAGCTCGACAACCGTATGCCGCTCGGCCTCGGGCAGGATCGAAAGCGACATGACAGGCGTCTGCGGCATTTCCTCCAGAGCGTGCACCAGGGACTGTATGGCCGTTTCCAGATACTGAACTATCCGGGCCGCAGATATGCGGCTATCCGTCTGGGCGGCAATCAGGAATTCATTGCCCCGGTCATCGATGCAGACAGAAATGGGATAGCCGGTGGGAGCCTCGGTGCGGGCCACCATCCGGACGCCGCCGCGGGACTGCCGCTCGAGCTCGTGCCTGCCGTGCCTGTAGTTGATGATGGAAGTGAACAATTGTCCATTGCCACGAATACTGCTGCAGCGCTGGGCTATGGGCAATGGAGTATGTACGTGGGACAACAATTCCGATAACTCATGGTGAGTATGTTGCACCAGTTCGTCCGCGGTCAGGTCTGAGATCCTTACCCTGAGCGGCAGGGTATTCACGAGCAATCCCATTGTCTTCGGCACCTGGAGGACAGACTTGCTCTGCATGACCGACAACACGGTGCCAAACACCACATCATCCTTTCCGCTGGTATGTGCCACAACCAATGCCCATGCCGCATGAAACAGCCTGGCGGGCGTGACTCCGTGCATATGCGCCACACCGCGGATTTTTCGCGCAACATCCAGGCGGATGAGTTGATTGGCTTCTTCGAGCTCGACCCGGTCATGACGCTCGAGCAGTCCGAACGGAACCGTGGGATCTTCTACTTCTGCCAGTCTCGACTCGAAATAGGCTTTTGCTCCCGCCGTGTGAGCATGCGCGAGCGTGTATGCAACGTATTCTTTGTACGCCTGCAGTGGTGGCAGATCCCGTTCGCGATGCTCGAGATAATGCAATGACTCATCAATCAAGAGCTTCAGCGAATTCCAATCGCTTATAAGGTGGTGCAGCGCAAGCAAGCCGTATTGCCTGCCGTGCGTGCCTGGAGCAATGAGCAATCGTGCCAGGGGTGCCTGTTGCAGATCTATCGTAGGCTGACATCCCGGCCTCATCTTCTCCTTGAGGCACTCTATCGCATCCTGCCCCTCCTGCAATGCCAACTCCAGGACGGTTAGCGTCGCAACGCGGGCGACGACCTGTACTGGCCGGGGCAAGCCCTCCCAACGAATCGAAGTCCGCAGAATATCGTGACGCTGCATCACGACGTTGACTGCGTTGATCCAACGCTCCAGATGCTCACGCGAGTCGAATTCAAGCAGAATGGACCATACATAGGCGTCACTGTGCTGATCCAGGAGACAATGGAAGAGCATGCCTTCCTGTAACGCGGATAGAGGATAGATATCGCTCACATTCATCGAGCCGCCCGGCACGCTCTGCGCGATGCGCTGGAGATCCTCTTCCTCCAGTCCTGCCAGATGTCGCATCTCCGGAACAGCCAAGGATAGACCCTCGTCAACGCTGGCTTGCGCTATCCGAAGCGCTTTCATCTTCTCGTAGGAATTGATCGACAGCTCGACGGATCGCGCCAATGGCCCGGGTGTCATGACAGGATCGGGC
>CAZBTV010000273.1:0-3893 GCA_964494895.1 uncultured Steroidobacteraceae bacterium | reverse complement strand
GCATAGAGTTCCTGGATCCGCCGCAATGCCTCTTCGGCGATCGGCGACTTCGTGTTTTCAAATACCTCGAACACCTTGCGTCGGGCGTGCGCCATGCAAGCCACGTGGATAATTCGCGGTGCGTTTCGGCCATTGCTGCGATACAGCGCCTGATAGCCAGCAAAGGCGTCCGCGTGCAGGTAGCCGTTGAACCCGTCGAGATATGGCGAACGCCAAAGTCCGCGGGACGTAGTTCGTCCGGGGCAGCATGAGACTGTGACGAATTGGTTGTGTTCTCGCTTTGCATTTCCATTGCGGCCATCTCCGGCAGGCGTAAGTTACGAATCCGCACGCGTTCGTGGCGGGCGGTCCGCGGGGCGTGCCCCTCTGGTCATAACACGAGCTCTTCGATCTCGACTGTTTCAGACTGCAGCTTGTGTTCCGCTTGCAGCGACTCAACGGCAGCGGCCATTTGTCTGATTGTTGGACAACGAAATACTGTCGCGGGGGACAGATCGAGTGTGAACGCTTCCGTGATTCTGGTGATCAGCGTCAGGCTGAGCAGCGAGTGGCCGCCCAGCTCGAAGAAGTTGTCGTTGCGGCCAACCCGCTCCACCCGCAACAGCTCCTGCCAGATGTTGGCGAGAATCTCTTCCACCTCGCCCTGCGGCGGCTCGTATTGCCGGCTCAGATAGGCTCCCAGCTCCGGCTCCGGCAAGGCCTTGCGATCCAACTTCCCGTTGGCTGTCAACGGGAAGCGCTCCAGCATCACAAAGGCACTGGGCACCATGTACTCCGGAAGGGCGCCCAACAGATGCGTGCGGAGCGCCTCAACGCTCGGCGGCGCCTCGGCTGTTCGTGGCACCACATACGCCACCAGGCGCTTCTCCCCACCAACATCCGACGGGGCGCGCCTCCCATGCTCGCCGTCAGCGTCATGGCCTGCGCCGAGCGACGTATCCGTCCCCTCCCGGGCGATCACCACGGCTTCCTTGACGGCCTCATGGCGCGCAAGCTGCGCCTCGATTTCTCCCAGCTCGATCCGGAAACCTCGGATCTTCACCTGCTGGTCATTGCGGCCGAGATACTCGATGGTCCCATCGGAGCACCACCTGCCGAGATCCCCCGTCTTGTACAGCCGTGCCCGGCGATCGAGGCTGAAGGGGTTTTGAATGAAGCGCTCGGCTGTCAGGTCCGGTCGATTTAGATACCCCAACGCTACGCCGGCTCCCCCGATGTATATCTCCCCGGCCACTCCTATCGGTACCGGGTTCAAATGCCCATCCAGGATATAGATCCCGGTGTTGGCTATTGGACGGCCAATGGGAATGCTTCGCGCATCAGCCCGTACACTTTTGATCTCATGAGTGACCGAGAACGTGGTGCACTCCGTCGGTCCATATCCGTTGAGCAAGTGTTTGGGCGGACCGTGCTGAATGACACGCCTGACCGCCTCGGCCTCCACCACATCACCGCCGGTTATGAGGTATTTGAGGCTCGAAAAGACATCCGTCAGGGGCTCGAGATATTCCTTGAAGAGACCAAATGTCAGCCACAGGATGGTGGCGCCACAGTCAGTCAATGCCTGGGAAAACCGCCCGCGATCCAAGACGATCGGCGGCGGAACGATCAGTAGTCGCGCCCCGTTCAGCAACGCTCCCCAGATCTCGAAGGTTGAGGCATCAAAAGCTGGGTTGCTGCAATGGGCAACGCAGTCGCAAGGCTCGATCCGGGCATAGCCGTTGTTGATCACCAGACGGCTCACCGCCCGATGAGGGACCATTACTCCTTTGGGCACACCGGTTGACCCGGAGGTATACATGACGTATGCCGCCGCGCATGCGTCCAACTTCAGCTCGAGATTTTCCGCGGAGAATTTCCCGATCGCTTCAGCAGCGCCCACACAGTCGATCCACCGCACCTCCTCCTCGAACAGCTCGCATTGTTCTTGCCCAGCCAGTACCCATCGAGCGCCACAATCACGCAGCATGAATGCCTGGCGCTCCGGCGGGAAGTCCGGATCGATGGGTACATACGTTGCGCCACATTTGAGCACCGCCAACTGCGCGATGAGCATAGGCAGGCTACGTGACATGAGTATCGGGATAAACTGTCCGCACCGAACGCCCTGCCGGATCAGGTAGCGGGCCAGCTGGTTGGCCTGGTTATTCAGCTCCTCATAGGTAAGTGACCGCTCTTCGCACATTACCGCCACTGCGTTCGGGTTGCGTTGGACTTGCTCCTCGAAGAGCTCTTGGATGAGCTTGTCGTTTGGATACTGCCTATCGGTGGCGTTGAAGAGCTCGAGAACCTGACGCCGCTCGTCTTCCGGCAGAATCGACAGGCTCAGGGCCGCACGGTACGGTTGCTGTTCCAGAGCGTCCACCAAAGATCGTACGGCGGTACGCAGATAAGCCGTCATCCGATGCGGATCGACGCGTTGGTCCGTCTGCGCCGTCAGTGCAAATCCCTCCCCGAGATCATCCACGGAGAGTGTAATCGGGTAGTTCGTCCGCTCTTGTACCGCCAGTACCTGGATACCGGCAGCACTACTCCACCCGCCTCGAGGATCAGGCACACTATGCCGGTAGTTCAACAAAGCACTGAACAACGGTGCCGATCCGGTAATCCCGCTGCAGCGCTGCGCCTCTGACAGTGAAGCCTGCTCATGGCCGAGCAGCTCGATCACTTCCCTTTGCGTCTGCTCCAGCAGCACCTTGCTCGTGATACCTCGCAGGTTCAGCCGCAAAGGCAGTGTGTTGATGAACATTCCCAACATCTGCTGTGCGCCCGCATTCCCCTGTAATCGACCCAGCAGCACACTGCCGAACACCACATCTTCGCGGCCACTGGTATGCGCAACCACCAATGCCCAGGCGGCATGGAACAACGTCGCCGCACTCACCCCCGCCCGTCGCGCCTGTACTCTGATGCGCTGAGCCAGATCTCTCTCCAGCACCTCGTGCGCTTCCTCGATCGGGTGGTTACCTCCGCGCACATCCAGCAATCCAAATGGCGCTGTCGGCTCATCAATGTCCGCCAGCTTGCTGCGAAAGAAGGCTTGCGCATCGTGCGTGCGTGCGTAGGCCAGCACCTGCGCCACATGATTGCGGTAGGGCACTGGGTCGGGCAGCTCTGCTGCCGAGCCCCGAAGGGAACCGACGATTTCAGCGACGATGATTTCAAACGTCACGTGATCGCAGGTGAAATGATGCATTTGCAGCAGCACGTACCACTGCTCCCCGCGCGGATCCGCTGCTATTTGCAACCTGATCAGAGGTGCTCGCCGCAAATCCAACCTCTGTCGCTCGGGCTCGAGCCACTCCTGGAGTTGCTCCATCGGCTCCCGGGTCGCCTCCAGAGTAATCTCCTTCACCGGCAGAGTGGCTTGCCGATAGACCACCTGCACGGGCTGCGGCAGTTGTTCCCACAGCACCGCCGTGCGCAGCACGTCGTGACGATCGATCACTCCTTGCAATGCTGCAATCAGCTCGTCCAATCTCTCTCTTGAAGACAACGACAGCAGCGTCGGTATTACATACGTATCTCCACCCTGCTCTGCCAGCAGGTGATGGAACAGGATTCCCTCCTGCAAGGGGGTCAGTGGATAAATATCCTGGACATTGGCGGCCCCACCCGGGACGACCTGTACGATCCGTTGGATGTGCTCAGATTCCAACGCCACCAGCGGCAGCATCTGCGGGGTAATTTGCCCGCATGCCGGCGGAATCGCATTCGGCGGCACGGCGAGCTCAGGAGCCATCCCGGGAGTCAGCACACTCGCCAGATCAGCCAGCGTTGGGCTGTCAAACACCCGCCGCACCGGAGCGGACAGTCCTACGCGGCGCAGCCGCTCCAACATCTGCACGATCAGCAGCGAGTGCCCGCCCAGCTCGAAGAAGTTGTCGTTGCGG
>CAZBTV010000272.1:0-5604 GCA_964494895.1 uncultured Steroidobacteraceae bacterium | reverse complement strand
ATCAACCTCCCCGGAGTGAATCAGGTCAACGTCAACCCCAAGGTCGGACTGACTTTTGCCGCGGCGATGCGCGCCTTCCTCCGCCAGGATCCGGACGTCATCATGGTCGGTGAGATCCGCGACCTCGAGACTGCCGAGATCGCCATCAAGGCTGCGCAAACCGGACACCTGGTGCTGTCCACGCTGCATACGAACGACGCGCCCCAGACACTCACCCGACTGGTCGACATGGGGGTCAAGCCTTATGCGATCGCGACGTCGGTGAGCCTGATCATCGCGCAACGCCTGGCGCGCCGGCTGTGCACCCATTGCAAGCAACCGATAGACATCCCGAAGGAAGCCCTCCTGAAGGAGGGTTTCGCGGAGGAGGACATCGCGGCGGGCATGAAGCTCTTCGGGCCAAAAGGGTGCGATAGCTGCACCGACGGCTATAAGGGCCGCGTGGGCATCTATCAGGTTCTGCCGATTACCGAGTCCATCGCTCGTATAATCCTGGCGTTGGGGAGCGCGGTGGAGATTGGCGAGCAGGCAGCCAAGGAAGGTGTCTGGGATCTTCGGCGTTCGGGACTCGAGAAGGTGAGAGCAGGGCTCACGAGCCTCGAAGAAATCAACAGCGTCACGACTGAGTGATATAGGACCCGGTATCCATGGCAGCAACGACAGCCGTCAAGACGATCAAGCGTGATGTTCCGTTCGCTTGGGAAGGAAAGGACAAGCGCGGCAACAGGGTCAAGGGCAAGAGCCTGGCCCCCGACGAAACGACACTGCGCAGTGAGCTGCGCCGCCAGGGCATCGCGGCGTCGAGGATCCGCAAGCAAAGCGCGGCTCCGGGTCGCGGCGGCAAGGTCAAGCCTGAAGACATTGCGGTTTTCAGCCGTCAGCTCGCCACCATGCTGGCAGCCGGTATCCCGCTGGTGCAAGCCTTCGAGATCGTCGGTAACGGCAATGACAAGCCGGCAATGCAGAAGCTCATCCTCGATATCAAGGCCGAGGTCGAGGGGGGCACGTCATTGCACGAGGCTCTTGGCAAACATCCCCTGCATTTCGACGACCTGTTCGTCAACCTCGTGGAAGCCGGCGAGCAGGCGGGTGCCCTCGAGTCGCTCCTGGACAAGGTTGCGACCTACAAGGAAAAAACGGAGGCGTTGAAGAAGAAGGTCAAGAAGGCTCTCTTCTACCCGGCGGCGGTGCTGATCGTGGCGGTCATTGTGACCATCATTCTGCTCATCTTCGTCATTCCACAGTTCGAGGCACTTTTCAAAGGCTTCGGCGCGGACCTTCCGGCTTTCACGCAGTTCGTCATCAACATCTCGAGAGCGCTGCAGAGCGACGGGCTTTTTATTGGAGCCGTCACGGGTGGCCTCATCTGGACGTTTTTCTACTTCAAGAAGCGTTCGCGCAAGATGCGCGAATTCCTCGATCGGCTTTCGCTGAAGATCCCCATCATCGGCCCGATTCTCAACAAGTCGGCCATCGCACGGTACGCACGTACTCTCTCGACCATGTTCGCGGCTGGCGTCCCTCTCGTTGAGGCGCTGGAGTCTGTCGCTGGCGCAACCGGAAACGTCGTTTACGAAGACGCCGTGCTGAAGATGCGCGACGAAGTCTCGACCGGCCAGCGGTTGCAGCGCGCGATGGAAGCCACTGCACTGTTTCCCAACATGGTCATCCAGATGATCGCGGTCGGCGAAGAGTCGGGCTCATTGGATTCCATGTCCGCGAAGGTCGCGACGTTCTACGAGCAGGAGGTTGACAACGCGGTCGACTCGATGTCGAGCCTTCTCGAGCCGCTGATCATGGCGATTCTGGGTGTGCTCGTCGGCGGCCTCGTGATCGCCATGTATCTGCCCATCTTCAAGCTGGGTTCGGTCGTCTGACGACGGCACCTCGCAGCGGGCCGTGCCAGAACGCCGCGCCTCGCGCGGCGTTTTCTTTGCGGACAACGAGAAAGAGACGCGCGTAATGACATCCCTCCTCGATCTCCTGGCGTCCTCGCCAGGACTGTTCATTGGCACCTGCCTGGTGTTCGGCTTGCTGATCGGGAGTTTCCTGAACGTCGTCATTTACCGGCTTCCGATCATGTTGGAGCGGCAATGGCGGGAGCAATGCCAGGAGCTGGCTGCGGAAGGGCCCGCCAGCTCAGAGCCCAGCGCACCCGGTGCGCCGGCCACGGCCAGCCATTCGCCTGAAATGAGTGCCGCCCGGCAGATCGATGCGCCTTTTGACCTCGTGGTGCCTCGCTCCGCTTGTCCGGTCTGCAAAGCCCCGATCACGGCCATGCAGAACGTACCCATTGTGAGCTACCTGTTCCTCAAAGGCCGCTGCGCCCAGTGTGGAGTCCGAATCAGTCCCCGCTATCCGGCGATCGAAGCCCTTACCGGCGCGCTCTCGGCGGCGGTGGCCTGGAAGTTCGGCTTTGGCTGGCAAGCCCTGGCTGGCCTGGTGCTGACCTGGTTCCTCATTGCCCTCACCTTTATCGATGTCGACCACCAGCTCCTGCCGGACAACCTCACCTTGCCGCTGCTGTGGCTCGGGCTCCTGCTGAGTCTCTGGGCGCCTTCGGGAGGTGGCATACCCATCCCGATGAGCCCCAGAGAAAGCATTATCGGAGCCATTGCCGGTTACCTGAGCCTCTGGACCGTCTATCATCTGTTCCGGCTGCTGACCGGCAAGGAAGGGATGGGCTACGGGGACTTCAAGCTCTTCGCCGCGCTCGGTGCCTGGCTCGGCTGGAAGATGCTTCTGCCGATCATCCTGTTCGCAGCCGCAGTCGGCGCGGTGGTCGGTATAGCGTTGCTCGCGCTTCGCGGGCAAAACCGCTCCACTCCCATCGCATTCGGCCCGTTCCTCGCCGCAGCGGGCTGGCTGATGCTGATGTTCGGCCACGACATCGTTTCGCGTTACCTGGGTCTGTTTTCACCGCAGCCGTAGTTGCAACGATTCCAATTCAATGAGTACCAGAGTGTTCCGTGTCGGCCTTACCGGCGGGATTGCCAGCGGCAAGTCCACCGTGTCGAAACTCTTCGGCGCCCTCGGCGTGCCCATTATCGATACCGACCAGATAGCGCGTGATGTGGTCGAGCCAGGGCAACCTCCTCTCGAGAAGCTCGTCGAACGCTTCGGGCCTTCCATCCTCACGCCCGACGGCCATCTCGACCGGCCCGCATTGCGCAACATCGTCTTCTCCGACCCAAAGGCTCGTGCCGACCTGGAGGCCCTCACGCATCCGGCGATTGGACAAGCGGTGGAAGCGCTCGCCGCGGCCGCGGGCGGACCGTACCAGATTCTCGTGATTCCCCTGCTTGTGGAGAAAGGGCTGGGATCCCAGCTCGATCGCGTACTTGTGGTCGACTGCGACGAGGAACTGCAAATCAAGCGTCTGCAGGCACGAGACGGCTCGACCCTCGAGCAAGCACGCGCAATCCTCAATGCGCAAGCCTCGCGGACCGCACGCTTGAAAGCGGCCCAGGACGTCATCACGAATGATGGAGATATGAGCATCCTGCGTGACCAGGTGTCCACCCTTCACGCCCGCTATCTGGAGCTTGCCCGCCAAGCACGGACTTGAGCGCTCCCTGACCCTGTCGAGGATGCGCGTCCCGTTTACGGGCGACGCACGTGTCAAGCACAATACCGACATGACAGAATCAGATGCGCAGCGCTCGGCAGTTTCCGAAACCCCGCCGCCCGAGGGGACCCTGATCTTCGAGCAACCGCTGAACGAGCGGATGCGCACTTTTTTGCGCCTCGACTTCCTCTATAGCCAGGCGCTTTATCACAACGAGATGGGTAGCCAGTGGGGCAGCCGCGCCGCTATGGCGAGCCTCATCGACATTCTCGCGATCACGACCCGCACAGACGTGCGCTCGGATGTCCTGAAAGAGCTGGAGCGCCAGCTCACCATATTGACGGAATATCAGGCCAAGCCGGGCGTCGACGTCGAGCGACTGAAAACGCTCATGGCCAACCTCGTCCGGTTGCGTTCTGACCTGCAGAATGCAGGTCTGACATTCCTGCAGCCGCTGCGCGACTCCGAGTTCTTGAACGCGATCAAACACCGCAGCGCCATTCCGGGCGGCACCTGTGAATTCGACTTACCCGACTATTACTTCTGGCTCACACAACCGGACGAGGTCCGCATACGCACTTTCAACGAATGGCTGGGGCTGCTCAGGCCCTTGTGCGATGCCGTCGCGGAGCTGTTGTGGCTCACGCGGCAGAACGGCCGCACCCGCAAAGAGACCGCGCAGGGCGGCACCTTCAACATCACGTTCGATCGTGACAATCCGCTGCAGCTCCTGCGAATCTCGCTGCCGGCGACCGCCGGCCTTTTCCCGGAAATCAGCGGCAGCCACTACCGGTGCAACGTGCGTTTTCTGGCGTGGAAGGGCCTGGCGACCCGTTCGACCCAGACCGATACTGACGTGCCGTTTGTCCTGAGTTGTTGCACTTGACCCCAGATGAGTCCGACCAAAGTCAAATGTCCAACCTGCCGGCGAGAGATCGATTGGGCGAACTCGCCCTTTCGGCCCTTCTGCAGCGAGCGCTGCCGGCTGATCGACCTGGGAGCGTGGCTATCAGAGCAGCGCGCGATCCCGGGAGACACAAAGCCGCCGGAATCTGACGCGGACGGCCCGTCACCCGAGAGCCGTCAGTAGCATCTGTGGGCCGCGGCTCATCAAGGGTCACGAACCCGACTCGATCTTGCTCAGCAGTGCCTGATAGTCCGACGACGGATATAGACCGGTCGCGATCCTCGCTTCCTCGGCAGCCCGCTCGCGGTCGCCGAGCGCCAGATAGACACGTGCGAGATTGTAGTGTGCCACGTGGGACCGGGGGCGTAGCTCCACCGCGCGCTTCAGGTCCTGGGCAGCCGCGTCGTATTGCCGCGTGACTGCTTCGGTGAATCCCAGCGATTCCAGGATAGCGCCATTGTCCGGTTGCTCCTTCGACACACGCTCTGCCAATGCATGGGCCTCGCCAATCCTGCCCATGTTGATATAACCCCAGACAATGCGATCCCACTGCACGGGTGCCGGGGGCCGGCGCGACCCGAGCACTATTGATGTCGTCGCGATCACTGCCCCGATCACAACGAATGTGATGGCCCGCCGCTTGCCGTTATCTCGCAAATGCGACAAAAGGTTGTCAACCCAGATGCCCGAGCAAAACGCCAACATGGGCGCAGCATGAAAGCGGAAGCGCGACTCCGCGAAGAAAACCGCCATGGTCAGCCATGCGAGCCCAACGGGTACTGCAACAACCGGCCAGCGACGATCCTCCAGAGCGAGCCAGACGAGACCCGCGAGACCCATACCGAGAAGCCAGGCCGCGGGCGATGGCAGCCATCGCAGTACGGGCGAGAACATCCGCTCTTCAACATCGGAACGGTTATTCGCGAGCTCGGTGCTCGAGAGCCAGCCCGCCATACCTTTTCTCAGCAGGTCTCCCGCAACCTGCTCCGGATGCTGTCCGATAAAGCCTCGCGCCATGTCACGCCAATAGCGATCAATCTCGGGCGGCGAAAGCGGGTGCCCGGCGCGACGTGTTGCTTCGTCGGCGTAACCGCGCCAGATCTCGCTGGGGTGTAGATAACTCACGAAC
>CAZBTV010000271.1:0-5635 GCA_964494895.1 uncultured Steroidobacteraceae bacterium | reverse complement strand
ATTCCCATCCTCCACGGGGCACTGCTGAAGAACGAGCAGGACGTGCACCTGTTCGAGCAGTTGGTCTTTCTCAACCGCCGCCCTCGCTGAATCCCTCCGCTGTGCTGGTGAGCTTCTATTTCGAGTTACGGCAGAGCGGCATCCCGGTCACCCTGACGGAATTCCTGACACTGCTCGAAGCTTTGCGCGAGCGTGTCGTCTCGTTGTCCGCGCGGGACTTCTACTATCTCGCGCGACTTTGCCTGGTGAAAGACGAGAGACACTACGACCGCTTCGATCGCGTGTTCGCGCAGACCTTCGAAGGGGCGGAGAAGGTGTTTGAAGAACTGGTTGCGCAGGTGCCACCGCAGTGGCTGAAGGCCGCCGCGGAGCGCACTTTCTCGGAGGAGGAGAGGCGCAAAGTTGAGGCGCTCGGTGGCTGGGAGAAACTGCTCGAGACTCTGCGCGAGCGACTGCGAGAGCAGAAAGAGCGCCATGAGGGTGGCAACAAGTGGATCGGCACCGGGGGGACTTCTCCGTTTGGCGCATACGGGTACAACCCTGAAGGGATACGTATCGGGCAGCAGGGCTCCAGGAATCGCCGGGCGGTGAAAGTGTGGGATCGTCGCGAGTACCGCAATTTCGATGATACGGTTGAGCTTGGAACTCGCAACATGAAGCTCGCTTTGCGAAAGTTACGTCGATTTGCCCGTGAGGGTGCGGCCGATATGCTCGACCTGGAGGGCACAATCGATGCCACTGCGCGCAACGCCGGACTGTTGGATCTGAAGCTCGTGGCAGAGCGCCGCAATGCGGTGAAGGTGTTGTTGTTCCTGGATGTCGGCGGCTCGATGGACGATCACGTGCGTGTCTGCGAGGAGCTGTTTTCAGCCGCGCGCAGCGAGTTCAAGCATCTCGTGCACTTCTACTTCCACAACTTCCTGTATGAGCACGTCTGGCAGGACAATCGCCGCCGCGCTTCGCAAGTGATACAGACTGCGCAGGTGCTGCGCACCTATTCGCGCGACTACAGAGTCATCCTGGTGGGAGATGCCACCATGGGTCCCTATGAGATTCTGCAGCCGGGCGGCAGTGTCGATCATTGGAACGAGGAAGCGGGGTCGGTGTGGATGCAGCGCTTGTGCGCGAGTTTTCCGCGACTGGTATGGATCAATCCCGAGCCCCTGGATCGTTGGGCGTACACCCCCTCCGTCCGAATCACCCGCGAGTTGATCGGCGACCGGATGTTTCCACTGACCATGGCTGGGTTGGACAGGGCGATCGGTGAGTTGAAGCGGCCCCTCGCGGTGGCTTTGAGGCCGCGGTCGACAGGGGCGGGTGAGTCACCTGGCGAGTCACCTGAGGTGCCGCGATACTGATGGACGGCTCCGCGGAATCCCAGCGCAGGCGTTCTCTCCGTCAGACCATAGGGCTCGTACTGACCGGTGGCGGCTCACGCTCGGCGTATCAGGTCGGAGTGCTGCTCGCTCTGACCGAGCTGTTGCCGCGTGCGCGCAATCCCTTCCAGGTCATTGTTGGGACTTCGGCCGGCGGGATCGCTGCGGCCGTGCTCGCCGCGGAGGCACACCAGTGGCGCCGGGCGGTGCTGGGTCTCGAGCGAGTCTGGGCGAATTTCCATTCAGATCAGGTTTTTCATGTGGATCCGGTGCACATGATGCGTGCCGGTCTCCACTGGGTGCTGGCCTTGGTTTCGGGAGGTGTGTTGCTATCACCGCCCAAGGCCATGCTCGACAACTCGCCGCTGCGTGAGCTCCTTGGAGTGCATGTTGATTGCACCGGTATCCGGCGCAGCATTGCGCGTGGTCATCTCAGGGCGTTTGCATTGTGTGCCACCAGCTATGCGAGCGGGCACTCGGTTGCCTTTTACGACGGGGTCGAATCGATCAAGGATTGGTCGCGAGTACAACGGCTTGGGCGCCGCGCCGAGGTTACTCTGGACCATTTGATGGCGAGCTCGGCCATCCCACTGTTGTTTCCGCCGATGCGTCTGGGAGAGGAGTATTTCGGCGACGGCGCCATGCGCCAGTTGAATCCGCTGAGCCCGGCTATTCACCTCGGGGCTGACCGGCTGTTGGTGATTGGCGTGCGTGCGCGGCGCGGTGCCGGTGTGGCGGTCAACCGAGCTCAGATCGTCATGCCTTCTCCGGGAGAGATTTTCGGGTACATGCTCGACACTTTGTTCACTGATCAGGTCTATGGCGATCTCGAGCAGCTCGAGCGCATGAACCAGTTGGCCGAGGCGTCTCCCTCGGCGGCTCGCGAGATCCGCCACATCGATACGCTTATGTTGGCGCCGAGCGTGGACCCGCGCGAGATCGCGGGTCGACATACGGGCGATATCCCGGCGGGACTGCGCGCGCTGCTGCGAGTCATTGGCGGGCGAGCCGCTTCAGGCTATCAACTCGCCAGTTACCTCACGTTCGAAGCTGGATATACACGCGCGCTGATCGAGCTGGGTTACCGTGACGCGATGGATGCGCGGGCTGCGATTCTCGCGTTCATGAGTGGGGAAAAGTTGCCGCCGGTGCTGACTTCGCCCGGAGTCGCGCAGGCGACCTGACAGGGACGCCGCCAGTCAGGCCGTGATGTCTAGGCGTTGGGCTGCGCGACGATGGGCGGCGCAGGGCAGGGCGGTTGCGGTGCTTCAGGCGTTTGAGCCGCTTGAGCGCGGTGCGCCGTCGGCAGCCCGCTGTGTCGCGCTGTCACGTTGGTAAATTGCAGGGAGAATATCGCTGCCAGCTTGTCCACGATGTATACGGACCGATGTTGTCCGCCGGTGCAACCCACCGCCACGGTGAGATAGCCGCGATTGCTTGCCTGGTACTCGGGCACGCGGGCGCGAATGAACTGTTCGATGTCGCTGATCAAGGTGGCGACGTTGGTGTTCGCTTCCAGAAAGCGGATGACTTCGGCGTCGCGGCCGGTGAGATTGCGCAGCGCTGGCTCCCAGTAGGGGTTCGGTAGAGAGCGGGCGTCAAACACAAAGTCGGCATCTCCCGGCAAGCCGTACTTGAAGCCGAAGGACTCGAAGGTGATCGACAGCCGTCCCACGGCGCGCTGTTCGACGCGTTTGTGGATGATATCCCTCAGGGCGTGCACACCCATCCTGGACGTGTCGATGACGACGTCGGCAATGTACACGATGGGCTCGAGGAGCTGTCGCTCCAAGGCCATTGCTTCCCGCAGGTCGATATTGTTGCGGCTCATCGGATGTTTGCGGCGCGTTTCGGCGAATCGGCGCAGCAGCTCCTCGTCGTTGGCGATGAGGAATACGACCTCGCACTGGATGCCGCTACGGCGCAACTCATCGATGAGCTTGGGCACGGTCGCGATCTCAGCCGGTGTATTGCGCGCATCCAAGCCGATCGCCGTGCGTTCGTAGGTCGATTCAGGGCTGCGCACCGTATAGGAAATGAATGGCTTCAGCAGGGCCGCGGGGATGTTGTCTATGCAGTAAAACCCGAGGTCCTCGAGCATGTGCAGAGCCACGCTCTTTCCGGAACCGGACAAGCCGCTGAGAATGAGAATGCGCACACGCTATGGTTATCCACCGGGTGGCCGCGCTGCAAGAGCCGTATTGTTTATGGCTGAAAGACGCCTGCGGCGCTTTCAGCGAGCGCGCCTATACGCGTTGGGCAGCTCGCCAGCAAAAAGCATGGTTTTTGCTGGCTTTTACGTAGGCCGGTTCCGGTTGGCTCACGGTGGCGGGGCTGAAAGTCGCCCGGGCCGCGCAGGCTGCGGCGGTTTCAGCGGTTTCTGCGAGCGCACGTGGAAGGTTCCCGGGCGCTGCGCGTATGGGCGCGCAGGGTACGGCCTTACGACCGTACCCTGATATCCCATCGCTAGGCGCGCACTACGCGGCGCGCCTCGGCCGCGTGGTGATCGGAGATTTTTTCTTTATGTTTCTTCAGGCATCGATCGAGCTTGTCAGTGAGGAGATCGATCGCGGCATACATGTTTTCGTCCGTGGCCTGGGTATGGATCGCGGTTCCGCTTACATGCAACGTCGCCTCGGCCTTGTGTCGCAGCTTCTCCACCGTGAGTATGCAGTGCGCGTCGAGCACCTGTTCGTAGTGCCTGCCGATGCGCTCGAGCTTCTTTTCAACATAACCCCGCATGGACTCGGTGACCTCGACGTGATGGCCGGTGACGTTGAGCTGCATAAGCCGTCTCCTTATTTCAGCGAGTTGTACTGACTTTACTTACATCTGCTTCGATCCTGCCCTCTTGCGCTCGTTGGACGGCGCGATACCCATCGCCTCACGGTATTTGGCGACCGTGCGGTGGGCAACGGGTATGCCTTCGCCGGACAACAGTTCGGCGATGCGACCGTCGCTGAGTGGGTTCTCGGCGTCTTCCTCTTTGACGAGCTTTTTGATCTTCGCCCTTATCGCGGTCGAGGACGTGCCAGATCCATCGGCGCCCTCGACCTGGCTCGAAAAGAAATAACGCAGCTCGAACACGCCGCGTGGCGTGTGCATGTACTTGCCGGAGGTCACGCGCGAGATGGTCGACTCGTGCATGCTCACGGCCTCGGCGATGTCCTTGAGGATCATCGGCCGCATGTGCTCATCGCCGTGCTCGAGGAATGCCTGCTGCCGCTCGACAATGGAGCGGGCGACCTTGATGAGGGTCTCGTGACGGATCTCGAGGCTCTTCAGTAGCCATCGGGCCTCCTGCAACTGTGCGCGCATGGTGGCGTGGCTGGCGTTGCGGCCAATGAGGCTCGCGTAACTATTGTTCAGGCGGACTCGTGGCAGGGTGGCCGAATTGATCTCGACAGCCCACCCATGATCGGTACGCCGTACGAAAACGTCTGGAACGACATACTCCGCCGAACCCGTGCTGACGGTCGATCCCGGCCTCGGATGGCAGGATCTTACGAGAGCGAGTGCCGAGGTGATCTCCTCCTCGGTAGCCCGTAACTCGCGCCGTAGCAACGACAGCTCTCGTTCGGCCACCAGCTCCAGATGGTGCCTTGCAATTTCGACAGCGGTATTGAATCCCGGGGTGGACGGGTCGAGCTGACGCAGTTGCAGCTCGATGCACTCCCCGACCGAGCGTGCTCCTACCCCCGGGGGGTCGAGTGTCTGGACGACCGCGAGTGCAGCTTCGACTTCGGCCGCGTCGCATTCGATCTCCGGGCGGAGTGTATTGGCGATCTCTTCAAGAGATTCAGTGACGTAGCCATCGTCACTGATCGCATCGACGACAGCCCGTGTAATCGCAAGCTCGCGCGGACGCAGCCTCGCGAGCTCGAGCTGCCAGAGAAGGTGCTCCTGCAGGGACTGGCCGGTGGAGTCGGCGTATTCCTGCTGGCGCTCGTCGTCATCGCCGCCGTTCCACGGCGTCTCGGCGGGTCCGACGCTGTGTTCACCCCAACCCTCGTCGAGTACTTCGACGGTACTTTCCTGCGCGCGCTCCGGAGCCGGAGCGGGCTCGTGATCGCTGGTGGGAATGTCTCCGACAGCCTCGAACACGCCCGTTCCGTCGGCCTCTTCCAGAGGCTCAAGCATGACGTTCGATTCGAGGAGCTCCCGAATATGAGCCTGGAGCTCCAGCGCGGGTAGCTGCAGAAGACGAATGGCCTGCTGCAACTGCGGGGTCATGGTCAATTGCTGACCCAGCCGGAGCT
>CAZBTV010000270.1:5012-5712 GCA_964494895.1 uncultured Steroidobacteraceae bacterium | reverse complement strand
TCCGCCACGCTCGTACAAGACCGGACAGTCAACGAGCCAAACGGGGAGCCCACTGTCCGGCATCCGCGCGCTGATCAGTTTTGCATCCGCAGACCAGCCCTCCTCGCGACTGAATTTGGCAGCAACCGACTTATTGGCCGCGGCTGAGAGCGCTTGCGGGTAGCCAGGAAGGATGAGGTTGACGTCGACCCCCAGGTCGGCCAGAGCGCGGGGTAGCGCCGCGCTCACATCGGCGAGACCGCCGGTCTTAGCCAGCGGATAGGCTTCCGCGGAAACAAACAGCACACGCATTGTATCACTCGCGACGATCCTTGATGTCAGCCCGAGTTACCTCAGCCTCGCCAATCGGAGCGCGCATACCCGCCCGATGATTTGGCACTCTTCTATGATCTCCCGTCTGCGCGCCATCACCGGTGGTGTGCTGTTCGCGATCCGGACCCGCAACGATCTCAACAATATCCGCATAATCTTTCCAGTTGCGGACACCCTTGAAGGACGCAAAGCGCTCCTGCGCCATCTCGAGCGCCCTCTCGCGGCTCTCGGAATGGACTTCAACCGCCGTCTGGAGGGTCTTGAATTGATGCCCATTGGAGTTCAGGAGGTTTTTGAAAAAACTCACCGTGTACGAAGGCATGACCCGTTCTCCTCTTCGGCGCGGCGCCATTGGGCGCGCTGGGTCCCGGTCTTTCTCCGGTCCCAG
>CAZBTV010000270.1:3941-5002 GCA_964494895.1 uncultured Steroidobacteraceae bacterium | reverse complement strand
CACGCGATTTCTTGCGTGAACGTCCTTACATTGCTGCCCTGTCGGCCCGCGCCGAGAGCGCGTACTCGAAACCGCACTTGCAATCGAAACGCACGGGTTCACCATGCCAGGATCCTCGATGACCAGGATCCTCGATGACCACGAGCCGCATCCGGGAGACAGACCGGGCAGGTGATACGTGGAATTCCCTGTTGTGGGTCTGCCGTCGCTCGCATGGCGCAAGCACCCCAATCGTATCCCAACACGTCCTCCAATCGCGGAGTCGGCGGGACGCCGTGTTCGTCTCAACTTTAATTTGCTCTGTCAGGCACTTAAACTGATGTCCGTCCGAGCTGAGTAAATCCTTGACGAGGTCTACGCGATGCTTGGGCAATGTACGCCCCCCACTCGGTTTAATATTTAACGCCTCGCTTAGTCTGGTAATTAGAAATGTCTATTGTCACCATGCCGATGATTTGATTTGAATCAAGAAAAAATCAAAGACTTCTGTTTGAAATCATACGGACCTCTTGGCGCGCTGTCGCTCAACAACGTCGACCAACGCTACCTGCAGGCCCCTAGTCTCCGTCCACGCTGTGCGGTCGAAGAGGCAATGTTGCCCGAAATTTCGCGTCGAGTGCGGCCGTCCAGATCACGTCGCGGCGCTTCCCCCGTTCTGCGTCCGCAACACCCGCAGTGGCGGCGCCGGTCCTCCACAGCGCGACCACTGCTCAACGAAAATCGGCTACATCTCAGAGAAGCAAAAACCACCGCGAACGACTCTGATGCAGGAATAAATCCCTTGGGCACGCCGAACGCTTACAAGGTGAGCGCACATCGCTTATCCCTTCCAGTAGCTGGGCAAGTGGAGAAATATCGTCAATCGGAATTTGGCACGTATTCGTGTGAGAGATTAGGCGGCGCGATGCTCGATTCTTCGTGCGTCCTGAGTCTTAAAACAAATTGGGCACCGCCCTTACCAGCGAAACGGCTCAGCCCAACAATGGGCGACATTCCATTTCCGCGGCGCCGTAAGCTCCCTTGGAATGGCTCTCAAGACGTTCTCGGTCGAGAATGGTTAT
>CAZBTV010000270.1:673-3931 GCA_964494895.1 uncultured Steroidobacteraceae bacterium | reverse complement strand
GAGGCTTCTCCTTTCCAGCAGATGGATCGCATGAGTGACACCGGGGCGCTGCACTCCTAACATCATCGCGAGGAATTCCTGCGTCAAAGGGAAGGTCATCGCGGTCAAGTCTATCCTGCGCCATTAGCAGCCAGCGTGCCAGGCGCTCTTCGATCGTGTTTAGCCCGTTGGTCACGGCCGTGTTTGTAGTTTGGGTTAGGAATGCGTGGGCATAAGTGAGACAGCAACGGTGCAACACGGCGCTTTGCTTCATCGCTTCTGCCAATTTGGTAGCCGCTATACGCTGTCCGTTGCCTGCGACCTGCATGAATATTTCATGCAGAGTGCGGTCCAGCCCCATAACGACACACAAGCCAGCCATTCCCTCCCGGCCGATGAGCCCGACCTCGATATATCGGCGCTCCTGATAGTGAACGACAACAGAAGCAAGGCCGCGCTCAATGAAATACGCTTCCTTAACCGGCCTGCTGCGAAGTTGCAGTTTCTTCCAGACGGGAAGATCAACCGCTTCAAGGTGCGGCTCGAGTAATCCAAAGTCTTCGGGTGGCAAGCGCGAGAGAATAGTGTTTTGGGTCAGGTTATCGGTACCTTCTTGCGCATTTGCATAAACTACCTGCATAAACTGGCGTCCGTTTGAGATGTTCCTTGCGTGTCATGCGCGATACGCAACCCGGCTGCGATCAAATCTGCCCATTGCATCCAAAGAATGTCAGCGCACAGCGCACCGGCTATCGTCATTCAGCTGGATGCAGGCGTCGCGCAGCGTAGACAAGTCTGTCAGAAAACCGCGCGCGCCCAGTCCACCGATCGTTCTTCATGGCATGACAGTGCTCCTGCCGTTACGTAGCAGTATTTCGGTGATTTCGTCGCTATTTGCGGCAAGGTGGAACCATCTGACTTCGGCCCTCGTCGTTGATTGTTGCTAGAGCGTTGGCGACCGCTGCGGTAGACCCACACGCCCGCAGGAATGCATGATCGTTCTCCGCGTCTGCAACGCCAACCACGTTGTGAGGCGAGATGTCGATTTCGGTTAGAGCCGGCCCCTGAGGCCCGGTTGGCTTATTGACACCCGCTGGCAGCACCGTCACAGCGGCGTTGAAAACATCTATTTGGTGCGGCTCCGATGTGGCAACAATAGATCGTCCGACGGACGATCGGTTCGACGTCATACGCTGTCAATCTTTCAACGAATGCGGGCGAGGCGCTTGCGCAAGGACACGTTCCTCACCAGTGCCGGGATTGTAAATTACAGCGCCATTCTCGGCTACCACGCGATCAAACAGTGCTATTTCCAAAAAGGCGTATTTCAAGTTTGCCAGTTCACGCCCGGTCACAAGCGCGGACCAGTCTCCTTAAGTTGCCTCAAGGCGTCGCAAGTTTCCGAGTGGACAAAGCCATGCTGGGCGAGAGTACCATCGTAATCTGAAGCAAGGCCGAGAAAGTGCAAAGAACCTAAGTCCTTGCAATCTTGTCTCCAGTTCATCGAAACTCAGCGTTCTTTGCAACGCGCCGACGAACCACAATGCCCGCCCCTCCGTGCAAAAGGGCTTCTCGCGCGCGCCTAAACGCCAACTTATACTGTCACTCCGGCAGAGGAGGCCTCTGTGGTAGGAGCCTTCTTGGGGATCCTGCAGCGCCGCTCGACATGCGAGGTGTTATGCGAGTTGCGCGCTTTGACCTAGCTCAAGACGGTGCCTTGAATAATTGGCATTTTTTCCTTTCGATTAGCTGTTTTCCCGTGCGCGCTACTCATGGCGAACGCCCCTGGAAGACAGTACGTGCGATCAATTCCAGGACATCGCTTCACGTCTCATAGCGCAGTGTTCATTATGCTAACCTCGCCGAAGAGAAGAATGCATGGCCCGCTTAGTCATCGTCTCAAATCGTGTTCCGCCGCATCGCGGACGCAACGGTGTTGCAGGCGGCCTTGAAGTAGGTTTGCGAGATGCGATCGCCCGACGCGAGACGCTTTGGTTCGGCTGGTCCGGCGATGTGACAACCCAACCTGCCGGGCAGCCGAAGGTGGCGAACGTGGGCCGCACTATGTTTGCGACGATTGATCTTGGCGAGACGGAGTATCGCGGCTTCTACCAAGGCTTCGCCAACGCCATGCTGTGGCCTCTGTTGCATGGGTGGATGGAGCGTGCCATCTTCCGTCGCGACGATTTGGAAACCTATCTGGCCGTCAACCGCGCCTTTGCACGTGCACTCGCTTCGCTGCTGCAGCCAGAGGACCTCATCTGGATCCATGATTACCACTTAATTCCGCTGGGCCAGGCGCTGCGCGACTTGGGTGTCAGATCACCGCTCGGCTTCTTCCTGCACGTGCCTGTCCCGGCGCCGCAAGTCTTTGCTTGTTTACCGCGCGGCGATATGCTTCTGCGCAGCTTCGAGGCCTATGATGTCCTTGCAGTTCAGGTGCAGGAAGACGCAAATAATCTGAACAGCATGCTCGAGCGGCTTGGTTCGACGGCGCGAGCGTGTGCGCTGCCAATCGGCATTAATCCGGACGCGTTCGCTGCCACAGCATTGCGCGCCGAACGCGGCCAAGAATGGAAGCGGCTGGACGGAAGTCTAGGCGGGCGCGCCCTAGTTCTCGGTATTGATCGACTTGACTATTCCAAGGGCCTCACGGAGCGATTTCGCGGATTCGCCCAGCTGCTCAAGCGCTTCCCGGAACACCGCAATCACGTGACCTTCCTGCAGATTGCTCCAGTATCGAGGGGTGACATTGCCCAATATCGTTCATTACGACGCGAACTTAATGAGTTGGCGGGCCGCATCAACGGCGAGCACGCAGAGTTCGATTGGACCCCGCTGCGCTACCTTACGCGCGCTTTCCCTCGCACCACATTAGCTGGCTTCTGCCGACGCGCACGCGTGGGGCTCGTCACACCGTTGCGGGATGGGATGAACCTGGTGGCGAAAGAATATGTCGCCGCTCAGGATTCGCAGAATCCCGGCGCATTAGTTCTCTCACGATTCTCCGGAGCGGCATGCGAGCTTGACGGGGCAATCCTAGTCAACCCATACGACCCGGATGAGATCGCGGAGGGGCTCGATCTGGCACTTCACATGTCCCCGCAAGAACGGCGCAAACGCTGGCAAAGCATGTGGCACCGCGTTCAGCAGAATACCGCGTCAACCTGGGCACAGCGTTTTCTTGTCAAGCTCGAGAAACGGCCCGCGCGTACCGCATAACCTGGATTACGTCTCGTTGAGGTAGCTGCTGGGCGAACGCGGGCTGTTCAGGATCCG
>CAZBTV010000270.1:0-663 GCA_964494895.1 uncultured Steroidobacteraceae bacterium | reverse complement strand
GGCGAGGTGTCACGATCTCCAGCCGGGGCACTTGTCAAAGTTCCTTCAGCCTATCACGGCGAGCTGTTGCGCAACCACAATCTCCGCTCCAACTCCGACATGCGTTCGCGCGTGACTCTATCTGCAGTCGCCGATTCCAGCGATCGGCGAGCGAACAGGGCCAGAGCACGGATCAAATCGGCTTGAGCGATGATTCCAACCGGTCGATCATTGCGTGTCACCAAGACGCGTTTAACATGACGACGGTTCATCAGACGGATCACGTCCTCAATTGGCCTATCTTCCGCCACACTAGCAAGAGCCGTCGACATGACATCTTTGACTTTTCGCCGATGAGAGTTGGCATAGGCGCTAATGCAGCGATCACGGTCTAAGATCATCTCGAACCAATGTGGCCGCTCATTCGTCTTCTGAGGCGTGCGTAAGAAATCGCTCTCCGTTATAATCCCGATCACTTTTCCATTGGGATCGATGACTGGGATGCCACTAATTTGCTTGTCGATCATGGTTTGCGCAGCGTCCAAGAGCGAAGCATCGGGCGCAATGCACGTGAGATTCCGACTCATCACATCTTCAGCTTTCATCGCCGTGCACCAGGTCGTTTTCGCTAAAATGAAGTGGAAGGAATTTATGGCCGTAAAATTCTTTCCTTTACAGATTGCC
>CAZBTV010000269.1:0-5720 GCA_964494895.1 uncultured Steroidobacteraceae bacterium | reverse complement strand
CCACCGAGATCTACACGCACGTCACGATCGCCAAGCTCAAAGAGGTCCACGCCCTCACACACCCGGCCGAGGCGGAGGCATCACGGCGGACCCCGAGCCAGATCGATGAGCACGCGCTGCTCGCCGCTTTAGTCGCTGAGGATCAATGCGCCGATCCCGAGACCGACCTCGAGGCCGAGCCGCTCGACACCTCCTAACACGCGTTCGATGCGAAGAAGCCCCCCATCCCCCTGGAAGGGGGCTTTAGGGCGGGCACTCAAACATAACGCTGAGAAATTATGCGCACTCGGCTCACGCCGAGTGTCCGGCTGCCGCCCGCATAATCTGCGCTATGTTCAAGTGCCCGCCCGACAGCGTGCTGACATGTTGGTTACCTGATCCACGCTTACAGCCGTTATTTGAATAGCAGCCGACCACAGTAGACAGCGCACGCTGCAACGGTGCGGCTGCGCCGCAGTCTTTTATCCCCCGCTTGCTGTGTGTGCCGCACGCAGTGCGCAGCACTGCTTACCGCGCGGCACACCGCCCCGCCGCCCCCCAAGGGGCTCATGAAGAGCAAAGCCCCCGCCAGCCGCTGCCGCGGCTGCTACCGGGGGCCTGTCGGCCCCGCAGGGGCTTTGCAGTCCCCGGAAACCCGTCTCGCGGTCTCGAGCCGTCCTCGAGGTTCTCCGGCGGATGGGGGGCGGAAGTGGGCGAGCCCCCCATCCGGAGAACTGTTGTATGAAGACTGAAGAGATCAAACCCTTCCTGAGTGAGACCGTGGTCGCGCAAGTGATGCAAGCCATCCAGAGCACGAGCACACAGCTCGCGGCCACTTACCCCGAGGACCTCCACAGCACCCTGGAGCAGCGCCGTTGTGCGCTCGGCGGCATGCTGGAACTCGCTCGGACCTTGGACGCCTGGCGCCTGGTGAAGGCCCTGGAAGCTCACGCCAATGAGCTGCGCCGTCAGATCGAGGCGCTGTAAGCCTCAAGAGGCGCGCGCTCACCGCGCGCGCCTTCTTCTGTGCAATCCATCCTTGACGCCGTCGGCAGCTAAGGAAAAACTCGCATCCGGGTCCAAAGCCAGGAACGGCACACTTGCAACCGGCTCGAGCGCTTCCAAGTCCGCGAGTGCGCTGGCGAAATCGCCGGCGGGTACGACGACGCACGTCGGGCCGATCACACGCAAACTACTTCAGAGATTTTGACCCAGCCATTGGAGGGTACATTCAGCCAGATCCGATAGGGCTGGCCGGTGGCATCAATCCGTATGCCTACGTTGGCGGGAATCCCATAAGCTTCACGGACACGTACGGCCTTAGCAAGACCGACAGGTGGTTCGGATTCAACAACAGGGATTTCCAGTGGTGGTTTCATAACTGCTACAAGCAAAAAGGTGATCCCGACGTTTCATCCAGGGAAGATATGGCGGAGGCTTATGCCGAGTATTTAGCAGCGGGCTCGCCTCCGCGAGGTAAGTGCTCAAACAATCAACCGAAATCTTGTCCGGTGCAGGCACCGGCCCCTAACCCCGCGCCAGATCCAACAGACGACGACAAGGGGAACACTGCCAAGAGCATCAGCGCGCTCGCTATTTTGTATTGGATCCTTAGCGAAGGATCGCGCTTGTTCCCCCCGCGGAATTTGATCCCTGTGCCTTAAGGGAGTGGTCATCGTGCATACTTACTCGGTGCAGTTCAGAATCAGCGGAGCGAACCTGGAACCGCACGAAGTTACCCGTCAGATGGGGCTTGAGCCGAATCAAATCCGAATCGCGGGAGAGCGGCGTAGTAAGAATCAAGTCTGGCAGGAGTCTCTATGGTCCTATGATGGCGGAAGAGCTTCTGCCGATTCTGCCAATGAATGGGCCTCGCTGGAGGAAGGTCTTCTATACGTTCTCGGTAAGCTGTCTTCGAAGAAGGAATTGATCCAAGAGTACGCCAAGTCTTACGAGGTAGTTTGGTGGTGCGGTCATTTTCAAGCAGGTTTTGACGGCGGTCCAACTCTCTCAACATCGCTGCTAAAGCTGTTAGCGGACTTCGGGGTTCCCTTGTTCATTGACAATTACTTCAGAAATGACCCCTGATCAGGGGCACGGGCAGCAGCGATCGAGCCGGCCGAACTGGTCAATCGCACTGTGCGGCCTGCACGCGTAGCCCCGAAATTAACACTCTGCGGCGAGATCCAAGCAAGTGGAGCTCGCGTTCCCGGTCTGAAATCCCCCCTTTAGTCGCGCAATCGGCTCCCGGTTGGGCCCGTGAATGCCCCGCATCGCCCCCGCAAAAAGCCCCGATCACGGCTGCTGAATCGCTTACCAATGTGTCCCGCGCGAGGCGCGGGTCCTGGTCTGTGGAGGTCTCACACCTGATGCCCACGGTGTTGGGCGGTCAGGTTGATCGCAAGCTGTTGAGTGTGCGCGGGAAATGCGGTGTTACAAGTGAACGGGCGTGTGTCACGTTATGTGACACTGCCGATCGATCAAACACTTGCCGACTACTTGGCCATCTCGATGAGCTCGATGTCTTTGCGCAGCAGCGCATTGACCAGGGCGGAGAAGTCAACGCCCTTGGCGTTGGCCAGCCGTGTAAGGCGGCTCTGCACTTCTGCCTCCAGATACACCGGCAGGCTGAGTGTGGCGCCCGGCTGGTAGAACTTGCCGCGCGTGCCGCCGGAGAAGTCGACCTCAGCGGGCATCTCGTCATCGGGTGGAATCTGTGCGTTGCTCATAGGGTGCCTATCGGGGTTCGTCCTCGTACTGCTGGCGTTCGCGACGCGTAGCTTCTCGGGCCGAGATGATCCGCACCTTGGCCTGGGCGGACTGCTCGGGCTGGTGGTACGTATGCGAGACGGCCAGCAGCTTGCCTTCATTGGAAGTGCCTAGTGTAAACCAGCGCTCCTCGTCCTGGCTGTGCGCGGTGTCGAAGACAGTCACGTGCAAGGGATCGAGCAGCACGGTGGCAGCCTGAGCGAAGGTGACGCCGTGCTTGGTGATATTGGCCTCGGCCTTGCGGGGGTCCCAGCTGACCTCGAATGGTGGGGGTGCGCTCATGCCGCCCCCTTTAGCGGTCCTGCTGCGCCAGCACGGTATCGATGACCTGCATGACGAAGCGCTGCTGGGCGCGCGGCAGGTGCTGGATGCGCTCCATCTGCTGCTGCAGCTTCGGGGCCGGACCGCGTTTTTTAGCCGCCGCCGCGGACTCCTCCCCGAGTAGCTCTTCCAAGGACACCCCGAGGGTGCGCGCGAGCGTGGAGAGCGCCGAGACCGGAATCCGGCGCCGGCCGACCTCGTAGGAGTTGATGGTCTGCTGGGAGACGCCCAGTGCCTTGGCCATCTCGACCTGGGTGATGTCCTGCTGCTTGCGCAGCTCGGCGATGCGGGTGCCGAGGCGCTCGAAGAAGGCGCGTTCGCTGGCGGAGATCGCCATGCACGGATGCTCAATGCTGCTAAGGATGGGCATAGCGTAGGGGTGGGTAGTCATAACGCGGTTGACAATACTCCGAAACGAAGTACAGTGTAACGGAGTTATTTTGTCGCCAGGGTACTTGACAGCTTTTTGCAAGGAGCCGCTTTGATGAAGACCTCACGACGCCTGACCATGTGCAGCAAGAGTGGGCGTGACAGCCGCAAGGAACCGTTCCGGCAGTTGCCCTCGATGCCGACGTTGCGCTTGCAGGGGCGCTGGCTGGATGAGGCCGGCTTTGCCATCGGCATGGAGGTGGGCGTGCAGGTGATGCCGGGTCGGTTGGTGTTGGAAACGCTCGGGCCGAAGTATGTGGCGGAGCCGGACGTGACGCGCGCACGCCGATCCCGCGCGGACTGAAGGCACGGCGGCGTGGCACGCATCCCGGACGGTGTGATCGAACGGCTGAAGACGGACGTGTCGGTGCAGCGTCTGGCGGAGGCACGCGGGGTGATCTTCACACGGCACGGAGCGGATCTCATCGGCCGCTGTCCGTTCCATGAGGACAAGACGCCTTCGCTGGTGGTGACGCCGGCGAAGAACCTCTGGCACTGCTTAGGCGCCTGTCAGGTCGGCGGGACCGTGATCGACTGGGTGATGCGCGCGGAAGGGATCTCGTTCCGTCATGCCGTGGAGCTGCTGCAGAACGACGCTTTGCCTTTAGTTGCCGCAGCCTCCACGGTCTCTGCAGCGCCGCCGGCGAAATCCACTGTGAAAAAACTGCCGACGACCCTGGCGCGTGACCTGGAAGACGCGAAGTTGTTGGTGCAGGTGATCGAGTACTACCACCAGAGCCTGCTGCAAAGCCCTGAAGCACTCGACTATCTGAAACAGCGCGGAATAGCTTCCGAGGAAGCGGTCCGCACCTTCAAGCTCGGTTTTGCCAACCGCACGTTGGGTTACCGGTTGCCGGAGAAGAACCGGGTGGACGGGGCGGCGCTGCGCGGCCAGTTGCAGCGCATCGGGCTGCTGCGCAGTAGCGGCCATGAGCACTTCAACGGCTCGATCGTGATCCCGGTCATCTCATCTGACGGTGAGGTGACCGAGGTCTATGGGCGCAAGGTCAATGACCATCTGCGTGCTGGCACGCCGCTGCACCTGTATCTGCCGGGACCACATCGTGGTGTGTGGAATGGAGCTGCGCTTGGTACGACCCCGGAAGTGATCCTCTGCGAAGCGCTCATCGATGCACTGACCTTCTGGTGCGCGGGTTATCGCAATGTCACGGCCAGCTACGGCGTCGAGGGTTTTACCGCCGATCACCTAGCTCTGTTCAAACAAAGTGGTATCCAGCGCGTGCTCATCGCCTACGACCGGGATGAGGCGGGCGAGAGAGCGGCGCAGAAGCTCGCCGTGCAGTTGAACGAGGCGGGACTGGACGCGTTCCGCATCCTCTTCCCGAAAGGGATGGATGCGAACGAGTACGCGTTGAAGGTGGCGCCAGCCTCGAAAAGCTTGGGAGTGGCGATCCGCTCAGCGCAGTGGCTCGGGAAAGGAAAGCCACAGCCGATCACCACAGCGAGAGAGATCCCGATCGTGACGGTGGAAGCCTCAGAAGCGAGCGTTAGTGCGGATCCACCTAACATCGCACCAGGTTGTGCCGGTACACAGAATCCTCCTTTAGCCGCTCCAGCCGAAACAGAAACCGCCGAAGAAGCGGCTAAAGAGGAAATCCAACCAGAGCACGCTACAGAGCGAGTAGAGATGCCGTGCGCAGCACTCCCGGCGCAGGTGATCCCGGAGGCGCCGCGTACGGCTCCTGTGCCGGAAACCAAGGCCCTCGGACACGAGCGCGAATATGTGGTGACGTTCGGTCCGCGACGCTACCGGGTCCGGGGACTGGAGAAGAACCTCTCATACGAGGTGTTGAAAGTGAACCTGCTGGCCTCGGCGCCGACGATCGAAGTCGTCGGCATGGATGCGAGCCCGGATGAGGATGCGCGGCCGCAGGCCGCGCAGGCTGTTCATGTGGATACGCTGGATCTGTATCAAGCCCGATCCCGCGTGGCGTTCGTGAAGGCTGCCGCAGTCGAGCTCGGTATACCTGAGGAGATCATCAAGGGCGATGTCGGCCGGCTTCTGTTGGTGTTGGAGGCGGAACAGGAAAAACTGATCTGCGCCGCACAGCAGCCGCAGTCCTCGCCGGTAAGGAAAGTTGAGGGCGAGGCGCACACGCGCGCCATGGAGCTGCTCACAAGCCCGGACCTGGTCAAGCGCATTGCTGCTGACTTTAGCCGCGGCGGCATCGTCGGCGAGAGCACCAATGCACTGGTGGGGT
>CAZBTV010000268.1:0-5724 GCA_964494895.1 uncultured Steroidobacteraceae bacterium | reverse complement strand
GCAGCTCGGCCGGCCAGGGTGCCGCGTACCTTGCCAGCGAGGTTGCCAAAGTGCACATGTTGGTTCGTGGGCGCAGTCTCAGCGAAGACATGTCGCAATATCTCGTAGACCTTATCCATGCTCTACCCAACGTAGAGGTCCATACCGAGACCGAGCTCACCCAGTTGATAGGGGATCCAAACGACGGCTTGCAGGCGGTTTGTTGGCGCGAACGAGCGAGCGGGGAAGAGGAACGACACGCGATCCGTTATGTGTTTCTGTTGATCGGTGCCGTGCCCAAGACTGATTGGCTCAGGCGGTGCGCAGTGGGTGTGGATGACAAGGGATTTGTGGAGACCGGCGAAGCCTCGGATCGGCGCGCCACAACGCATTTGGGGACCGAAGGCACGACTCAATCGCTCGAAACCACACTGCATGGTGTGTTTGCGGTCGGCGATGTGCGCGCCGGCTCAATGAAGCGCGTATCCGCGGCGGTCGGTGAGGGCGCTGCGGTTGTTCCACAGCTGCAGGGTTACCTGCGCGAGCTTACAGCGGGTGCTCCTTAAAGGAGCAGGTTGAACAACTCATGCGCCTTCTCCCAATGCTGGGTCTGGGGATTCTTGAGGTCCGGGTATAGAATTTTGAAAGAGCGCGCCAGAGCGTAACTCAGGCCACCCACGATTTCCGGCAGCTTCGCCGTGGTCTCCTCGCTGCATGCCAGATCTAACTGCGGCTGCCGCGTCAGCTGGGCCAGTATCGAGGCAAGTTGGAACCCCTCCTCATCGATAAGCCGACAACCGTGAATGCTTTCCTGCAGCCCCTTGGTAATCGGCAGGTCAGATGGCTGGATGACATCGCGCCCGTTGGCCTTCGCATTGGCCTCACCACGCAAGAGCAGGTCGTAGGCTTTCTGATGTACGAAGTCGTCGTAGCGCCGTAAATCCGCCTTGTCGATATCCAGGCCTGCGGCGCGGCGAAAGAATCGCTCGAATTTCCGGATGTTCATGAGCTCTCCCATGAATCAAAGATAGCGCGGGCCACGCGCAGTCACCTTGATCAAGGTCAAACCTGCAGTCCTGCCGTCGGGGAAGCGCGCCGGCGCCTAGATAGAGCGATTCCGATTCCATGCGCAGCAGGACGTATCCGAGTCGGCGCGGTAGCGTAAGGGGCGCCGACACTGAGGTCAGAGCGTCTCGAGCGGTCGCTTGCCATGCGGCGGAGGAAATGCACGATCTAGCTCGACGAGATCGTGCTCCGTAAGTGCGATGTCGAGTGCGGCGCGGTTCTCGCGAACGTGAATCAGGGAGCCCGCGCGCGGAATCGCGATGACCCCGGCTCGAAGCACCCAAGCCAGCGCAATTTGCGCCGGCGTCGCGTGATGCCGGTTCGCCACATCCTTCAAGGCGGGATCTGAGAGAAGCCGCCCCTGCTCGATCGGTGAGTAAGCCATCACAGGTATGCCGCGCTGATCACACCACGGCAGCAGATCCCACTCAATTCCGCGCCGTGTCAGGTTGTACAGGACTTGATTCGTCTGGAACTCGTCTCCGCCTGGAAGGGCAACGAGCTCTTCCATATCCTCGACATCGAAGTTGCTGACTCCCCAGTACCGAATCTTTCCCTGCTGTACGAGGGTCGCGAACGCTTGCAGCGTCTCGTGCAGCGGATAGTTACCGCGCCAGTGCAAGAGATACAGGTCGAGCCGATCGGTCTGCAAGCGACGTAAGCTCGCCTCGCACGAGGCGATCGTGCCGCGCGCGCTCGCGTTCTGCGGCAACACTTTGCTGACGAGAAAAACCTCGTCGCGGCGGCCTCGTATGGCCTCAGCGACGAGCTGCTCCGTGGCGCCGTTCGCGTACATCTCGGCTGTGTCGATCAAGGTCATGCCGAGATCGAGGCCGAGACGCAGCGCGGCGATCTCGTCCGCCCGGCGCTCTGCGTCTTCCCCGAAGTACCAGGTACCCTGACCCAGCGCCGGCACTGCCTCGGCGGACGGCAGGGGCACGGTCCGGGGCGCTGCTTCTGCTACTGACATAGTATTCATCCGCCAGTGGAGATTACGCCTCTCCGATCCCGACATCGCCCGCGATGCCGTAGCCGCTCTGAAAGCAGAACTGCCCTTTTCGTCCGAAACGATCAAGGTGGTCGTCAAGGACGGCTGGATTACATTGGAGGGCTCTGTCGAGTGGCAATACGCTCGCCTGCGGGCTGAAGATGCCGTGAAGCGTACCCGAGGTGTGAAGGGTGTGACCAACACTATCGAGCTCAAGCCGAAAGTCGCGCCCCACGAGATCCGGCGCAAGATTGAGGACGCTTTCCGTCGAAGCGCTGAAATCGATGCAAGCCGAATCACCGTGGAAGCCAACGGGAGCGAGGTGATTCTGCGCGGGACGGTAAGGTCGTGGGCCGAGCGACAAGAGGCCGAGCGTGCGGCGTGGGCGGCGCCGGGAGTCACTAAAGTCGATAACCGAGTGACAATCAGCGCGTAGGATGGCGCAGTGCGAGAGCGTAGCGCGTGCGTCGCCACGCGAGGCGCCGGGTTTGCTCCCGGCGCCGCCTCTCTTCCAAGAGGTGCGATCATATCAACTGGAACGCGCGCTAGCCTACTTGGAACGCCGCTTGACAGCGTAGCCGTACTGAATCGGCCAGGTTGGCTCCGCTCCGAGCTCCTGCTGAGCCTTCACGGTCCAGTAAGGCTCACGCAGCATTTCGCGGCCGATCAGCACCAAATCAGCATCGCCGTCCTTGATGATCTCATCCGCGTGCCGAGCTTCGGTGATTAGCCCAACGGCACCGGTCATGATTTCGGCCTCCGCGCGAATGCGCGTTGCGCAAGGTACCTGGTATCCCTTGACGATCGGGATACGGGCGCGGGGCATGGTGCCGCCCGAGGATACGTCGATGACGTCCACGCCGCTCTGTTTGAGCCGCTTCGCAAGCTCGACCGATTGCTGGACGTCCCAACCTCCTTTGATCCAATCTGTCGCTGAGATGCGCACGAACAGGGGTAGCTGCGCGGGCACCATTTTGCGCACGTGTCCCGCGACCTCTAACAGCAGACGCATGCGATTTTCGAGACTACCACCGTACTCGTCCTCACGTTGATTCGAGAGAGGCGAGAGAAACTCGTGCAACAGGTACCCATGCGCCGCGTGGACTTCGATTATCTCGAAGCCGGCTGCGAGGGCACGCCGGGCCGCCGCCACGAAGTTGGCGATGATCTGCTGGATGTCGGTCTTGGTGAGGGTGCGTGGTAGCGGGTCGCCGTCATTGAACGGCATCGGGCTGGGGGCCACGACCTCCCATCCACCCTCCTCCGGCGCAAGACGACGGCCACCTTTCCATGGAGGCTCGCAACTGCCCTTGCGGCCGGCATGCGCGAGCTGTATCCCTGCAGCTGCGCCTTGCGAGTGAACGAACCGCGCTATGCGCGCCAACGGCTCGATGTGCTCGTCGCTCCAAATGCCCATATCAGCCGGCGAAATGCGACCGTCGCGCGTCACGGCGGACGCTTCGACGAAAACTGCACCCACTCCGCCCACAGCTCGGCTGCCTAAATGCACCAGGTGCCAGTCATTCGCCATGCCTTCGGTCGCGCTGTACTGACACATTGGAGACACGACAATCCGGTTGCGCAGTGTAACCTGGCGCAGAGACAGCGGCGTCAGCAGGTCCAGCTCTGGAATCTCCTGGTCCTGCGCCATCTCGGCCGCGGTGCCCGGGCCGATCGGGTACGGGACTTCTGCCTCGCGGCCTGCCCTGAGCTCGTTCATCGCTGAGTGTCCGGTCTTGGCATCAGGTAATCCTCCCCGGCGGTACCACGCGAGTGTCATGCTCACAATCATGGTGCAGCTGTCCGATCGGGTCGTTGATCGGCGTCAACGCTTCCACCGAAATAACGGTCAGAGTGCTCCCTTATGGCCGTTAAGCTGCTCCAGAGTGGATTCATACACCAACATGGGCTCGACAAGTACGGCAAGTGCCATCCGCGTGTCAACGACTCGGAGGGCGCGCAGACCGAACGGACCGCGTGGTGTCACATACGTTCGCATTACCGCGAGCGCGCCAGCGCGGACTGATTATCAATCGTACGAATTAGGGCAGTCACGTGCGCACCAGAATTGGCATTTACAACAGCTCGCTTTTCGCCGAGCCCATCAAAATTCTCCTACAGAGCACGATCCCGCCAAGGCAAGACGATTGGCACATCGGCCGGTTCGGTCTGCTTCGTGGATACCTTGCGAGCCTCCAAGATGCGAACGGCGCGCCTCTGGCTGTCGTTGAGGCTCGCGACCGTGCGCCGCCGGGCCAACCTGATCCGCTGCTCTCCAGATTCGACGAGTCGAATTTTGACGAACTGTGGCTGTTCGCCGTCGATACGGGCGACGGGCTAACCAACGAGGATTGCGCGGGTATTTCGCGGTTTCGCCGCCACGGGGGCGGGTTACTGGTCACGCGCGATCATTTCGACCTCGGAAGTTCGGTGTGCAATTTGGGGGGTGTAGGCGCGGCTCACTACTTCCACTCCAAGAACCCAGATCCGGATCGTTCACGGCACACCAACGATGACCCGGACAATCCCGGCATTCAGTGGCCGAACTACCATTCGGGTGCCAATGGCGACTATCAGAAGATTCGTCCTGCAGGCGAGCCTCATGTACTGCTGTCGGATCCGACATCTGGCGACGGGTTGATTCACTACCTGCCGGCTCATCCGCATGAGGGTGGTGTGGGAGCTCCTCCAGACGACACCTCTGCGCGTGTGATTGCGAAAGGACAAAGCAGTGTGACGGGCAGAGAATTCAACCTGATCGTCGCGTTCGAGCCCGGTTCCGGCGGGGGCCCGGCAGTAGCCGAATCCACTTTTCATCATTTCGTGGACTACAACTGGGACATCAATTCGGGTGCGCCCAGCTTTGTTACCGAGAGACCGGTGAACAACGTCGCGCAGTTCCCGAAGGCCTTACACGACACCCGGCAGTATGTCCGTAATCTCGCGCTCTGGCTTGCCGGTGTCAAAGTATTCGGATGAGTTCGGAACATCCTGGTCCGCGCGGATATCAATCTCCTCGGCACGCTGCCGCGCTACGAAACTGACTGTCCTAAATTGACTGAGGTCAATGACCAGGCTTATCGGGTAGGTGCTAATAGCCTTCTCTCGAATCCGCGGATCACAACATCTCAACCTTGCAACTGAGGATTAGACAGGCTGGTAATCGCGCAGTGACATTTATGCGGAACCTGCCGCAACTGCAAGGAGCGCCACACGGATGTTTGCCTGCGCGCCAACGAAAAGTTGGGATACTGCGGCGCCTATGGTTTCAATCTGGGCGGTTGGCAGGGTGGACCGTGTCGAAGCCGGCTCGAGGTCTATATTGCGGGATCCTGACGCCGCAAACAGTCGTGTAGCAACTCGGCAGATCTATTCGATCGCACGACCTCGCGCATATCGGGAGTGGCGCGTCCGCCTGCTAATCGGATTAGGGCCCTCAGCGGGAAGTCAGATGCCGTAAAGCCTCTTCCACTCTTTTCAGGGTGTTGGATGGCACTGTGCAATACTGAAACATAAGTCGGGCGTTTGAGATCGCCCGGATCTGATCGATGAGTAGATCCGTGTCGTACTTTAGATCAGCTGTCTTCTGGATGCGCACTCGCAACGGGAAGTTATCTCCAGGGGGCAACGCGTCCACTTGACTGGTGCCCGGAACGACAATGGTCGTCGGATGGCCGGCTTTGTTTAGCGCG
>CAZBTV010000267.1:0-5742 GCA_964494895.1 uncultured Steroidobacteraceae bacterium | reverse complement strand
CAAATCTGTTGAACCGGAACTCCATAAGCGGACTATCACATTAGGCTTTTCGCGGCCCTGGTGGCGCAACATCTTTGGGAAAAACTGACTCAGGGAACCTGGCGGTGTCTCCATTACGAGAACCTTGAGATGGCGCTGGGAAGTCGTGAGCGCTGGAATGATGAGGACTGGTGGCTCGAGCGCCGTCTCCACCATTGGCCCTCGGCTCTTGACGTGGCAGGTCGGAAGCTATTCCACAAAGAAGACCGTTGGACTCGACTTCCGCCCTGGATGCATTGTCGAGAGTATTGCATCCGCCACCTTACTCGAGGCGAAAGCGGCGGACTTCTCATTCGGCTCCCTGCCGACTGGCAATGCCGTTGGGCCGGTCCTGGGGATTCTCGGGAGTTCATCGACGGCTTCCAACGGCGAGATTGGAATCTTCGCGACCGGTCTGCAGGATAGCTTCTTTCCGGATACAGCACCCACTCTGTCAGGACGGTGGGGCAGAAGAGAGTCGCTTGTCCGAAGGAGTTTTATCATCGCAAGCACCACACTCTTTCAGATCCTCGCGGCGCATCGCGAGTGAGACCACTCTGGATCGCTCATGAGCCAGCGTCGGTGCCGACCGGGTTTGCGCAGGGCGAGATAGATCCGATGCGGAAGACGCGACACCGGCATTACTTCGAGTCCCTGCCACAGTCCCAACATCTGCTGCCACTGAGACAAGAACTGTTTGACCAAGTCCTTTGCCTGCGCATCGAAGAGCGCCGCGAGTGCGAAGTCGGTTACCAGGTTCGCACGCCTTAAGATGGTTTCCTGTCTACGAGCGGGTCCCGGTTGGGTTAACTCTTGAAGGAGCTTGAGGGCCAAACACGCGTGCTGTCTCGTTGCCGCAGGATCGGACCACAGCGCCAACGCGCGTGTAAAGGCAGGCAGCCGTGGATCCTCGAACCACTGGACCCGGTTGTCCATTTCGGCGAAGTCACACATGTAGGAGACGCACACACGCGCCAGCTCCTCCAACAGGCGATCCCTATTCGGGTAGTCCGTCGCGATGTAGAGTAAGGCTCGCGCTTCAGCCAACGACCCTTTCATTAATTTGTGTCGTTCGCTACGGTCTTTGTCCGAATCACCGCGCGCAATCCGTAGGGCTAGTAACAAAACACCAGCATATCGCTCCAGAGCGTAGGAGGCGTGTGGGAATCGCGCTAGCGCATACGGCTGCGAAATGAGCCGCAACGCTGGCTCGCAGAGGTGGTGGAGCTGCTGTCCAGCCTGCTTGCCGACGCCTTTACTGTCCGCGCGATAGCGCAAGGCGAACGCGCGGGAAGCCCACGTGAGGTGGTCTTCCAGATTCTCAGGTGTTACTTCCGGACGCTCCTTTAGATATTTCTCAGGCTGTTTGTAGCCGAAAATATTTGCCACAGTTGCAAGAACTCGATCGAGCAACGGCGCAGGGTTATGCTGGGGCCCAAGACAGTGCGCCAAGCGCACACCCAGTTCCACCCACCTCGGATGAAGCGCCTGTTGCAGCGTATTCCATTCCATGTCGTTGAATGGCGCTCCCGGCCAGGAAGCGGCCATCGCGGTAGCTAGAGAATGCTTCTGCGTATCGGTCAACGGTCCGGCACTCATCATGTAGTCCGTAGCCGTCAGTGCTACCATAAATGCCCGCGTCGGGCTCACGCCCACGGAGTTGGCAAACTCATACATGTCGGTGAACGATAGACGAGAGGATGCTTCGGAGCCACACAACGCGGCTCCGGTCAGCATCTGAAGAAACGGATTGCCTGTCCGTAGAAGCCCAACGTGCACAGCATCGCGCCCCTTTTGAAAGAGCAGCCGCTCACATAAGTATCCTAGCACCGAGTCAGCCACTTCAGGGTCTGGGTTCTGGGTCAGCCACGTCACCATCGCCTGCGGATGCGATCTCAAGAGACTCTCGGCAATGATCGACAGCCCAAACAACGGATGAGCAGGCCCGCGCAGGAGAAAGGCTCTCGCGTTGGCCAGCGAGGGGGCGGACACATCGGTCTCCGACAACAGGTGTTGAGCACCAATTGGTCTGACAACAGCAGGTTTTATATGGGAGTGGGCAAGCGCCGAGGCTGCGGACAGCCACTCGCCCAGCTCGCTCGAGTTCAGTCGGTGCAGGTAACGCACATGAGGGTGCCGTGAGCCGGGTGAGTGCGCCAACAACTCGCCCAAGCCATAGAGGCATTCTGTTGACGGACGTTCTCCAAACAATGCGGATCGGAAAACCGCGCGCTCAATCCAACATTCGCTGACAGAGCACTGAATTCGATCCCATCCCATCACCCCTGCGAGTCGAGCTCGTCGAAGTACCGATGCGTGAGGTGTCGTCGGTGGCAGTCGCAAGAGCCAAAGCAGGGCCTTGCGAACAGTGGGCCGTTGCTCAAGATCGTTGGGATGCATGAGGAGGCCAACGGAAGTTGATTGTGAGTGAGGTTTGGCCAGGAAGAGCCTTGGCTGAGACCAAGTCTCTCACGTAACCCGCCGCGAGCCTGCGCGCGGATCCAGTCAGCTCGCTCAGGCAGAACGGCCAATCGGCGGCCAGATTGTTCAGGCTGTTAGAAAGGAGAAACACCTGCTCGAGTCCTTCGAGCCGATCAATGAGCAGGTAGCGATCGTGAAAAGCCGGCTTGGTGCCCGCCAGTACATTGATGACCTGCAGCTGCGGTGCCAGATGGGGACCGATCTGTTGAAGGAGAGCCTCGAGACGCTGCATCAAAAGATTATTGACCTCCTCCGGCTGACCTCGAATGGCTTCCGCCGTATCCGGATCGGTACGCGCCCAACTGGCGACGACAGTGACCTTAGCACTGTGACGGGTGAGGCGGGTAGCAAACCGCTCGAGTGCATCACTACCAAAAAACGGATCGACGAGTATGGCCTCATTGAATTCCATCGTATTGAGCAGCGTGTTGAGATAGTCCAACGCTCCGAGCTGGTCATCCAATGTACTCGGAAACCATCTATCCGAGCTATGAGTATCGAAACAGGCCTCGATGTATCGGTCTACGGTTTTCCTGTGGGTGCGTAGCCCGCTCGGATCCCATGCCGTGCGAAGCGGCAGTCGGTGAAGAGAGGTACTCTGACTCGCTCGTTGATAGGCTGCGGTTCCCTGGGCGGATCGCTCCAATTTGTCATTGTGAAGGATGGTTCGGCCTGCGATTGCAAGTTGACCGCCGGCTTCGCGGATAAACGCTCCGCTGTGGGAATGGATGAGCTGGCCGGTCGCCGGATCAAACAGCGAGTACTTGAATCCGTCTATGTCGCAGGGCAGTAGCACTTCAAATCGACTAGCACCGATGGGAATGATCTGGCTCGATCGGTTGAACACCTCTTCCTGATCGTAGGTGGCCTCGAGATGCATGACGAGCTCGTGTGCTCGCGGTGGTCCGATCCACAGGCGGGCAATGTGCGTGCCATTTCTGTGCAGAAACTCAAGCTCAAATGGGCAGGGCCCATCGAGCCAGGCGGGCATCTGGAAAACATCGAAACCGCCCAAGTGGGTTGCGAAATCTGAGCGCAGGGGTAGACCGGAGAGCTCTTCACAGCGACGGATGATCTCCTGTCCGTCCTCGGCAGGTCCCCAGAGTGCGTCCAGGGAGATGAGGCCATAGCGGGCGTCCACTCGAACGGGATTTCGATCGAAAGCCCGCATCAACACGTTACGCCGATGCCCCACCGAGATAATCGGCGCATCGGGCCAGAAGGCGCGCAGACTCACCTTGTGAGGATCTTGCACCAAGTCATGCGCGAAGGCGGTGTGCTCGCTGCAGCTCAGAATTCGGTTCGCGACATGAAGTGTGTTGCCGGATGCGAGGAGATATCGATCCAGGGAAGACTCGATGTGGGCACAGGTGCTCGTCATGAATCCGTGTACCGGGACGGCGTCCGCTGATGGCTTTTCCAACCAGGCGTTCCAGAGCCACGTATAAATAGGGACTGAAGCAGTCAAATCTGCAACAGCCAATGGATGCTTTGCCGATCTACGCCGCGGACGCCAAGTTTCCATCGAATGAACGCGTGCTCATTCGTCTCCTGAGATGTAGACGTCGAGAAATTGCGCAAGTTGAATACTCTCCAACTCGGGGAGGACCCCGGACTTACGGCAATGCACGGATCGTGGCCTCGTATGAACAGAGCTGTGCCAGCGGTTGCGCACAGTCGGCAGCTCTGGTGAGAGGTGAGATCCGGCTCAATGAGATACTCTCCACTGATCGAGAGCACCTCATCGTGTGCGTTGATCGGTAACGCACTCAAAAAGCGGGCGCTTTTGCTGTCGTAAACGGCCAGCCTGCGCAAACGCTCCGAACCATGCACCTCGGGATTGCCCACGAAGGTTAGCTTTCCGTTGTAGATGACGATTCGAGCGTTTTCGGGAATTTCTGTGAGTGGCTGGATGACAACTGCCGGGACCATTTCCATGTCGCACCAACACAATTGCGTTGCAGGGATCACGAGACTATCGCTGCTGCTCTCTACAGAAGGTGAAGCTAGTTCCAAATTACGAACCTTCCGGCGCGCGCAATTCGCCTATCCATCCTCACTCGAGTTTATCCCGCCCTGCAGCAAACTCGCGGCCGCGCTTATCTGAACCTGACCCGTCTGAAAGTACCGCAGGAAGGTGGCGACACTTCGATGACCGGTGAGGCTCATGGCCTCCTTCATAGGGACATTCTGCCGCCCGGCCTCGGTCACAAATCCCGATCGCAGCGAATGCGCCCCGAAATCCCCCTCCAATCCCGCGAGCTGCGCGCGCCGCTTCACAACATGCCCGACCGCCTGTCCGGAGAGCGGCTCGACGGCCTTGGTTTTGCGGATTCGCCGGAAGAGGGGACCGGACTGCACACCGGAGGCGGTCAGCCAGGCGGTGAGCGCTTCCGCTGCCGGGCCGACGAGGGGTTTGTCGGCATCCGTGTTGTGTGCGGTGCCGGCCTGATCGGTCTTGGAGTGCGTTAACCGATAGAGATAGGTCTGGCCGTTGACCTTCACCAGATTCTCCATCACGGCACTCGCCACCTCCGAGCGCCGGCGCCCGCCGCTGGAGAAGGCAAAGAGGAGGAGGGCACGATCACGAATGCCGATCAGGCCGTCGGTACAGGTGGCCAGCATCGCTTCCAGCGGATCTTTGGTGAGCGCAGCCTTGCTCGCCGGTCGCACGCCCCGCGTGGCGTAGGCCCGACGAATTCGTCGCACCAACTCCTGGACGGCGGGATCGCGCGTGGGATTGGTGACGTCGCGCATCTGGTGGGCTTTGGAGAGCACCGAGAGGCGGTGCAGGACCGTGTTCAGGGCGGGTGCGCCGATGTCGCCCTTGAATCCGCCGTCGACGAGCGCGTGATCGATAGCCGGCGGCAGGTCGTGAGCCAGCGTGCCGTCCTGGGTGGTGCGCTGGACATGATCCACCAGGAATTGCAGCACCGCTGGCACCGGAACGGGCAGGGCGAGGGCGCCTCGGTAACGGAGCCGGAACCACGCCGCCCAGTACCGTAGCGCGCTCGCATAACTGCGCACCGTATTCGCCGATTCGCCTTCAGCCAGCAGCGCCCGGACGGAGCGCTCCGCCTGGCTGTGCAGGACCTCCGGCTCCAGCGCCAGCACCGTGGCATGCGGGACGAGGGCGTTCGGGTCCACCGGAGCGGTTGCACGGCGTCGCGGTTTAGAGATTTTTGTCATAGAATATGATTTAGATATCTTAAATCTCAATTTCCACTCCCGATAATTATACTT
>CAZBTV010000266.1:0-5746 GCA_964494895.1 uncultured Steroidobacteraceae bacterium | reverse complement strand
TCCGGTTCGGCATGGAAATCACGATGTACATCGCCAAGCGCTGATCGCGCATGGGCTGACGAAGTCCGTTGGCCGGGGTCGCCCGCTTGCTGACCCGCTTGCGGGCGGCTCTGTCCACGGGATCACTCAATCGACGTGAGAATTCGAGTCCTGGGTTCAGCCGCTGGTGGCGGCTTTCCGCAGTGGAACTGCAACTGCCGCAACTGCGCGGGCGTGCGAAGCGGGAGTGTGCAAACCCGAGCCCGCACACAGTCTTCAATTGCCGTGAGCGGTAGCACACCAGGGGCTTGGGCCTTGGTGAATGCGTCCCCCGACGTGCTTGCCCAGCTTCAGGCCAACGCGCTTCTGCAGCCTGCCCGGGCAATCCGCGACACGGGACTGATCGGCATTGTCCTCGTTGATGGCCAGATCGACCACACCACAGGGCTCTTCATGTTACGAGAGGCTACGCGACCGTGGCCGCTCTGGTGCACGGACAGCGTCTACGCGGACCTGACCCGCGGCAATCCTGTTCTCGAGGTTCTATCGCATTATTGCGGCATCGAGCGCCGCGTTATCGGCCTGGGGGGAGAGGAGTTTACTGTCGACGGAGTGACGGGTGTGGGGTGGCGTGCGCTTCCCGTAGCGAGCAAGCCGGCTCCCTATTCGCCCAATCGAGAGCGGCCGCAGTCCGGAGACAATATCGCGCTCGTGATCAGCAGCGGCGACAGCGGCAGGTCGGCGCTTTATGCGCCGGGATTGGGTGCGATCGAGGAGCCTGTCTGGCGAGCGATGCAGGCAGCGGACTGCGTGTTGGTGGACGGGACCTTCTGGACCGACGACGAGATGATTCGGCTCGGACTATCGAAAAAGCGCGCGCGGGACATCGGCCATCTGCCACAGAGCGGTGATGGTGGAATGCTCGAGTGGCTCGAGCAACTCCCGGGCTCCACCCGCAAGATCCTGATCCATATCAACAATACGAATCCCATATTGGATGAGACCTCGCCCGAGCGAGCGCAGTTGCGCCGCCGCGGGATAGAGGTTGCCTGGGATGGCATGGAGATCGTGCTATGACCGCGAGAGCGCCCGTGAGCGAGCCGGCATGGTCGCAGCAGGAGTTCGAGGCCCGGCTGCGCGCCAAGGGCCAGGCATATCATATCCACCATCCGTTCAACGTCATGTTGAATTCCGGGCAGGCGAGCCCGGACCAGATCCGTGGCTGGGTCGCGAACCGGTTCTATTACCAGATCAGTATCCCCATCAAGGACGCCGCCATCCTCGCCAACTGCGACGACCGTGCCGTGCGCCGCAACTGGGTGCAACGGATTCTCGATCATGACGGATACGGCGATGATCCTGGTGGCATCGAGTCGTGGTTGCGCCTTGCCGAGGCGGTTGGTCTCGAGCGCGGAAAAGTTGAAAGCCTGACGGACGTGCTCCCCGGGGTGCGGTTCGCAGTGGACGCCTACGTCAATTTTGCCCGGCGCGCGCCCTGGCCTGAGGCGGTGTGCTCGTCGCTGACCGAGCTGTTTGCGCCGGAAATCCACAAACAGCGCCTGGCTGGCTGGCCGGAACACTATCCGTGGATCGATCGCTCCGGGCTGCACTACTTCCAGAGTCGCGTCAGCCTGGCGCGCCGCGATGTCGAGTTCGGGCTGGCGGTGACGCTGGAGCGGTTCAAGACCCGTGAGCAGCAGGAGCGCGCGCTGCAAATACTGCAATTCAAGCTCGATGTGCTGTGGCAGATGAACGATGCGATGGCACTTCGTTACGGAGTGAAGTCGTGACCGAGGTTGATTTCAACGAGAGCGCGAGGCCCGTCGTCGGACGGGGCTTCCGCCTGCAATGGGAGCCCGCCCAGGAGGCGCACGTGCTCCTTTATCCGGAGGGAATGGTCAAGCTCAACAGCAGTGCCGCCGCGATCATGACGCGCTGTGATGGCGTCAGGACGGTCGCGGATATCGTTGCCGACATCGAGCGCTCGTATGGCGTCACGGGTTTGTCGGCCGACGTGACGGCGTTCATGGCCATGGCACGGGAGAGGAGTTGGTTGGAGATCCAGGATGAGTGAGGTGGAGGTCAATGGCCAGCGCTCGGGCCGGGCCAACGGCGCGCGGCCACTGTGGCTGCTGCTCGAGCTCACCTACCGCTGCCCCCTGCATTGCGTGTTCTGTTACAACCCGACCGATTTCGCGAATGTCGGCCCGGAGTTGGACACGCAGGATTGGCTGCGCGTGTTGCGGGAAGGGCGTGCTCTCGGGGCCGTGCAGCTCGGGTTGTCCGGCGGCGAGCCGCTTGCGCGGGACGATCTCGAGATCATCGTCGCCGAGGCGCACTCGCTCGGCTTCTACATCAATCTCATCACCTCGGGAGTGGGCCTCACCGAAGCCCGCATCGCGGCGCTGAAGCGCGCCGGCCTCGATCACATCCAGCTCTCGTTCCAGGACAGCTCCCGCGAGCTGAATGATTTCCTGAGCAGCACGCGCACCTTCGAGCTGAAATCGAAAGTGGCCGGGCTGATCAAGCAATACGAATATCCGATGGTCCTCAACGTGGTCTTGCATCGGTTGAACATCGACCATGTGGAAGAGATCCTCGAGCTCGCCGAGCGCATCGGCGCCGAGTATGTCGAGCTTGCCAACACTCAATACTACGGGTGGGCGTGGCTGAATCGTGCGGACCTGATGCCCGCCCGGGAGCAGCTGCGCCGGGCGGAGGCAGCCGTGGAGCGGTTTCGGGAGCGCCCGGGCCAGAAGATGAAGATCTTTTTCGTGGTGCCGGACTATTACGAGACCCGCCCGAAGGCGTGCATGAACGGATTGGGCTCGGTCTTTCTGACCGTGACGCCCGATGGCATGGCCCTGCCGTGTCATGGCGCGCGCATGTGGCCGGGCTTTACCTTTCCCAATGTGCGCACCGACACGGTGGAGAGCATCTGGTACGACTCAGCGGCATTCAATCACTTTCGTGGCACGGAGTGGATGAAGGAGCCTTGCCGGAGCTGTCCGGAAAAGACGCGTGATTTTGGCGGCTGTCGCTGCCAGGCGTATCTGCTTACCGGAGACCCGTCCAATGCCGATCCTGTGTGCGATCTCTCGCCCTACCACCATCGGGTGACGGAGATCGCGGCGGCGGCTAACACGCAGGACGGCGAAAACGTGGGCGCCTCGGGGAAGGGCTTGGTATTCCGGGACCACCGCATCTCGATTCCCGTCGTCGTGCTTCACGAGACCAGCGGCTGATGGCGGAGCACGGGTAACGGGCATATGAGTTGCTTCCTCCAGTCCCACAGATGCATGTCGGTTCCGGTCTGTGAAGCCGCACCACGATCTGCTACACCGGCAACGAAAGGCCCACTGCAGCGTCGCACGAGTGACTCGCGACGAGGACGCGGTTGCGCCTGAGTCCGAGTGGACGCAGGATTCCTACAACCGCTCGAGGAACACCCTGCGTGAGCCCAGCCCCGCGCAAGCCGCAAACGGCAACGGCGCCGGCCGCGGACGGCGCACCGACGAGTCACCTGCAAAAATCGTCGCCGAAGAAGCGCCGAGCCCTGCCAACGATCCCCACGGCCGCACCGCCGAGCACCCAAAGCAGATTCCCCAACGAGGCTGGCGCGATATCGTAGCGCGCGTCTGGCAGAACCTCGGGCGCGACAACGCTTCCCTCGTTGCGGCGGGCATAGGGCTGAACGCCCTGTTGGCCGTGTTTCCCGGCCTGGCTGTGGTCATCTCGGTTTATGGGATGTTCTCGTCGCCACAAGAGGTCGCCAACGACTTGCGGCCATTCCTCGGAGTTCTTCCCGGGGATGCCGCGAAGCTCTTGCTTTATCAGCTGCAGAGCATGACGACACCTGCAGATAGCACGCTCGGCTTCGGCGCGGTTGCGGCCAGTCTCGTCGCTCTATGGAACTCGAGACAAGGGATGTCGGCGCTCATGACAGCGACCAACATTGCCTACAACGAGCCGGAGCGGCGCAGCTTCTTGCGTCAGATTGCACTCTCGCTCGCATTTTCAGCAGGAGCGATGGTGATCTTCGTCGTTATGTTGGTTACGGGTGTGGCCGTGCCGCTGGTCCTGCGAGCAGTGCCAATCGGGCAATACGCCACGACAGCGCTACTGGTCTTCCGTTGGGTGCTGTTGTGGCTATTCGCCGGGTTGAGTCTTTCGATCGCCTATCACTACGCACCGGATCGACAACCCCCAAAGTGGCGCTGGGTTACGTGGGGCTCGGTGATCGCGGCGACGCTGTGGTTGCTGGGAAGTCTGGCATTCGCCGCCTATGTCCAGAATTTCGGGAGCTATGGGAAGACCTACGGTGCGCTTGGAGGCGTGATCGTGCTGCTGATGTGGTTTTATCTAGCGGGCTTCACCATTGTGCTCGGCGCGGAGATCAATGCGGAAATGGAGCACCAGACGGCTGTAGATACAACGGAGGGGCCGCCCGCGCCAATGGGTCATCGAGGGGCTTATGTGGCCGACACGCTCGGCCGGGCCGCGAAGTAGGTGTGGTATGCGCTAGGGGGTGCGGCAGACCACGAGGTTCCCCAGCAAAGATGGGCTACAATCCAGTCGCCAAGCTACGCACGCGTCGCTCCCGCGCGGCGAGCCACAAGCCTCATCGGCTTCCCGGGTACGAGTGATATGCAGATCTGGGTGGATGCCGACGCCTGTCCAGCCGTTATCAGAGACATCCTGTTCCGCGCGGCCGAACGTACAGGGGTGCGGGTGACACTGGTTGCTAATAAGCCCACGCGGCTGCCGATCGCGGCGAACCTTCGGTTCGTGCAGGTCCCGAAGGGGTTCGATGCGGCGGACAAGCGCATCGTTGAGTTGATGGAGCAAGGCGATTTGGTTGTGACTGCCGACGTGCCTCTTGCCGCGGCGGCAATCGAGAAGGGTGGCACGGCTTTGAATCCGCGCGGCGAGCTCTACACCCAGGAGAACGTGCGCGAGCGGCTTTCGGTCCGCAATTTCCTCGATGAGCTACGCAGCGGAGGCGTGAACACGGGTGGGCCCCCCGCGCTCAGCCAGCGAGAGCGCCAGGCGTTTGCAAACCAGCTGGACACGTGGCTGGCGAAACGCGCGAAGATCGTAGGAAACTCATGACCGGTACTTTGGATGGGCTCAGTGGACGTGCGCCGATCTCGCAGCAACGAATGCGCGGAGTGCAGAGAGAACAATGGCTGTTAAACCTGTCCTGAAAATGGGGGCGCCGCTGCTGAGGCAAGTGGCACTTCCGGTTACCCGCTTTGACGCTGGCCTGGTGGAGCTGGTGACTGACATGGATGACACCATGCGCGCTTTGAACGGAGCGGGTATAGCGGCGCCTCAGATCGGTGTGAGCCAGCGCGTGGTTATCTTCGAGTTGCGTGAGAACCCTCGCTATCCGCATGTTTCCCCAGTTCCGTACACCGTCCTGGTGAACCCAGTCATCACGCCAATGGGCAGTGAGGAAGATGAGGGATGGGAAGGGTGTCTATCAGTCCCCGGAATGCGTGGACTGGTGCCTCGCTTTCATCGCCTCCGCTATCAGGGCTTTGATCAGCACGGTGCGCCCATCGATCGCACCGTCGAGGGCTTCCACGCACGGGTGGTGCAGCACGAAGTCGATCATCTGGACGGAATTCTGTTCCCGCAGCGGGTCCGTGATCTACGCAATTTTGGTTTCGAGGATGCGCTCATCGGACAGATGACGCCGATGCCGGACTAGTTACCCATGAGCCTGCGGCTCACCCCGAGGCATGAAACAACCATGTGCAGG
>CAZBTV010000265.1:0-5861 GCA_964494895.1 uncultured Steroidobacteraceae bacterium | reverse complement strand
CTGCGCGTTTGAAAAACGGATCACTGTTGGTCAATTTTTGACTTAAAGGCATTGGGTCAAAGGGTATTTCCTACCCCTGATGTTTACCTACTTCTGCCAGGACCTGATCCAACTGTTGAACTACAATTTGCACCAGCTCACGACTTTCCGCGGCCTTTTCGATTGGACGTGGTTTTTCCTGTATTTTGTCGATGTCGGTTTCGGATCGATGAGCTACGTGATGTCCTTGCGGCTCATGGATACCCATATCCGCTCCACTGAGCCGACGGCACTGGGGTGGGTCGCGGCCCTCATCTGCTATCAGCCCTTCTGGTCATTGATCAGCCACCAATACCTCGACTATGACGAGGGTAGAGCGTGGGGGGACATCTTCGCAGGGGTCCCATTGCTTTACGATCTCTGGGGTTGCTTGATTCTCGCGCTAGTGGGCATCTATGTGTGGGCGACCATTTCTTTCGGGGCGCGATTCTCGAATCTGACTCACCGGGGCATCATCACCACCGGGCCGTATCGCTTCACCAAACACCCCGCCTACCTGGCCAAGAACCTGTCCTGGTGGTTGATCTCTATGCCGTTGCTCGCCGGTGGGAGTCTGGCGGAGACTCTGCGACGATGCGCGGTGTTGTTGATGCTCAACGGCCTCTACTATGTTCGTGCCAAAACCGAGGAGCGGCACCTGGCGCAGGATCCTGCTTACCTGCAATACGCGCGGTGGATACAACATCATGGCCTATTGCGATTTGTGGATCGCGCGCCGCTGCTTCGCGCCCTGGCGCGGTGGTGCCCGGGCTTCCCTGGTCCCCTGACCGCAGGATAAGTGCTTACTCGGGAGTGCGCGGCAGCTTACCGCGGTCCGTTGATAGAATCCGTATCCCCGGCCTGACCGCCTGTACGGCGGAGATCAAGTCATCGACACTCTCAAACGGCGACACACCATGATCGATTACAACCAACAGGAACGACGTGCTCGGGTCAGCGAGAGCGCGGGCAAGCGAGTGGGCCTCCACGGTGGTTGTACCTGCGGCCTCCGCGGCCTCGCAACGCACCTGCGTCGTCAGCCGATATCCATAACGTGGAATAGTTGCAATGATTCCGCCCCCGAGGACTCTCCGGAGCGCGCACATCTGCTTCTGCAGATTGTTCTCGCCGACAATGACATTAGGCCACACCCATTCGAGCAGCTCGCGCTTCGACAGCGTGCGCCCTGGGTGCTCCAGCAGCTTTACGAGGATCTCGAATGCACGGTCGCCCAGAAATACAGGCTTGGTGTCGCACAACAAACGCCGCTCGAGAGGATATAGCTCGAACCGATCAAACAAATAACGCCCGATGTCCGGCATGGAGTCGATCGCCAGGTAGTGATGTTTTGACACGGCGCCGGCGCACCCACCGCAATCCGGTACGCAGGGCCGCGTATACTCGGATACGCGTCAAAGTGGCTAAATTCGGCTCACGAAAGTCGCGTTCAGAGACTTCTCGAAAGCTCGCGACGCAGCCACGCACGGGCCAGGGTCCACTCCCGCTTTACCGTGGCGTCCGAGATGTTCAGCGCCTGAGCGGTTTCTTCGATGGTGAGGCCACCAAAGTAGCGCATTTCGACGATCTGCGCCTGCCGGGAGTCCACCGTCGCGAGCCGCGTCAGTACTTCATCGATCGCCGCGATGTCATCTTTATCCTCGTCCGTCTTGTCCCGCGGCTCGGCGATAGCATCCCGCCCGCAAGTAGGCGCCGTCTCGTCGGATTCCTTTCCTTCCGCCATCTGATCGAGACTCAGTACAGCCGCGCCGCCACCGCGTTTCGCTGCCTGCCGCGCCCGGGCGTGGTCGACCAGGATGCGGCGCATGATGCTCGAGGCCAAAGCGAAGAAATGCGCCCTGCTCTGCCAGTCCACCGACTGTTGGTCGGCGAGGCGTAGGAATGCCTCGTGTACCAAGGCGGTCCGTTGGATCGTGTGATTGGGCCGCTCGCGGTGTAAATGCCGCTGGGCAAGAGCTCGCAGCTCTTGGTAGAGAAGCGCCGTGATTTTGTTGAGTGCGACCTCGTCACCACCGCGCCATTGGGCGAGCAGCCGTGTGACCGAGTGATCCGGATTCTCCTCCATTGCCACGAATCTTAGCGCGTCTGTTCCCTGTCATTGAGTACACCGTGCTAATTAATTTCGGCGGCCAATAAAATCAATAAATTATGGGTGTTACCTGATCCTCGATCCGACTCGTTGAGCCCGCGCCGGCCCGCACTGTCGCACAGGGCACAGGGCACAGGGCAAAGGGGTTGCGATGAACGGTGAGCCAGATTCCGAGGCTTTCCCGCGTCTAGTGGATGAAACCCACAACGCACTCACGTGCGAGCGCCCCACTTCAACGTCAGAGATCTCACCATGAATTCCATCTTCCCTACCCTGGTTGTCACGGCAGCCTGCCTCGCCGGCTGCGCTACCCCTTCCTTGCCCGACATGGAAAAGAACAGCTCGACCCCGGCAACCGCGGTGGCCCCGTCCGCCGCCACAAACCCCGCAATCCCAGCCTCACCCAGCGCGTTGTCCTACGGCACAGTAACCTCCCAGGTCCAGAAGAACAAAACGACACAGGTCGAGCTCCTCGAAAAATTTGGGGGCCCGAACGTCTCCAGCGTCGACACCGATGGAGTGGAGGTGTGGATGTATGAGCGCTCGGTCACGCAGACGGATGTCGCGACCCAAAGCAGGGAATATTCAGGCGCAGTGAACCTGGGTGTTTCCTTTGGCTATCCCCATTTTGGCGCCTCTGCGGGCGCATCCGGCAGCGCTGGGAAATCCAGCGGACAGAGTGCAACTACAACGAGCACTCGCACCCTCACGGTCATTGTCAAATTCAACCCGGACAAGACGGTGAAAGACTATTCCGTGCACGCGAGCACCTTCTGAGTCGAGCCACACTTGCTGACCATCATCAAGGAACAACTCATGAAACTCCTCCCCAGCCGGCACGCATGCCGGATCGCAATGTTGAGCGCGACGGTATCGATTCTCGGCGCCTGTGTCGCCCCGGGCGGTTTCGGCAGATCACCGCTGCCCAGCCACCCGCTGGTCATCGGATCTGCAGGCTTGGGAGCCAAGCCGGGCCAAGCAGGTCCCATGGGAATAAGCCGGATCGATATGGGCGCATTGCAGGCCAAAAACCAGTTCGTACAAGACCTGATGAGCAATCCGGACCTGCCCGCCTGGCACGAACAGCGTCAACAGCTGACACTCGCAACCGGCGATCGGGTGTTCGAAAAGCCCTTCGACGAGGTGTTCGATGGCATGCTGGTCGCTCTGGCGACACTCGGGTCGCGGGTAACCAACATCGAGCGTGGATCTGGATACATCACCGGAACCCTTCCGGATCTCGGACCGGAACGCAACCAGCAGTTGCAGCAGGAAGCTCTCGCGGAATACGCTAGAATCAAAGGATACCCGGATTCGGTGTTGCAAACCCAGGGGTCATTTGGCTTGAATCCCACCGTAAGCCAGAACATGATGTCCCGCATGGGCGGCAGCGGACTCACGCTCACGATGCTGCGCCAGTCGGCTCACCAGACGAAAGTCAAGCTACGCTTCGATAACGTCTACTACCCGAAAACCAACCTCGAGCTTTACAAGCATGTGTGGGTTGCGGTGGATCGGCAGATGTTCCTGGATAAGGGCCTGGATCACTAGCGGCTTGCCTGCGCGGCCAGCCGGCGGTCACACCAAGCGAGCTCGGCGTCTATCTTCTTCACCCGCTCGGTCGCTTCGAACAGTACATCGCTCAGCCCTTGGGAGACCGCTCGAGCCTGCAAATACCAAGCCTTTGCGCTTTTCAAATCCGTCTGGCGCTGGAGGCCCGTACGATGCTCGTCAAGGGAGCGTTTGGCATAGACTTCGCCCATCTGAAACTGGGCGATCGCCTGGGCATCCCGAAAGATGACGGTGGATTGCGCACCCGGCGCGGCGGCGAGCTCCAGCAGTGCCCGCTGGAGGAGTTGGAGAGCCTGCGCCAACCTTCCCTGCCGTTCGGCGATCTCGGCCAGACCGGCGAGTGCACCACTCATTTCACCGTGATAGTCGGCCACAGTCGGGTCAGTGACCAGCAGCGGTTCGAGTGCGTGCAAGATCGAGTCTTCGTAACCTGCCGCCTCTTCGAGTCGTCCCAGGTTCATGAGCGCCTTCGCCGTATAGTAGTCTGCAAAGGTCGTCATGTGGCGCATCTGTGCATCGTTGGGTGATGCGCCAAGCAGCGCCATGTAGGTCCGACGGGACTTTTCCTCGGCCAAAACCGCCTCTGTGTAGCGACCCTCATAACACAGAAATTCGCCCCACAAAGCATAGAGGCGACCGAGGGTCAAACCGGCATAGTCGACACGATCATAGGCGGGGCCGGGGGTCCACGCGTTTTCCGCCTCCCGCACGGACCGGCCCATATAGTTCAGAGCGGTTGTGATGTCTCCTTTGATCTTGAACAGCTTGTAGCCGTAGTTCATCCCCGCAACGGCAGCGACGTACCGGGAGGGAGCGCTTCTCGATGGCTGTAGTGGAACCGCGTTTGCAACAGCTTCCCGCGAATACGCAAGTGTCGCACCGGAATCGCCCCTCACCCACATCACGTCGCTCAACTTGACGTAGCTTCCCACGACGGCGGAACGCGCCTGCTCGTCAGTGGGACGGGCGGAGAGACTCGCCTGCCATAGCGCGATCGCGTGTCGATAACTCCCGGCCGCGCCGAGGAAGTCTTCCCCCGTCGCACCACGTACCTGGCCCTGCGCATCGGCAAGCCTATAGTAAGCGGCAGCCAACTCGCCCTCCAGGCTCGGATCGCCCGTGGCATCCTCTGACAGACGGTCGAGGTATTGCACGACGGTATCTATCAACATACGTCTGCTGCGCGCAGCTCCAGGCAGAAACCGAATGGAGTCGTGGATGTCGAACATCAATGAGCTCGCCAGCACACGCACATCGTTGAAGCGCCTTTCCGCCTCGGCACGTTGTATGTGAGCCCTATAAGCTTCCCGGCTGGTCGCAACCACCCCACCGATCAGGGAAACTATTATCAGGGAGGCGGCTGCCACTCCTGTTCGGTTCCTACGGAGAAACTTCGCGACGCGGGACGGCAAGCCAGTCGTACGAGCTTTGACCGGTAACCCGCTCAGATAGCATTCGATATCCGCAGAAAACTCCTCGACGGAGGGGTAGCGTTGCGCTGCATCCTCCTGCAGAGCCATGACGATGATGTTGTCAAGATCACCGCGCAATGCTCGCCAAAAGCCGACTGTCTCGGGATTCCCGGCGCTCCTCGTCACCGCGCTAGCCTTCGGTAACTCAGCCTCGGAAGTCCGAGAGGGAAGCAAGCCGGTCAACAAACGGAACAACACCATCCCCAGCGAATACACGTCGCTCGCCGTTGTGAGCGGATCGCCGCGGATCTGTTCCGGGCTGGCATATTCGGGGGTCAGTGCGGTCACCTTCGTTGGTGTGGAATCGAGCCGCTCCGGCAGTGTCAGCAGCTTCGCGATTCCGAAGTCCAGCAGCTTCACCGTGCCGTCGTTTCTCACCAGGACGTTACCGCATTTGAGATCGCCATGAATCATCAGGTGCTGATGGACATGCTGGACGGCGTCGCAAAGGGTGCGGAAGAGCTCCAGGCGTTGTCTCACTCCCAGCCGGTTCACTGCGCAATACTGGTCGATCGGCTGTCCGAGGATGTAGTCCATTACCAGATACGGAACACCTTCAGCCGTGCCTCCCCCATCGAGGAGTCTTGCGATGTTTGGATGGTCGAGATGTGCCAGAACTTGTTTTTCGAGTCTGAAGCGCTCCAGTAGCTCACGGCTGTGAGCGCCGCCGCGTAGAAGCTTGATAGCGACCT
>CAZBTV010000264.1:0-6048 GCA_964494895.1 uncultured Steroidobacteraceae bacterium | reverse complement strand
CCCAGGCCATGCAGGCCAACATGCAGAAGGCCCAGGCCGAGATCGCCACCATCGAAGTGATCGGTGAGGCCGGTGGCGGAATGGTCAAGGTCACCATGACGGGCAAGCACGAGGTCAAGCGCGTCCAGATCGAGCCTTCCGTGATCAGCGAAGATCGCGAGATGCTCGAGGACCTCATCGCGGCGGCCACCAACGACGCAGTCCACAAAGTGGAGGCGCGGGTGCAGGAAAAAATGGCGGCCCTGACCGCTGGCATGCAGCTACCGCCCGGAATGAAGCTGCCCTTCTAGAGTGTCAGCGAATCGAGAGTGTGTCAGGAATCGACCGGGCATCAGCATAAGGCGCCTGTTCGGCGACGTCGCGCACTACCGGGTAGGAGCGCAAACGCGTGAAGCAGACATTCAGCCGCCGGGGCTGCGGTTGACGAGCGTGGCATCCTATCCTCGCCACGTAGGAACGAGTCCTCCTGTACCGTAGGCACACAGGCACCGGATGAAACATTCACCCCGCCTGACACAGCTCATTGAGGCCCTCCGCACGCTTCCAGGCGTAGGTCCCAAGACGGCGCAACGCATGGCGTTCTATCTCCTTCAGGAAGGCAGATCAGGCGCGCGCGCCCTGGCAGGCGCCATCGATGCGGCGCTAGAGTCGGTTGTGCGCTGTCGTCGATGCCGGATGCTCACGGAAGAAGAGTTGTGCTCGACCTGCTCGGCGCCTCAGCGAGACGTCTCGCTCCTTTGCGTTGTCGAGTCGCCCGCGGATGTAGTGGCGATCGAGTTGTCTGGCAGCTATCGCGGGCGATACTTCGTGTTGATGGGGCATCTATCGCCATTGGATGGCATAGGTCCCGAGCAGCTCGGAGTACGAGAGCTGGAGGCCATTCTCAACGAGGGCTCAGTGCGCGAAGTCATTCTCGCGACCAATCCTACGGTCGAGGGTGAGGCCACCGCGCACTTCCTCGGCGAGCTGGCGACCAAGCGTGGTATCCGTGCCAGCCGCATCGCGCATGGCGTGCCGATCGGCGGGGAGTTGGAATATGTCGACGGAGGCACGCTCGCGCACGCTCTCTCTGGGCGGCAGTCCGTAAGCTGACGCCCCGGTGTCGGGGCGACGCCGGGGCGCTGGAGAAAGCCGACCTCCTGGAGAAAGCCGACCTCCTGGAGAAAGCCGACCGCAAGCCGCTGCTCACGACCGAAAAGGTTCTGCCCAGCTAACGACCTCGGGCGACAATCACCGCCGCCTTTCCGGCCCACGCGCCGCGGTCAGCTCCTCAAACAACCTCCGCAAGCGCCGATAACTCTCATACCGCCGCGCATCCATACCGCCGGCCTCGACCGCATCCCTCACCGCGCAGCCCGGCTCGCGCATGTGGCGGCAATCCGCGAAGCGGCATCCAGGCGCGAGGCGTTCAACCTCCACGAACCCCAGGCTGCGCTGATCGAGGCAATCCACGGCCGGTGCGAAGTCCCGCACGCCGGGAGAGTCAATCAGGTGCCCTCCACGAGGCAGATCAAACAAACGCGAAACCGTGGTGGTGTGACGTCCTTCCTCTTCACGCACCAGCGTGCCCGTTTCAACTTCGGCACTTGGGATCAACCACTTGACGATGGATGACTTGCCGACGCCGGATTGCCCGACCAACGCGGCTGTCTCTCCCGCGCATGCGTCCAGCAGAGCTTCGAGTCCTTGCCCAGCTCGGACCGAGCAGGCGATCCATTGATAGCCGGCGTGGCGGAAGGCTTCGAGGTGCGCACGCAACCCCTCGTCGATGCCGACCTCCTTCTTGTTGATTACCAGCATTCCGCCGATCCCGTTCGAAGCGGCGGCGGCCAGGTATCGGTCGACGACGAAGAGGTCGGGCACGGGCACAGGCGCGAGCACCACGAGCAGTCGCGAGAGGTTCGCAACGACCGGTTCGGTTAGACCACGCAGATTCGAGCGATAAAGAGCCGTACGCCGTGGAAGCGTCTCGAGGACGTGCACTTCCTGGTGGGAGTCGATCTGACAGCGAACGCTGTCCCCACAGACGATCGTGAGCCCACGCCCGAACGGCCGCGCTTGCAGTTCCCTCCCGCACCCGTCCCGTACGAGCAAGTGGCGGCCAAAAGTTGCCGTCACACGAGCTTCGAAGGTTTGGTGTCCCTGTCTACGCTCAGGATCGCTCATTCCCGTCTCGCAAACGACAGGATGTCTCGCCTGGCAAGACAGCCCTCGGACCACTCGTTCCTACAAGCGGATGCCACGGCGCGCGACCCAACTCGCACCAACTTCAACGTCTTCAGTCGCGTACTCGCGAAAACTCCGTCCGCCTCGTCAGCGGCGCCCTGTCTCGAGCTGTATATTTTCACAGGTACTACCATTGGTCAACGGTCTGGGCGAATCGCATGCCTCGTGAGGGCGATCATCAGTCAGACCGCACGCTACGCTATCATTACATCCATTGCATGACAGGTCACACAACCACCCTCGGGCCGCACCAAACGATATGCCTAGCGCAGACCACCTGATCTGGATCGATCTCGAGATGACGGGCCTCAAACCGGATTCGGACGTCATCATTGAAATCGCCACCGTGGTGACCGATAAGGAGCTCGCCATCATCGCTGAGGGGCCGGTAATTGCGGTCCATCAGCCGGAGGAGCTGCTTGCAGCCATGGACGATTGGAATCAGAAGCAACATGGCTCCTCAGGACTGCTCGAGCGCGTGCGAGCGAGCACGGTCAATACGGCCGAAGCCGAAGCCCGAACGCTCGAGTTTCTAGCGCCGCTGGTAGCTCCGGGTGCCTCGCCCATCTGTGGCAATAGTATCTGCCAGGACCGGCGCTTTCTGGCGCGCCACATGCCGAAACTGGAGCGCTTCTTTCACTATCGCAATCTGGATGTCAGCACGCTGAAGGAGCTGGCACGTCGCTGGGCTCCCGGGGTGGTCGAAAGCTTCACCAAGCAAGGTACCCACCTCGCCCATGCCGATATCCTCGAGTCTATCCGCGAGCTGCAGCACTACCGCGCGAGGCTCTTTGCACCGGCGTTCGCAGGCCGGCGGTAGGGCTTGCCGGCCTGACGCAAACAATCAACCCTGCGCCAGAAACAACCAGGTCTCGACGACGGTATCCGGATTGAGCGACATGCTCTCGATGCCTTGATCCAGCAGCCAGCGCGCCAGGTCCGGATGATCGGAAGGGCCCTGGCCGCAGATTCCGACGTACTTGCCCTTCTTCCTGCAGGCGGTGATGGCCAGCGACAGCATCTTCTTCACCGCGGGATCCCGCTCGTCGAACAGCTTTGCCACAATGGAGGAGTCGCGATCCAGGCCTAGCGTAAGCTGGGTCATGTCATTGGAACCGATCGACATGCCATCGAAGTATTCGAGATACTCATCCGCGAGCAGCGCGTTGGTCGGAAGCTCGCACATCATGATGACCTTCAGGTCGTTCACGCCGCGGCGCAACCCATTCTGCGCCAGCAGCTCGATGACCTGGCTGGCCTCTTTCAGCGACCGGACGAACGGCACCATGAGTTGCACGTTGGCCAGGCCCATATCCTCGCGAACTTTCTTCAGCGCTCGGCACTCGAGCTCGAAGCAGGGGCGGAAAGTCTCATCGATATAGCGGGCGGCGCCCCGAAAGCCGAGCATCGGATTCTCTTCTTCCGGCTCGTAGCGAGTGCCGCCGATGAGATTGGCATATTCGTTGGACTTGAAGTCAGATAGCCGCACGATGACCGGCTCCGGCGCGAACGCGGCGGCAATCTGCGCGACCCCTTCCGCGAGCTTTTCGACATAGAACGTGACGGGATCCGAGTAGCCAGCCATCTGCTCACGGATCTGATCTTTGAGCTCGCTGTCGAGCCGGTCGAATTCCAGCAGCGCGCGTGGGTGCACGCCAATCATGCGGTTGATGATGAATTCCAGGCGTGCCAGTCCAACTCCCCGGTTAGGAATGCCAGCGAAGTCGAAAGCGCGGTCGGGATTTCCGACATTCATCATGATCTTGACGGGGATTCTGGGCAGGGAGTCGAGCTCGATCTGCTTACGCTCGTATTCGAGCAGGCCGTCGTAGACATAGCCGGTGTCGCCTTCAGCGCACGAGACGGTTACGTTCTGGCCTTCGCGGATGGCTCGTGTGGCATCCCCACATCCAACTACGGCGGCGATACCCAGCTCGCGCGCAATGATCGCCGCATGGCAGGTACGTCCTCCGCGATTCGTGACAATCGCCGAGGCGCGCTTCATGACAGGCTCCCAGTCCGGGTCGGTCATGTCAGCCACCAGAACATCGCCTGCTTGTACGCGTGCCATCTCACTCACATCGCGGATGACTCGCGCGGGACCCGAGCCGATGCGCTGCCCGATACTGCGGCCGGTCGCAAGCACGCGGGATCGCGATGACTTCAGTGAGAAGCGCTGGATCGTGCGGCCCGCGCGACTCTGCACGGTTTCAGGACGAGCCTGCAGAATATAGATCTGCCCGGTCGAGCCATCCTTGCCCCATTCGATGTCCATGGGCTTCTGGTAATGCTCTTCGATGATGAGCGCCTGACGGGCCAGCGCGAGGACATCCTCATCCGTGAGCGAAAAGCGACCGCGCTCGGCCTTCGGAACCTCAACGGTGGTTACGCGCTCGGCGGATCCTGCTGGCGCATACACCATTTTGACTGCCTTGCCGCCAAGGTTGCGGCGGAGAATCGGCTGTTTGCCAGCTCGCAAGGTGGGCTTATAGACATAGAACTCGTCGGGATTCACCGCACCCTGTACGACTGTCTCTCCGAGACCGTACGAGGCCGTGATAAACACAACATCACGGAACCCCGAGTCCGTATCGAGCGTGAACATCACGCCGCTCGAGCCCATGTCGCTGCGGACCATATGTTGTACGCCGGCGGACAAGGCTACGGCGTTATGATCGAAGTTCTGATGGACTCGATACGAGATGGCGCGGTCGTTGAACAGCGAGGCGAACACCTCGTGCATGGCCTTCAGAACGGCCGCCTCGCCACGCACGTTCAGGAAGGTTTCTTGCTGTCCCGCGAAAGAGGCTTCAGGCAGATCTTCCGCGGTAGCGGAGGAGCGCACAGCCACCGCGATCTCGCCTCCGTTGCTCATCTTTCGCAGCTCTTCGAGCACCGCTTGCTCGATCTGCTCAGGAAAAGGGGTCGATAGAATCCAGCCCCTGATCCGGGCTCCGGCGGCGCTGAGCTTCGCAACATCATCCACATCCAGCTGCGCAAGCTCCGCACGGATGCGCTCGTCCAGGCCCCCTTGTTGCAGAAACTCGCGGTAGGCGTGGGCGGTGGTGGCGAATCCGCCAGGTACCTGCACGCCGAGGGCACTGAGTGAGCCGATCATCTCACCGAGGGAAGCGTTCTTGCCTCCGACCGTCTCGACGTCGCGCATTCCGAGTCGCTCGAAGGGGATGACATATGCGTTCAAGGGGAGTCCTCTGGCCAACCTGCGGCCTTTTGCCCAACTCGCCCCCAACTCGCGCGAAGCGACATAACGCTTGCTACGGGCGGGAAGCGGTGAAACACTGCGGTCTCAACGAACCTGTCAAGGACACTCGAGCCGTGAGTCGCCGAACCGCATTCTTCGTATCGGACCAGACGGGGGTGACCGCGGAAACACTGGGCCACAGCCTCATGACGCAGTTCGAAGGGCTCGAATTTCGGGCCGTGACTTTGCCATTTGTGTCGAGCGTTGACAAGGCGCACGAGGCCGTCGCGCGCATCAACCGGGCCGCCGCGGAAGAGGGTGTGCGGCCTATCATTTTCAGCACGCTCGTGCAGGACGAGTTGCGCGATATCGTCATCAGTGCGAACGGCTTGTTTCTCGATATTTTCGGTGCCTTCGTCGGGCCGCTCGAGCGCGAACTCAACACCCGCTCGAGTCATCGCGCCGGCCGCGCGCACGGCATGGCTGATATCGCGGCCTACACGACACGCATCGATGCAACCAACTTCGCGCTGTCGAATGACGATGGCACCGGCGGTGACTACGCGCACGCCGATCTGATCCTCATCGGCGTTTCCCGCTCCGGCAAGACGCCGACCTGT
>CAZBTV010000263.1:0-6094 GCA_964494895.1 uncultured Steroidobacteraceae bacterium | reverse complement strand
GCGGCTCGCTGCGCATGTACTTGAGGTTGTTTCGCGGAGCGCGCGGCCCCGAGCGGAAAAGGAGCTTTCGGGGGACGCCGTGAATACTTCCCTGTAGGCTTCTGGAAAAACATCCCTGTTTTTCAAGCCCCCCGAAAGCTCCTTTTCCGCTCGGGGCCGCGCTTCGATCCTACTCGCGCTCCGGGAATGAAAACTCAGAGGCCGCGGCGTTCGCGGATGAGCTCGTAGGCTTCGATGATGAGTTGGGTGCGTTGTTTGGCGTGCTCGATCATGGAGTCGGGGAGGCCGTTGGCTTTGAGCTTGTCGGGGTGGTGGCGGCTGAGCTGGCGGCGGTAGGCTTTGACGACTTCGTCGTTGCTCGCGGTGGGGGTCGTTTCGAGGACCTTGTATGCCTGATCGAGTTGCTCGGCGGCGTTGCTGCGGGCGTAGCTCTGCCCTTGGCCCTGATGGAAGCTGCCACTGCGGATGCGCAGGACGGTTTCGATCTGGATCAGCTCGAGGTTGGAAATCCCGAGGCGATTGGCTACGCGTGTGATGAGGCCGCGTACCGGCCCTTCCATGTTGTTGCCGCCAAGCGCCGCGCGTATCTGGATTTCGAGGAAGACCCGCAGCAGCTCGGGGCGCCCCTGGCAAGCGTAGCGGAGGGCATCCAGCTCGGTGGCGGGATTGAATCCTGCTTGCTTCCCGGCGGTGAAGTACTCAATAGCCGCCCGCACCTGCGTCGGATTGAGACGCAGCTCGGACATGACTCCGCGAGCGGCGGCAATTTCGCGCTCCGATACCCGGCCGTCGGCCTTGGCCAGATACCCCATCACCCGGAAGGTTGCGCGGAAAAAGCGCTCGCCGATCTCGGCTAGACTCTCGGCGGAATTGGGGTTGGGCGTGGCTTCGGGATCCCCACTGTGCTCATCAAACTGATGACCCAGAACGACGCCTACGGCCGCGCCGATCGGTCCCAGCGTGAGCAGGCCGAGGAGGCCTCCCACTACCTTGCCGGTCCATTTCACTGCCATCGCATCATCACCCGTTCCACCTGTCTCGTAGTAGCCGCGCCTGGAGTGCCCGGCGCGGGACGGCGCCGCTCGTGCTTGCCGACCTTGCGTAGTGTGGGGTCGATTGGCGTCTCGCCCTCAACCGGCTTGCCCTGCACGCCCAGTGGGGCCACCCACTCCGATATAGTAGCAAGGGCCGGAAACCGTCCGGCTTAGCCCGTGATGAGCCTTATGCAGCCACCTACAGTATTCCGTACCGCCCTGAGCGGACTGGAAAAAATCCATGAAGGCAAGGTACGGGATATTTACGCTGTGGACGCCGATGCGATGCTCATCGTCACGACGGACCGGCTGTCCGCCTTTGACGTGGTGCTGCCGGATCCGATCCCGAACAAGGGCGGGGTTTTGCATCAGATCTCGAATTTCTGGTTCGGGCGCACCCGTCACATCGTGCCCAATCATCTGACCAACAGGCCTCTGGAAAGTGTCATCCGGGATCCGGCGGAGCTTGTCATGCTGGAGGGGCGGGCTGGCATTGTCCGGCGCCTCAAGACCATCCCGATCGAAGCGGTGGTGCGTGGCTATCTCATCGGCTCTGGCTGGAAGGACTATCAGAAAACCGGTGCGGTATGCGGAATTGCACTGCCCCCGGGGTTGCGGCAGGCCGAGCGGCTCGCACAGCCGCTGTTCACGCCGGCATCGAAAGCCGCTGTCGGCGAGCACGATGAAAACATCACCTTCGGGGAAGTCGAGCGCCTGGTCGGCGCGTCGCTGGCGGCGCGAGTGCGCGATACAGCCATCGCCATTTATAACTTTGCGGCCGAGTATGCACGCGGCCGCGGCATCATCATTGCTGACACCAAATTCGAGTTTGGTATGGACGAGGCGGGCCAGCTCACGCTGATCGACGAGGTACTGACACCTGATTCTTCGCGCTTTTGGCCTGCCGACACCTATCGGGTGGGTACCAGTCCTCCGAGCTTCGACAAGCAGTTTGTCAGGGATTATCTGGAAACGCTCGATTGGAACAAGAAAGCACCTGGACCGAAGTTGCCACCTGAGGTCATCGCGCGCACGAGCGAAAAATATAGCGAGGCCCTGCAGCGGCTGACCGGAGGTTGATGGTCATGCAAACTCCATGGATCGCTCCGTCGATTCTGTCGGCGGACTTCGCGCGCCTGGGCGAGGAAGTCGACGCCGTCATGAGTGCCGGTGCCGACCTCATTCATTTCGATGTGATGGACAACCATTACGTGCCCAATCTGACTGTCGGGCCGATGGTGTGCGAGGCGCTGCGCAAGCATGGCGTGCAGGCGCCTATCGACGTCCACCTCATGGTGAAACCGGTGGATCGTATCGTGCCGGACTTTGCGGCGGCGGGGGCTACCTTCATCTCCTTCCATCCGGAAGCAACCGAGCATATCGATCGGACGATCGAGCTCATCCGCGAACACGACTGCAAGCCGGGGCTGGTGTTCAATCCCGCTACACCGCTCGACTATCTCGACTACACGCTCGAGAAGCTGGAGATGGTGCTCATCATGTCAGTCAATCCGGGCTTCGGTGGGCAGAAATTCATTCCCCTGGCTCTGCGCAAGCTCGCCGAAGCACGGCGGCGGATCGACGCCTCCGGGCGCGCGGTACGCCTCGAGATCGATGGCGGGGTCAAAGTGGACAACATCGATGCGATCGCGCGCGCAGGCGCGGATACGTTCGTCGCCGGGTCAGCGATTTTTGGCAGTAAGGATTACGCCGGCACCATTCGGGAAATGCGCCAGCAGATTGAGGGGCGCGCGACGCCTACGTCGCGCGGGTAAGGCTGAGAGACCGCACTCAGGTCTGAGTGAGCGTGCAAGCGCGTAGAAGAGCGGCGACGCGTGGCTTCGCGCAGGTAAGCCGCAAGATCGCTGGCAAGGCCGCTAATAGGAGAGAGGCCGAGAGAGGCAAGTAGAGAGAGGCAAGTAGAGAGAGGCCAGTAAGGGTGAGGTTGGCGTGTCAGATCAGCCCTGGCGACGCCGTGACCTTCCATGGTCTTGAGTCAATCGCGGCGGCCGATGGCTACTCTTCGTCATCATCATCCTCGTCGTCATCTTCGTCCTCGTCATCGTCCATATCGAGCGGCCCCGTCACTTTCGAGGTGGCGGTCGCCGGCTTTGCCGGAACGATGACCGGGCGGGTCTTCATCTTCGGCCGCGCGTTGAAGACCACGATCGTCTTGCCGGTTGCTCGCAGGAGCCCCTGCTCTTCGAGGACCTTCAACACTCGTCCGGCCATTTCGCGCGAGCAGCCGACCAGGCGTGAGAGCTCCTGGCGGCTCACCTTGATCTGCATCCCTTCCGGATGAGTCATGGCATCGGGCTCGCCGCATAGATCCATGATCGCGTGGGCTACACGGCCGGTGACGTCCACAAAGGCGAGGTCACCCAGCTTGCGGTTGGTACGGTCGAGTCGAGTGGCCAACTGGGTCGCGAGCTCGAAGATCAACCCGGGGCTCTCGGCCGCGATCTGGCGGAAGCGCGGATATGTCATTTCGGCCAGCTCGCACTGGTTGCGGGTGCGGACCCAGGCGCTGCGCGTGGGCTGCTCGTAGAACAGGCCCATCTCGCCGAAGAACTGTCCGCGGTTGAGGTAGGCCAGCACCATCTCGTTGCCTTCCTCGTCTTCGATCATCACTTCGACCGAGCCGCTGATGATGTAATAGAGGACGTCGGGCAAGTCACCCGCGTGAATCACCACGGTCTTCGACGGCACCGTACGTATCCGGCAGTAGCTCAGAAATCGGTTGATAGCCGGAATGTCGCTCAACGGCTTGATGTTTTCGTCCATACCGGCTCCCCGCAAAAGAGATGTGTCTGAAATGTCACTTGTTAAAAGCGGTGGTCCGCCTTTTTTATACATATGTTTGCATGACTGCAAGCGTACCGGACGTTACGGCAGTAGTCAGCACTCTTTGATCAACCGCTCAACAACCGGTTTAGATCCAGTATGCCGTGCTCGTCATGACTCGCGCGGTATTTCGCATGAGTGCTCGCACCGGCGACGGCAGCTCGGCGCCCCCTGCTGCTTTCGCATTCATACCATGTGCAATCTCGTCGTTTCGCATCGCCTCGAGTATGGCACGACTGCGGCTGTCGTCAGGCGGGAGTCGTGCCAGGTGTTCGTCGAGATGACCCTCGACTTGTCGCTCCGTCTCGACTACGAACCCGAGGCTTGTCCGGTCACCCACGAGCGCGGCGAGCGCGCCGATGGCAAATGAGCCGGCATACCAGACGGGGTTGAGAAGGCTTGGCCGAGAGTCGAGCTCTCTCAGTCGCGTTTCGCACCAGGCGAGATGATCTGTCTCTTCGCGCGCGGCCTTCAGAAGCAACTCGCGCGTCGTCGCGGAGCGAGCGACGAGCGCTTGTCCGTGATACAGCGCCTGCGCGGCGATCTCTCCGGCGTGATTTACCCGCATGAGGGCTGCGGATCTGCGCCGTTCGACATCGACCAACGCGGCACGCCGATCCCGTGCGGCTCGAGTTTCCGCGTCCTCCGGCGCTGGCGCGAGGATCGTGGCGACAGCTTGTCCCGATCCCACTGCCGATACGGCACTCGAGGACTCCGATGCCAGGTCGGCAGTGGGTCGAGCCGGCGCGGACGCCGGCATGGGTATGGGCCGCGAACCTCGGGCGGGGGCGAAGAGAGCCCGTAGGGCTCGATCGGCTGCGGTGATCAGGGTGTCCAGAGGACTATCCAACTGCATACTACTCATTATAACGAGGGTGTCCGTACTACCGCACCTCGGGAAGCGTCGGTAAGTGCCGCCAGTGCCTGCTTGACGTCGTGGGTGGGATGCCGCCACGGCAAAGGTTACGGTAGGGCGGTGGGGAAGCGCGGAGCCAGCCATGGTGCTCTTGCGGCGGCGGGAGCGGGGCGCCCCTCGAGCGCGGCCAGGCAAGCCGCATCGGGCCACAACCCGCCTCGGACCATTTATTGCCATTTATTGATGGGGCAGGCGCTGGCGCCTTTGCATTGGCCCGTCTGCTTGAGTACACTTCCGGGCCTTTTTTCGGCCCCGCCAGTGTCGGGGCGCCTATCTGGTATCACCTATGAAGACCGTTTTTGCCAAGTCCGGCAGCGTGCGGGGCGACTGGTTCATCGTCGATGCGAGCGAGAAGACGCTCGGGCGGCTGGCTACGCAGATTGCCCATCGGCTCAAGGGCAAGCACAAAGCTGACTACAGCCCGCATGTCGATATGGGCGACCATATCGTCGTGTTGAACGCGGAGAAGATCCGGGTTACGGGCCGCAAGCTCACCGACAAATTCTATTATCACCACACGGGCTATATCGGCGGCATCAAGTCGATCGCGCTGGAGAAGCTCCTGAAGGAGCATCCGGAGCGGGTGCTGGAAATCGCGGTCAAAGGCATGTTGCCGAAGAACCCGCTCGGCCGGCGCATGTTCCGCAAGCTTCACGTCTTTGCGGGCGCCGAGCATCCTCATCAGGCGCAGCAGCCGAAGCCGCTCGAGATTCAATAAGGAGAGAGGCCGGGATCGCCGGGCCGATTTTCCTTGTTCAGACCATAGGAACTGAAGTTCATGCCAGCCACCCATCGTCACGCCGAACACCAGTACGGTACGGGCCGTCGCAAGACCGCCACGGCGCGTGTCTATCTCAAGCCGGGCAACGGCAAAATCACGGTCAACGAGCGCCCGCTCGATGAGTTTTTCGGCCGCGAGACCGGTCGAATGATCGTGCGCCAGCCGCTCGAGGCCGTGCAGCTCACGAATAAATTCGACATCAGTGTGCGGGTCGATGGCGGCGGCACGACCGGCCAGGCCGGCGCCATTCGCCACGGTATCACCCGTGCTCTCATGGAATACGATGAGACACTGCGCAAGCCGCTTCGCGATGCCGGGTTCGTCACTCGCGATGCGCGTGAGGTCGAGCGCAAGAAAGTCGGCCGCCGCAAAGCCCGCCGCGGTCCGCAGTACTCGAAGCGGTAGTTTGCAGACTGGCCGGGTGCAGTTATTCTGCGCACCCGGCCCGGCTACCGGGTGGCACCGCTGGCAAAAAACCACGCTTTTTGACAGCGCGCCGAACGAGACCGCGGAGGTAGT
>CAZBTV010000262.1:0-6140 GCA_964494895.1 uncultured Steroidobacteraceae bacterium | reverse complement strand
ATGGCCGATACGAGCTCGAATCCGAGAAGCGCTGCTTCTCCTCCGCGGAGTTCACACGCTATCTGGCCGATCTCGCCGGCAAATACCCGATCATCACCATCGAGGACGGTATGGCTGAAGGAGATTGGGACGGCTGGGCGCAGATCACCCGGGCGCTGGGTGAAAAGCTGCAGCTCGTCGGCGATGACCTGTTCGTGACGAACACCAAAATCCTGAAGGAAGGCATCGACAAGCACATTGCCAACGCCATCCTGATCAAGCCCAACCAGATCGGCACGCTGACCGAGACCCTCGCGGCGATCGATATGGCCGACAAGGCCCATTACGCCTCGGTCGTGTCGCACCGTTCGGGCGAAACCGAGGACAACACGATCGCCGACATCGCGGTCGCCACGGCAGCCACTCAGATCAAGACCGGGTCGCTGTCGCGCTCCGATCGGACAGCGAAGTACAACCAGCTGCTGCGGATCGAGGCTGAGCTCGGCAAGGTCCGTTACGCAGGTCGAGACGCCTTTCCGGTCAAGATCTGATCGCTCTGACCGCGTCTTCGGCCGGTGCCCTGGGCGCGGCAGGCCCAGGCGCTCCGGGCGGCTCGATCATCGAAGATGCACCGGAGGCAGTCGCACTGTTCCTGCGCGGCGCGCTGTCTGATACCCTCTGTCGCCCATGAAGTGGCTCGCCATGGGCTTGGCTCTCATCATTGCCCTCCTGCAATACCGGGTTTGGTTCTCCGAGGATGGTGTACGCGAGCTGGATCGCTTGGAGAGAGCAGTGGCGGCACAACGCGCCGCGAACGACCAACTCGCCGAGCGCAATCGGCAGCTCGCTGCTGAGGTTCGTGATCTCAAGACGGGTATGGACGCGCTCGAGGAGCGAGCACGAAGCGATCTCGGCATGATCGCCTCCCATGAAACCTTCTATCAGGTGGTGCCGCCGCCGTCGTCCTCCAACGCGCGATCACCTACACGGACCGCAGCCGCGCACTGAAGTCCGGTACGCAACACCTATTGCACCTTCCTAAATCCCCGGATCCCCGTCGTCCTTATGCACTACTGGCTCGTCATGCCTGCCGCTGGCGTCGGTCGCCGATTCGGTACTTCGAGACCGAAGCAGTACGCGCCACTACACGGGCGTACGGTCATCGAGTGGGCTTTGGCTCCATTCCTGGCTGATCCCAGTTGTAGCGGGGCAGTGGTGGTGTTGGCGGCGGACGATCCCTATTGGCCTGAAGTGGCGGACCGCCTCGCCGCCAGGCTCCCTCAATGCGCTGCCAAGTTGATCCTGGCGAAGGGTGGGGCGGAGAGGAGTCACACGGTGCGCAATGGATTGGCCGCCCTCGAGGCACGAGCGGTCGCCGACGATTGGGCTCTGGTGCACGATGCAGCCCGACCTTGCCTCACCCAGGGCGATCTCCAACACCTGCTGGAATGCCTCGGCTCCCATCCCGTAGGTGGCTTGCTGGCCACGCCTGCCGCTGACACGTTGAAACGCGCCGGCGGCGATCCGGACGCGAGCGGTCATCTCGACATCGAACAAACAGTGGATCGCGCCGGTCTCTGGCGGGCACTTACACCACAGATGTTTCGCTATAGGGCGCTCTGTGACTCATTGGATCGCGCGTTTGCGACGGGACGTCTGCCCACAGACGAGGCGCAGGCGTTGGAATGGGCCGGCCAGCGCCCGGTGTTGGTGCGGGGTTCGGCCGCGAACATGAAGATAACGAGCGCCGACGATCTGTTGCTCGCCGCCGCGCTGCTCGGCACGCGCGAAACTTCGCCTTGAGGAGTATTTCATGAGAATTGGACAGGGCACGGATGTGCACGCGTTTGGACCGGGCGACTTCGTGATGCTCGGCGGGGTTCGCGTCCCTCACACGCGTGGCGTCGTAGCGCACTCCGATGGCGACGTGATACTCCATGCCTTATGCGACGCGCTCCTCGGTGCGGCAGGCCTCGGCGACATCGGGCAGCACTTCAAGGACACCGATCCACGCTGGAAAGGCGCCGACAGCAAAGGCTTTGTGCGCCATATAATCGGCATGCTCCGTGACCGCAACCTGCGTGTAGGAAATGCCGACGTGACCGTGCTTTCGGAAGCGCCGAAGGTTGGGCCTCATCGCGACGAAATTCGCCGACAGATCGCGGATCTTCTGGAGGTGGGTACCGACTACGTGAATGTAAAGGCGACTACCACCGAGCGCCTGGGTTTCCTGGGTCGAGCGGAAGGCATAGCCGCCCAGGCGGTTGTTCTCTTGCTCGAAGCCTGAGTTGGTCAACCCGCTACACAGCCCGTCAGCACGCGGCAACCCGGCCCTCGATCCTCCGCGCGCCCACGGTGCGCCGCTGGCTTGTGGCATCTTGCGCGCGGAGCCCGAAGACTTTGTAGTAGAGGAGGATCTGGGGTTCACTGCCTCCGGGGCAGGCCAGCACGTCCTGCTCAAGGTCCGTAAGCGCAATGCCAACACACAATGGGTCGCGCGCGAGCTCGCAAGACTTTGCGCCTGCTATCCTCGGGATGTGGGCTATGCGGGTCTCAAAGATCGGCGCTCGATCGCGATCCAATGGTTCACGGTACCGCGATCCAAGCTCACACCGGAGGTGTGGTGCGAGGTGCGCCACGCGGAGTTCGAAGTGCTCGAAGCCGCGGCTCACTCGCGGAAACTTCCACGAGGCGCACTGAATGGCAATCGGTTCACGATCCGCGTGCGGAACCTTCAGCTGGCAACCGGCGCGGAGCCTGCTGCACTCGGCGCGCGCTTGGCGGAGATAGGTCGGCGAGGCGTGCCGAATTACTTCGGCTCGCAACGCTTCGGTCACGATGGTGGAAATCTCGCGGGCATTGCTGGCGGCCTTGCTCAATTGCGCCCCCCACATCGAGGTTTTGTGTTGTCCGCAGCCCGCAGTCTTGTGTTCAACGCTGTATTGGCGGCGAGAGTCGCCGACGGTAGCTGGGAGCGCCTGGAAGCCGGTGACATTGCCAATCTTGACGGCCGTGGCAGTGTATTTCCTGTCGATGTGGTTGACGAGATGCTGAGCGCACGCTGCGAAGCACTCGACCTCCATCCCACTGGACCCCTTTGGGGCAGAGGGTTGCCCGAAACCCGCGGGCGAGCGCATGAGATCGAGATGCACGTCGCCGCGGAGCTTCCAGAGGCGTGTGCAATCGTGGCGGAGGCCGGAATGGAACAGGAGCGCCGTCCGCTACGCCTATCGGTTCGCGATCTTGCTTGTGATCACGATTCCGACACTCTTACCCTGCGCTTTCGGCTAACACGCGGTAGCTTCGCAACCACCGTATTACGCGAGATCGTTGCTACTGACTCCGCGGACGACGAAGCTGACGTGGGCTAGCCTAGCAACACATACACCGCGCCCGTGCCTCCATCCACCTGCCGCGCCGAGACGTAGGCAACCACAGGCTTTGCGCGTCGGAGCACTGAGCTCACGACGCCCTTCAGCACAGGGCCGCGATGACCGGACCGTAATCCCTTGCCGTGAATGATCCGCACACATCGAAACTGCCGATCCAGCGCTTCCGCAAGAAACTCGCGCAGGGCTTGCTTGGCTTCCGCAACAGTCAACCCATGCAAGTCAATTTCGGCCTGCACCCGATACTGGCCACGCCGAAGCTTCTTCAGAACCGATGCTTGTACGCCCGGGCGATGGTAGACGAGCTCATCGCCGCCGGCGAGATAGGGGTCGCCGGCCTCCCCATTGAGGCTCTCGAAGAGCACCGCATGCCTGTCGGCGCGGCTAAAGCGCGCCACCGGCTGGGGAGGCTTCCGCCCTATCAACGGCGTAGCATTCTCCGAAAGGCGTCTGACGTCCTGCACCGCCTCGCGAAAGAGCCGCGCGTCGGGATCGTGAGGCGTCGGATGGCGTGGTCCCAGATCACCGGCCGCGGGATCGCGAGGCGCCGGCCGGCCGGCCCCCGCCGGATCGCCAGCCTCCCGATGGCCGGCCCCTTCTTCGTCGTCAGGTATGGGTTTCACGCTACCTCCGCCGAAAGAGCTTCCAGTATAGTCGCCTCCGAAAAACCACTTACCCAAAACAGTGAAGATACTGGTCAGCAACGACGACGGCTTCCGCGCAGAAGGCATTCGACACCTTCGGGAAGCTCTCACGACTCTTGCTGATGTCACGGTCACCGTAATGGCGCCCGACCGCAATCGCAGTGGGGCCAGCAATTCGCTGACTCTCGATGTGCCGCTGCGAGTCTTCGAGGCCGAGCCAGGTGTCTACTACGTCCAAGGAACTCCGACGGACTGCGTCCATCTGGCGATGTCTGGCTTCTTTGACTACGAGCACGACATGGTAGTTTCGGGCGTCAACGACGGCGCGAATCTCGGCGATGACGTTCTGTATTCTGGTACCGTTGCTGCCGCCATCGAGGGGCGTTTCCTGGGACTACCCACACTGGCGGTGTCTCTTTGCACCTCGCCGGGCAGCGGTCATCATTTCGCGACTGCCGCCGCCGTGGCGCGCACGCTCGTCGCCCAGCTTCTGCGCAAGCCGCTGGAGCGTGACCGAGCGGTCAGCGACGACCGAGCGGTTAGCGAGGGAATCCCCAGCGGGGAGGAAATCCCCAGCGGGGGTGATCGTGCGCTCATTCTCAACGTCAACGTACCCGACGTCCCGCTGGAGAGGCTTCGTGGCTTCCGCTCCAGCCGGCTCGGATACCGCCATCGTTCCGAATCCATCCTTCCCGCACGAGATCCGCGGGGCCGCCCCGTATACTGGGTCGGTCCCGCCGGCGCGGAGCAGGATGCCGGGCCCGGAACAGATTTCCACACCATTACCCAGGGCTACGTCTCGGTGACTCCGTTGCAGATCGATTTGACCCGACACGCCGCGCTGCCGGCAGTGCAAAGTTGGCTGGAAGATATCAATGGCTGACGTGCGCTTAGCTGGAATCGGCATGACCTCGGCACGCACGCGCGACCGTCTCGTGCAGCGCCTGATGGATCAGGGCATATCAAACCTCGCTGTGCTGGATCGCATCCGTAACGTCCCGCGCCATATCTTCGTGGACGAAGCCCTCGGTAGCCGTGCCTACGAGGACACCGCGCTTCCTATCGGATTCGGACAAACGATCTCTCAGCCATACATTGTCGCGCGGATGACCGAAGCGCTGCTCGAGGGTGGGCCGTTGACAAGCGTCCTGGAAGTAGGAACGGGTTGCGGTTATCAGACTGCCGTACTTGCTCCGCTGGTGGATCGCCTCTATACGATTGAGCGCGTCGAGGCTCTTGTCGCCCGCGCCAAGGAGCGCATCAAGGAGCTCGGCATTCGTAACGTTCGCTTCCGCCATGGTGACGGGACGCAAGGTTGGAAAGCGCATGCCCCTTTTGATGGCATTCTCGTCGCCGCCGCACCGCTGGTCGTCCCCGAGGAGCTGATCAAACAACTGAAGGTGGGAGGGCGGCTCCTCGTGCCTGTCGGGCCCGAAGGCCAGCAGGAGCTGGTTCGATTCACTCGAAAAGAGCAGAGAGTGGAGCGGCAATCGCTCGGGTCGGTGGCGTTCGTGCCCCTCCTGGGCGGCACGACCTGAGCGAGTTGCAGCGCCCGCTGCGGTCTCATTCGGTTCGGATTTACTTCATGTGAGCTCTGCAAGATGCTGATTGTTCATGTCAATGTGATGCGTCCGAACACCCGGATTCCGCTGCGCAACTGAAAAAAACAGCTTGCTTTCGCTCAACGTGACGATCGTCGGACCGGGAGGAAAATTGTTGTCGCGCAAATAGCTTGCGCAATGATCTGCCCCCCGTTTAACATGCGCCTGTCGTTGGATGACGACACCCGGGCGAGGACGTCCGGCAGAAGACACAGGGAGGAGGGGAGTCGAAAAACAAAAGCAACAAGTCGAAAGAAAAAGAATAACATCGGTGCAGTCGTTCGAGTCTGTCAGCTTCGAATGATTGTCGGTTGGTTGATATTCCTCCCCTTGTGTCTTCTGCCGGACAGCCTTCCGCGCGATGCGGACTCGATCCGGCTCAGGCTGATCCAGACACTGCGCTCGCCCTGAAGATCATCTTCGCGCCCCTCCTGCCAGTCAGAGCCGCTCGCGTGAGGCGAGCTGTGCGTAGCTAGCCTGACCTTCGCAACCGGGGCATACGGCCGAGCGTAAGTGCTTGTTTCCAC
>CAZBTV010000261.1:0-6143 GCA_964494895.1 uncultured Steroidobacteraceae bacterium | reverse complement strand
GGATTGGCTGACCTCGAACGGGTGGTTGTGTCCACGCGCCAAGTAGTGTGACGGGTTAGTGGGTAAATCGCTGTTGGTGTCGAGAGCGTGACGCAGGAAGAGTCGATCCGGCAAGGCAAGGTAGTTGCAAGCAGGATCTGGATGTCGTAACAGCTCAATAATGGATGCGTTTTGTGATGCTCAAGTCGCTCCTGAAGCATGAACGGCATGGCGTAGTGTCCGAGTATTCGGACGCGGCCAGTTTCGGGCCGATGAAATGCCGCAGAATAGGCCCAAGTCACGAGGCTCCAAAGACCCCTATACTGGCCCGCAATGCCATCCCTGCTTTTGCCAGTTCATTTTGTTCTACTGATGTTCGCCGGTTGGGTCAACGCCGCCAACTGGATGTCATCGAATATCTGCAGGAGGAGAACCGCGTACTCAAAGCGCGCCTAGGTGGCAAGCACCTTCGTTTAACCGATGCCGAACGCTGCAGGCTGGCCCGAAAGGCGCACGCGCTCGCGCGCAAGCTGTTGAGCGAGCTTGACACTCTGGTCACACCGGACACCCTGTTGCGTTGGTATCGGCATCTGATTGCGCGCAAGTCGACGTATAGCCGCCGGCCGGGTCCAGGCCGGCCGCGCGTGATGGCGACGATCGTCGACCTCGTTATGCGTATGGCGCTCGCAATCCGTCTTGGGGATACACGCGGGTCCAAAGCGCGATGGCCAATCTGGGACACCAGGTTGGACGCGGTACGATCGCCAACATTCTCAAAGAGAACGGGATCGACCCGGCACCGGCGCGCGACGCGCACACCCGATGGTCAACGTTTCTGAAAGCCCACTGGGAGTGCTTGAAGGCGACCGACTTCCTGAGCGTGGAGGTGCACACGATCAAAGGGCTCGTCACGTACTACGTCCTCTTCTTCATCGACATTGCCTCCCGCTCGGTCCACATTGCCGGCATCACACCCCACCCCGACAGTCGATGGATGGCACAGATCGCGCGCAATATCACCGATGCCGAGAACGGCTTCCTGCGCCACACCCGGTATTTGATTCTCGATAGAGATGCAAAATATACAGACGAGTTTCGTAACGTCCTCGTCCGCGAGGGGGTGCATCTCATTCGGCTGCCGCCGCGATCGCCGAATTTGAATGCATTCGCCGAACGCTTCGTGCGCTCAATTGAATCCGAATGTTTGAACCGAATAATCTTCTTCGGACGAGCCTCGCTTCAGCATGCGATCTCCCAGTTCGTGGCGCATTACCACTCCGAGCGCAATCATCAGGGTCTTGCAAACAAACTGACTAGGCCCGCCCCTATCGTCGCCCCACCTCACCCGGTGCGGCGGAGGCAGCGTCTAGGAGGCATTCTCAACTATTACCACCGCGCGGTCGCCTAAACGGCGTCGGCTCTGTTTCTGGACACAACGCCGTCAATATCCTGCGCCCCCTGGTGGAGTCGTTCTGCCCCAAGAGCGGCATCGTGCTCGACCCCTTCGCCGGCAGCGGCAGTACCCTCGTTGCCGCTGCGGCTCACTGGCCGGCGCTATGTGGGCATCGAACTGGAGGACAAATACTGCCACCTCGCCCGCCGCAGGCTCGCCGGCGTCGAATGCTTCCGCCAACGAAAGGCCGCGTGAAAGCTTCAGGGCTTTAGTGATAAAGCCTGTGTGACAGCAGCCGGATTGTGACTAATAACGCGCAGATATGCGCGTGCGGCTGTGTCTGGGACCTTGCGACCCTGTTCCCAATCGCGCAGTGTTCCAATAGGGATATGGAATTTCTCGGCGAATTCTTCCTGTGACAGACCCAGGGCACGCCGAATAACACGCACCTGCGGCGTTCGCTTCATGCGCGCGAAGTCGTCAGCCGTCAGGGGCTGCGCGTCTGGGTCGCCCACGGCAGCCGCGTGCCAATCGCCCGGTTGAAGTTCTACCACCTGTAACGGCACGATGGTTTGCAGAGGGTTTTCTTCGTCATCAACCTCTGTCAGGAAATCCTTCAGGCTCAGGTGACAGTCGTAGCTCGCACTGAGCAACGCGCACAGCTCCTCGTGGCGTCTACGCTCTTTAGCCCGATAGGGCGCAAGCAGATCGTCCTTACTGACACAGAGCAGAGTCTTATCTGTACGCGCAGCATTGATCATTGCGCGAGCATCACTCGCTTGAATTGTGCGGCGCTCAAACCGCCCTTGAGGGAGGTTGTCGAGGCACAAGTGCCAAAAGGAAAGATAGATACGGTTACCCATTAGAAGGCTCATCAACCACGGTCGCCGTAGATGCTCTCGCGGCTGATAGCCTCATCAGACAAGGGATGTGTACGCGGAAGGTCACGCGCAGATTCCCTCCATCCTCGCGCCCGCTCGGCCGGCGAAAGAACGGTCGGGGCTTGCGGCGGAAGCTGTTCACGCAGCACATCTACAGCGTACTGGGCGAGATCAAGCCCTTTTGCCCTTGCCTGGGCGGTCAAGGCAGCTTCGACATCGGATGGGAGATTAATGGTGATGATCATAGTATTCAAGATACCGCCCCCTGCCCCGCCGTTCAAGCGGAGACCCACCGACGCTCGACGTACTTGGCTGTCCTCACGGCATTACTCGGCGTTTCTTCCTCCTTATCCTGACTAAGCCAGTGCGTCGGCCTCATTCGGCCCCATACACGTGAGCCCTGACATGCTGAACGTTCATATTTTCAGACATTCGTATGCATGAATTTCTGAATGTCTTGTGTATTTTCACACGTTCATCACTCCGAATGTCCGGAAATTCACATTTCCGCGCTATCGCACGTTTATAAGCTTGAAATTGCAACCTTCCGAAAATACAACATCAACATGATCATCACAGTTGCGAGTCACAAAGGCGGAGCCGGAAAAACCACCACGGCGGTACATATCGCCGCATGCCTGCAACAGTCCGCCCCTACGCTCTTGCTGGATGGCGACGACACCCGCAACGCGACGGCATGGAGCCAGAACGGGCCTGGATTTCCGTTCAAGGTCGCGGACGAGATCGCAGCGGCTCGCTTGGCCCGCGACTACGAACACACGGTCATCGATACCGGCCAGCGCCCTAAGAAAGCGGACTTGGAGGCGTTAGTTAGTCGAGGCTTGCGACCTGCTAGTTATCCCAACAGCTCCGGCCAGCCTCGATGTCGAGGGCCTGGTGCTGACATTGGACGCGCTAAAAGAAGTCGGCTGCACCAATTATCGTGTTCTGATAACGAAGGTTCCGCCGCCACCTCAGTCCGAAGGCATGCGGTTGCGCACCGATCTCAGCAACGATGGAATTCCGCTGTTCAGCGTCGATGTCCCGCTGCTGAAATGCTTTGAGAAAGCCACGGCCGCCGGAGTCACCGTCAACCACATAGATGATCCCCGGTCGCAGCGTGCATGGCGCGCTTACCAGACCGTGGGCCGAGAGATTCTGGAGTATGGCCGAGCAAAGTAAATTCGCCGGGGCGCTGGCGAAGCTAAAGAGAAATACGACGGCTCAAGACGGCGCGTTGCAGCCAGCAGGGCAGGGGGCAGCGGTCAAGGGACGGAGACCGGGCAAGCGAAGCGATCCTGCCTACGAACCCACGACCGTAATCCTGCGCAAGGACACAAAGCGGCTCGCCTATCGGAAGCTAGAAGATCGCGGCGAACAGCCCGATCTCTCCGTATTGATCGAGCGGCTGCTTCAGGAATGGATCGCCCGCGCGTAAATGCAGACGTTCAGATTTCTGCACGTGCAGACGGACGCTCTCGCCCGCCACCTTGGGACAAACTTGGGACAATGGGACAGCAAAACCGGCCATTTATTGTCCCAAATGTCCATGAATGATTATAAGGGTAATGTCCGGATTCTAAAGGGATTTTCTGGTGGCCAGGGGCAGAATCGAACCACCGACACGCGGATTTTCAGTCCGATACATAGCGTCCAGTGAAGTCCACTGAGCGCCACCCGTTTGTCCTAAGTCACTGATCTAATGCGAGATCAGGTCTGGTGAAATCTACCATATTCCGCCGACAGCTGGCAGCGAACTGCGACCATACTGCGACCAGGAGCACCTCGAGCTACTTGTGCTATCCTCCCGATATCTCCCATCGGGAGAAATCGGTAGAAATGGTAAGCTTATGCACCAGGATGACAAAAGTCCCAGCTATCAAGCTGCGTCCTCTGAGGCCACCACGTTGGAGGTGCCTGCAGGGCTTTACGAGCAAGCGCGGCGGCAGTTGCTGGAAAACGAGCCGCTGCGGGCCCGCTCCTCTGAAGGCACGAGCATTCCTCATGCCCTATCGAGAACCGAGATCGAAGCGCTCCGTTCCGTAGGGCTCTCCACCGAGCGCTGGAAGACAGGGGAACGCACGGACCCGCTCGCCCAATCCATCGCCGATTACATGGCGCTTCTTGATACCAGCCTCACCACTAGCCAGGCCGCAAAATATCTCAAGGTGGATCCGAGCCGAATCCGTCAGAGGGTGCGTGCGGGCAGTCTCTATGGAGTCGAGTACGACGGGGAGAAGCGATTGCCCCGATTTCAATTCGAGCGTCGCCATATCCTTCCTGGGCTCGCGGAGGTGCTGGCTGAGTTACCTGCGAACCTTAGCCCGATCGATGTTGCTGAGTGGTTTCTTTCTCCGAACCCGGACCTTGAGGTAGAGGAGCAACCGGTGAGTCCTCGGGAATGGTTGCTGAGTGGCCGGTCGGTCGAGCACGTCGTCTCATTGGCGCGCGGCTTCGAGTAAATCCAAGCAGGTGCCCAAGTTTCCGAATCCCCCCGGCGCTGATGCGCTTGCACGCCTGACCCCTGTTGTCCGGACGTTTCCACCGGGCTCGCGCGTAGCCCGCGTTTACTACACACGGAGCCGGCACTCACTGAGCTGGGGCGAATTCCGTCATTTTGGTCCTTTAAACTCACGCTGGGATCATCACGTGCCCGACAGTACTGGAGCTCCTGTGCGGCAGGACAGATCGATCTACTACGCGGCCGCCGATGCGAAGACATGCCTCGCCGAATTCTTCCAGCACGCACGCCGCATCGACCGTGCAGCACAATCGCCGTGGCTCGTGGTGTTCGAATTGGCCCGTCCGCTCGAGCTGTTGGATCTGACCGGAGACTTCGCTACGCGGATAGGCGCCTCGATGGAAATTCATTCCGGCTCCAGAGCCCGGGCACGTCGGTGGGCGTGCGATCTGTATGAGGCATTTCCAGATCTCGACGGAATCTTATACGCCTCCTCGATGAACGGCGGAGAGCCCGCCCTGGCGCTCACCGACCGCGCTGAGAAGCGCGCTGTGTTGCCGGAACACCCGCTACTCCACCGAGCCCTCGCGGATGACGCTCTGATCGACTCGCTAAAAGACGCCGCTGACAGACTCGGTTACGGACTGCGCTGACACTGCGGGGGGTAACCTGACTATGGCGAATTGAGAGTCTGACGCAATTTAGTTCTGTATTGAACGTCGCCAGCGGCGTGACTGATGAAGAATGTGCGACCAGGATGCATTATGAAGAGCTACGCCCGAGTCGCCTTCTACTCAAAATCGCGGTCACGACAGGATGGTAGAACGCGTGGCAACTCGCGGCGGCCTGAAGCCTTCGTGCCCTAACAGCGACGGGCAAGGGGAGTCAAACTACTCAAGCTCTAACCAATAATCTTCGACTTTTCCACTCGAAATCGACAGCGGGTGAACGACTCGGAAACGCCCCCAAGCACCCACCTCCTGATCGTCTATCAGTACATTTGGCTTCGGCAGGAACGCCAAGAAGCAGGACTCGATTCCCAGATCACGTGCTGTTGATCGCGCATACTCCGCCCCCACTGTGCTCCAGCAATGTAACTCTGCGCCTGCCCTCGCGAGTTCTTTCACATGCGCTACGACCGCCGGGATGGGCATTCTCTTCGTTCCGGCCGAACGGACCAAGGTGTCGTCCACATCAACATAAACGCAAAGGCGCTGTTTAGTGCTCATGGGTCGATCCGAAGATGCTGTATCGCGTAGTGTCCGAGTATGCGAACGACTAGGGTAAGCGTACTACACTGAACAATAATGACGCCACTGCCCCTGCAAATACTCCTTCTGATGTTCGCCGGCTGGATTAATCGCCAACAGTTAGTTCTGCTTTGTCACTTTGAAATGCAGTCGTATCAACCAGTTGCGCGATGGTCGCG
>CAZBTV010000260.1:0-6248 GCA_964494895.1 uncultured Steroidobacteraceae bacterium | reverse complement strand
TTTCTGGATTTCGAACAACCCATCGCCGAGCTCGAAGCGAAAATCGAGGAGCTCAGGCACGTCACCTCGGAGTCCGAGGTCAACATCCAGGAAGAAATCACGCGCCTGCAGGCCAAGAGCCGGCAGCTGACGACGAGCATTTTCGCGAACCTCACTCCCTGGCAGATCACGCAGCTCGCGCGGCACCCGCATCGGCCGTACACGCTCGACTATGTCGCGGCCATCTGCAGCGAGTTCAACGAGCTGCACGGTGATCGGATGTACGCGGACGATCTGGCTATTGTGGGCGGCCTGGCCCGGATCGAGGGACGCGCTGCCATGATCATCGGACATCAGAAGGGCCGCGACACGAAGGAGCGCGTACGTCGTAACTATGGCATGCCGAAACCCGAGGGCTACCGCAAGGCGCTACGCCTGATGCGCCTCGCGGAGCGTTTTGGTTTGCCCCTGATCACCCTGATCGACACGCAGGGCGCATATCCGGGCGTCGGCGCGGAAGAGCGCGGACAGAGCGAGGCGATCGCTCGCAACATCTTTGAGATGAGTGTTCTGAGCGTGCCGATCGTGACCGTTGTGACAGGTGAGGGCGGCTCGGGAGGAGCGTTGGCTATCGGCGTATGCGACCGGCTCCTCATGCTTCAATACAGCACCTACTCGGTGATCTCGCCCGAGGGGTGTGCCTCGATTCTGTGGAAGAGTCAGGACAAGAAGGAAGCCGCTGCCGAGGCGCTCAACCTCACCGCCGATCGCCTCAACAAGCTCGGTCTCGTGGATGAGGTCATCGAGGAGCCGCTCGGCGGCGCACATCGCGATGCCGCTGCCACTGCCGCGCGCCTGAAGGCCGCGGTGGTGAAGCATCTCGATGAGCTGGAGGTGATTCCTCGCGAGGAGCTGAAGCTCGCTCGAGCGAAAAGGATTGCATCCTTCGGGGTGTACTCGGAAGGTAAGGCCTGAGAGGCTGGTACGTAACGCCACCTGCGGCGGCGGGGCACATCCATGTGCCTGGACGCGCGCCCGGGCCTACACATGGTTGTTTCATGCTTTGGGGCGAGCCGTAAACTGGGGTGACGTCGCGTGGCGCTGTGCGCGAGAGAGTAGGCGCGAGCGTCTGGGCTAACACGAGGCCCGCCGGTGAGCAGATCTTCCGACAGTTTTGGCCCTGAGTGGCTGGCGGCACGTCTTGCGGCCCTGGTGCCGGGCTATCCCGATGTTTCGTTGTGTGTTGCTTTGAGCGGTGGTCTCGATTCCACGGCTCTGTTGGCGGCTCTGGCCGACCGCGAGCGCTCCAAGTCGGCTGAGCCTGTCGCGTTGCGCGTGGGAAATGTTCGCGCTTTGCACGTGGATCATGGGTTACGGCCCGCCTCGAAGGAGTGGGCCGCGCAGTGTCGGGCGCTCGCTCGTCGTCTGCACGTGCCTGTGAAAGTGCTGACCACGAAAGTCGAGCGTGCGCCCGGGGAGTCTCTCGAGGCGGCCGCGCGTGAAGCTCGGTATCGGTTGCTGGCGAGCGCACTTCAACCCGGAGAGGTACTCCTGACCGCGCATCATTGCGACGATCAGCTCGAGACGGTTTTGCTGCAATTGTTTCGCGGCAGCGGTCTGCCGGGAATAGCAGGGATGCCGGCACTTGCACCGTTTGCGAGGGGCTGGTTGGCAAGGCCCCTGTTGTCGCGCTCACGCGCAGAGCTCGAACGCTGGCTCGCCCAGCGCGGATTAGGCTGGGTGGAAGATGACAGCAACATCGATGAGAGTCTCGATAGAAACTACCTGCGTCGACGCGTTCTACCGCTGATTCGCGAGCGCTGGCCGGGCGCGGCGGCGGCGGTAGCGCGTTCCGCACGGCACGCCGCGGAAGCGCAAACACTTCTCGACTCCATCGCCAGGGCCGATGTCGAGCGGGCAAGTCATGGCGAATCGATCTCAGTCAAGACCTTGCGGGCTCTTCCGCCTGACCGGCGTCGCAACGCGCTCCGCTTTTGGATCACCCGCGCGGGCTATCTGGTGCCCGATACACGCCGCATCGACGAGATCGCCGGTCCTTTGCTCGGGGCGCGGTCGGACGCGAATCCGTTCGTGGAATGGCGAGGACGCGAGGGCGGCACCCAGGGCGCAGCAGATCCTGAAGCGGCCGCGCAGCCCGGAACCGGCCTAATGCGCTCAAAACGGGTATCACCCACCGCATCACCGCGCAGCGAGGCACGCGGTCAAGGCACTCGTCCCATTAGCGGTTGGGCGCCCCTCAACGTTCGCGTTCAGCGCAATGCCGATTTGCTCTCGCTGTATTCCGTCCCGCCGTTGTCGGCTGTTGTCTCGCAGGCGCCGGCTTCGGAAACCGGAGGTGGTCAAGAGCCGTACCCGAACGGGCGGCCGCCGAGTACAGGCGCACTCTGGTCGTGGAGAGCTTCGAAGTCCTTTGAGCTGCCGCTGGGCCTCGGCCGGCTCGAGCTCGTGCCCGATGATCGCGGGCCGGTGGATCTCGACGCTCTTCCCGAGCCGCTTGCCATCCGCTGGCGCGCGGGTGGCGAGCGCCTTTCGCTTCACCCTGGCGGGCCACGGCGTGCCCTCAAGAGCCTACTGCAAGAAGCTCGAGTCCCTGTCGCCGAGCGCGGGCGTCTGCCATTGCTTTACTCCACTACAGGAGACAGCGGAAAGCTCATTGCCGTCGCCGATTTGTTACTAGACGCGACAGTGCGGGCGACGGCCGCCACGAGCCGCCGCGGGCGCATACTTTGGAAGAAGTCCTCACAGTGACGCATCAATGTGGTAACCTACTTTTCCGTCGTGTTTGCCCTCACGGCAGCGGTTCTTCAAACGACGGGAAATCCTTACCTGACATTATGACGCGTTTTGTATTCGTCACCGGCGGTGTCGTGTCCTCATTGGGCAAAGGCATCGCCGCCGCATCCCTGGGCGCGATTCTCGAGGCCCGCGGCCTCAAGGTCGCGATGGTCAAGCTCGACCCCTACATCAACGTCGATCCGGGCACCATGAGCCCGTTTCAGCACGGCGAGGTCTTCGTCACCCAGGACGGCACCGAAACCGACCTCGACCTCGGGCACTACGAGCGATTCCTACGCACGGTGACCGGCCGTCACAGCAACTTCACGACCGGCCGTATCTACGAGCGCGTGATCGCAAAAGAGCGGCGCGGCGACTACCTGGGCGCGACCGTACAGGTGATCCCACACATCACGGACGAGATCAAGCGCAGCATTCAACTCGGTGCCGATGGCGCCGACGTTTGCATGGTGGAGATTGGTGGCACGGTCGGCGATATCGAGTCACTGCCGTTTCTGGAGGCCATCCGTCAGCTCGGCGTCGAGCTCGGTCGCAGCAACTGCGTCTACCTGCACCTTACCCTGGTGCCGGTAGTCGGTGGCTCGGGAGAGATCAAGACCAAGCCGACGCAGCACTCTGTCAAGGAGTTGCGTGGCATCGGTATCCAGCCCGACGTGCTGTTGTGTCGCTGCAAGCACCCCCTGCCGGAAGAGCAGAGGCGCAAGATCGCCCTGTTCACCAACGTTGAAGAACGCGCGGTGATTTCCGGTGTCGACGCCGATGACATCTACAAAATCCCTATTCTGTTGCACGAGCAGGGGTTGGACGACATCATCGTGGACAAGCTGCGGCTCGAAGTGCCCTTCACCGATCTCTCCGAATGGCGTCAGGTCGTCAACGCCAAGGCGAACCCCGATGGCCAGGTGGACGTCGCGATGGTCGGCAAGTATGTCCAGATCCGCGACTCCTACTTATCCCTCCACGAAGCGCTGATGCACGGAGGACTGAAGACCCGTACTCGCGTCAACATCCACTACATCGAGTCGACGGACATCGAGCAGCATAGTACGCACATGCTGCAGGGGATGGATGCGGTCCTGGTTCCCGGCGGCTTCGGCGAGCGGGGTATCGAAGGGAAGATCCAGGCAGTGCGTTACGCGCGCGAGCATGGCATTCCGTATCTCGGGATCTGCCTGGGCATGCAAGTCGCGATCGTCGAGTACGGGCGGCATATGCTCGGCCTGACGGATGCCAACAGCACGGAATTCAACCGCGCGACCTCACACCCGGTCATTGCGCTCATCTCGGAATGGCAGGACCAGGCACTAGGGACCCAACTACGCGATGAGAGCTGCAACAAAGGGGCTACCATGCGACTGGGAGCCCAGGAAGTACTGCTCGGCGCGGGCACCCGTGCGCGCGAGATTTTCGGCAAGGACGTCATCATGGAGCGCCATCGCCACCGCTATGAATTCAACAACAACTATCTCGATCGGTTCACGCACGCAGGCCTGCGTTTCTCAGGGTTCTCGCGTGATGGGCTCGTCGAGGTCATCGAGCTGCCGAACCACCCCTGGTTCATCGCGACACAGTTCCACCCGGAGTTCACGTCGACTCCCCGCGACGGCCACCCCCTGTTCACGGGTTTCATTCGCGCCGCCCGCGGGCACCGCGCGGCGCAGCTTCCGCAGGCGGCGGGCGCGTGATACCGAACGTGAAGCCGGCCACGGCGGTTAGGCTATGAAGCTCGCGGGCCAGGAAGTCGGCGTCGACCGGCCTTTGTTTCTCATCGCAGGTCCCTGCGTCATCGAGAGTCCGACGCTCACGCACGAGATTGCCGGGCGCCTGAAGGAAATCACCACCCGGCTCGGGATCCCTTACATTTTCAAAGCATCCTACGACAAAGCGAACCGCTCCTCGCGCTCGAGCTATCGCGGTCCGGGCCTCGACGAAGGACTGAAGATCCTCGAGAGTGTCCGTCGTACCGTTGGTGTACCGGTACTGACGGATGTGCACGAGGATACACCCCTCGCTGAAGTCGCTGAGGTCGTGGATGTACTCCAGACACCCGCATTCTTGTGCCGTCAGACCAACTTCATCCTGAGCACCGCATCTCAAGGCAAGCCGGTCAATATCAAAAAGGGGCAGTTTCTCTCCCCGTGGGAGATGAAGAACGTAGTCGACAAGGCTCGTTCCACCGGTAACGAAGCCATCATGGTCTGCGAGCGAGGTTTCTCTTTCGGTTACAACAACCTCGTCTCCGACATGCGCTCGCTCTCGATCATGCGAGAGACCCGGTGTCCGGTCGTGTTCGACGCCACTCATTCCGTGCAGCTGCCCGGTGGTCAGGGTACTGCCTCGGGAGGGCAGCGGGAGTTCATTCCGGTGCTGGCCAGAGCGGCGGTCGCCGCCGGTATCGCGGGTCTCTTCATGGAGACCCACCCTGAGCCGTCCAAGGCACTTTCCGATGGCCCCAATGCGTGGCCGCTGGGGCGTATGCAGTCACTGCTGGAGACCCTCAAAGCGCTGGACTCCACGGTGAAGGGAAAGCCCTTCGAGGAGTCTTATTGACGGGGTCCCTTCCCCGACCTTTCCTGCAGGATTGCGGCGGACTGCAACCCGCGAAGCGTAGCGGCGCTTCGCGCCGGTAAGATGACCCTTGGACCTGATATTCGATATTGCAGCCATGGCGAGGTCCCGGAGTCCGTTCCGCAATGGCCGGCACACCCCGCCATGAAGTATCTTTCTCACCCCCTTTCTGCCATAGCACTCAGGATCGCACCCTATGAGCCGAATTGCCGCCATCCGTGGCCGCGAAATCATTGATTCCCGCGGCAATCCCACAGTCGAGGCTGATGTCGTCCTGGATTCCGGGGTGATAGGGCGGGCGGCTGTGCCCTCGGGCGCCTCCACGGGTACGCGCGAAGCGGTTGAGCTGCGCGACGGCGACAAAAAACGGTATCTCGGCAAGGGAGTCCTGAAGGCAGTCGAGAACGTCAATTCTGTGCTCCAGCAAGGCCTGCTGGGCCACGACGTCCGCGACCAGGCAGGCATCGATAAGAAGATGATCGAGCTCGACGGCAGCGAGACCAAGTCCCGCCTCGGTGCGAACGCGCTTCTGGCTATCTCGCTGGCGGCCGCACACGCGGCGGCCAATGACGCCCGGCTGCCCCTGTACAAATACCTTGGCCAGTCGATCGGCGAAGGCCGCGAGCCAGTGATGCCGGTACCGATGATGAACATCATCAACGGAGGCGCACACGCGAACAACAGCCTCGATATCCAGGAATTCATGATCCTGCCGGTGGGTGCACCGAGCTTCCGGGAAGCCCTGCGCTACGGTGCCGAGGTGTTCCACACCCTGAAGAAGCTGTTGAACGACCGGGACCTGGCGACCGCCGTGGGTGACGAAGGAGGGTTCGCTCCCAATCTCGAGTCGAACGAAGCCGCTCTTGGCATCATCCTCCAGGCGA
>CAZBTV010000259.1:0-6248 GCA_964494895.1 uncultured Steroidobacteraceae bacterium | reverse complement strand
TCCACTTTGGCACAACTGATGCCGTGTCCAGCAGGGGCGTCCATGCCATTACCTTTGGCGGCGCATTCATGCCCGGCCCAGCGTGCGTGCGCCGAGGCCCCATGAGGCTTGGGCGCACGCAGCCAGTCAACCCGCCCGCAATTCCACTATTTCGGCGCGAAGACGACCTTGGTTGTCCAATGGGGATAGGCCGGGTGGGTACTGTCGACAACCAGGTTACCCTGCGCACGCTGCGCAGACGAGGTTAGCTCCACTTCGGTGGGTACGCCGCACGGAATGTCGACCGGCATCGGGCTTGTGACGGAGATGGACTTTGCGGCAGCGACATCCGCCGGATCCGGGCTGGTTGGCTCGATGTGCGCTCCGGTGATCTGGACGTCCTGCTGTGTCGCAAATCGATATTTCACGCTCCCCTGCCAACCGCTCTTGGAAGTCTTGGCGCCGCTGGTATCGATGCTCGCCTCCTTGGGAGGCTCGGGCTCGATGAGCTTGACCTCACGAGGCTGGGGCGGCACGACTTTCTGCTCGGTGCCCAGACTCTGTTTCCACACCGCAAGAATCTGCAACGGGAAGCTCGGACGACAACGAACGGCGTACATACCCTGCCATTGCGTCCCCGCCCTGTTGGCTGTGAGCTCGAAGCGCTGCTTGCCGCTCACACCAAAAACAAAGATTGAATCAGGAGATACCATGGCACCGGGCTCCACGGTGACCGTGATCGGATACATTCCCACATCGTGATTGGCTGGGAATTGGGCCGGCGTTGCATCGTGCACCTGCACGTCGCAGCCGCTCAGGGCCGCCGCGACGGCCCCTCCCAGCAAGAAAGCCGTCAATACGCTCCGCTTCGACATGCCGCCCCCTTATTGAATGTGTCAATACAGCCTGTCCGGGAGCCCAAGCGCGCGCGCCTTGTTGACCCCCGACGGAAGTCTGACAAGTCGTCACGCCCAAAACAAGTGAGCTCGGCCAGTGGAGCCTGACTCGAGGAGGGCGGCACTGCACGCCGCCGAAGCGCGGATGCTACTTCATGACGCTGAGCGCTTGGCAGCCCGGAATGAGATCCCGGCGCGCATGGCCTTCTGCTGAACCGCGGCGGGGGTGCGACCGAGCTTCCTGGCCACCTCGCCCGTCGAGGTTCCCGCCTTGGCGAGCGACTTCAGGGTCTTCAGCTCGCTGGCGCTCCACGAAGCTCCATCGTTCGGGGGACGTTTCGCCATTACATGATACTCCGAAAAACACCCAACCAGAGGGCGATCGGATCATACACAACCTCACGGGCAGGCGCCGCACCTAACATGGAGTATTGACATGTTTGAAATCTGCCGGAGTTGGCGCGACGCCCGGCCGGCCGTCGTGGCAAGACCCCCATGTCAGGGCGCGCAACGCTCAGGCTGCAGCCGCTTCATCCGGGACAGCCGCGCCAGGCGCTCATCACCCGAACAGGCTCGCAGGTACGCGCTCCAACTCGTAACAAATTCTCATCGTGCCATGGCTGCCGGCCGCCGCCGGACATCCAACCTCCCACCGCGCCGGATCGCCACCATGAAACGAATTTAATCCGCAGCATGCCGGTGCGGCCGCCTGCGGCCGCTCTGGCGCACACCTGAGCGCGGCTCGGCCAATCTGAAGTTATGTGAGTTGCTTGTTGAGAATCAGCTGCGGCCACGGCGCGCCGGCACGGCCCGGCAAGCGAGCTCGGCGAGCTCGTTGAAGCGCACCAGCGCGCTCTGGCCGATGCCGATGGCGTGAGTCCCGGTCGCCGCGCCGGTCGAGATGACATAACCTGCTTTCATGGGCAGGCCGCGCAGGGCACATCTGCCCAGTGCAAAGGCAACCGCTGCCAAGGGCCCGCCGGGCAGCGACAGCGCGCCGCCGCTTCCGACCAAACGACCGTCGATGCAAGTCTCACAATTGAGCGGCTCGAACCGGCGTGTGCGCCAGTCGGGGATGGCCGGCCCCAGCAACAGCCCGGCGTTGTTGCCAAAGTCCGAAACGGCGGCCGTGGGCCCCAGCTCGTTGATAGTCGCGAGCGGACTGCCGGCGGTCTCGATGCCGACGTGCAGTGCCGACACGAGCTGCGCCGCCTCCTCGGCCGTCCAACGGGTTTTGTCTGGCGGGGCGTCGGCGCCCAGCCGGAACACGTATTCGGCCTCTACCGCCGCAAAGCCACCCCTGAACACCGGAAAATCGACAATGACCCCGGGGGGCGCGAGCCGCAGGCCGCGCCGGAAGATCGGACCCACCAGTCGGTCCTCCCCCACTTGTGCAAACCATGCCTGCCCGATGCTCCCGACTTTCCAGCCAACTACATTGTCAGGCCATAGCGCGATCGCCCGGTCCTGGTAGGCATAGGCGGTATTGAGGGTTGCCGGGATCGGCCCGGGAAAGTCGAGCAACGCCTCGGCCTCGAGGCGTGCCCGGACAAATTGCTCGGCGACGGCCTCGGTGTCCATTGCGACTGTCCTGGCGAATGAGTCGTCCGCGACGAAGGCGGCGCGTCCAACATAAAGGAGAATGGCGCGTTCGCAATGCGACTATGGGCGCAATGGGTGACGCCAAATGGAGAATCGCCAGGAGACTGGATGAGCCACCCACCCGCCCGAGGAGCCGGGCGGGTGGGTGAGCTCATTTTACGTATGCCGGAAGCTCCGGCTCGCTCAGTAGCGGTAGTGATCCGGCTTGAAAGGACCGGCCTTGTCGACTCCGATATACCGCGCCTGGGTGTCGGTCAGGACGGTGAGCTCGGCGTTCAGCTTGGCCAACTGCAGACGCGCGACTTTCTCGTCGAGGTGCTTCGGCAGCACATACACCCCGACAGGGTACTTTTCAGTGTTCGTGAACAGCTCGATTTGAGCGATGGTTTGATTCGCGAAACTGGAGCTCATTACATAACTCGGATGCCCGGTACCACAGCCGAGATTCACCAGCCGGCCCTCGGCCAGCAGGATGAGCCGGCGGCCGTCAGGGAAAATGATGTGGTCCACCTGCGGCTTGATGTTCTCCCACTTGTACTGCTTCAGGCTCGCGACGTCGATCTCGTTGTCGAAGTGCCCGATGTTGCACACGATAGCGTTGTTCTTCATACGCTTCATGTGATCGTGAGTGATCACATGGAAATTGCCGGTGCAAGTGACGAAGAGATCGGCCTTGTCCGCCGCGTAGTCCATGGTGACGACGCGATAGCCTTCCATCGCGGCCTGCAGCGCGCAGATCGGATCGATCTCGGTCACCCAGACCTGCGCCGAAAGAGCCCGTAGCGCCTGCGCGGAGCCCTTCCCCACGTCTCCGTAACCGCATACCACCGCGATCTTGCCCGCGACCATCACGTCGGTCGCTCGCTTGATACCGTCGACGAGAGACTCACGGCACCCATAGAGGTTGTCAAACTTGCTCTTCGTGACAGAGTCATTGACGTTGATGGCGGGGAACGCCAGTTTCCCCTCCTTCGCCATCTGGTACAGCCGTTTGACGCCGGTGGTGGTCTCTTCTGTCACACCCTTGATGTGTTTGATGCGGCTCGAATACCACTTGGGCTCACTCTTGAGCCGCGCCTTGATGGAGGCAAACAGCGCCGTCTCTTCCTCGCTCGAAGGGTGCGAGATCACGCTCTGGTCGGTTTCCGCTTTCGTCCCCAGATGCAGCAGCAACGTGGCATCGCCACCATCGTCGAGAATCATGTTGCTGTAGCCGCCGTCAGGCCACTCGAAGATCTTGTGGGTGTAATCCCAATAATCCGCGAGGGACTCGCCCTTCCAGGCGTACACCGGCGTACCACGCACGGCGATTGCCGCGGCCGCATGATCCTGCGTAGAGAAGATATTGCAGGAGGCCCAGCGAACCTCTGCCCCGAGTGCCTGCAGCGTCTCGATGAGCACGGCCGTCTGGATCGTCATGTGCAGAGAGCCGGTGATCCGAGCCCCTCTGAGAGGCTGCTGCGGGGCAAACTCCTCGCGAATGGCCATGAGACCCGGCATCTCGGTCTCCGCGATCCGGATCTCCTTGCGGCCCCAATCAGCAAGCCCAAGGTCGGCGACCTTGTAGTCGGTGAATCCGGCGGCGGGTTTCAGTGTGGCGTTCATACTTCACTTGCTCCGATATTGGAATGAGCGCCGTATGGAATAAACACGCTGCCCTCTGAGCCTGGCAGGCACCGCGACCTTCTCGAAGCGAATGTCGCCCACCTGTCGCAGCGCTCCTCAGAAGGCAGCGCCCGGCGCGGACGCGCCAGAAGAAAAACTATGCCGCGCGTGCTTGTTTGCCCTCGGCGGCTCCTGACTTACCCTCAGCAGCCAGCGCCGCGGCCCGATCCGTCCTCTCCCACGTGAACTCCGGCTCGGTGCGACCGAAGTGCCCGTAGGCGGCGGTCTTCTGGTAGATCGGGCGGATGAGATCCAGCATTTCGCGCAAACCGTAAGGAGTCAGGTCGAAATTCTTACGCACCAGCTGCGTCAAGCGCTCGCGGGACAGGCGGCTGGTGCCAAACGTCTCCACCATGATGGAAGTCGGCTCGGCGACGCCGATGGCATACGACACCTGGACTTCGCAGCGCTCAGCAAGACCGGCTGCGACGATATTCTTCGCGACATACCGCGCCGCATAAGCAGCGGACCGATCGACCTTCGAAGGGTCCTTGCCCGAGAACGCGCCACCGCCATGGCGGGCGTACCCACCGTAGGTGTCGACAATGATCTTGCGGCCGGTCAGACCGCAGTCGCCGACGGGGCCGCCCACGACGAAACGTCCAGTGGGGTTGATGTGGAACTTCGTGCGGTTGTCGATCCACTTCTTCGGCAGCACGGGCTTGAGGATCTCCTCCATGACGGCCTCACGCAGTGCCTTGGTCGAGATATCCGGGCTATGCTGCGTCGAGAGCACCACCGCCTCGAGGCCCACCGGCTTGTCGTCTTCGTAGCGCAGCGTCACCTGGCTCTTCGCGTCCGGCCGCAGCCACTCGAGCTTGCCTTTCTTACGCACCTCCGCCTGCTTCTTCACCAGCCGGTGCGCCAGTGTGATCGGTGCCGGCATCAACACGTCCGTTTCATTCGTCGCATAGCCAAACATCAGGCCCTGGTCGCCCGCACCCTGCTTGCGCTCGTCCTTGCGATCGACGCCTTGCGCAATGTCAGGGGACTGTTTGCCGATGATGTTGACCACACCACAGCTTGCCCCGTCGAAGCCCATTTCCGAGGAGTTGTAGCCGATATCCAGGACCGTCTTGCGGACCAGTGATTCCACATCGACCCAGGCGTTCGTGGTCACCTCGCCCGCCACCACCACAACCCCGGTTTTTATCAGAGTTTCGCAGGCCACACGGCCACGCTCGTCGTCCTTGAGAATTGCGTCCAGAACGGCGTCCGAAATCTGGTCCGCCACCTTGTCCGGATGACCCTCGGAGACCGACTCGGATGTAAACAGGTAGTTGTTCGCCATGTGCCCCGCCAAAATTAGTGCGCTGTGTGGTGAAGGAAGATTAGTTTAACCGGTCGCCCGGTCAAGCGGGGGGTCGAACAGCAATAATCGAACCTTGAGCGGAACGCTCAAGGCCCTGGTCCCCAATCTTAGCGCATCCTGCTGGGCAACGGAGCCCGTCATTGGGCTACGGAAAGGCGGCGTGGCCATCCATGGCCACTCTCGCGGCAAACCCCTGTCGGCACCTGGCCCGGAGCACCGGGCTCACTCGCGTCCCGCGGGTATATAGTCATTCCGCGCAGTTATCGCGGAACCGAACTTCAATCAGGCGGTGCGAGTACGCCATCCCTGATGATAGGTCTCGCGAGCAACCGAGCCGTACGGCGTCACGGACACCTTGACACGCACTTCGACCTGCTTATGGCGCTCGACAGTCACCTTGTTGGTGCCCCCGTTCTCCTCACCCCATACGAGCGTCAGCACATCGCCAATATTGATGTTCTCGTCGACCACACCCAGGGACAAACCCACGCGCTCGTTGTAGCTGTAGCCACCAAACATCGAGAACCCGACGGTCTTGTTGCCCATCTTCACCGCGTCGTACGAGGACGAGGCATAGTTCGCAATCGGAACGTTGAAGAACTTGGCGTTCTGGCCTGGCGGCTCGAGGAGCGAGGCGAAGATCTTGCCCAGATCCTCACGATTCCACTCGAACGTGACTTTCTTACGCTGCGGACGCTTGTCCTTGACCATCTTCTCGAGCGCTTCGCGGCCGATGAAATCGTGGTCGAACTTGACGAACGGGCCGTAGCCCAGCTCGTACGGCGTCACGTAGT
>CAZBTV010000258.1:0-6314 GCA_964494895.1 uncultured Steroidobacteraceae bacterium | reverse complement strand
CGGTGCATTCGGTTTTGCATGAGGCGTGTCATTACATCTGCATGGCGCCGGAGCGTAGGGCGGGGTTGGATCGGGATGCGGGTGGGGATGATCTGGAAGAGTCGGCCGTGTGTTATTTGCAGGTGCTGCTGGCGGATGAGTTGCCGGGAGTGGGGCGAGGGCGGTTGTGGGCGGATATGGATGTGTGGGGATATAGCTTCAGGCTGGGTAGCGCGCGGGCCTGGTTTGAGGGAGATGCGGGCGATGCGCGGCAATGGTTGTGGGAGCATGGAGTAATTGATGCCTGCGGGCGGCTGACCGGGTTGGCGAGGGGGTGACGCCGGGAGCAGCGGTGACGATTGTCAGGTGCAAGTTCTGACGTGCGACCCTGTTTCGGGTGGGGCCGTCGGCCTAATCTGCGCAAACACGGAGTGCAACGATTGCGGGGAGACTGCCTGATGACTTTCGATGCTGCTACTGCCTTGATGACCGCGTGGGTTTCGTCTTTTGACGATGTCCAGGTCTCAACGCCGCGTTCCCTGCCGGCTGGGGCGGGCAAGCGCCCGCTGCCTGTACCGTCAGCCGTGTTTCTCGGCTCGAAGTCGGTCACTCCGATGGTGTTCGCTGCTGGGTGTCTATCATGTTGATGCTACTGGCCGCGATCGTGGCGAACCTCGTGCTCGAGCTGGTGCGGTGGGTGAGTTTCCTTATTCTCGCCGTGCTGGGTGTGGTGCCTTGGGATGGGCTCGGAACATTGTTTTCGGGGGCTGCCCATCACCTGGTGAAGCTTGCCCACCACGTGGTCGCTGAGGGCGGGGCGGGGTTCCTGTCTTACACCCTGGATCTCGCGCTCGTAGCGACTGTGGTTTGTGTCATCGCGCGGCGCGGGTGGCGGAAGGTGCGTTAGACTGCTGCTCGAGGACGAGTACCGGACTATGAATCCGCACGAGTCGAAAGACAGCATCAGCGAGGATCCACGGCTCGATGGGGTCTTGTTCGAGCTTCCGAGCTGGGCGAGCTATGTCTGGCTGCTCTATCTGTTCTTTCTCTTCACACCCGCGCTCGTATCGCATCGGCATAGCTGGAATTGGCTGTGGCCGACTTTCCCATCGCTTGCCGTGTTTTTGTTCTTGTATCATCGGGTGGTTCGTGCGTTTCGCTATAAGGCGGCCGCACTGGGTCGTGAGGAGCTTGCTGCCGTACTGGGGATAGCGGTGCTGGCGTACGCCCTCGCACCTTTCAACCCTGGGGCCAACACCTACCTGATCTATTCCGCGTCCCTGGCCCCATTTACGCTCCCGTCTTTGCGCCGAGTTGCATTCCTCGTCGTCGCGCTGCTCGGCGCATATGCCATCGAGCTGTCGATCCTTGGGTTCGATCTGCTCTCCTTTGCCATCACGGCGGTAGTGTCGGCGGTGGTCGCGTTCAGCAACTTCATGATGGTCGAGAACCGGCGCAAGAATGTGGCTTTGAGACTGTCGCGGGAGGAGGTTCATCGCATGGCGCGGCTGGCTGAGCGTGAGCGCATCGGCCGGGACCTGCACGATCTGCTTGGGCACACGCTATCGTTGATTGCGATCAAGAGCGAGCTGGCCGCCAAACTGATGACGCGCGATCGGGCGGCCGCGGCTCGCGAGGTAGGTGAGGTGACGGGCATCGCGCGGGAAGCTTTGAAGCAGGTGAGGGTTGCCGTAACAGGGATTCGAGCGGCTGCCCTGGAGAACGAGATCGCCTCCGCCCGCGCGCTTTTGAGCACCGCGGGTATCACGCTGACGTTCGACCGGGACGGTGCCGTTTTGCCGGCTGAAATCGAGACGGCATTGGCGATGATCGTTCGCGAGGCCGTAACCAACATCCAGCGGCATTCATACGCACGACACGCGAAGATCGAAGTGATCACACAGGCTGCGACCCCGGCGGAGGGCGGCCCGAGTCGGGGCGAAAAGGTACTCTACCTGCGGGTGAGCGATGATGGTCGCGGCGGGATAGCGATGAAAGGTAACGGCCTCGCCGGTATTGCTGAGCGAGTGCGCTCCTTGGGCGGAACCCTGGAGATCCTTTCTCCGCCCGGCAAGGGAACGCTGTTGCGGGTGGCCTTGCTGTTGGCTGCGCCCGCGCCAGATAAACGTGCAAACGCAGGCGGCTCAGCGGCAGAGCACTCGTCTGCTGGCGGTCCTTTGCTTGCAACCGCGGTGGCCCACCTTGATGAGACACCGAGCGCGGACAGTGAGTCCGATGTTGCGAAAGTAACTGTTGGCATGGTGCGCGCGTGATCCGGGTATTGTTGGCGGAAGACCAGGCAATGGTGCGCGGGGCGCTCTCCGCGCTGTTGAGCCTCGAGGAAGACATCGAGGTGCTCGGGAGCTGCGCTGACGGAGCGAGTGCTTGGAGCGAGGCGCAGCGTCTGCGGCCCGATGTCATTATCTCTGATATCGAAATGCCAGGTATGACCGGGCTGGAGCTCGCGCTACGGGTGCACGAGCATGCACTTCCGAGCAAGCTCGTGATCCTCACGACTTTCGCGCGCCCCGGATATCTGCGGCGTGCGCTCGATGCAGGAGTTGCCGGCTACTTGCTGAAAGATGCTCCCGCGGACCAACTCGCCGACGCCGTGCGTAAAGTCCATAACGGCGGGCGAGTGATCGATCCACAGTTGGCACTGGAGGCCTGGACTGAATCCGACCCGCTCAACGAGCGGGAGCGCCAGGTATTGCGTCTCGCTGGAGAGGGCCTTTCATCTGCCGATATCGCGGCCCAACTCAGCCTCTCCCATGGCACCGTTCGAAACTATCTGTCCGACGCGATTGGCAAGCTGCACGCCTCCAATCGAGTCGAGGCTTATCGTCTCGCGCGCCAGAAGGGCTGGCTTTAAAAAGCTGAGAAGCCGGACTGCTCGGGGAAATCGCGCGCGATTCACGCTGCGGCCAATTCACGATGGTGCCCGTAGGTGTTTTTCCACCGCTCTGCGGCCGACCTCATGGATGCCAGGATCCAGCGTTCCAACCCAGTGCTCTCTGGCACGTCATTCGACTGTCACACTGCAGCAATACGCTCCGTCCTCGCTTTACAACAACACAATCGCCGCGCGGAGCTTCCAAAGTATGCTGGCCAGTATTGGCGTCGATTTGCCGACAGCGATCTTGCTCGTCCTGGCCCTCGGTCTCGCCCTTGGATTCGAATTCGTAAACGGCTTTCACGACACCGCCAACGCGGTAGCGACCGTGATCTATACGAATTCGTTGAAGCCCACCTGGGCGGTCGTCTGGTCCGGCACCTGGAACCTTATCGGGGTGCTGACATCCTCTGGCGCGGTGGCCTTCGGAATCGTGGCGCTCCTGCCGGTGGAGTTGGTGATCAACGTGGGGTCCGGGGCGGGGTTCGCGATGGTTTTTTCGCTCCTGCTGTCGGCCATCATCTGGAATCTCGGTACCTGGTACCTGGGCTTGCCGGCTTCCAGCTCGCATACTCTCATCGGCTCCATTGTCGGCGTTGGGCTGATGAACTCCCTGTTGAGCCCGGACAGCTCCTTTGGCGATGGAGTGAATTGGGCCAAGGTCTCCGACACCTTCAAGGCCCTGGTGTTTTCTCCCCTGATCGGCTTTCTGCTTGCCGGTCTTCTGGTCCTGATCGCAAAGGGAGTGATGCGCAATCCGGCGCTGTTTCAAGCACCGAAAGACAAAGCTGCGCCACCCATCTGGATCCGTGGTCTGCTCATTCTCACCTGCACGGGCGTCAGTTTCGCGCACGGGTCGAATGACGGTCCGAAAGGGATGGGGCTCATCGTTCTGATCCTCGTCGGCATCGTCCCGGCGACTTTCTCGCTGGACATGAGCACCACGCCGCAGGCCATCGCACAGATCCATGCGGATGCAACAGCCTTCGCGCAGCAGCTGCAGAAGTCCAGTGAGACTACCCAGAACGGGGATGTCGGGTCGGCCCGTAAAGTGCTGACAGGCTACCTGCGGAAGGATCCCGTTTCGCCGGCAACCGTCGCGGCGCTCGGGACCATAAACCATGCCATCATCGATACTACCGGCCGCATTACTGACCTCAACACCATTGCCCCCGATCAACGCCGCGACCTGCGTTTGAACGTGTACATGGTGTCGGAGTCGCTGGCGAAGATGGCGAAGAAGAAGCAACTGCCACCGCAGCTCGACCCCAAGCTCGCCGGCGAGTATCAGTCACTCCTGAAACATCTGACGACATTCATTCCGACGTGGGTCAAGTTTGCGGTCGCACTTGCGCTAGGGCTCGGCACCATGATCGGTTGGAAGCGAATCGTGGTCACGGTGGGTGAAAAGATCGGCAAGGCGCATCTGACCTATGGGCAGGGGGCGGCCGCGGAGCTCGTTGCTTTCGGCACCATCGAGGCGGCGGATGTTCTTGGGCTGCCAGTCAGCACAACGCATATCCTGTCTTCAGGCATCGCCGGCTCGATGGTGGCGAACAGGTCAGGTATCCAGAAAGACACTGTCAGGAACATCATCCTCGCATGGGTACTCACTCTCCCCGTATGCGTGGTGCTCGGAGCGGCACTTTTCGGCGCCGCGCTGCTGTTCGTCCTGCACGTGGTGGGCGTGCATTGATCGTTTCGTTGGAACAACCTTGTGCAGGCCGCGAGCGCGCATCCAGGCACAGGGATGTGCCCCGCCGCCGAAGGTGGCGGAAGCATCAGGCAAAAACCACGCTTTTTGCCTGATGCTACGCTGGGCCGGGCATGGATGCCCGGATCCAGCGTTATACACTAGAAGCGGTCCGTCGCGCTGATGAGCTCGTGTAGGTTACCGGGCTCGAAGGCAGAATGGCCGGCATCTGGCACGATGCGCAAGTCCGCTTCGGGCCACGCGCGATGCAAATCCCACGCGCTCTTCATCGGACAGACCACGTCATACCGGCCTTGGACGATTACAGCGGGTATGTGCCGGATCCGGTCGACGTTCTCGATGAGTTGATTGTCGGTTTGAAAGAAGCCCTTGTTGATGAAATAGTGGCACTCGATGCGCGCGAACGCCGCGGCATAGGCGTCCTCCTGGAACTTGTCGACGTAATCGCGATTCAGGCGCAGGAAGCTGGTTGCGCCTTCCCATACCGACCACGCTTTCGCTGCCCGTTTCAGTAGCTGACCGTCGTCGCTGGTCAGGCGCGCGTAGTAGGCTTTGATCATGTCGCTCCGCTCCGCCTGCGGGATTGGCTCGACATAGTGCTCCCACAGATCCGGGTAGAGCGCGGCGGCGCCGCCGGGGTTCTGATAGAACCATTCGATCTCCCAGCGGCGGAGCAGGAAAATCCCGCGGAGGATGAGCTCGGTGACGACCTGCGGATGGGTTTCCGCATAAGCGAGTGCCAGGGTCGAGCCCCACGAGCCGCCGAAGATCAACCAGCTTTTGATGCTCAGGTGCTGGCGTAGCCGCTCCATATCCTCCACCAGGTGCCAGGTGGTGTTGTCGACCAGGCTGGCATGCGGCCGGCTCTTACCGCAGCCTCGCTGATCGAAAAGCACGATCCGGTAGCGCTTTGGATCAAAGAATCGGCGCATCTTCGGATCCGTGCCGCCGCCGGGGCCACCGTGAACAAACACCACGGGTTTGCCGCGCGGATTACCACTCTCTTCGTAGTACACCTCGTGCACGTCCGAAACTCGGAGGTACCCCGTGCTATACGGCTCTATAGGTGGATAGAGGGTACGTGCCACGGGGGAGGACGGACTCGTCGCCCGCTTCGAGCGCACGGGCGCCATCGTGAGCTTGCGTTTCGAGGCGTTCGATTTTCGGATTCCCGGCTGTGGACTATCCGATCTTCTGGGGGTCTTTTTCGCGCGGCCGGCGGCACGACGTTGGGTTGGCATGATGGCGCGATCCTATCGCGTCGGCGGGCAACGCGAAACCTGCGCGATCGCGCCTTCTTGCGCAGCCCTGCTCAAAAAGGCCAGGTCAGCCCCACGAAGTACCCTCGCCGCGGCCCGAATTGCGGGGCACCGACGCCGACCCCCGTTCCGTTGCGGATCTGATAGACCGTGTCGAACACGTTGATGACGTCAAAGCGGATCTGGGGTGTATCGGCGGCATCGCTGCTCGCCAGGAAGGGCAAGCCCTGAGTGATGCCGAGGTTGACCTGCCGGTAGTAAGGCAGATGTGCTCCATTCGGAATCACCTCACCGTCGGGGAGATCCAGCTGGGCCCGTAGCCCCGATCCGAACAGGATGTCGGCGCTGATCCTGGTGTCGCGCCGGCGATAGGATGCGCCGGCGGATCCCGTGTACTGCTGCTCGTGATCCAGCGGGGGGTGGTGGGTGGGGGGGTTGGGGGGGTCGTGCGGGGGGGGGGTGGGTGGGG
>CAZBTV010000257.1:0-6314 GCA_964494895.1 uncultured Steroidobacteraceae bacterium | reverse complement strand
CTGCCTTGCCGCCTCCCTTTCCCCCGGACGCGGTGCCACTTTTCGGGGCGGTATGTTTGGCCTGGCGTGGGTCGGCGGAGCGCGCTCCGGAAGCCGAGGTGTCGGCTTTTGACGCCACCCCTGCGGAGTTGTCCGGTGCCGCGGCAGGTTTGGTTTGGGTGGCCGGCGCGGGCCGTGCCGGCGCGGCGGCATCGGAGGGCGGCATAGCGGAAGTATTGACACCCGGCTCCAGGTCAGCCGGGCTGGGCGCATCGTGAGCGGGCTTGGGGGGCGCCGCCGGTTGCGCCCATGTATGGCATGGAGCGACAACCAACAGGATGATGGCAAGCCATCGGCCATAACCGCCAGATTGACGGCCCGCGCCGACGCACCCAGCTACTGTGGGGACGCTCGGCTTGCGCGGAGTCATGTTGCTCATGTCAGTCTCCCGCTTTCGGAGGCGGTGCGGCGTTGGGCTCCGCTGGTTTCTGTCCGGCCGGGCTCTGCGATGCGCCCGGAGTCGCCTTGGGTTTGGCGGGGGTCGCACCGCCGCCCGGCGCCGTACCAGAGCTCCCCGACCCGGTCCCGGATGCTCCCGCGGCCTCACCTTTCTGAGTCGCAGCCCCTGAGGCGCTGTCAGACGCGCCCGTCGTGGCTCCGGCTCCCGCACCATCCGAGCTCGCCGACGAACCGCCCTCCCCGGGTTCCGGGGCTTTGGCGGGCGCCGCCGACGGTCGTTTCAATGGCGGTTTACCGGTCCGCTGCCGCAGCTCTGCAATCCACGCACTGACGGGCTTCTCCTCGCCCGTCAGCTCCTTGTATCGCTCGAACGCCGTCAAAGCGCGCTCGGGATCACCCAGGTAGAGGTCCGAAACCACGCCCAGGTTCCGGTAGGCGGGAGCAAAGTTTGGATCCGCGGCTATCGCCTTCTCGTACGAGGCAACCGCGTTCGGGAACTCGCCGCGCAACCGCTGCGTGGCTCCCAATTCGGTCCACGCCACGGCGCTGCCGTCATTGCGTTCGACCGCGCTCTTGAGGGCCGCCTCCGACTGGTCGAGGCGCCCAGTCTTGCGATAGAGGATACCGAGGTTCACGTAAGGAGCGGAGAGCTGCGGGAACTGCAGGGCCACCTGTTTGAATTCGAGCTCGGCTTCGGTGGTTTTGCCGGCGCGCATGAGTCCGACGGCACGCTCGAAATCCGCTTTGCCGCGTTCGGTGACGGCGGTCTCGGAGGGCGTGGGCGCATTCGCGGGTTGCGGTGGCGCCTCCACCGGCTTGCTCGGGGCAGAGCTGCAAGCCGCCAGGAACAACACCGCGATCGCCAGCAGCGTTGCGCCAACGACGGAAGGGGCGGCTCCAAAAAAGAGCCTTGCAAAGCGCGAGCGTCCCCCGATGAGCCGGCGGCCGGCTCCGGGAGCGCGCAGGCGCAGCCCCGCGCAGTCAGTTGAGGCTCGTAACCACATCCTGCGTCAACTCCGTCTTGCCGTAACGCGCGGGTTTGAGCTCGGCAAGCGCTTGGAAACTCTTCTGGACCCATTCGTCATACACGCCGTCCTTGGCGCGCGTCGTGTTCAGCTCGTGCGCCTTGATGGCCTGCTCCTCGAAAGGAAACACCTGCTCCTCCAGCAGCGAGTTGTATTCCTCGAGCTCGTCACCCTTGAGGTTCTTCGGCCGCTCGGAGGCCATCAGGTCCTTGGACAGCGTACGGTACAGCTCCGCCATCTCGTACGTCGCGGCAGTGGTCACCTCGGCGACCTGGTATTCGGCCGCCTTCTTGTAGCCATCCATAGCCGCCTCGAGCGCCTTGCGCTTGGTCGCCAGACTCTTCTTCAGGGGCAAAGTGAGGCGCACCGCGCGGAACTGGTCGCGGGCCGGCGCCGCGAGCGCGAGTTGGGCTTTCGCCGCGAGGTAGTGTGTCCGATCGGTCCGGTGCGCGCCCGCCTGGCTGTCCACCTTGATGATCTCGCGATACCAGTAGTCGCGCTTGCCGATATCGCCGGTCTTCGCGGCGTAGTCCGCAAGGCGCTGGCGGGCTTCCTCCGCGTCGACGATCGGTGTGGGATTGGAAGCGACAAACTTTTCCAACATGGACACGGCCTTCGGCACGTTGTTCGCTTTCGCGTACAGGTCGGCCGACTGCAACAGCGCTTCGCGCTGCACGGCCCGATCCTCGGCCGGACTCGTCGCGATCTTCTCGAACTCGCCCGCCGCCTCGCCGGGACGGCCGGCTTCACCGTACGCCACGGCGAGTTTCTTCGTCACGTCGGCAGAGTGCTCGCTCTTCGGAAACTCGCGCCGGTAATCCTCCAGCACCGTGATGGCGCGATTCCATTGCTTGAGATTGATGAGCTGCGCGGCGGCGTCGTACATCGCGGTCGCGCGGATCGAAGAGTCCGGAGCCACTCGCGCCACCCGCAGGTAGTCCTCGACCGCGCCCGCGGAGTCGCCCGTCTTCTGCTTCGCCTCGCCTTGTTTGTACACACTCGCGGCGAGGCCTTCGGTCAGATCATTACGAAGCTTCTCGTCCGCCCCCGCAAGCTCACGGGCTTTCAGGAATGCGGGCTCGGCCTTGTCGAATTCGTTCTGATCGTAGTGCGACCGCGCGATGATGCTCCACGCAATGCGCTGCTTGGCAACGTCGACTGGCGGCTGGCGCGCGAGAATCGACTCCGATACGGTAATGGCCCGCGGCAAATCCTTCGCCGCGAAAATATCCTCTGCCGCGCGCGTGAGCACGCCGGCGCTGTCAGGATGTTCGGGGAAAGTCTGCGCGAACTTGATGCCCGCGTCGGTAGCGCGCTTATGCCATGCGACTTTGTCGGCTCCCGACAGCCCTTCCTCACCTTTCTGGTAGGACACCAGTCCGGCATAGGCCGCAGTCGCCGACTTGTCGTTTTTCGGGAAGCCGTAGGCCGTGTGCTCGTACTCGGCTGCAGCCTCCCCATACTGATGGCTTTCAAACAGAGCCTCGGCCAGCAGATAGTTGGTCGCGGCGGAATCCGGATCGTCCGGGAATGACTTCAGATAGTCACGATACCACCGGGCCGCTTCCTGATAGTCCTCGAGGCGCTTGCTCTTCTGCGCGGTCGCGTGGAAGTAGGTCGCGACGTCCTTGAGATTGGTCTTCAGCTCCTGCACCACTTTCGGGTACTGCGCGCGCTGGCGCGTCGCCCAGAAGGGCGAGCCGAAGTTGTAGCGCTCGACAAATTCGTGCTTGCCCTGAAGCACCAGCTCGGCGAAGCCTCCCTTGTTGTAGGCTTCGATCGCCTGCATCGCGAGGTTTGGCGCGTTGTCGCTGTAAGGATCGCGTTTCACGTAGGCGAGATAGGTGACCGCGGCATCCTGATAGCGCTGCTTGTCTACGTAGAAATCGCCCAGGCGCGAATAGAGCAAGTATGAATATGGCGCATCGCCGTGCTTCTTCAGGAACGCGTCGATCGAGCCGGCACCCTCTGCGTACGAAAAAGCGATGCTCATGACCCGCAGAGTGTCTTCCACGAGCTCGCGATCCGCGCGCTTGAGGCTCTCGATGGCTGGGGTTTTGCCATTGCGGCCCACGAGCTCCAGATCGAGTACCCCGGCGAAGGACGGCAAGCTCTCTTCGGTCATCGACTGCTTGAACAGTGACCAGCCGTGCTTGTAGAGGCTCTGTTGGTAGTAGTCCGACGATTTGCCGACGTGGATGACCACCGCATAGGCCTTTTCGGCATCCGCATAACGCTTCGCCGAAAACAACAGCTCACCGCGCCGGAACTGCACCTCATCGAGCTGCGGGCTGTTGGGGTACTTGCGGACGATCTGGTCCAGCGTAGCGAGCGCCTGCTCCGGCTGTCCGGTGGTCTCATACGCGCGCGCGAGCTGGTAAAGGACCTGGTCGTTGCGGGCGTAATCCGGATAGGCCTTCAACAGGGTCGCATACAGCTTGATGGCCTCGGAGCTCTGCAAGTCGACAATGCCGACCTGCTTTTCCATGCGCTCGATATCGCCCGCGTCGAGATTGAGATCGCCCAGGCGGCGCATCGCCTCGGCGCGCAGCTGCGGGTCGGTTTTCTGCAGCTCGAGAAAGCGCCGGTAGTTGTCCATGGCCCTCGAGGAGCTCGAGTCGACCTTCGAATCCTTATGGATCGGAACGTCCCGCGCCTGGAGGTCCTTGAGGGTCTTCGGGGTGTTGGAATCAGCGGCCCGGGCTGGCGGCAGCCAGGCCGGCGTGACACACATGCCCAGAATGACAGCGATCGCCGTGGCTATCGGTCGATTCATGGCTTGGGTGTCCCGGAAGTGTCTTTGCCAGTGCCCTGATCGGCCGGCCCGCTACTCTGATCAGCCGGGGCGTCGGCTCCTTTCGACGCGCCACCGTCCGACTCCTTCTTCGGCTTCTCTTCGTTGGCTGCCCGGTCGTACATCGACGCCAAAGCAAACCGCGCCTGCACCTGATACGCCGCAAGGCGGCCTTTCTGGCCTTCGAGCGCCTGCACCGCCAGCTGCGCAAGATAGCCTGTCTGTTTCTGCTCCAAGGCCGCGAGGCGTGCCTGCAAAGTGTCGATGCGCTCCTTGAGCGCAGCAACGCGGGTAGCAAACTCGCCGTTGTTGTTTGGTACGCTCTTGCGTGCGCGATCGACTCTTATCCAGCGGCTCTGTGCCTCGCGCAAGGCGAGATCGAGATCCTTCATGCTCCGATGCTGCTGCCACATGCGCGCTCTGAAGGAATCGTTGAGGCGAAAGTACAGCACGCCTTTCACGAGCTTGAGTCGTGCACGCAGCTCCGCGTTTTCGGGAGTATCCGGCGCGCCCGCCAGCGCAGCTTCGAGCCGCTGTATCCGCGCCCACTGCTCGCGCTCTTCCGGGGATCCGAGAGCCGCCACGTCCTGGTCCTTATCGATGCTGCTCAGGCGGGCATCGAGCTCAGCGCGCCGCTGTTGCAATCTGTCAAGCGCGCCTGAAGCGAGCAAGGCGTCCACCTTCGGGATCCGCTCGCCGTAGGCCCGTTCTCGCGTGTCGATCATGTCGCCGAAGGCTTCCATGCTGTCGCCCCAGCGATCCAACATCCTGCTGAGGAAAGCCATGTCGCGATAGTTCTTCAAGCCTTCCTGGAAGTCGTGCCCCGCCAGCAGGACGTACAGATAGCGGGATTCCGGTGCCTCTGGTACATCCCTGAGCTGCCAGAACCAACCGTGGTGCCCTTCTTTGTCCGCCCCCAACGCGTCCTGAATCATCTTGCCGTCGCGAATGCGTCCGATCGCCTCGTCGAGACTCTTATCTTCGGCGTTGAACTGCTCGACCGCCGATTCATAGTTCTCCGCGGACTGCGCGGTAGCGCTGAGCTTGCTGTATGCGTACGGAACGGCGAGATACGACTCTTGTACGGCGGCGTCCAGCAGGTCGCGGCCACGCAGCTCGGTCCACGGCACCAGCGCACCCTTGTAATCGCCGAGCTGAGCGTCCGCCCAGCCCAGGGCCAGGAGCGCCTTGTTTGAGTACGGCCCATTCAGCCGCACCCGCTGCAGAGGGGCCTGGGCCTTTGCCGGGTCCTTGGCCTGCAGATAGGCGTAACCCAGTGCGAGATTGGCGCGATCCTTGAGAGCGGCCTTCTCCGGGGTTGTCGCGTCCATGGTGCCGACCGTGGTCAGAAAGGCATCAGCTTGCGCGATTTGATCCTTCCGGATCAGCGCAACGCCGAGGTTGAAACGGGCATAGGCTGTCCAGATGGAGGGACCGCGAGCGGTAGCGAGTATCCGGATCGCCTCGTCGAGCTTGCCTTGATGGATGAGCACATTGGCGAAAAGATGCTCGCGCTGCGCTTCGAACTCCGCCGACATCTTTCCATTGATCTTGCGCAAGGCCTCGGCTGCCTTGTCGAGATAGCCGCGGGCGTACCAGACCTGCGCGAGATAAAACCACGCCCGGTTGCGCACCCCCGTCGGAACATCGTTCGTCAGGAGGGTTTGAAAACGCTCGCCGGCCTCGTTGTGCATGCCCAGCGACAGATACAGGCCGCCGAGCAGGAGTTGCGCCTCGGCCTCGTGGTGCTGTACCAGATTCCAATGCTGGTACGCCGTGAGACGAGTGATGGCCTCGAAGTCCTCCTCCTGATAGAAGTAGAAGAGAACGTCGCCGTAATGCAAATCGCGAATGCGGGTCTCCGGAAGTTTCTCCGGATCGTGCCACCGCGCCTGCGCCGGAAGCGTGGCGACCACCACGGCAGCCGCCGCGAGCAGTAGGTGTTTCAGGCCGCGACCGCTCATCAAAAGCTTATTCCCAGTCCTTGATCTCGAATTCCGGTTGCTGCTTGCGCTGCCGGTCGTTGATCTTCAGCTCCAGGTACTTGGCGCCGATGC
>CAZBTV010000256.1:0-6382 GCA_964494895.1 uncultured Steroidobacteraceae bacterium | reverse complement strand
GGATCTACGCAGCCTCGAAGCAGATGCTCGATCGCGTCATCTACGCCTATGGCGTCCGCGATAATCTCGATTACACGCTATTCCGCCCCTTCAACTTCATTGGCCCGAACCTCGACGACGTGGAGGAGCCGAAGGAAGGCAGCTCACGCGTCTTCACGCAGTTTCTCTCGAACGTACTGTACCGGCGGCCCATCAAGCTGGTCGACGGCGGCAGCCAGAAGCGCTCGTTTACTTTCATCGACGACGCCATCGAGGCTCTGCTCGTCATCCTCGAGAACAAGAACCGCTGCGCCTCACAGCGCATCTTCAACATCGGCAACCCCGCAAACTGCGTGTCCATCCGCGATCTGGCCGAGCGCACTATTCGGATCGCGCAGGAGTTTCCGGTATTGCGTGAAAATGCGCGGGCCACGCAGATCATCGACGTGACGGCGAGCGAGTATTACGGCAAGTACTATCAGGACATCCAGGTGCGCGTGCCGGCCATCGAAGCGGCCAAGCGCGATCTGGGCTGGGCGCCGAAGACCGACATGGATACGGCGATTCGCCGCACGATCGATTACTACGTCAGGCAGGAGAACTTCGGAGCCCGGGCCGCCGCGCTTTCGAAAAGCGTAGGAGGATGATGGAGTTGCTGGTCTTTGCAACCGAAATGCCGCAACCGGCCTACGTATCAGCGAGCAAAAACCCCGCTTTTTGCTCGCGCGCCGAAACGCGCGTACACCCGCGCTCGCTGAAAGCGCCATAGGCGACTTTCAGCCCATAGATGATAGTTCCCGGTCGCGGCTTGGGATGGTTCGCCTGGTTGATACTTGCGGCCGCCTGGTTTGCGACCCTGCAGGTACGCCCGATGTTCGATCCGGATGAAGGTCGCTATGCCGAGATTCCGCGGGAAATGGTCACCAGCGGCGACTGGCTGACCCCGCGGTTGGACGGACTGAAGTACTTTGAGAAGCCACCTCTGCAGTACTGGGCGACAGCGGCCGCCTACTCTGTCTTCGGGCTGAGCGAGTGGACCTCGAGGCTGTGGACGGTGGGTCTGGCGTTCGCCTGTCTGCCGATGGTCTTCGGTTGGACCCGGCGGTTCTACGGGCTCCCGGCGGCTCTCGCGGCGGTGGTGGCGCTCGGGGTGAGCCCTTACTTCGGCATCGTGGGTCACCTCGATCTGCTCGATGCCGGCTTCACTTTCTGGCTGACGGGAGCTGTATTCGCCTTTACCCTGGCGCAAAGCTCCGAGCCCGGCAGCCGGGATGAGCGGTGGTGGATGATGATGGCCTGGCTGGCGGCGGCGCTGGCTATCCTCAGCAAAGGCATCGTGGTCGGCGTTCTCACCGGCGCAAGCCTTGTCCTATATTCATTGATTGAGCGCGACATCAGGCCTTGGACGAGGCTGCACCTCGCAGCCGGTCTGCCCCTGTTCCTGATCGTCTGTGCGCCGTGGTTCATCGCCGTATCTTTGCGCAACCCCGATTTCCCCGAGTTCTTCTTCATCCACGAGCACTTCGCACGTTTCCTGACTACCGTGCATAACAGAACAGAGCCGGCGTGGTTCTTTCTTCCGCTGTTGTTGCTGGGTGCTCTACCATGGGGTCTGGCGACCATTGGCAGCTGCCTGCGCGCATGGCGCGCCACCGGTCCGACCCCGCAGTTCAAGCCGCTCCGCTTCCTTCTGATTTTCGCCGTCCTTACCCTCGTATTCTTTTCAGCTTCGGGGTCAAAGCTCGCTCCCTACATCCAGCCTATGTTTCCGCCGCTCGCAGCCATCCTGGGGGCGCACGTGGGCGGACGAGCGAGCTTCGTGATGGGCACTGCGATAAGGACCGCCGTTCTGGTTTCAGTGGTTTCGGTGGGACTGTTGATCTACTCCGTCGTCCACAACAGCTTTATCCCCAGTGCCGCGGTGATCTGGGCGGCCGCGGCCGTCATCGCAGTGCTGGCCGCGGTGATCACGTGCCGGCTGAAGGTCAACAGTGAGCTCGCTCCCGCGTTGGCAACCGCGGTGGCCGGAGCGCTCGCATGGCAGTGTTTCCTGACCGCGCTTGCGGCAGTTCCGCCGGCGCGATCGGCTCGTGATCTGGTGGCTGCGGTGAAGCCGTATGTTCATCCACAAACTGCGTTGTACAGCGTGGGGCAGTATAGAGAAACGATCTCGCCTTATCTGGAGCGGACATTGATTGTCGTTGATTTCACAGGCGAGTTGCAGTTCGGCCTGCAGGCGGAGCCGGGAAAGCAGGCCGCGGATTCAGCAGAATTCGTGGCCCGCTGGGGCGAGAGCACGGATGCCGTCGCCTTCTTCGGTCCCAAGCTGTGGGAATCGTATCGGCGGCAGGGACTCCCGGGACGGGTGATTGCGGCCGACAACTACACGGTCGCCGTGAGCCGCACATGAAGCTGGCCGACTTCACCGTATTGCTCTGCGGTGTGCTACTGAATGCTTTCGCGCAACTGTGGCTGAAGGCAGCCACACGAGTCAGTGGCCCGTTGATCGCATCCGATGGAGGCACGATGGATCGGGCGTTGCGGCTCGTTGTGGTGCCCTCTCTATGGTATGCGTTGATCGCCTATGGGTTGAGTGTTGTTGTATGGGTCGTAGGCCTGTCGCGCGTGCCGGTGAGTCAGGCCTATCCACTGCTTTCACTCGGGTATGTACTCAACATCGGGCTTGCGTGGTGGCTGTTCGGCGAGGTGCCCAACGCGCAAAGAGTGATTGGTGTCGGTGTGATCATCGCCGGTGTTGTGCTCGTGGCCCGCTCGTGAGAGGTTCATGATGACCAGGTTGCTGCCTTTTACGCGTCCAACGGTGGACGAGGAAACCATCCAGTCGGTCGTCGAAGTGTTACGCTCGGGATGGCTTGCGACCGGGCCGAAGGTGGCCGCGCTCGAAGCTGCCCTCTCGAGTTATCTTGGCGGCAGGCCCGTGCGGACGCAGACGTCCGCCACTGCCGGGATGGAGATGGCGCTGCGTGCCTGTGGCATCGGTCAGGGTGACGAAGTCATCACACCGGCGATGAGCTTCGTGGCTACCGCCAACGTCATTGTTCGGGTAGGCGCGCGTCCAGTGTTCGTGGACGTGGGACTCGATTCGCGCAACATTGATCTGAGTCAGGTCGAGGCCGCCATCACTACGCGCACTCGCGCGATCATGCCGGTTCACTTCGCAGGTCTTCCGGTCGACATGGATCGTCTTTACGCGATTGCCGCGCGGCACGGGCTGCGTGTGATCGAGGATGCTGCGCATGCGATCGGCTCGGCCTGGCGCGGACGGCGCATCGGCAGCTTCGGTGATCTCGTCTGTTTCAGCTTTCATCCCAACAAGAACATGACCACCATCGAGGGAGGAGCGATCTCCGGCGGCTCCGCCAATGAGCTGAAGGCGATCGAGCTGGAGCGTTGGCACGGGCAGGTGAAGTCGGGCCTGGATGGCTTCGATACCTTGACTGCTGGCGGCAAGGCGAATCTCTCGGACGTGGCGGCCGCCGTTGGGCTCGGTCAACTCAGGCGCCTCGAGGAGTTCAATGCCAGGCGGCGGCAGCTCGTGGCCCGCTATTTCGAGCTGTGGAAGGACGATCCGCCGGTGCGTCTGCCGGCGCGCGGTGATGAGGGCCACCAGGAAGACCATAGCTGGCATCTCTTCGCACCCCTTTTGCCGCTGGATACTGTAGGTATGACGCGCTCGCAATTCATGGAAGCCATGAAGGAGCAGGGCATCGCGGTCGGAGTGCACTACCCAGCGATTCACTTGTTTACCGCCTACACGGCCATGGGCTATCGCGAGGGACAGTTTCCAAACGCTGAAGCGATCGGCCGGCGGACCATCACACTGCCACTGTTTCCGACGATGGATCTCGAGGATGTGGATCGCGTCGTCACAAGCGTGAACAGAATATTGAGGGGGGTGCGTTAACGATGGCTGCGACTTTGTCGGTCGTCATTCCGGTCTACAACGAGGAGGCCGGACTGAGGCACCTGTTCGAAAGGCTCTACCCGGAGCTGGACAAGCTGCGACGACAGTATGAGGTCATTTTCGTGGACGACGGCAGCACCGATCGCTCCGTCGCCTTGTTGAGGGAGCAATTCCAGCGGCGGCCAGACACGACCCGGGTCATCGTGCTGGCGCGTAATGCGGGGCAACATATGGCCATCATGGCCGGCTTTGCGCAAACGCGCGGTGACTATGTCGTCACATTGGACGCCGACCTGCAGAACCCGCCCGAGGAGATCGCAAAGATCGTTGCGGCGATGGATGAAGGCGCGGACTATGTAGGTACGATCCGCGCGCGCCGCCATGACGTTTATTGGCGCAAGGCGGCTTCCCGCATGATGAATCGGATTCGCGAGCGTACCACGCAGATCAGCATCACCGATCAAGGCTGCATGCTTCGCGGCTATCATCACTCCATCGTTGAAGCGATCAACCGCTGTCTGGAGGTGAGCACCTATGTTCCAGCACTGGGCTATACCTTCGCGCGGCACCCCGTTGAAATCGAGGTAGCGCATGCCGAGCGTAAAGCGGGGCAATCGAAATACTCACTCTACCGCCTCATCCGCCTGAATTTCGACCTGATGACCGGGTTCTCGGTCGCTCCGTTGCAATTTTTTACAATGGCGGGAATCGCGCTTGCGATGATGTCGCTGCTCGGCGTATTTGGGCTCGCGATCAGCCGTCTGGTGGTCGGGCAGGAAGAGGAGGGCGTGTTTACATTGTTTGGTATCGCGTTCTTTCTGATCGGTGTGCTGTTGATCGGGTTGGGTGTGGTTGGTGAGTATGTGGGGCGCATCTACGAGCAGGTGCGCCAGCGGCCGCGATATACCGTCGCTGCGATTCTGGAGCAGGAGGACTCCGAAGCCACGCAAAGAATGCACCTGCCCCACCGGAGCCCGGTCCGGGAGATGTAATGGCTACCACGAGAGCGGTTGTATTCGCATACCACGATGTTGGCGTGCGGTGCCTGAAGACGCTGCTTTCCGCTGATGTCGAGGTCCCTCTTGTGGTCACGACCAAGGACGACCCGAACGAGACGCAGTGGTTTGCGAGCGTGTCGGCGACGGCCGAGGATTATGGTCTGCCGGTCGTCACTCCGGCCGATGTGAATACGCCCGAGCTGGAGCGGACCGTCACCGACCTGCGACCCGATTTCGTGTTCTCTTTCTACTTTCGCTCGATGATCGGTGCTCCTTTGCTGAGTGCCGCGCGGCTGGGTGCTTTGAATATCCACGGTTCCCTGTTGCCACGCTACCGCGGACGCGCTCCGGTGAACTGGGCAATTTTGCATGGGGAGCGCGAGACAGGTGCGACCTTGCACTATATGACGGCCAAAGCGGATGCCGGGGATATCGTTGACCAACAGTCGGTACCCATCCTGGAGGACGACGAGGCGCGCGAAGTGTTCGACAAGGTTACCGTCGCGGCGGAAATGGTACTCGCACGCTCGCTACCGGGTTTGATCGCCGGAGTGGCGCCCCGAGTGCCGCAGAAGATCGAAGAGGGTAAGTACTTCGGCCGGCGCCGGCCGGAGGACGGCAAGATTGACTGGTCGCGAAGCGCCCGCGATATCCATAACCTCGTGCGCGCCGTCGCCCCGCCGTTTCCTGGCGCATTCGCGCAGGTTGATGGGGAGCGTTGGATGATCCATAAAACCCGCGTGGAGCCGCGCACGATCGAGCCGTCGGAGCGCGCGCGCCTTTTTGGCGCCGACGGTCGCTGTTATGTGGCCTGCCGCGAAGGTGGGGTGTTGCAGATACTCGCGGCGGCGAACACTGCGGGACCCGTGAACCTGCCGGTGATTGCGCGACAGCTACAGCAGCATCCGATTTCTTTGGTATGAGAGTATAGAAGAACGAGTCACCTTGGCTAGCATCGCTCTCAAGATCGACGTGGATACCTTCCGGGGTACACGTGAAGGTGTTCCGCGGCTGGCACATGTTCTGACACAGGTCGGCGCGCGCGCCACGTTCCTGTTCAGTGTGGGACCGGATCACACCGGTCGCGCAATCAAACGAGTCTTCCGTCCGGGATTCGTGGGCAAGGTCAAGCGAACCTCCGTTCTCGAGCACTATGGGCTCAAGACACTGATGTATGGGGTCCTGCTGCCCGGCCCGCACATCGGCCGGCGTTGCCGTTCCTTCATGCAGGATGTCGCTCGTGATGGCTTCGAGGTGGGCGTGCACACGTATGACCACATCAAGTGGCAGGACGGCGTGGCAGGGGCGAGTGAGCGCTGGACGCGACGCGAGCTCACGCTCGCGCTCAATGAGTTTGTCGAGATCTTCGAAAAATCTCCGACTGCTCATGGCGCGGCAGGATGGCAAGTCAACGCGTACGTGCCCGCTCTGGAGCAGGAGCTGGGGTTTCGCTATGCTTCCGACACGCGAGGAGTGTGTC
>CAZBTV010000255.1:0-6388 GCA_964494895.1 uncultured Steroidobacteraceae bacterium | reverse complement strand
CCCGGTGACCAGCACCAGCCCTCGCGGCAACATACACAGGTCACGGAAGATCTTGGGAGCGTTCAGATCGTCCAGGGATAGGATCAGAGACGGAATGTTGCGGAACACGGCGCCAGCGCCGCGGTTCTGGTTGAACGCATTGACACGAAAACGAGCGAGCTTGGGAATCTCGAATGAAAAGTCAGTCTCGAAGAACTCTTCGTATGCCTTACGTTGCTTGTCGTTCATGATGTCGTACACCATGCTGTGCACTTCCTTGTGCGACAAGGGCGGCATGTTGATGCGCTTCATGTCGCCGTCGACGCGAATCATGGGCGGAACGCCAGAAGACAGATGCAGGTCGGATGCGTTGTTCTTGACGGCGAACGCCAGGAGTTGCGCGATATCGACGGCCATTCAAGGCTCCCTCGGGGCGACTAAGGACTGGGCTTGGAGCACACCTGGTGGCGAGCGCGTGGAGCGTCCTCCCGGCCTCGGCTCCCAACGGCTCCCTTGCGGTGCCGGGGCAGTATAGCGGAGGGGTTCTACGTCCAATATGTTACTGGGTCCGCAGAATTTGCCGGAACGCTTGGGTTCGGTGCGTAATCGCATCGAAACGGCCGCACGCCTTGCCGGACGGGATGTCGACTCCATCACACTCCTCGGTGTTACCAAGGGACAACCCGCATCGGTCATTCAGGCCGGCGCCGCCGCCGGCATCACGGACTTTGGGGAGAGTTACCTTCAGGAGGCGCTGGAGAAGATCGCGGAAGTGGAGAGACTCGGTACAGTTGCGGTGAAACCCGGACGACGCGCGGCGGGGGAGCCTGTGCCCGCTGTGGCGGCGAACGGCCGTACTGTGACACCTGGGCCGGTAACAGGCGGCTCGGGCACCGAGACGGCGCCGCTGACGTGGCATTTCATCGGGCGCGTGCAGTCCAACAAAACGCGTCCGATTGCTGAGACGTTCGCTTGGGCCCATGCGGTCGACCGACTGAAGATTGCCGAGAGACTCGCGGAACAACGGCCCTACCATGCCCCGCCACTGAACGTCTGTTTGCAGGTCAATGTGGCCGGAGAAGGCAGCAAGGGCGGCGTGAGCTTCACGGAGCTCCCAGGACTGGCAGCCGCGGTGGCGGCCTTGCCACGGCTGAAACTGAGGGGGCTGATGTGCCTTCCTCCGGTGGAGGACGACCCCGAGCGCCAACGCCATTGGTTCAGGAAGTTGCGCTCAGCCCTCGAGGAGCTGAACGCCAAGGGGCTGGCGTTGGACACACTTTCGATGGGAATGAGCGGCGATATGGAGGCAGCGATTCTGGAGGGCGCGACGATCGTGCGGATCGGCACCGCGTTGTTCGGGGCGCGGCCGCAACCGGACAGCCCAGGCATCTGACAGAAGATGGCCTCGATTGAGAGGCAACGGCACGCCGCTTGTCCAAAGGGAGGTTTTCTGCGAAGGGTGAAAACTGTTTAGCCGGCGCGGCTCTAACGGTTCGAATAAGCTGGAGTGGAATCAGTTCATAGGATATGGGGGTGCGGCGCATGCGCTGCACGGGTGGCTCCCAGGGAGCACCCTGGAACCTGAGCGAGGGCAGCTCGCATCACCGGTTCGACCCCCAGGGAAGTCGGCCGTAGGCCTAAGAGTACAACATGCAGCTTGCGTTCCTCGGTGGTGGCAACATGGGGCGGGCATTGATCGGCGGACTTTTGCGCCGAGGTACCCGCGCGGAGCAGATTTCCGTGGGTGAGAGCGTGGAGTCCGCACGCGCGGCGCTCGCTCGCGATCTTGGGATCACAGCGACGGCGGACAATGTAGCAGCGGTCGAAAATGCGGAGCTCATTGTTCTCGCGGTCAAGCCGCAAGACGCTGCTGCGGTATTGGCCTCACTGAAGTCATTGTTGACGCGCAATCGCCCGGTCGTGCTGTCGGTAGCTGCCGGCATTCGTGCTTCCACCCTTGAAGAATGGTGCGGACCTGGAATTCCAGTGGTACGAGCGATGCCTAACAGGCCTGCTCTCGTAGGCGCTGGCGTTACAGGCCTGTACGCCCCCGCTCATGTCAGTCCTACCCATCGCGCGGCCGCGGAGCGTGTCATGCGGGCCGTGGGTGAAGTTGTTTGGGTTCCCACTGAAGAAGCGATCGACGTCGTCACAGCACTGTCAGGCAGTGGGCCTGCGTATTTCTTTCTGCTTGCCGAGCTGATGGCGGCAGCGGCTTCAGATCTCGGCCTCGAGCCTCAGGCGGCGCGGCGACTAGCCGTTGCCACACTCCATGGCGCCGGGCTACTGGCGCAAGCTGGGGATGGCGACCTCGTCCGCTTGCGAGCAGAGGTGACATCAAAGGGCGGAACGACTGAAGCGGCACTACGTGCGATGGATGCGGCCGACCTCCGCGGCACGGTTTCGCGCGCCCTTGAAGCCGCGACCCGTCGCAGCCGGGAGCTTGCTACGCAGTTCGGGTCTTGAGAGAGGCTCGGAGCCCGCCACATCCGCTTCCAGCATAGCCTCGCGTCGGCATTATCATAGTCGCAATCGGCGTTTCCGATTGTTCGACGCGAGCGATTTTTCATGAATGCGATCATCTACATTGTCGACACGCTGCTGTCCCTGGCACTCTTCGTCGTGCTGGCGCGGCTTCTGCTGCAGTGGACGCGTGCCGACTTCCGCAACCCACTATGTCAGGCTATCGTCCGGCTGACGAATCCTCTTATTCTTCCGCTGCGCCGCGTCCTGCCACCCGTGGGTAAGGTGGATACCGCCTCGGTGGTCGCAGTGCTGATCGTTGCGACTGTCGATGTCGCCGTCGTCTCGGCGCTGCGGGGCTGGAGCTTTCCGACACCTCTCTATTGGATAGAGAGAATAGCGCTGGAGATCGCCACCACGCTGCTGTGGACTTATTTTTACGCAATCGTTCTGTATGCCCTGCTCGGACTCATCGCCCCGGGTGGGTATTCGCCGATGCAATCCGTACTTGCCACAGTCTGTGAGCCCGTGTTGCGTCCTTTCCGACGCTTGATTCCCTCGGTCGCGGGGCTCGATCTCTCTCCACTATGGGCCTGTATCGGCATTCAGGCAATTCTCATCCTCCTCCATTGACGCAGTGACCCAACCTGTTTGGTATGACGTCCGCGGTGCGGATCTGTTGCTGCATCTGCGTATCCAGCCGCGTTCTCCCAGGGAGGGAATAGATGGCGTCCACGACGGAAGGCTGCGGGTGCGCGTGTCATCCCCACCTGTCGAGGGCGCCGCAAACGAACGACTCATTCGGATCTTGGCGGATGTGCTGGCCGTCCCGCGTGGGTCGATCGCCCTGACAAGAGGCGCTAAGAGTCGCGACAAAGACGTGACGGTGCGCGGAGTTGCCGCGCGCGCGTCTGAGCTCGTCGCACGGATTGCAGGCAAGCCTGGCTGATGCCGGTCGCACGCACTGACCGGCCCCCGTTGTGACTGAGCTATCACCTACCCTCCAGTGACGAAGTGCGCGACGGTCGCAACGTCAGGCGCTTGCTCATAGTTGCCCTCGCCCCCCTCGCTCAGTCCAACCGCCTGCAGGTATTTTTTACCGATCCGCTACGAGCGAGGAGAGCGTTTTTGGCTGGATTTCAGGCCTCCGGCGCACCGAGAGATGCACACGCAGCCCTGTCTCCAGCTTATAAAACACGCGCTTAGCGTTACATTGCGAACGGGATGGTGGCATTCGCGCGACCATCGACTGTGCGGATGCCACGGTTTTTTCCGTGTGAAATGTGCATGCTAACGGTCGCGCTGAGGCGCGCACGTACGCGTGACAGGCGCAAAATGCTTAAAAAAAAGGCATTTCAGCATCATCACGTGCGAAAAAACCCTTGCGAAAGTGCACGCATATGCTATTTTCCGCGGCGATTCTCTCTACGCGGCAACACTGGCAACCGCGTTTTACGCACACAAATTCTTTCGAGGAGTAGTGCAGTATGGCGAAAAAGGGTGGCGCACCGACAAAGTCGGAAGTCCTGATTCAGATTTCCAAAGACACAGGGCTCTCACGCAAGCAGGTTGGAGGTGTCTTCGATTCTCTCAGCGGCGTGATCAAGAAGAGTCTGCGCGGTAACGGCCTGTTCACCATGCCCGGTCTGCTGAAGATGAAGGTGGTCAAGAAGCCCGCCACCAAGGCCCGCGAAGGCATCAATCCTTTCACGGGCGAGAAGATGATGTTCAAGGCCAAGCCCGCGAGCAAGAAAGTTCGTGTGATGCCTTTGAAGAGCCTGAAGGCAATGGTCAATTCTTGATTTGATCGGCGTCGCCGGAACGTCTGCGGACGGACGTTTTGCGAAGATATAACCTGCCTGCTCTGTGGCGGGCTCGTTATCGCGACGGTTGATAAAACCCGACAGGGAGCGTGTTGGCGCTTCTGTCGGGTTTTGTTCTTTGATGGATCCTGGGCGCCTGCCTGACTGATGATGCGCCTACTGCGGCCGCTCCCGGCGAGCAGATTTCGACGATCACTGGTCAGACACGGCTCCTGGCGCTGCGCTTTGGGGCGCCTTGGCTCGAGCCTCGGCGCCCCGCACCTCGCAAGAGGGCTTCAGTCAGGCAGGAGCCCCGGATTGCGGGGCCGCCAGCCGCACCAGCAGCCGGTTCAGACGCTGCACATACTCCGCCGGGTTGGAGAGTTGGCTTCCTTCGGCCAGAGCCGCCTGCTCGTAGAGCACCTGGGCGAATTCCTTGAACTGTTCGGTGTCGGTCACGCTGTCGAGATACTTCACGAGCGGGTGGCCCACGTTGAGCTCGAGCGTCGGCTTGGATTCAGGCACTTTCTGGCCCGTGGCGGCCAGAATGCGTCGCATGTTGGCGCCCATGTCGTGCTCACCGAGGGCAAGGCAGGCAGGCGAGTCCTTCAGGCGCGAGCTGACCCGAACTTCCAGAATGCGATCACCCACCGCATCCTTGACGCGCTTGAGGAGTCCCTTGTTCTCCTTGAGCTCCTCCTCGTGCTGTTTCTTGTCCGCCTCGCTTTCCAGCCCACCGAGCTCGAGATCGCCGCGAGCCGCATCTTTCAGGCGTTTCCCTTCGAACTCGTCGATCTGGCCCATGACCCATTCATCGACGCGCTCGGACATCAGCAGCACTTCCAGCCCACGATCCTTGAGCCGCTCGATATAAGGGCTCGCACGGGCGGCATCGAGGCTTTCGGCGATCACGTAGAAAATACGGTCCTGCCCGGGCTTCATGCGCTCCACATACTGAGCGAAGCTCACGGTGGGCTCGTTGTTCGGCTCGTGCGTACTGGCGAAGCGCAGTAGTGACAGCAGGGCGGAACGATTGGCAAAGTCCTGGCCGACGCCCTCCTTGAGGACGGTACCGAACTCTTTCCAGAAAGTTGCGTACTTCTCCGGCTCATCCTTCGCCAGCCGGGCGAGCATGTCCAGGACTCGCTTGGTGAGGCCACCGCGAATCGCTTCGACCTCCGGCTCCTGCTGGAGGAGCTCGCGCGAAACATTCAGGGGAAGATCACTGGAGTCGACCACACCTTTTACGAAGCGCAGATACAGAGGCAGAAACTGCTCCGCGTCGTCCATGATGAAGACGCGGCGCACGTATAGTTTTACCCCACGCGCGGCATCACGCTGCCAAAGGTCGAAAGGAGCGCGTCCAGGAATGTAGAGCAAGCTGGTGTATTCACGCTTGCCCTCGACTTTGTTGTGGCTCCAGGTGAGCGGCTCCGTGAAGTCGTGAGCGAGATGCTGGTAGAACTGCTTGTACTCCTCATCCTTGACCTCGGTGCGGGGCAGAGTCCAAAGCGCTTTGGCCTGATTCACCGTTTCGTATTCGAGCGAGGCCTCGCCTTCCTTACGCATGCGCACGGGGAAGCCGATGTGGTCCGAGTATCGCCTGATGAGTGAGCGCAGCCGGTAAGGATCCGCGAACTCCTTCGAGTCCTCTTTCAGGTACAGCCTGACAGTGGTCCCGCGGTCGGCGCGTTTGATGGTCTCGACCGTGAACTCACCATCCGCACGTGACTCCCAATGCACGCCATCTTCCTCGGAGCCGCCGGCTTTGCGCGACTCCACTTCGACCCGGTCGGCCACTATGAACGCAGAGTAGAAGCCAACGCCGAACTGGCCGATGAGCTGCGAGGCCTTTTGCTGATCTCCCGATAAGGAGCGGAAAAACTGCGCCGTTCCAGAGCGCGCGATGGTACCGAGATTGGAGATCGCTTCATCGCGCGTCATGCCAATGCCGTTGTCGCGAATGGTGACCGTACCGGCCTTGGGGTCGCCCTCGATCGTGATCTGCAGGTCCGGTTCGTTGGACAGCAGCCCGGGCTCTGCGATCGCGGCAAAGCGCAACCGGTCATTGGCATCCGAGGCGTTGGAGATGAGCTCGCGCAGGAAGATCTCCTTGTGGCTGTACAAGGAGTGGATCATGAGCT
>CAZBTV010000254.1:0-6409 GCA_964494895.1 uncultured Steroidobacteraceae bacterium | reverse complement strand
GTGCGTGCTCTGCGGCGCGGCGCAACTCTGTTAGCCGTGCCAGCGGCGAAAGCACCCCAACTTTCACAACCCAATGGATGTTGGGCGTCGGATAGCACATGCGGTCAAGATTGTATTAACAAACATTAAACTAACCAATGTCGTCGATCATGAAGTGGTTACCAACACCTTCTGATACAGCGCACAAATTCCTGGCAAGGCGACGGCCCGTAGTCCGCCCCTACATTGCTGTACATTGAAATGCGAGGAATCCAGACACTCAAAGAAAACGTTAGCTCCACTGGGGCAGGATCCGAGCTGTGCTAATGCTGTACTTTGCAGAGACTGCGTGCCACGACGGCGAACACACATTGCATTGGAAAGCAAAATGGGGCGATCCTTGAATCGGATGCTCGGACTTGGACCACGCAGCTTCTTGACCACCTTTTAAATTAATGCATTATGGCAATGAGCACAATTAATTCTTAAACATGCGCGCGGCGACACTTTAACTCTTGCAGGGGTTATGACGGGGTGAATGCACGCGTAATTTTTGGAGTGCTTATCTTATTCGTGGCGCTCTATAGATCACGTCGAATTGAGCGGTATCAGGGTGCGAGAGCACCCTACCGAACTCACGATCGGTTCTTCCGGCGCAGTGTTCGGGTCGGTTCTGTCTGCGCGTGTTCAATTAAGGGGTTGAGGCCCTATGCCCCCCGCACGATAAAGCCATCCATATAGCGCCGCACATACTCCGCTGAAATCTCCCCGCGCGGGTTGAACAGGCGGTAACCCGGTGCGAAGAGCCGGGAAACAATTTCCGGCGCGTCGCCGGCCACGAGCGCGAACGGCACGCAGTCATAGTGCTTGCGCCAGTCCGTTGACGCCTGTGTGTGGGGGTGATTCTGATAGCGCTCATGGGTTGCGCAAACCCTGCCCTTGAGCCCCAGCCATTCGAGCTGGAAGCTAACGTCGGTGACATCCTCGAACTCTTCCGCAAACGCCAGCGCGTGCCGGACGACCTCCATGATGTTGCGTAATCTGGATACGCGGATCGATCCACTTGCTGCCCTCGGGTATGTCTCGCGGCGGATGTTCGAAGACGTCTTCATCGAAAGGCAGCACGATGCTGGCGCGGCCATCGAGCCCAATGCGCCAGAATTCACCGAAGTTCGCTCCCGCTTCGAATGTGCTCCCCTGCAAAAAATCAGTATCGCCACCGTCAATGGCCTCATCCCGTTCGAAGCGCGGGCTTATTTCGGGCCTTGTATAGGGATAGAACATGCTCCGGCCATAGTGCACGGTGTCGCGCACGGCAGTATTGAGTTTCTGGATCAGAGGAAATCCGCCCATGGCGGGAATGCTTTCACCCTCCCGATGTCGGATTAGATAGGAGAACTGCACGAAGCTTTCCGCCAGCGGGTAGCGGAGCTTCGCTTCCGCAACGCTGGCCGCGACCCGGGCAGCATTTTTCGCCGCCGTGTGCCACACGGCAAGGCGTTTTCGGGCGATCTCGGACACTGGCTCCTTTGGACTAGACAGGATGGCCGATATCTGACCCAGCATCTCATCGCGGCGTGCCAGCACGTAGCGCTGAATGATTTTGTCCCAATGCTCAGGCTTGGTCGCAGGCTCGCTTTCCGGCTTGGGCGTGCGGATATACACCATGCCCGCGCGAATGCCTTGCGGGACACCCCTGGCATCCTGCGGTCCGTCAGCCTTGCTAATGATGGGACCAACGCTGTGTGATGGCACCCACACAACGGGATGCTCCACCCCCTCGGCTTCCACGAAAGAGACCTCGCATTGAAACTTCGGCTGCAGATAGCGAGCGATCACGCCCGCCAGTGCGTCACGGCTGTAGGCAGTCCTGACGTCTTGCTTGGTGCCGGGCGCAGTTTGCACGCGCCACATTCTCGGTCAGATCGACCCACGATTTCAGCTCTAGCCATTCGCGCTCGACCGGTGCTTCCACAAGGTCCTGAAGCTGGCTGGCCTGTGCGGTATAGAAAGCCATGATTGCCCACTATACGCCTGTGCACACACCCATATGCGCAACAGTGAAGGCTCCCAAGCACCCTTGGGAGAGCCTCGCGCATTGGTCCCGATTGCCTGTCAGCTTTCAGGGCAACAAGGCCCGCATTGAGCGGCAGAAGGCCCGCGTTCAGAAGCCAACGGGCAGCGAGTCGAGAACGGCGGCGAATGGAATCTCTGCGAACCCTGAGCTTACGAGGCGCAGTCGAGAAACCGCAGGAAGAGCGCGCGCTCGTGCTCCCAGTCAGCGGAGTATGACCGATTACGCTGCCCGCCCCCGCGCCTATTGCGCCGACGAAACCTGCATCAGGAGATAGAGAGGCGCCAAGTCCACCGGCAAGTGCCCCGATACCGCTGGCAGCAGAATTGCTTCCACCTGACCGGTGAAGGCTGCAAAGCTGGCACCCGCAACGCACCTCCTGTGGCAGCTAGAGAGCCCGCCAAGGAAGCGGCACAACTGTGGACTCGGTTTCTGATTCCCTTGCGGGTTCGGATTATCCTGCGGCTTCCCTTGCGGCTCCTGTCAAGGCGAAGTTATGCGGAATCATGCGTTGGTGGAGAACACTTAGTGACCGGAGTCAAGAGTACGATTACCTCGTTCGAGCGCTTCAGGTTGCGAGCCATCGCCAGCGGAGTCTGGCCTATCCCATTTTTGACGCACGGGTCTAGCCCTCGATCTAACAGCGCTTTGACGATCTGTGAGCTGTTACCCCACACCGCTTGGTGAAGAGCGGTTGCCCCATCCCTGTCTCGAGCATTCGCGTCGACGCCCCAGCCAATCACCAAATCCACCACGGCAATGTTGCCCGTTCGAGCAGCTGCACTCGTGGCGGCTGCTAAAATGGTGTGACCCTTATAGTCGAGCGCATCGATTCGAGCCCCCGCATCTTTAATAATGCGCGCACAGTCCGCGTCTCCCACTTCCAAAGCGTCATGAAGTGGTAGAGCCCCGATCCTGGGATCCGGCCGGTTTGGATCGGCGCCGTGATCCAGCAAGGCCTTCACGACCCCGACATTGCAGTAGAGAGTTGCTCCGTTGAAGCTGGTGATTGCTTGGACAAGAGCCGATCTGGCATCGTTAGGATCGTCCGGCTTTACTCCAGCATTGAGTAATGCACGCACCCGCCGCTCGTCACCAGACCCGACGGCTTGAAGCAATGGACTCACGCTCTGCGCATTCATGACGTTTGGACTCGTCCCGTAAGCGGAGGTTCTCGCTAAAATTGCCCTGGAGCTTGAATCCCCATTCCTGCTGACAGCAAGGTGCAAGGACAAGAACATAGTCGCTGCGACGCCTAATACGTAGATAATGTTTCTCATGACCTATCTACCTGCTTCTGTTGCTATGTTCTGTCTAGTTGCATGAACCGGCGCTGCCGATTCGTACGGCGGAACTGCCGTTGAAACGTGCCAGTGTCTCAAGTTGAGAGGGTTTACAGAAGAGGGAACCGAGCACATCGTTTTGAAGCCACCGCGGAGTAGCCCCAGTTCCCACGGTTACTAAATAGGTCTCATTGCCGGGCGTCACCACAGCATTCGTCACGGTACCAGGGTAGAAATAGTGGCCTGGCAATGTCACGTTTGTCCAACTCAAATTTGCAACATTGGTCGTTAAATAGATCCAGTTGACGTCCGGCGTCCCAGGCACATTCGCGAGAAGTACCGGCGTGAAATCCGGTGTATTTGGCGCTATCCCAGGCGCAGCATTCGGACCATTTCGCCAAGCGTTAAACAGCGCCTGCTGCTGCGAGGAAGAAAGACCAGAGCCTGCGTAGGTCGTTACGAAATAGCTGCGGGCACCCGGATCCGACGGATCGTAGAACGTGTCGGAATCTGTGTTCAAAGGAGGGGGGGTACATCTTGTTGCCGTTACAGTGACCTCCGCCAGACTCCCTTGCGGCGACGGTGAAGGGGCAGATGGATTGCCTCGGGGCTGGTGCACCGGTGGCAAGTGGATATCTCGAGGTCCCGATCGCCCCGGCGATCGTAGTGTCCGAGTATTCGGACGCGGCCAGTTTCGGGCCGACGAAATGCCGCAGAATAGGCCCAAGTCACGAGGCTCCGAAGACCGCTATACTGGTCCGCAATGCCATCCCTGCTTTTGCCGTTTCATTTTGTTCTACTGATGTTCGCCGGTTGGGTCAACCGCCATCAACTGGATGTCATCGAATATCTGCAGGAGGAGAACCGGGTACTCAAAGCGCGCCTAGGTGGCAAGCACCTTCGTTTTACCGATGCCGAACGCTGCAGGCTGGCCCGAAAGGCGCACGCGCTCGGGCGCAAGCCGTTGAGCGAGCTTGACACTCTGGCACACCGGACACGGTATTCCGCTATCGGAATACCGTGTCCAATGCCGCATCAAAAACTATGCCGCGCGTGTATTCCTGTATGAATGCACTAGCCGAGAAAGCCTCGAACTTTCTGAGGATGGAGGTGTTTTCCAGATCGGCATAGTCTGGCGCCTACAATTGGTTGAGGAATGACAGCAGTTGATTGTTCGGTCGGAAGCGTCCGGGCTTGCTGTCGATGGGCGTCGTCTTCGCCAGGATTTTCTCCCTCAGTGCGAGGTCGGCATCCAGATAGATTCGGGTTGTCTCTACTGACTCGTGTCCCAGCCAGAGCGAGATGACCGTGGGCTCAACACCGGCATGTAGCAAATCCATGGCCATGGTGTGTCGACTATATCTGTCCAGATATAGGCGACACTATCTCTGGCATCCGACTAGATCTATTGAAGCGTCACGTATGTCTGATTTCCACAGATTTTCTCCTCTGCGTGGTGCGAGAGCCTAGTGAATTGCTCGACATAGTTTCGGGCGTCACAGGTTCTTGAGGAAGGCGAGCAGCCGGTCATCCGGGCGGTATCGGCTTGGCCTGCCCTGATGGGGAGTAATTTTGTCGAGAGCTCTTTCCTTCATCGCGAGCGTTGCGTCGAGATAGATCTGTGTAGTCTGCAGGTGTTGGTGTCCAAGCCACAGCGCAATCGTCGATCGATCGACGCCCTCTTGGAGCATGTCAACTGCCATGGTGTGTCTCAACCGGTGAACCGTCACGCGCTTTTGTTTGAGTGAGGGGCAAGTATGGGCTGCGGTGCGTCGATGTTTGTTGAGAAGGTACTGAACGCCGTGAACACTGAGCCGACCGCCGCGTGCGTTGGGAAACAGCACGCTGCCTTCCCCGCGTGGCGGCTCCCGTAGCCATGCCTTCAGCACGGCCCTGGTAGCTTTGGCCAGGGGGGTGCAACGCTCGCGTCGTCCCTTGCCGATCACCCTCAAGTGAGCGCCGACTCCGAGGACAAGGTCTTCACGTTTGAGTCCGGTCATCTCAGACAGGCGAAAGCCTGTCTGCACGGCCGTCAGCATGAATGCATGATCGCGCCGGCCGGACCACGTACCTCGATCCGGCGCCCCCAGCAATGCGTCCACTTCTGGACGCGTGAGGAAGCTCACGAGGGTACGCGTGAAACGCTTGCTCGGAATTGCCAGAACGCGCTGGATTTGCGCGGAATGCTCGGGCAGCTCGAAGGCCGCAAAACGAAAAAAGGAATGGATCGCTGTCAGGCGCAGGTTACGTGTCCGAACACTGATGCCATCATGTTTTTCTAAGTGATCCAGGAACTTCCCGACCAAGGGTGCCGTAATCTCCTGGAAGCGCAATTGCGATGGCGCCTTGTGTAAGCGCTGCTGTGTGAATTTCAGCAGCCGGGAGAATGTATCTCGATAGGACGCAATCGTATGAGAGCTCACCTGGCGTTGTTGCATTAGACGCTGCAGGAAAAAGCGTTCAAGCAGTGGAGCAAGACTGATTGTAGGGCTCATGATGACTTCCCCCAGCGATGTTCGAGGCGATGCATCGCTTCGCGCATCAACTCCGGCGAGGCGCTCAGGTACCACTGAGTGTCGGCAACGTGAACGTGACCGAGGAAGGCACTCAGCAGCGGTAGCCGGCGCTCGGGATCTTCCTTGGAATGATACCAGTTGACCAGAGTTGTCGTGGCGAACCGGTGCCTCAGATCGTGGAGACGAGGCCCTTTGCTGTCGTGAGCTCCGCGCAGGCCAGTCCGACGCGAGGCGCGGTAGAAGGCCCGATGAATCGCTCCAACATCCAGCCGGTTGCCCCAACTCGAAACGAACAAATACGAGGAGACAGCTCGTCCTGCCCAGTGACGCTGGCGCTTACTGATATAGTGGATTAGCACTTTGCAGGTCGAGGGGTGCAAGGCTATCCATCGATCCTTTCCGAATTTGCCGCCGCGAACGGTCAGCACTCCGGCCCTTAGGTCAAGATCCTCCAGCTTGAGGTTGCGTGCTTCCCCGAGGCGAAGACCCGTGACGCTGAGCAATCCAAATAGACAATAGTAGACCCAGGGCAATAGCGCGCAGGACATCCGGACTGG
>CAZBTV010000253.1:0-6499 GCA_964494895.1 uncultured Steroidobacteraceae bacterium | reverse complement strand
CGCACGAACTTGCGGTTCGTGGCACGCGCGATGCTCTGCCCGAGCGAGGTCTTACCAACACCCGGCGGACCCACGAGGCACAGGATCGGCCCCCTCAGCTTGTCCACGCGCTGTTGGACAGCCAGGTATTCGACAATGCGTTCCTTGACCTTCTCCAGCCCAAAGTGGTCTTCGTCCAGCACCTTTTCGGCGCGGGCGATGTCCCTGATGACTTTGGTTCTCTTCTTCCACGGCACCTTCACGAGCCAGTCGATGTAGTTGCGCACGACGGTGGCTTCAGCCGACATGGGCGACATCATCTTGAGCTTGTTGAGCTCGCTCATCGCCTTCTCGCGAGCTTCCTTCGGCATGCTCGCTTTCTGAATCTTCTGCTCGAGCTCAGCAAGCTCGTTACCGCCCTCGTCCATCTCCCCGAGCTCCTTCTGAATGGCTTTCATCTGCTCATTCAGGTAGTACTCGCGCTGAGACTTCTCCATCTGGGCTTTCACGCGCCCGCGGATGCGCTTCTCGATTTGCAGCACATCCATCTCGCCTTCTATGGCGACGAGGATGTGCTCGAGGCGCTTGCGGATGTCGAGGATTTCGAGAACCTTCTGTTTCTCCGGCAGCTTGAGCGACATGTGGGCAGCAACGGTGTCGGCCAGGCGACCTGGGTGCTCGATGCCGGCGAGAGCTGTGAGTACCTCCGGCGGCACTTTCTTGTTGAGCTTGACGTACTGTTCGAACTGCGAGATCACGGAACGGCCGAGCACGTCCATCTCACGCACGTCATAGCCTTCTATGTCGGGCAAGGGCGTCACGTCGGCGGAGTAATGCTCACCCGCGTGCAGGTGCTCGATGCGAGCACGATCCACGCCCTCGACCAGCACTTTCACCGTGCCGTCCGGGAGCTTCAAAAGCTGCAACACGGTGGCGATCGTACCGATGCGGTAAAGGTCATCGACCTTCGGGTCATCGACGTCGGCCTGCTTCTGCGCGATGAGCATGATGCGCTTGTCCACGCGCATGGCCACATCGAGTGCCTGAATCGATTTCTCTCGCCCCACGAAGAGCGGTATCACCATGTGTGGATAGACGACCACATCACGGAGCGGAAGAACGGGAACGCTCTGGAGTCCGGAAGGACTCGTCAAACTGCTGGAAGAAGTGTCGGACACTGCTGGAACTCCGCTGAGCGGCGCGGTTCGAACGCCGTCCTTGGAACGCTGATCTGCTGCCTCAGCGACCGGTGGAACTTGTTCCCCCGGCCGCCGATTGCTCGGGCGGGCGATGAGCCACTCACCCCATCATCCGGGCACAGCGGTGCTTACCGGGTCAACCCGCAGCCGCCCTCTTTTCCACGGTCTTCTTGGCGATGTCTCGCAGTGAGTCGCGGGTTTCCAGCACGTAATCGATCAGCCCGTACTGGACTGCTTCGGCACCGCTCATGAAGAAGTCGCGATCCGTATCGGTGGCGATCTTCTCCAAAGGCTGCCCTGTCTGGCGCACCAGGATCTGGTTCACCCGATCTCGAGTAGCCAACATCTCCTTCGCCTGGATGCCGATGTCGGTTGCTTGACCTTGAATACCCCCAACGGATGGCTGGTGGATCATCATGCGCGAGTGAGGCAGGCAGTAACGCATCCCCTTCTCTCCCGCCGTCAGCAGCAACGCGCCCATGCTCGCCGCCTGCCCGATGCAGATCGTGCTAACCGCAGGCTGGATGAATTGCATGGTGTCATAGATAGCCATTCCCGCGGTGACGGAGCCACCGGGAGAGTTGATGTACATGCTGATGCTCTTTTCCGGGTTCTCGGACTCCAGAAACAGCAGCTGGGCGACGATCAGATTCGCCATGGTATCTTCGACCGCGCCCTCGACGAACACGATGCGCTCTTTTAGCAGTCTTGAATAAATATCGTAGGAACGCTCGCCTCGAGCGGTCTGCTCGAGAACCATGGGGATGAGGGCCCCGCGAGGTGAAGTCGAGACATAACCTTGTCGCACATCGAACATATCAGTTTCCCTCAGATAACCTCAGGCACCCAGCATCGAAAAAATTCGCTTCCGGCAATCGTGCCCAAGAAGGATTGGCTCACGATACTTCCGTTGACCTGTTCGCGCAAGGTGCCGGCAGAAGCGCGGCAGACACGACTTTCAACGTCAGTTGCGCCATACGACACGGCAAAGTTCGTGGAATCTTGCAGTACGTGAGCTACGTGCTTGCCGGAACGCGCTGAATGAGCCAGATACCCACCGATTGAGCCAACAAAGTGCCTTGAGCATCAGCGAGATCACTTTCGATATGGAGTACCTGCATACCTTGTTTTACTACGCGGGCGCTCGCTCGCAGCTGCCCCCCTGAGACTGGCCGGATGAAGTTCACATTCAGCTGGGCGGCGACAGGCCGATGTGTCGTCGGGAGTACACTGAGTCCCGCATAACCGCTGGCGGCGTCCAAAAGCGACGCGATAAAGCCGCCATGAACCGTCCCGGTGTCGTTGAAATGGGTTTGATGCGCCGCAGTGGTCAGCACGGCGCGTCCCTCACTGGATTCGACCGATGTCACCTGAATGAGTTTTTCGAATGGATTCATCGACTGGCTCCAGGGGTAGACGGGAACGTTCGGTCTTCCGTGTTTATGCGCGATACAGCTTGATCAGCGCTCGCGCCGACCTGCAACGGCGCCACCGTAGCAGTCGCCGCTGCTGAAGAACGCTTCACCCGGAATCGTTCGAATGTCTGCGAAGCCCGCGTTTGAAAGGAGTACCCGCCACTCGTGAGGCATCAGAAAACCCGGCCGTGACCGAGTGCGCGTGAGCTCTCCATTCCACCAACCTTCGAGCAGGGCGAATACCAGATCGGGCATCCATCGACGCTCGAGAGCAGGGGGCGAGCCTTCGCCCAGCACCAGATACCCTCCGGGCCTGAGCCCTTGAAGAAGGCATTCCAGTGTTTGCTCGAGCCGCCTGGCCGCGTGCAACACATTGACACCGACGATGAGGTCGAAACTTCCCACATCGATGCCCTGCCCAGTCAGTGGCTCATCGATGCTGAGCCTCATGAACTGCATGAACGGCAAGTCACCGAAGCGCTTGCGGCCCTGGCGGACGAAGCTCGGCCCGAGATCTGAATAGATGTATTGCGCGACCGGACCGATGGTTTTCAGAAGCTCTGTCGTACCCGAGCCCGTTCCGGCTCCGAGCTCCAGAATGCGCACCGGACGATCCTGGCGGACACACGCCGCGGCAACCGCGGCTGTCAGCCTCGGATACACGGCGGTGATGAGGTTCTCATTGTTATATCTATGCCATACATCACCGTCCCCTTTCGGAAAGAGGATGTCCTGGCCAGAAGCGGCCCCCGCGAGAAACTCGAGGATGCCGGTGCGGGCGAGTGCAACCAGATCGAACATCGCGCGGCACTCGGGAAAAAGGGCGGCGCTGCGCGCGCATCGCTCCAGGCAGTGCGCTTCCTTCCAGCGGGAAGTCTCCACGCGTTCCCACACGCCCGAGCTCTCCCGACGAATCATCAGACCTGACTGGACGAGCACCGCGAGCACAGTCTGTGCGAGATACTTTCTTTTGTCGGCCTCCGCAGAGGAAACGAGCGCAGTGATTTCGTGCTCTGCCCCGCTGAAGGCCTCGATGGCCAGGTCGAGGCAGCAATCGTTGACACATTCATACGCCCCGAAGAATTGCGGCGAGAATAGCGACAACGCCGTCTTCATGGGATCCAACATGTCGCCTTTCCCGCGCACGTTCGCAAGTGGCTCGGCGCTCATGATGGGCCGCTCGAGTACCGCAGCACCAGGTCGGTGATGGCGTTCACGCTCTGGAAACCGCTGAGAGTCATCGCGGAATCGGGAATCTGCGTCCCCAGCTCGTCTTCGACGAAGGCACGAATCTGAAGAGCGGCCAACGAATCCAGAAAGCCCGCCGAATTGAGATCCGTGCTCGCATCGATGACGCACGAGGGCTCGACCCGGCGCAAATAACCGAGCAGCGCCTGGGTGATCGCTTCCCTACGATCAGTGGACATGACTTACTCCTCAATTTGGCGATGGCGCAGCGCCGCCGAGCCAGCGCACCACCGGTCGATCCGAAGGGCGGAACGGGGTATTGGTGAACTCAGCAAAGCGCTCGGCCAGCAATCGCCGCTTCAACTTCCCTACGCTGGTCCTGGCCTCTTGCAGAGGCCCCACGAGGACCACCTTCGGCCTCTGAAAGAAAGGCAGCGACGACAGTGCGCTCGTAATTGTCTCTGCGACCTGCGGCGTGCCGAGGTCGTGGCGAGAGCCGGGATCCAGACAAAGCCCGACCTCTTCATCGACATGAACGTTGCGGAATCCGACCACGGCAAAATCTCCGACTGCGTGGATGGCGCCCAGCTGCGACTCCACGTTCGTCGGGCTGATGTTCTCGCCCAGCCGGATGATGAGGTCCTTGTAGCGCCCAGAGACAAAGAAGTACTTCCCGCCGTCGCGCAGGAGATACCAACCCTCATCGCCCGTGTGCAGCTTGCCACCCCGCAGCGCCTCTGATGTTTCAGCTTGCGCTTGCCAGTAGCCGAGCATGAGATGGGCTCCCCGGACGACGATCTCGCCTTTGACACCCGGCCCCACTGCATCGCCGCGCTCGTCGACCACCTCCATGTCTGTTCCAGGCAAGGCGGACCCGATACAGGTCTGCGCATGACCGTGCATCAGAAAGTCGTAGTCCGGGTCGCTCAGTTGCGGTGAAAGAATGGCAGCGAAGTTGGTACATTCCGACAACCCGTACCCCTGATAGACTTTCAGCCCTGTGCGTTCCTTGAATCGGCGCGCGACGTCCACTGCCAACGGCGCGGCGGCCGATACGACCTGTAGTGGCTTCGACGACGCAGCGCGCCCGACCTGGGTAAGCGGCTTGAGCAACGCGGGAGTCAGGCTGGCAATCGTGGCCTGCTCCTTGTCCGCTACTTCCCAGAATGACAGCAGATGAAACCGATCGCAGAGAATCAGGCGCGCGCGGCTGAAGTATGTCGCGATCAGAGAGAAGCCCCAGGCGTTCGCATGGTATAGCGGCAGTACGCAGAGGTGCGCGCTCTCGCGGGCGAGATTGAAGTTTCGCTGCAGCCCCAATGCGTTCAGCAGCAATGCGTCATGCGAAAGCAACACGCCCTTCGGCTTGCCCGTGGTGCCGGAAGTAAACAGCAACACAGCAGGAGCCGATTCGTCGGATGTTGTCGTGCGCACGAAGGCGGGCTGCGGGAGCGCCGCATCTCCAAACACCTCATCGAGACCAACAGTGGCCAGTGCGCGCGCGGCGGATGCCGCCGTCTCGGCGAGGTCCTCGGAGTGGAGCAACAGCGAGGCCCCGCTTTGATCGAGTATGTATTGAAGGTTGCTCAGTGAATCCGCGGGATTCAACGGCACGACGATTGCGCCAAGCGCCAGAAGGGAGAGCGCCGCCGTGACGAACGAGGGGCTGTTATGGGAAAGGATGGCGATGCGCTGGCCTGGCACGACCGCATACCGCTGTGTCCATATCGCCTGTGTCGAGCGGATTCTGGCAACGAGCTCGCCATAACTCAGGCGTAGCGCGCACCGGCCCTGCTTGTAGAATACGAGCGCGGGCCGCTGCGCGTCCTCCATCTCGAGCGCGCTGACGAGATGGTCTATATGCCGGAACGGCAGCTCCGGCCGTGACACCCCGTCAGGCAGGGAGCGCGCTTGTGTCACCAGCGAATCCATGCACATCCTCCAGCGTCGTTCGACTACGAAGCCCGCGCCTTGCCTGTCAGCCGCAGGAAGAACCAGCACTGACATCCAAAGAAGTACTCGTGCTCGATCTCGAATCCGGTTTCCACGAACATTCGACGCAGTTCCTCTGGCGGAAGACTGAAGGCCGGAGGATCGATCATCGCCGTGCCGAATGTGAGCATCCCCTCATCGAGCGCTCCATTGCGCGTGCACGTGTTGCCAATGACCAGGCGCGCGCCGGGACGAAGCACTTCGCGCAGGTCACGCAGGCAGGCCAGCTTGTCCTGAACGTAGTGGAAAGCGCCGATGAACATCGCGCCATCGAAGGTGTTCCTGCCGAATCGCTGCGCCAGACCGTGCTGCATGTCCATATGGATCGCTTCGGCCTGAGGCAGCGGCGCCAGACGCTTCTGCGCGCTGCGCACGAAATCCAGGCTCGATTCGACGGCAACGGCACGGCCTTCAACCCCGACGATCCGCGCAATGGACTCCGTCCCGTGCCCAAGGCCCGCCCCGAGGTCGAGCACGCGGGCGCCGGGCTTCGAGATGTAGTGAACTGCCCGTTCACGACCGAAGACGTAGTAAGGATATTCGAGAAACTCCTCCCAGAGCTGCTCGTTCTCGGCGTCGAACTTGACGGTGACGTCTTCGCCGCGCATGTAAGCGAAGATCCGCGAAAAAGCCGCAATCTGCTTGAGCGCGTTGATTCCCTGTTCACCCACACCGACGCGCAGCAGCTCCTGGTCATCCACCAGCAGGTTGCTGGTCGTCATCGCG
>CAZBTV010000252.1:0-6544 GCA_964494895.1 uncultured Steroidobacteraceae bacterium | reverse complement strand
GTGACCGCTCGCTCTTGACGCTCACGGCAGCTAAGGAAAAACTCGCATCCGGGTCGTAAGCGCGTGGCGGTGGCCCAGTGCACAGGCGGTGAATTCTTGGGCAAACTGCGCGAGTCTGCGGGGCTCTTTCCAGCCTATTCCTGGTTGGACCTGCGACGCTTGATCTCGGGCAGAACCTCGTCGATCACGGTGTCCTCGGCCATCGCCTTGCCCAAGGCCGCATCCAGGCGCTCCAGTAACTGAGCAATCGTCTCCCCGTCCTTGGACACGAGGGCGACGCGTGCCTTCTTGCCTTGAGCCGCCAAGGCGGCGCACCGGATCGGGGGAATCTCCCCGATGGTGATCTGGCCGCGCGTGTTATCCAGAAAGGACTGCACATGCCCGAGAGTGGCGGTTGAGGGTTTCTTCGTGAAGATCATCAGGCTGCCAACGCCTGTGTCACCTGGTCCGGCTGATTGAGTTTGTCAGCGACATTCCATGGCAGAAGCTCGCCGACCTTGTTGATCGGGTGGTCCGCAATGCGTTCGAGCACATACTGCAGGTATCTCTGCGGATCGATGTTATTCAACTTACAACTCTCAACTAAGCTATAAATAATCGCTGCTCGCTCACCGCCACTGTCTGATCCAAAAAATAAGAAATTGCGCCGTCCGATTCCCATGCCTCGAATCGAGCGTTCCGCGATCATGTTGTCTATCTCCAGTCGACCATCCTGTGTGTAGCGGCAGAGCTCTTCCCAACGATTGAGTGAATAGTGGAATGCGCCGGAGAGATTGGATTTGTTGTCCAACTGGGAAACCGTCTCGACCATCCATGCGTGCATCGCATTGAGCAGCGGCACAGCGTAGATCTGCCTTGAAGTGCGTCGAAACTCCGGCGAGCAGCCGCGGATGTAATCCTCAATCTGATACAGCGCCTTGATGCGATCGAGAGCCTCTTTGGCCAGTGGCGACTTCACCGCTGCGTAGATGTCAAAGAAATGTCTCCTCGCGTGCGCCATGCAAGAAATCTCCTGGGCGCGCGCAGGCACTCCCGGTGATGAAGGGATGAACATGGCCTCGAAACCGGCGTACCCATCGACCTGCAGCTTCCCGGTGAAGCGCGCGAGATGTTTGAGCGGATGTTTTCCGTGCCAGGTCGGCGAATACTGGTACCACACCGCCGGTGGATCGGTTGACCCCCATGCGGTCCCATCGCGCACATAGGTCCACATGTGCCCGCGCTTGGTTTTCCCGCTCCCAGGGGCCAGAACCCTGAACGGGGTGTCGTCGGCGTTGATGTTGGATGACGCCAGCACGTACGTTGCAAGTGCTGCAACCAGGGGAGCCAACAGCTCACTGCTCGCCGCAACCCACTGCATGAGGGTGGTACGGCTCAGTGTCAGGCCCGCATGGGCGAAGATCTGACATTGCCGGTAGAGAGGCAGATGAAACGAGTACTTCCAGGAGAGAATCAGCGCCAACAGCGAGGCGCCCGCAAAACTCTTCGGGATCGGACGCGAAGGCGCTGGCGCCTGTACAATGGTGGCGCACTTCACGCAGCGCTTCCTGGGCCGGATGATCCGGGTCACCTTGAAGGTGACGGTCTTCACTTCCAGCAGTTCCGCCTCATCCTTGCCGAGGTTCTTCAAGGTGCCGCCGCAATCCGGGCAGGCACAGGACTGCGGTTCAATGACCTGGGGAATCCGTTCGAAATGCTCGGGCAGCTTCTTGCGGCGTGCCGGTTTGCCCTTGGGGGTCTCAGCTGCCGGGATCCCGGGGACGGTCTGAGCCTGCCGCTCGGCCTCAGCAACCGCGACCCGCAGCTCCTCGAAGGTCATGGGCAATTGCCCGCTGCCCTCGAGCTGTTCGGAGGATTGCCCGAATCTGGCTCGCCGTAACTTGGCGAGCTGGAATCGCAGGTGCTCGATCACCGCGCGTTGCTCGCGCAGCTCGATATCCTTGGCATGGCCTGCGGCGTGATGCTCGATGACGAGGCGTTTGAGCCCCTCAATATCGTTCGGTAATGCGTTGACGTCGAGCACGCATGGATTATACGCGCGGCACTTGTGGCGCGCACGGCCTCATGCGTGTCTATTGTTGTTTTGGTTGTTGCTGTCGGACTGACGTCTCGGGCTTCGGACAGGGCGGTGCTCGCTACACCGCCCGGGTCGGATGCGTTCTGTCGGGATCCTGCGGGGACAACGCCGTGCGCTTCGGCGCCCTCCAATCAATCCCCTCGAGGAGCATCGATAGCTGTGCAGCGCTCAAACACACCGTTCCGCTCTCGGCCCGGGGCCAGACAAATTTCCCAGATCGCAATCGCTTGTAAAAAAGACATAGCCCGTCCTGGCTATCCCAGAGAATCTTGATTTTGTCGCCGCGGCGTCCTCGGAAAACAAAAATCTGGCCCGAGTACGGGTTCTCGTTAAGGGCTGTCTGTACCAGGGCGCTTAAACCGTCAAATCCTTTGCGAAGGTCAGTAAACCCAGCCGCCAGCCAGATCCGAGCTCCTGTTGGTACTCCCATCATGACTGCGACAACTCCTGCAGGAGTGCTCGCAACGTCTGTGCATCTACCATCCCTTGTATGTGCACACGTCGCCCCGCAGACAGCTCGATCTCAATGCTGCCCGACTTCCAAGCGTTCCGGTGGACATCCCCTCGGGCCAACCGAGGACTGGACCGTCTTTGTGGTTCGACTCGGACTGGCAGTAAATGGGCCTTGCGAGGGGTGGCCTTCTTCACCACCGATCGATGCTGTGCTCGCCAGCGTGTCACCAGGCTCGGATGAAGCCCATGCCGCTGGCAAACTTCCTGCAGGCTCGCTCCGGGTCGCTGCGCCTCGCGCACAATCCGCGCCTTCTCCTGATCCGACCACTTTCGCCGCCGTCGGATTACAGACTCCCGTACCGCCTCAACCTCATTCCCCGCTGCCCTGTCCATCCGCTTCGCCTGTACACCCGAGTGGTGTGTTCGTTATGACGAAGCCATCTTCTGCTCCGCGCAAAGACCACACCATGGGCCAGGGCCACACGCTTACTCCGGGTCCAAAGCCGGGAACGGCACACGTGCTACCGGCTCGAGCGCTCCCAAGTCCGCGAATGCGCTGGCGAAATCGCCGGCAGGTACGATGGCGCACGTCGGGCCGATCACACTCCAACTACTTCAGAGACTTCGATCCGGCCACGGGACGGTATATCGAGAGCGATCCGATCGGGCTGGCGGCTGGTATCAACACGTATGCCTATGTCCGCGGCGATCCGATCTCTTTGATTGATCCGTTAGGTTTAAAGTAAGCGTGCTGCCGTGGCCCATGGAACATCCTCTCGTGCGGGAGTGAAGATGCGCCTTCACAACGAAGACACCGCAACGGTGTACGGAAGGCGCAAGTGGACGGGGTGCAGATAGACGATGACGTTGAGCCGGTTCGCGAGTCGGTCATCCGACGACGACGGAAGTGGTCGGTGCAGGAGAAGGCACAGATCGTGGGGGAGGCACTGCGTTCTGGAGCGGTCTTGCAGGAGGTTGCCCAGCGCCATGGCCTGCATCCGAGTTTGCTGACGCGGTGGCGCACGCAGCACCAGGCTGTGGTGAAGAAGGTTTCCCGGCGGGAAGCGCAGACCACCCGATCAACAAGATCGACCAACTCCTACCTTGGAATGTCGCCGACAAACTCAATCAGCCTGAACAAGTCACAAAGGCGTTGGCCGCCTGATGCGCTTCATGAGTAAATCACCACGCCACACCACGCTCGACAACATTCAATCTTTTCTTGATGACACGCGTGGCCAGATCACGATCGGTGAGATTCCACCTATACGCAGAGCCGCCTTGGCGGCGCAGGGCAAGAAGGCGCGCGTTGCCCTCGTAGGTCGGGACGGAGAAACGATCGCTCAACTGCTGGAGCGGCTCGACGCGGCCCTAGGTACAGCGATGGCACAGGACTCCGTCATCGACGAGGTCCTTCCGGAGATCAAGCGACGCCGGACCCCTTAGGCGCGGCAGAACGCTCCCAGCTTGGCACAGTTTCCCGCGACCATCTCCATGCCGTCACTGGGCCACGGCAGTACGCTTACTTTGGAGCAGGGTTCCGGACCAGTACCGGAATCCCGAGCGCCGAGCGCGCCGATCGAATTCCTGGCGCTACCGTCCCACGCCAATCCTATGAGAAAATCGAAGTCCACAATCGAGTCCATAGTTGGAATCGCATTGTGCAAAGGAGCTTTTATTTAAGTGAGTTAGGACGCGGATGTGGTTCCCATCACCCGCTCCACCCTGACAATCCAAGGAATTCCAGGGATGTCCAAGAAGCACCCACCCACAGTGCGGCGTTGGACGTTTGCGCGACGGGCGCCAGTCTTGTGGCGAGCGCGGAGCGTTGAAACCGGGCGAGCTGGCTAGCGGGCACAATCACGCACAGGGGCGCCGCCGGTGGCCGGGGAAAGCTGATACTTTGTGAGTCGATGAGGACTTTCCGGGCGGACGTGCTGTGTCGAAGCGCGAACTCGAAATCCGCGCTTTGTGAATCTACAATGCGAAAGGGATCTCGCCAGTAGAAGAGTACGGCCGACACTGCCTCAGGTGCGCCGTAGACCAACAGGGGAGTTGACCCACAACTCGACCTCGCCAGTCGTGCCAGCGGCTCACTGGAGTAGGAAGCCGCTGCATCTCCAGCGATCGCTGCGATCCCCGTCAACAGACTCAGCATCGGCGTTGCGAACAGTAGCAAGGCTGTCAGGTGTCGGCGTGTTCTAAACATCCATGCTGCTAGCAGCGGCGCAACGACAAAACAGACGGCCAGGGTTCCTGCAAGGAGATGCCGATCCTGCAGCATGGAGACGGTCAGTCCCAGGCGAGCCGGGCGATGGCCCGCCATGAGGTGAAACGCTGCGACCGTCAGAAAATTGACTGCGGCGACGGCAACCGCGTACCTGGGCAACGCCCTCCAGGCGCTCTCCTGCAGCCGCCCCAGTCTGCAAGCAACCCAGGCGGCCAAAGGAGGCAGACACACAATGATGTAGTAGTCCGCCTTGGCCTGTGACACCGAAAAGAAAATAAAAGGAAGTGCTGCCCACACCAGTAAATGACGTTCGACGCGCAATCTGGCCGGATCTGGACGGACCTGGAGCAATACCGGTGCGAGCCAGACCCAAGGGAGCATAGCGAGAGCCAAGCGCGGTACATAGAAATACCAGGAGCCCCGGTGAAAATCCTCTGGCTCGCGGGTGCCTAAAAAGCGCAGAAAGTGCTCGTTGACCAGGTAGAACCAGGTAAAGCCCTCTTGCTGCCAGGCGGCCAACAAGTGCCAGGGCAAAACAAGCGCTGCGAGAATCGCAGCGGCGACCGGATCGGCAGCCTGTACCAGCCACGGCCGTCTCGGGCGGAATTCCAGAATCAAACTCGCACCCAGTATCAGCATGACTAGAGCTCCGCCTACCAGGCCTTTGGCGAGAATCGCGACTGCAAGTCCAACTGCAGCCCATCGCAGTGCCGCCGTCGAGCGGCCAGAGCTGATGACCCAGACCGACAGGCTGGTGAGCGCTGCCGTCAGACCGAAGACAAGGAGCATGTCGAACAGCACGAGGTGTGCCAGGCTGACCACGCCAAGAGAGCTGGAGAACACGATCACGGCGACGCGCGCCTCGCGGCGAAGACCCAGACGACTGAAATAGGTGAACAGCACTACACAGGTACCGAGTGCGGCCAATGAGGGCACCAGCCGTGCTGCCCACGCTGTTTCACCGAAGGCAGCAAAGGAAGCCGCCATCAGCCAATACAACAGCGGCGGCTTCTCTATGTAAGGTAGGCCGGCAAGTTGCGGTATGATGAACTGGCCGGACTTCAGCATCTGTGCCGCAATGGATGCGTAGAGCCCCTCGTTGTTGTCGGACAGCGGTGCCGCTCCAAGCCCGGCGAAGAAGGCAATGCAGGCGAACAGCCAAACCAGGCTGTCGCTTGCGATAACGGCGGCCGGTGCGGCATTTCCGAGCGACCCATCCCAACAGGTCCGGGTAGAGCTGTAGCGATGCCCCTGAACACGGGGCCACCAACGAAGAGTTCGGTTGAGAAGACCTGAACCACGGTGGTGGCCGGGAAAGGCGGCATTCCTGCGGCGCGCCTGTGCATTTAGATAACGTGCATCAATGGGATAACGCATCGCACGAGAATAGAGCCCAAACTCATCCGCCTGATTTCCGCATTGTTCACCGCTTGCAACACTGTGTAGAAGTTGACATCTGCGGCGTTGATCGCCCGGCGCGGGCCCGCAGGCTATGGGGGAGTCCAGGCGCCACCGCGGGCTTTGAGCAGCGTGACTGTTTGTAGCAGGCGGCTGGCGGTGATCTGGAGTTGGATTCGCTCGTTGCCGAGCTCTGACGGCACCCACACCGGCACCTCGGGCACGATCGCGCTGAGGGGTGCGCTGGAGATGGTCAATTGCCGGGTTTCCGGCGCCTTTTCAGGCGGTGGCGGGCTCGCGTGCGATGGGTAACACTACGCGCGCCTCGAGACCGCCTTCGGCACGGTTGTGGAGTGAGATGTCGCCGCCGTGGCCTTGGACTACGG
>CAZBTV010000251.1:0-6672 GCA_964494895.1 uncultured Steroidobacteraceae bacterium | reverse complement strand
GCATAGCCTACCGCGCCGAGGCTGAGCGCTTCCTGACTGTAGTCAGCAACGGAAACGACGTGCACTGGGATGTGGCGCGTGCCCGGATTACGCTTGAGGTCATTGAGTACCTCGAGGCCCGAGCGATCGGGCAGTTGCATGTCCAAAATGATTGCATGCACTTTGAATCTCTGCAGGGCTGCCGCGGCATCGGCAGCCGTGTGGGTCGCGATGCACTCGTATCCCAGCTCGCGTGCAAGATCGCGCAGGATGGAGGCAAAGCGCACGTCATCCTCGATGACGAGAATGACACGCGAGTCCGGCGTGTGACGTGACCGGTCGTCCTCGATGGATGCCGGCTTTGGCACCATGGGAAAGGTGGGCGGCTCATCGAGCGGTAAAATCGCGACCGTCCTCTGGCCGGCATCGGGCTCCGACGTGCCCTGCTCTTCAGGCCGCCGATCTGACGAATCGGACGTGCTCGCACTCAGGCTCGGCCTTTCCATCACCTTTGGCCCGCCATACCGGACCGGCAGAGTGAGCGTGAAAATGCTGCCCTTTCCTGGCTCGCTTTGCACCGTCACATTGCCACCCAACAAACGGGAAAGGTCCCGGGAGATCGAAAGCCCGAGCCCGGTTCCGCCGTACTTGCGATGGGTGCTGCCATCGGCTTGCCGGAAGGCTTCGAAAATGACCTCGTGTTGTTCGGCTGGAATACCGATACCGCTGTCTTGAACCGCGAAGGCGATCTGCCCGTCGGGGAGGGCAGAAACCCGCAGCGAGACGCCTCCCGTCGCGGTGAACTTGAGTGCGTTGGACAGCAGATTCTTCAGGATCTGTCCCAGCCGCTGCGGATCGGTCTCGATCCGCTCGGGGACTCCCGGATCGAGAGTATGGCCGAAAGCAAGGCCCCGCTGACGAGCCAACGGCTCGAAGCCATGTATCCAGGTCTCTACCGCGCGCGCCAGGTCGACCGACTCAGGCCTGATTTCGACCTTGCCGGCCTCGATCTTCGACAGGTCGAGAATGTCGTTGATGAGCGCCAGCAGCTCATTACCGGCTTCGAAAATGGTGCGGGCGAACTTCACCTGCTCCTCGGTTAGATTGCCCGGCTTGTTGTCGGCCAGCAGCTTCGCCAGGATGAGCGAGGAGTTCAGCGGGGTGCGCAACTCATGACTCATATTGGCGAGAAACTCGGACTTGTATTGATTCGAGCGCGCCAGCTCCGCCGCGCGCTCGCTCAAAGCCCCTTGCGTGCGCTGCAGCTCGTCACGCTGGCTCTCGAGGATGCTCGCCTGCTCCTCGAGCTGGACGTTGGTCTTCTCCAGCTCGACCTGTTGTGTTTGCAGACGCGCCTGCGACTCCTTCAGAGCCTGCCCTTGCTCCGCGAGCTCCTCGTTGGCGACCCGCAGCTCCTCCTGTTGAGTCTGGAGCTCTTCTGACTGCCGCTGTGTCTCCTGGAGGAGCGCCTCGAGCCGGGTGCGGTCGTTGGCGGAGCGCACGGCGATACCGATCGGCTCGCAGGCCCGGCGCAGGAACTCCAGATCGGACGGCCGCGGCGGCCGGAAGAATCCCAACTCCACGACCGCTCGCACCACACCGCTGTCGCTGGCCGGAACGATCAGCAGATGCGCCGGATCAGCCTTGCCCAGAGTGGACGCTATAGGCAGATACCCCGCCGGGACATCGTCCACGGCGAAAATACGATTTTCCTTCATTGCCTGGCCTGCCAGGCTCTCACCGGGAAGCAGCACGCTCTCATTCTCGTGCTGCGCGGGCGACAGCGCGAATCCGGCGAAGCGACGCAGGCGGCCATTCAGCTCGGCGATGTAGATCGCCCCGACCTGCGCATCCAGATAGTGCGCCAGAAAATTCAGCACGCGGTCACCCAGCACCTCCAGGCGCTGATCGCCCCGCATCCGCTCGGACAGGGCGGTCTGTCCCGCTTGCAGCCATGCCTCGGTTTGTTGCGTCAGGAAATCGCGCGAGGCGAGAAATCCGGCCGCGACGATGAGCACCAACAGAAGCGCGCCACCGCCAGCAGTGATCACCATCGTAAGCTGATTCGCCTGGCGCCAGGCCTGCGCCCGAATCGCAAGCAGCGCCCGGGACTGCTCGAGGAACTGTCCGACGAGGTCGCGCACCCGATCCATTGCCAGCTTGCCGCGGTCTGTAAGTACCAGATCCAGCGCCCCCTGCGAATTTCCTGCCCGCTGCAGATCGAGGGTATGTTGCAGGTCGGAGAGGACGTCCTCCGCGTTGCGTTGGATCTGGCTCAACAGCTCCTGTTGGCGGACATTGCCCACCGTAAGCCGCCGCAGCTCCTGAAGCTGCCCCGGAATGTTGGCACGCGCATCGTTGTAGGGCTCCAGGTAACTCTCGCGGTTGGTCAGGAGATAGCCCCGCTCCCCTGTCTCGGCGTCCTTCAGGCTCGACAACAATGCATCGACGCGCTGAATGACTTCCAGTGTGTGTGTCGTGAGGGCCGTGCTTTCCGCCTCACTGTCGAGAGAGTGATAACCGAAGAAGGCAATCAGCAGTACGGTAGCGACTGCAGCGGCGAAGCCCGCGAAGGTCCGTGGCGGAAGTGCCGGACCAAAGCGACGGGCCCGGCGCGAGTTGCGGCGGCTAACGGTGGCGGCGCCGCTCACGCTCGAATCAACGGCGTCTGTTGTGTTTGCTTCGGCGACTCGGTTTTGCATCGGGGTGCGGCTTGACCCGTCTCTCCTTTACGTAAGGATTCTTGTCCGTGCGATACTCGACCGCGACAGGTGTGGCGAACAGGTCGTACTTCTTTCGAAATACATTCGCCAGGTAGCGCGTATACGCGTCCGGTACCGAAGCGGTCTGGTTGCCGTGAATGACGATGCGTGGAGGATTCCTCCCTCCCTGATGCGCGTAACGGAGCTTGATCCGCCTGCCATGCACGAGGGGAGGCTGATGGACCGTGAGCGCATGCTCGAGCGTACGCGTGAGCTCCCTCGTGGGCATTTCCCGCATCGCCGCTTCATAGGCGCGGACGACTGACTGCACCACCTCACCAACACCGGTGCCGTGCCGGGCGGAAATGAAGTGTAACGGAGCAAACGGCACAAAATCGAGCTTCAGGGAGAGTTGCCGCTGGATGGATTCGCGCTGCTCGGGAGGGATGCCGTCCCACTTGTTGATAGCGATGATGAGCGCGCGACCGCGCTCGAGCGCCAGGCCCAACACACTTGCGTCCTGCTCTGCGACCGTGTCATGGGCGTCGAGCACCATGATGACCACGTGCGCTTCATCGATAGCCTGCAGAGTCTTGGCGACACTCGCACGCTCGATGACAGTCTCGATCTTCGATCGGCGCCGCACGCCTGCCGTATCGATCAGGACGAAGTCGCGCTCGTCGCGGCGAAATGGCACGAGGATGCTGTCCCGCGTGGTTCCAGGCACATCGCTGGCGATGACCCGCTCCTGCCCGAGGAGCCGGTTGACGAGAGTCGACTTGCCCACGTTGGGCCGGCCTATGATGGCGATGCGGATGGCACCTGCGTTCGGCTCCTCCCCTGCCGGCTGCGCCTCGAGACCCGCGAGCACGTGCTCCATCAGCTCCTCGCAGCCTTGTCCGTGCGCCGCCGAGATCAACAGCGGCTCGCCAAGGCCGAGCGCGTGGAAGTCAACGCCAACGAAGTCGACGTCGAGACCTTCTCCCTTGTTCAGAGCCAAGGTCACGGGCTTGCCCGATCGCCGCAGCTCCCGAAGAACGAAGTGGTCCGCCGGTGTGAGCCCTTCACGGACATCGGCCACGAGGATGAGCCTGTCGGCTTCTTCTACAGCGCGCTCCGTCTGCTCGCGCATCTGCGCCTCGATGCCAGTCGGGTTCTCTACCAGCCCGCCGGTATCGATGACCACATAAGGCACCGGACCGACACGGCCGAAGCCATACTGACGGTCGCGAGTCAGGCCCGGGATGTCCGCGACGATCGCGTCGCGAGTGCCGGTCAGAACATTGAATAACGTCGACTTGCCGACGTTAGGGCGGCCCACCAGGGCGATGACAGGCAACATAGCGTCACAGGAGCTCCCAGGTGAGAGTTATTGTGGATTGACTGGAGGTTGCGTTGTCGACTCCGCTGGAGGAGCAGCCGGTGCCGTTGTCGCATCCTCGGGCGTTGGCACCGGTGGTACAGCGCTGCCGCTCGTGGGCGTGGGGGCCTCTTTCGCAGGCGCATTGCGCTTCCTGGCGCCCGCGATCGGGGTCGCGCGGAATGCGCTGATTTTACCGGCGTCGTCGATGACAAAAACCATGTTGCCGGCCACCACCGGTGGATTGCTCACCCGGGCTTTGCCCGCACGCGTACGCGCGGCCAGCTCTCCCGTCGCTTTATCCAGCCAATGTACGTAACCCTTATAATCGCCTGCCACAACCGCATCGTCGCTGAGCGCCACTGCGGACAGGCCGCGGTGAAGCAGCGCCTTCTGGCGCCAGATCTCCGCACCGGTCCGCTGCCTCAAAGCGACCACCTCGCCGTCCGCCATCGGTATATAAAGCGCATCGTCATCGAGCGCGATTCCCCGATAGCTGGAAGCGTCGTGCGACCACCATACCTGGCCGGTGTCGAGGGCAAGCCGGGCTACACGCCCCTGGAAACTAACCGTAAATACATCCTGTCCTGACACGAGCGGGGTTGAGTCGACGTCGACCAATCGCTCGAGCTCCGTACGGCCGTGTGGAGGAGCCACAGTGGCCTCCCATTGCAACGAGCCGTCGTTCATATTGACAGCAAGCACCTTGCCGTTGTCGAATCCACACAGCGTCAGGTCACCGGCGATAACTGGCCGCGATGTCCCGCGCAAGGACAGGCGGGGCACCTGCTGGTCCTGCGTCCACAGCTCGTGACCGTCCTTGGGCGAGAGCGCCCGCAACTTGCCGTCGACAGTACGCACGGCCACCGCTCGTTCGGAGACTGCCGGGGCGGCCAGAATTTCTCCATTGAGCCTTACTTTCCAACGGAGCTTGCCGCTGGTGGAGTCCAATGCGACGACTTCACCTTCACTCGTGCCGACCGCCAACAGGTCGCCGCCCACGGCCGGCCCGCCTGCGAACGGGGTTTTCTTGAGCTTGGTCCGCCAGAGGACATGACCGGAAGCGACATCGAAGGCGATCACCTCGCCCTTGTAGCCGGCAGCGTAGACGCGCTTGCCCTCGGTTGCGAGACTCAGGCCTAAACGCAACACGTTCGCTCCCCTGTCAGGGACAGAAGCGCTCCACACACGCTCGACCTTCAGCGTCCCGGCGAACGGCGTCAGCACCGCAGGCTTGTCGATGTCTTTGTCTTTTGAGCAGGCTGCTATGAAAAGCAGCGCCGCCACCGTCATCCAGCGTCGCAGTTGTCTCATGCGCTTACTTTTTCGCGGGGTTTTGCGCGGTCGAAGTCTTACCAGCGGCCCCCAGCGGGCCCGCATCCGCCACAAGGTCGGCGATTTTCAGATCGAGCAAGGGACTGCCTCCACCGGCACCGCCGCCCAGGTCCATCGAGCGCGCCGCGCGATACTCGGCCAAGGCCCCCGATTTATCACCCTTGGCGGCGTCCGCGTCACCGCGAATCTCATGGAATCTGGGGCCGAAGGCGCCGGGATCTCCGGCGTTGTTCAAGGTGGCCAGCGCGTCGTCGGGCTTTTGCTGCGCGATCTGGACCCGGGCGAGCCGCATACGGGCGACCAACGCAAGCTGCTTGTCCTTGGAGTGCTGGATCACGGATTCGAGCTCCTGGGTAGCCTTGTCGAGCTGATTGTTCTCGACGTAGAGGCGCGCCACGGCCAGTCTCGCCTGATCCACGTAGGGGGTCGAACCGAAGTCGCGTTCCAGTTCCCCGAGCGTGGCCAGCGTGGAGCTCTGATCATGACGTGACAGGGCGGACAGAAGCTGCTCGTACTTGGCACTGGCTTCGCCGTTCACCTTATCGATGTGGGCGTTGCGCCACTGCCAGCCCCCGATAGCGGCCGCGCCGACGACAATACCGGCTACGATCCACGGACCATTGTCTCGCAGCCAGCGCTTGACTGCCTCCCATTGTTCTTGTTCCGACAGATACTCGTCCAAAGACCCTCTCCTCATGCCTTGCGCGCAGCCACGCGAAGGCTCGTATTCTCGCGAGAATTGCCCAACGCCGTGCGCTGGATCAGTAATCGTTCTTTGCTAAGACGGCTGCTGGCTTGCCTTCGGGGCAAGCGCCAACGCCGCCGCGATACCCGCCGCCAGCCCGGCGATCGGGCACTCGGTCTGACCAGCTTCCTGCCGCAAAGGTTTCACTCCCGCCATGCCGCGGGCCAGCTCGTCGTCGCCGACAATGACAGCCAGCGCCGCGCCACTGCGATCGGCGCGGCGGAATTGTGTCTTGAAATTGCCCCCTCCGAGATTCAGCTCGAACCGCACCCCCGGGAGCTCATCCCGCAATTTCTCCACGATAGCAGGACCGGCCGCGGACGCGCGCGCGCCGTTCACGACAACGTACACGTCGGCCGCGCCCGGCGCCGGCACCTGCTGCGCCTGGACCAGCAGCTCGACAGCACGTTCCACGCCCATGGCGAATCCGATGCCGGGCGTCGGCTCGCCGCCGAGCTGCGCAATCAAGCCGTCGTAACGACCGCCGGAGCATACGGCATCCTGTGCCCCCAGAGCGTCCGTGATCCATTCGAACACGGTCCTCGTGTAGT
>CAZBTV010000250.1:0-6779 GCA_964494895.1 uncultured Steroidobacteraceae bacterium | reverse complement strand
GCCAGGCCAAGAGCAAGGCCCGCCTGCAGCGCTATGAGGAGCTGGCCTCCAAGGAATTCCAGGAGCGCAACGAGACCAACGAGATCTACATTCCGCCGGGCGAGCGCCTCGGAGACGTGGTCATCGAGGTACAGGGGCTGCGCAAGGCGTATGGCGACCGGCTGCTGTTCGATAATCTGACATTCAATCTCCCCCGCGGAGGCATCGTCGGAATCATCGGACCCAACGGTGCGGGTAAAACAACCCTGTTTCGCATGTTGACGGGTGCCGAGAAACCGGACGCTGGGCAGATTCGCGTCGGACCGTCGGTGAAACTCGCATATGTCGATCAGTCGCGCCAGGCTCTGGATGACAAGAAGACCGTCTGGCAGGAAATCTCAGGCGGCCTCGACCTGATCAAGGTCGGCAACTACGAGACCCCTTCGCGCGGCTATGTAGGCCGCTTCAACTTCCGCGGCACCCAACAACAACAGGTGATCGGGGACCTCTCGGGCGGTGAGCGCAACCGGGTACACCTGGCGAAGGTATTGAAACAGGGCGGCAACGTCCTTTTGCTGGACGAGCCGACGAACGATCTGGATGTCGAAACCCTGCGCGCGTTGGAGGATGCGCTGTTGAACTTTCCCGGATGCGCCGTCGTCATCTCGCACGACCGGTGGTTCCTCGACCGTATCGCCACCCACATCCTGGCCTTCGAAGGCGATTCTCAGGTGGTCTGGTTCGAAGGGAACTATCAGGAATACGTAGAGGACTTCAAGCGCCGCACGGGAGATGACGCTTCACAGCCCCACCGCATCAAATACAAGCCACTCACGCGCTGAGCGCGCGCCCCCCAACCGATGGTGTCATCGACATCCTCAGGTGAGGACGTTAGCGCGGACGACCGAAGCGGCTTTCGTTGGCTAGGACCCATTGCGGCCCTCCTGATATTCGGGGGTGTCGTGTGGGTCTTGCACCGCGAACTGGCGCATCTGCATATCCGCAGCGTCTGGGCTCACCTACATGAGATCCCGCGCAGGCATATCGTTGCGGCGCTCTGCTTCACCGCTCTGAGCTATTGGCTGTTGAGCACTTACGAAGTGCTCGCGTTGCGTTACCTCGGCCGCGCGATCGCATACAGCCGCATCGTTTTCACCTCCTTTATCGCGTACTCTTTCGGCCATACCCTGGGATTTGCGGCCTTCACCGGCGCAGCCATCCGCTTTCGCCTGTATGCGACCGCGGGAGTGACGGCTGTGGAAGTTGCAACGATCTCCGCCTTCTGCAGCCTGTCCATTGGTATCGGGCTGGCAATGATCTCGGGATTCTCGCTGTTGTTCGCACCTGATCAGGCCGCGCTGGTGCTGCACCTGGGCCGGTTGTGGCTCATGCTGATTGGCGGGCTGCTCCTGGCCACGGTGGTCGCCTATGGAGTCTGGGCCTCCCTCTCCAGAAGCACCTTGGAAATCCGCGGTTGGGCGCTGCGCGCCCCCGGACCGACGATCGCCCTTCCCCAGATCGCCCTCGCCATGATCGATCTGAGCCTCGCCGGCGCGGTCGTCTGGTGGTTGCTGCCCGACGATGCCAACGTGGATTTCATCACCTTCCTCGGAGCTTACGCGGCGGCAGTCATTGCGGGAATCGTAAGCCACGTACCTGGCGGCATCGGGGTTTTCGAGACCGTCATGATCCTGGCGCTGCCGAATGTGCCCCCCGATGCTCTCCTCGGCTCGCTCCTGGCTTATCGCGCCATCTATTACCTCGTGCCTATCCTGTTCGGTGCGATTCTGTTCGGCGCCAAGGAGATCAGCGCCGCCAGTACCCGGATCGCGCGCGCCCACCAGTTGGCATCGGCCTACATTGCCCCGGTCGTCCCACAGGTCGCGAGCGCTCTGGTGTTTCTTTCCGGCACCGTGCTCCTGATCTCAGGAGCGACCCCCGGAATCAACGAGCGCCTGGCGTTCCTCGACCGCTTCCTGCCACTGACGGTACTCGAGGTCTCCCATCTGGCGGGAAGCATCATCGGGCTGGGGCTGATCATCCTGGCCCGTGCACTGTACCGCCGCGTCGAGGCCGCTTATCACATTGTCTTCTGGCTGCTCGTCGCGGGAATGATCGCATCACTCCTGAAAGGCCTCGACTTCGAGGAGGCCATCATTCTCGCCCTGGTGTTGGGTGTGCTCGGCCTGGGGCGCCCCTCTTTCTATCGGCCGACTGCAATCATGTCGGAACGATTCACCCCCACCTGGATCGCAAGCATCATCGGCGTGATCATCATGGCCGTGTGGATCGGCTACATGGCGCATCGACGCGTCATCTACTCGCAAGATCTCTGGTGGACATTTGCACTGGACGCCAACACACCGCGCATGTTGCGGGCTTCACTCGCGGTCATCGTCCTCGCAGCCGCATATCTCGTAACAAACATGTTACGTCCTGCACGTCCCGAGCCGGCGGTTGCCGGCCCGCATGAAATCGAGCGGGCGCGCCGGGTGATCGCTGCCTCCGATCTTACGTTGGCAAATGCAGCGTTGGCGGGCGACAAGCGACTGCTGTTCTGCGAATCGGGCGACACCTTCGTCATGTATCAGATCTCCGGACGCAGTTGGGTTGCCTTGGGCGATCCGATCGGCTCGGAGAAAGGCGCCGAGGAATTGGTGTGGCGCTTCCGGGAGATCTCAGATCTCCACGGTGGAGAAACCGTGTTCTACCAGGCGAGCGGCGACCGCCTGTCGCTCTACGTGGACCTGGGACTTGCAGCCCTGAAGATCGGCGAGGAGGCGCGCGTCCCGTTGGCAGACTTCGGGCTCGAAGGCTCGGCGCGCGCCGATCTGCGCCAGGCACATCGCCGCGCGGAGCGGGACGGCGCGAGCTTCGAGGTCATACCTCCAGAACGGCTCGACGAGATCCTGCCGACACTGCAAGAGCTGTCAGATGAGTGGCTCGCGAGCAAGTCCACCGGCGAGAAGCGCTTTTCCGTCGGCGCCTTCTCGCCCGAATACCTGCGCAACTTCCCGGTCGCGATCGTCTATTGCGAAGGCACGCCCGCGGCTTTCGCCAACCTGTGGACGACCGGTACGAAAGAGGAGCTGTCGGTGGACCTGATGCGCTTCGGGGCCGAGGCGCCGCGCGGGGCAATGGACTATCTTTTCATCGAGCTCATGAAATGGGGCAAGGCATCGGGTTACCGTTGGTTCAATCTGGGCATGGCGCCGCTGGCCGGACTCGAAACCCACCCGCTGGCTCCCGCCTGGCACCGCGTGGGCAACTTCGTATTCCGCCATGGAGAGCACTTCTACAACTTTGATGGCCTGCGCCGCTACAAGGCAAAATTCGACCCTGTCTGGGAAGCGAAGTATCTCGTGGCCCGCGGTGGGATCTCCCTGCCGCGCGTGCTCGTGGACGTCTCCGTGCTGATCGCGGGAGGCATGAAAGAGTTGTTTGCGAGGTAAGCGGATGCGTGAGCGGTTGTTTGCGAGCGGTGTGCCGGCGGCCGTCATCGTGTCACTCCTGGCGGTACTGACTGCTTCTATGGCGACACTGGCCCGGTCCAAAGCCCCCCGGCCCGCGCCGACCGAGGGGGAGACCCACCTCCCAGCCGGCCGGTTTGGCAAGGTCACCGTCTACATCCCCGAAGGCACGCCGAAAAGCGTCGCAATTTTCGTTTCCGGCGACGGCGGTTGGAATCTCGGTGTGGTCAACATGGCGCGCGCCCTGACCGACATGGGCGCGGTGGTGATCGGAGTCGACATCCGCCAGTACCTCGCAGCTCTCGGTAAGGCCGCGCAACGCCCGAATGCCCCGTGTCAGCTCATTGCCGGCGATTTCGAGAATCTCAGCCATCAGATTCAGAAAGAGATCGGCATGTTTGTGTATCACGTGCCGGTACTGATCGGATATTCCTCGGGAGCGACCGTGGTGTATGCCGCCCTGGTGCAATCGCCTCCTGGTACGTTCGCCGGCGCCTTGAGCATGGGATTCTGTCCGGACCAGGACTTCGCTGGCGCGGCCCTTTGCCCTGGCGCGGGGCTGCGCTACAGCCAGGGGAAAAAGAACGATCTCATCTTCGAGCCTTCCAAAACACTCAAGCAGCCCTGGATCGCCTTCCAAGGCCAGAAAGATCAGGTCTGCGCACCGGCAGCCGTCGATACGTTCGCGGCCCAGACGACAGGCGCAGAGGTCGTCAGGCTACCTCTCGTCGGTCACGGATTCTCGGTCGAGCGTAACTGGATGCCGCAGTTCCGAGAGGCTTACAGCAGCCTCAGCGCTCATGTCGAGACCCCGCCAGCGCGTCCACCGGACATCAGCGATCTTCCGGTGAACGAAGTACATGCCGAGCCCGACAGCAATTCGGATGAGCTGGCGATCCTTCTGACGGGCGACGGTGGCTGGGCGGGACTCGATCAGGAGCTCGCCGCCCGCCTCGCCGCCGATGGAGTGCCTACCGTGGGCCTGAACTCGTTGAAATACTTCTGGACTGAGCGCACTCCTGACGAAACCGCAAGGGACATCGCGAGAATCATGCGCCACTACCTCGCGGCGTGGCACAAACAGCGCGTGCTGCTCGTTGGGTACTCGTTCGGAGCCGATGTGTTGCCTTTCGTAGTGAACCGGCTGCCGCCCGACCTGCGCGCTCAGGTTGCGACTGTCAACCTGTTGGGCGTGGATTCCAACGCCTCCTTCGAGATCAAGATCGCCGACTGGGTCGGATCGGATGATGACGGCCCCAAGACCCGGCCCGAAATCGCCGCCATCGGAGCCCTACCTATCCTGTGCGTTTACGGCGAAGGCGAGACGGACTCCATCTGCCCCACCCTGCCAAAGGCGCCCGAGCACACTCGTATTACGCTGGCCGAGGTCGGCAAGGGCCACCACTTCGGGGGTGAATACGCCACCCTTGCCGAACGGATCCTGGCCTTCGCGCATACGGCGCAACAGCACTCAAGTTAAGGCGCACGCGGTCGATAGCCTGATCATACGGAGACCGGAAATGTTCGACGGCGCCGATACAGTCGTTCTCTATGAAGAGCTGGCTTTCCAGGACGTGTTACCCGTCGTATGGCGCCAAATGCCCAACCCTGCCGATCGCGACATGGCGGCGGGCTTCACTGAGCGTAACCTGCAGATATTGCAGGCATGGGATGCCATGGACGACCAACGACCGGTCGATAAACAGGACGAGACCGCCCCCTATGCGGCCGACATCCTGCGCTTGGATTTGAAGATCAACCTCCTGCTGGACATGGTGGGGCAAATCCTTGCCGCCAACCGGCCGCGCCCTCCAGCCGTTCCAGTAAGGTTCAACGCGCTCGGCGGAATGTGGCGAGGCACGGCACCACTGCCGGAAGCCGGTGAGCAGGGGGTGGCGGAGATATACCTGCATGAGTGCCTGGCGCAACCCCTGCGCCTGCCTGGACGCGTCACGAGCGTCAGCCCTGATGGCCATGTCAAAGTGAAGTTCGCCCCGGTCGGTGAAGCAGTCGCCGATCTCATCGAGAAGCTCGCCTTCCGCCGCCATCGACGTCAGATTGCCGGCAGTCGCCAACCGCGCCGCGGTCAGTGATAGGTACGACTCGCCCGCGGCCGCCATCGTGCTGCGGTTCACACGGCGATTTAACGTTGTATGGCGGACCGCAACTCTTGTGAATGAGGTCACGTTGGGAGTGCCCAACTTACAGCCTTAAGTCCGATGTGCTTCACAGCTTTTACCGTCTGCTACAAGCAACATAGGAACATCGAAGAGTGGGACGGCGACAGGGGAAGCCGCCTGCTCGAAGCTCGAACAAAGCAACAATCGATTTGGCAGGGGGCGCGAAGAGTCACATGGCGGCGGCGGAATCAAGTTTGACGTCGGAGCTCATCGAAGCGAGAGTGAGCAATACAGGCGCCGTCACTCCAATCACCCCGGCCGTCCGGCTTCCGACCGGCAACTCAGCAGCCATCCGCGAAGTCATCGCCCTCATCCGCCAGGTCGCAGCATTCGATTCCACCGCCCTCGTGTTGGGCGAATCCGGCACTGGCAAGGAAGTCGTCGCCCGGGCCATCCACGATCTGAGCCCGCGGCGCGGCCGGCCATTCGTCGCCGTAAACTGTGGCGCCATTCCCGCCGAACTGCTCGAATCCGAGCTGTTCGGCCACGAGAAGGGCTCCTTCACGGGCGCGATCGCCGCGCGCAAGGGCCGCTTCGAGATCGCCGAAGGCGGCACCCTGTTTCTCGACGAGATCGGGGACATGAGCCCGTCGATGCAGGTAAAGCTGCTGCGCGTGTTGCAAGAGCGTGTGTTCGAGCGTGTTGGTAATCACACGCCAATCCGCTGCAATGTCCGCATCATCGCCGCGACACATCGCAATCTCGAAGAGGCGATCACCCGGGGCACCTTCCGCGAAGATCTCTTCCACCGCATCAACGTATTCCCGATCGAGATGCCGCCGCTGCGCGCCCGCAGTGAGGACATTCCGCTTCTCGTACGCGACTTCGTAGCGCACAACGTCGCCGAAGGCCGCGGCCGGTTGCAACTCTCGCAGCGTGCGCTTGCAGCTCTCGCCTTGCACTCGTGGAGCGGTAACGTTCGCGAGCTCGGCAACCTCATCGAGAGACTGTCGATCGTCTGTAACAATCGCACCGTCGAGGTGCGCGATCTACCGCCGAAATACCGGCCGCCGGAAGACTGGACGCTCGAAGTCAAAGCACTCGACAGCTCGTTGTGTGTGTCGGCCCTGGACGATGCTTCGGAGGCCATCGATGTAGAGGAGCAGGTTCCTCTCACCGACGAGGCCGCTCTCACCGTGTTGGAATCGGA
>CAZBTV010000249.1:0-6917 GCA_964494895.1 uncultured Steroidobacteraceae bacterium | reverse complement strand
CTCTGGCGGGGATCTGGCAGGAGCTGTTGCATCTGGAGCGTGTGGGCCGGCACGATAACTTCTTCGATCTCGGCGGACATTCACTCCTGGCGGTCCAGGTGGTCAGCCGCGCGCGCCGGGTACTCGGCCGGGAGCTGGAGGTGAGTACACTATTCCAGTGTCCAACACTGAAGGCGCTCGGGGATCGATTCAACAGTGCCGCGCTGGCCACGTTTGCGCCCATTCACCGGCAGGAGCGGCGCGTAAACGTACCCCTATCCTGGTCGCAGCAACGCCTGTGGCTCATAGATCAGTTGGAGGATGACTCCGGGGCCTATCACATTTCAGTGGCGCTGCGCCTGTCGGGCGTGCTGGATCCGACGGCCCTTCGTGCGGCGCTGGATGCGGTCGTACAACGGCACGAGATACTGCGGACCACGTTTGCGAGCATGGATGGGAATCCCATACAGGTCATCGCTGAGCGAGCCAGTTTTGCTCTTGCCGAGGATGACCTCAGCGGGCTACAGGCATCCGCTCGGGATGAAGAGATTCGGCGGCGGCTCCAGGGCGAGGCGCACGCACCGCTGGACTTGAGCCGCGGCCCGCTGATTCGAGGGCAGTTGCTGAAGCTCTCCGCCGAGAGCCATCTGTTGCTCGTGACGATGCACCATATTATTTCAGATGGGTGGTCGCTGTGGATTTTCGCGCGAGAAGTGGCCGTCCTGTATGCGGCCTATCGTCAGGGCCGCGCCCCTTCGCTGCCTGACCTCCCGATTCAATACGCGGACTATGCCATCTGGCAGCGACAGTGGTTGACGGGAGAGACTCTGGCAAAGCAACTGGCGTACTGGAAAGATCATCTTCTCGGTGCGCCCCTGGTGTTGGAGCTGCCCACCCAGAGGGCAAGACCTCGCATACAGAGCTATCGCGGCGGCAGCGTGCCCGTAGTATTGGACGAATCGTTGAGCCGGGCAGTGAAGCATCTCGCTCGACAGGAGGACGTCACACTGTTCATGGTGCTCTACGCAGGCTTCGTCGTGTTGTTGTCGCGTCTGAGCGGGCAGTTTGACCTGATCGTAGGTGTACCCGTGGCGAACCGTCAGCGCACTGAAGTCGAGGGGCTGATCGGATTCTTCGTCAACACGTTGCCATTGCGGATACGCATGGAGGAGGGATTGAGCGTGCGCGGGCTGCTGCGGCAGGTCAAGGCAGCCACGCTTGGAGGATACAGCCACCAGGATGTTCCGTTCGAGGAGATCGTAAAGCTGCTGCAGCCGCAGCGCACCCTGAGCCACAGTCCTGTGGTCCAGGTAATGGTGGGCTTGCAGAGCTTCGCCCAGATTGGGCACCAGGGGCAGCCGTCGGGGTTGAGTTTCTCGGCCGAGCCGATTTTCACGCAGAGGACTCAGTTCGACGTGAATCTGTCGTTGGAAGACGATGGGACCCGGATCGCAGGGACCGCGCACTACGCAACCGATCTGTTCGAGCGCACCACCATCGAACGATGGATGACCCATCTGCAGCGGATATTCCAGGAAATGGCGCGTGATGTGGAACAACCCGTCGACAGCCTGACGCTGCTGGGAGACGCGCAGCGACGCCAGATCATCGAGGAGTTCAACGCGACAGCGGCTGAGTATCCGGCCGACCGGCTGATTCACGAGATCTTTGAAGCGCGAGTCAAACAGTGCCCGCAGGCGGTGGCGGTAATGCATGACGATCGGGCCATCCGTTACGGCGAGCTCAATGCGCGAGCGAACCAGTTGGCGCACTATTTGCGACTGCGGGGCGTCGGTCCGGATCGTCTCGTTGGCTTGTGCGTTGAGCGCAGCCTCGAGATGGTGATCGGCGTGCTGGGGATCCTGAAGGCGGGCGGTGCGTACGTGCCGTTCGATCCCGGTTACCCACCCGAGCGTCTGCGGTACATGATCAACGACGCCGCACCTGATGTGTTGCTCACGCAGGATCGCCTGAAGAGCGCGTTGTGCATGGTGGGCCAAACATGGACTTCGTTGGATGGTGACTGGAGTGTGATCGCCGCGCACCCTGCGACGGATCTTGACGTAGCACAGACGGGGGTGAAGCCGAACAACCTCGCGTATGTGATCTATACCTCAGGATCGACCGGCAGGCCGAAGGGAGCGATGAACGAGCATCGCGCGGTGGTCAACCGGCTGGAATGGATGCAGCGACGTTATGAGCTCAGTGAGCGGGATAGAGTCCTGCAGAAGACGCCATTCAGCTTCGATGTGTCCGTGTGGGAGATCTTCTGGCCCCTGCTACAGGGCGCGCCGCTGGTGCTGGCCCGGCCGGGCGGACATCAGGATCCCCTGTATCTCGCGAAGGTGATCGATGAAGCGGGCATCACTACGCTGCACTTCGTACCCTCGATGCTCCAATCGTTCATGAGTCAGTCTCTCGAGGGGCGGTGCTCGAGTCTCCGGCAGATCATGTGCAGTGGTGAGGAGCTGCCCGCCGCACTCGAGGCACAGGTGCTGCAGCGGCTTCCAGGACTGCGGCTACACAACCTGTATGGGCCTACGGAAGCCGCGGTGGACGTGACGGCTTGGGAGTGTGCCGGTGGGCTCGAGCGCGTTCCAATCGGCAAGCCGATAGACAACTCGCGGATCTACCTCCTCGATGCGCGGCGACAGCCGGTGCCGGTTGGGGTAGCTGGAGAAATCTACATCGGCGGAGTGGGTGTTGGGCGTGGCTACCTGAACCGGGCGGAGCTGACAGCGGAGCGGTTTGTGGCGGATCCCTTCAGCATGAGCACCGGTGCGCGAATGTATCGCACGGGAGACCTCGGGCGCTGGCGGGCGGATGGGAATATCGAGTTTCTGGGCCGCAACGACTTCCAGGTGAAGATCCGCGGCTTGCGCATCGAGCTCGGAGAAATCGAGGCCAGGCTGAGCGAGTGCGATGGAGTCAAGGAGGCGGTGGTGCTCGCGCTCGAGCGCACAGATCCAGACGAGCCGGGTGAGAGGCAGTTGGTCGCGTATTTGACGGCGCGCAATGCAGCGACGCTCTCACCGGCACGGTTGCGCGGGGAGCTTTTGAAGGTTCTGGCGGACTATATGGTGCCGAGCGCGTTCGTCGTGCTGGAGTCGTTGCCCCTGAGCCCGAACGGCAAGCTCGACCGCAAGGCGTTACCGAGGCCGGACCAGGCTGCCCTGGTCACCAGGGAGTATGAGGCACCCGTTGGACCAACAGAGGAGTCCCTGGCGAGCCTCTGGCAGGAGTTGCTGTGCGTTGAGCGGGTGAGTCGCCACGATAACTTTTTTGAGCTAGGTGGACATTCCCTGCTGGCGGTACAGCTCGTGTCACGCGTGCGGCAGGTCCTGGGCTGCGAGATCTCGCTGCGAGATGTGTTTGCGTCGTCTTCCTTGATGTCTCTTGGAGAGCACATTTCATTGGTGGATTGGGCGCGCCGGTCCTATTCGAGTCGCACGGCTCCTGTGACGGCTGAGCGAGAGAGAGTGTCACTATGAAGGGCGTTGCCGATTTTCTGCGGACACTCAGCCAAAGGGACATCCGGTTATGGGCTGATCGGGGGAGCCTGAGCGTCGATGCACCGAAGGGAGCCTTGACCTCTGACGATCAGGAGCAGATCCGACAGCGGCGGGACGAGATCCTCAAGTTTCTCGAAGCGACTCATCCCCCCGCTGTGACAGGGCATGTTTGCCGGCGCGCAGACCAGTCTCACTACCCGCTGTCCTACGCGCAACAGCGTTTGTGGTTCATCAGTCAGTTCGGAGGGAAGGAAGCCAGTGCAGCGTACCACATCACCGGAGCGTGGCGGCTGAAAGGTCCGCTCCATGTCGCTGACTTGCGTAGATCGTTGGATTCGATCCTCGAGCGCCATGAGGCACTGCGCACGGTATTCAGGAGCCTCGAGGGGCAGCCAGCTCAAGAAATCATCGCGGATGCTCATTTCGCACTCGACATCGTCGATTTGACGGGCGTCGCCGCGGATGAGCAGGAAGCAGAGGTGAAGCGCCACTGCGCCGAAGACGCGCAGTCCTCGTTCGATCTCACCCGGGGCCCGTTGATTCGCGGCCGCTTGCTGAAGGTGTCCCCCGCTGAGCACGTCTTCTCTGTCACGATGCATCACATCGTCTCGGACGGGTGGTCGCTCGGGGTGCTCATGCGGGAGTTGAGCGATCTCTACGCGGCATACCGGAACGGAATGGAAGATCCGTTACCGCCACTGCCGGTCCGGTATGTGGACTATGCAATATGGCAGCGGGAATGGCTGCAACCCGAGGTGTTGCAAGGCCAGTTGGAATACTGGAGGCAGCAGTTGTCGGGCGCGCCGGCGGTAGTGTCGTTGCCGTCGGATCGGGCGCGGCCGCCGGCTCCGAGCTACCGCGGTGGCAGTGTACGGGTGGTCTTGCCGCGGGAATTGACTCAGCGTCTGCGGGCACTTTCCAGGCAGCAAGGCACGACGCTGTTCGTGACCTTGTATGCCGGCTTCGCGATCCTGCTGTCACGATTGAGCGGACAAACCGATGTGGTGATTGGGACCCCCGTCGCCAACCGGCAGCGAGCCGAGGTCGAGGGTTTGATCGGCCTGTTCGTGAACACATTGGCGTTGCGTGTGAGCGTGGAGGATGACCCGAGCATCAGCGCGTTGCTTGCGCGTGTGAAAGCGCTCACGCTTGATGCGTACAGTCATCAAGAGACGCCCTTCGAGCAAGTCGTCGAGTCGCTTCGGCCGGCGCGAAGTCCAAGCTACGCCCCTGTCTTTCAAGTAATGTTTGCGTTGCAGAATGCACCCCGCGGCGCGCTGCGCTTCCGCGATGTAACGCTCTCTCCGGAAGGCGACGGATCGATCAGCACGGCGCAGTTCGAGCTGTCACTCATACTGCAGGAAACCGAGGATCAGGTCGATGGCTGGCTCAACTATACGAGCGACCTGTTCGAGCGCGAGACGATCGAGCGGTGGGTGTCTTGCTTGTCGAACGTGTTGGAGGCAATGGTATTCGAAGCACAGCGGCCGATCAGTGAGGTGCCACTTCTGACAGGCGCGGCACGCCGGCAAGTCATCGAGGAATTCAATGCGACATCGGTTGCTTACCCGGCACACAAGCCAGTCCACGAGCTGTTTGAGGAGCATGCGGAGCGCACCGCCAATGCGGTCGCGGTGATCCACGGTACGAGGCAATTGACCTATGGAGAGCTCGACAAAAGAGCCAATCAGCTTGCTCACCGTCTGATCGGACTGGGGGTGGGGCGCGGCGACTATGTTGCCGTGCTGCTCGACCGCTCGATAGAGCTGTTGATCGGGGAGCTGGCCATCCTCAAGTGCGGTGCCGCCTATGTTCCTCTGGATTCCGGGTCGCCGGAGGAACGTCAGGCATTCATGACCCAGGACTGCGGAGCACGGGTGTTGCTCAGTGGCCGTGACGTCAAGATACCCGAGGCGCTGCAGACACTAGTGCGGATCAATGTGGATGATCCTTTGGCGGAAAGCGGCTCGCTGGTCAATCCCCGCATCTTCGTCGAGGGCGAATCAACCGCCTATGTGATGTACACCTCCGGGTCCACCGGTCAACCCAAGGGTGTGGTGATTCCTCACCGCGCGATTGTTCGATTGGTTTGCAATCCCGGCTATGTTCAGCTCGACGCGGCAGACCGGATTGCCTTCGCCGCGAATCCCGCGTTTGACGCCAGCACCTTCGAGGTGTGGGGCGCGTTGCTGAACGGCGCGGCCATCGTCGTCATCCCTAAGTCAACCTCGCTCGAGCCCGAGCGCTTTACATCGCTGCTGAAGGAGCAGCGGGTCACGACATTGTTCCTGACCACGGCGCTGTTCAATCAGTGCGTGCGCACGACACCTGATTGTTTCTCGTCCCTGAGGTATGTGTTGTTTGGCGGCGAGGAGTGTGATCCCAGGCTCGTGAAGCGGTGCCTGGACGGGGAAGGTCCAGGATGCCTTCTGCATGTGTACGGCCCGACGGAGACGACGACTTTTGCCTCCTCCTATTGGGTCCGATCGGTATCTGAAGGCAGCCAGGGCGTTCCGATTGGCGCTCCAATCTCAAACACACGGATCTACATACTGGGGAAGTCCGGGGAGCCGGTTCCGATCGGGGTAGCCGGAGAGATTCATATTGGTGGGGCGGGGGTGGCGCGAGGGTATCTGAACCGTGCGCAACTGACGGCGGAGCGTTTTGTGAGGGATCCGTTCAGCCCGGCGGGGGCTGGAAGGATGTATCGCACCGGGGACCTGGGTCGCTGGCGGGCGGATGGGACGATCGAGTTTCTGGGCCGCAATGACTTTCAGGTGAAGATCCGCGGGTTCCGGATCGAGCTGGGAGAGATCGAAGCCCGGTTGATGCAGTGTGAGGGAGTGAAAGAGGCGGTGGTGGTGGCCGTTGCGCAAGGGACGGATGCCGCCTTCGCGGACAAGCGCCTGGTGGGGTATGTGACCGCGCAGCCCGGGGTGCAACTGACGGCGGCCCGGCTGCGAGGGGAGCTGTTGAAGTCGCTGTCGGACTACATGGTGCCGAGCGCGTTTGTGGTGCTGGAGAGGCTGCCGCTGACGGCGAACGGGAAGCTGGATCGCAAGGCCTTGCCGCAGCCGGGTCAGTCGGCGGTGGCGAGTCAGGAGTATGAAGCGCCGCTGGGAGAGCTGGAGCAGGCGGTGGCGGGGATCTGGCAGGAGCTGCTGCAGGTGGAGCGGGTGGGGAGGCAGGACCACTTCTTCGAGCTCGGCGGCCATTCGCTGTTGGCGGTGCAAGTGGTGGTGCGGGTGAGGCAAGGGCTGCAGGTGCAAGTGGGTGTGCGGGAGCTGTTCAGCCACCCACGGTTGGCGGAATTTGCGCGTGTGTTGGGCGAGGGGCGGCGCAGTGATGCGGGCGCGCTGGTGCCGGTGGATCGCAGTCAGGCGCTGCTGGTGTCGTATGCGCAGCAGCGGTTGTGGTTTCTGGACC
>CAZBTV010000248.1:4404-6934 GCA_964494895.1 uncultured Steroidobacteraceae bacterium | reverse complement strand
GGGACACGGCCGTTCATCGTTCACAGTGACCGCACGGCTGTGCGCGCGGTTGGTACGGAGTTTGATGTTGATCGCAAAAGCTCCGGAACCGTCGTAACCGTACTTGAAGGCCGAGTGGCAGTGACGGCCGAAGGGCGTACAGTAGATGAGGGCCCCAATTCGCAGCCTCCTGCGACCGTCCTCTCGGCAGGTGAGCAACTGACGGTCAGGAAGCCGGGGGTCCGGACCCTGAAAGCCCATCACGCGGATGTCGCGGCAGCAACGGCCTGGACTCAACGGCGGTTGGTCTTCGAGGAGACGCCGCTGGCAGAGGTGGCGGAGGAGTTCAACCGCTACAGCCCACGCCGGCTCGTCATCGAGGATCCCGGGTTGGCCCACCGTCCCATCAGTGGGACCTACTCCTCCAGCGATCCTGCCGCGTTGATCGGTTTCCTGAGCGCCCAACCGGAGCTGGAGGTCACCGAAACCGAGCACGAAATCCGGGTACGCGGCCGCCGATGAAGTCGTACGTAACCGCAGGCCGCCCGTCAGGTGTGTTGAATGTCGGTGGCTTTGTCATCTTGCTGGCAGCCTGCATCAACGGACCCACAGCCTGGGCGACCGCAGCTGTCGAAGCATCACTCCGGAGCCAACCTGAGCTGGGCGTTCGTTCGGCGCACGTCTTGACCGTCGATGGACGGCAGTTCAAGGACCTCGATCGCAATGGGCAGCTCGACCCGTACGAGGACTGGCGCCTGCCGCCCGAGCTGCGCGCGCAAGACCTCCTCCGCAAGATGTCGTTGGAGGAGAAAGCGGGTACCCTGATGCACGCGAACGCGCCAGGCCTGGGCAGCGTGATTGGGCATTCAGACCAGGGCTACGATTTTGCGGCGCTCGCGAAACTCATCGGCGAGCGGCACATCACCAGTTTCATCACGCGCCTCTCGGTCGCACCGCCCGTGCTAGCCAGCCAAAACAACAAGGTCCAGGAGCTTGCGGAAGCGAGCCGGCTAGGTATTCCTGTCAGCATCAGCACCGACCCTCGCAATCACTTCCAGGCCATTCTCGGAGCTAGTGCCGAGAGCAACGGGTTTTCGCAGTGGCCTGAGCTCCTGGGTTTTGCGGCGATCGGGGATGCTGACACGGTCAGGCGCTTCGCTGATATTGCCCGCCAGGAATATCGTGCCGTCGGCATTCACATCACGCTTTCGCCGCAGGCCGACCTCGCGACGGAGCCTCGCTGGCCGCGGCTCCTCGGCACCTTCGGTGAAGACCCCGCGATGGCCAAGTCGCTGGTGGCCGCTTATGTTGCTGGCTTTCAACATGGAACCGAGGGAGTGGACGCCCAGGGCGTTGCGGCCGTCGTCAAGCACTGGGTGGGCTACGGTGCCGAGGCCGACGGCGGCTTTGATGCTCATAATTACTATGGCCGGAACGCAACATTTGGGGGCGGTAGACACTTTCAGGACCACATCGAGCCTTTCGAAGGCGCCTTCGCAGCCCGTGTCGCCGGTGTCATGCCGACATACGCGATCCTCCATGGTGTTGAAGTCAATGGACGTCCCCTCGAGCCTGTCGGAGCGGGTTTCAACCGCCAGCTTCTGACCGAGCTGCTGCGCGAGAGGTATCATTTCGCGGGCATCGTGTTGTCGGACTGGGCCATCACCAATGATTGTGACAGCGCCTGCATGACAGGGTCACCCCCGCAACAGGCCAAGGACATCGGCATGCCGTGGGGAGTGGAAACGCTGTCCATGGCCGAGCGATTCGTGAAAGCGTTCAACGCCGGGATCGATCAGTTCGGGGGTACCGAGCGATCGGAGTACCTCGTGCAGGCGGTGCGGAATGGTCAGATCGAGGTCGCGCGACTGGACGCTTCCGTGCGTCGCATTCTGGTACAGAAGTTCCAACAGGGGCTGTTCGAGAATCCTTACGTGGATGCCGATACGGCACGAAAGGTAGTCGGCAATCCCGATTTCCAGCAGGCTGGCCTGGACGCGCAGCGGCGTTCGATGGTGTTGTTACAGAACCAGCGAGAGTTGCTGCCGTTGAGCCCAAGCAAGCGAGTTTACTTGTCCGGAATCGATGCGGGGCAAGCGCGCAAGCAAGGCTGGCGTGTCGTGGCTGACCCGGCCAGCGCCGACGTTGCGATCGTGCGCCTGACGGCCCCTCACGAGTTGTTGCATCCGGGTTACTTTTTCGGCTCACGCCAACACGAAGGCAGTCTCGCGTTCGAAGATGGCAATCCGGACTACGAGCGCTTCAAGAGCATCAGCGCCCGAGTCCCCACGGTCGCGGTCGTCTTTCTGGACCGCCCGGCGATTCTGACCAACATCCGGAACAGGGCACGAGCCGTGCTCGGCGATTTCGGCGTAGCGGATGCCGCACTGCTTGATGTGCTGAGCGGCCGTGCGCGCCCGCAAGGACGCGTGCCGCTCGAGCTGCCCTCCTCCAAGGAAGAAGTCAGACAGCAAAAGCCGGACGCCCCAGCCGACACCCGGCACCCGCTTTACCCGATCGGAACCGGACTGCGTTACCCCTGATACTGAGA
>CAZBTV010000248.1:0-4394 GCA_964494895.1 uncultured Steroidobacteraceae bacterium | reverse complement strand
GAGCTTCGAAGCAATGCCGGCAGGGCGCTCGCGCTCATTTGCGATACTGCGGGTCATGGAATGGATCCGGGTGGCGCTGGGCACCTTCTTGCATCGGGCGATCTGCGAGCCGCTGGTCCACTTCGTCGTACTCGGGTTGGCGATATTCCTGATTGGCAAGATCCATCGGGGTGAAACAGCGGTCGGTCGGATCGTCATCACGCCGCCGCGGGAAGCCAGGATCGCCAATCAATACATGTTGCAGTTCGGTGTACGGCCCGACAGGCGAAAAATGCGTGAATTGATCGATGCCGATGTTCACGATGAGATCCTGCTGCGGGAGGGACTCGCGCTGGGATTGGACCAGGAGGACGAGATCGTCAGGCGTCGGATCATCCAGAAAATGCAGTTTCTGCTGGAGGATACTCGGCCGCCGGTGGAACCGGATGAAGGACAGCTCGAGGCCTATTATCGCGCCCACCTCGGGCGCTACGCTCTGCCGGACAGGGTCAGCTTCAGTCATGTCTACTTTTCTGCGGATTCGGGTGATGCCGCCGCCCGGCGGCGGGCGTTGGCTGCACTGCAGACTCTGCCGGCCGAAGCGGAGCGGGCGCCCAGCTTGGGAGATCCTTTTCCGGATCTTTACGACTTTTCCAGCTATGGACGCGAGCAGGTCGAGCGACTGTTTGGGCACAGCGAATTTTCCCGCGCAGTCTTCTCCGCGGCTCCCGGGCACTGGGCTGGGCCGTTCAGATCCGCGTACGGTTGGCATCTGCTCTACGTCCAATCGCGCGAGGCCGAAGAGCCGCGTGCTTTATCCGCCGTACGCGACAAAGTGCGCGCGGACTATCTGCTGGAGAGCCAACAGCGGGCGAACGATGACGCCTTCCGACGGCTTGCGCGCAAATTCATAGTTGTTCGCAATGGGCAGGAGTCCTCGCCCTGAAGCGTGGAGTATGAAGAGCAACGTGCCCTCCCGTCTGTTGGATGTCCTGTCCTGGCTTGCAGTCAGCTTGATTGCGAGCTCTGTCACGTTCGCGCATGAGGTGCGTCCCGCCTATCTCGAGATCACACAGCCCACCGCGGGCGAATACGACGTCATATGGAAGCAGCCCGCCATGGGCGATGTGGTCCTTCATCTCGTCCCTCACCTCTCCAATGGCTGGCTGGAGAGGCCGGCTGACCAACAGTATGCGGCTGGCGGTTTCCTGATCAGAAGATGGAGGATCGGCTCGGGGCGGAGCGCGTCGCTCGCCGGTAGCTCCATCGAGATCGAGGGGCTCGCCAACACACTGACGGATGTCTTCGTACGCATTCGGCTCGCCGGCGCAGGCGATATCGATGCGATTATCCGTCCTGAATCCCCGCGCCTATCGATTGCGACTTCGAGCACCCGTGAGCTCGCTCTGCCGGCGTATTTGCGGCTGGGTATCGAGCATATCCTGAGCGGACCGGACCACCTGCTGTTTGTCCTGGGGATCGTGCGCCGGCGCGCCATGCTGTTGAAAACGGTGACTGCCTTCACTCTCGCGCATAGCCTTACGCTCGCGGCCACCATTCTCGGCAAGGTCAGCGTGCCGCCGCCGTTGGTCGAGGCGCTGATCTCGCTTTCGATTCTGTTCCTCGCACCCGAGATTCTTCGGGTTCGGGACGGCCGGAGCAGCCTGACGATCCGTTATCCCTGGGCGGTGGCATTCATGTTCGGCCTCTTCCATGGCATGGGGTTCGCGAGCGGCTTGAAGGCGCTCGGATTTCAGTCGAGCGAGCTGTTCGCGACGCTGGGGTTGTTCAATCTGGGGGTGGAGATGGGTCAGCTCGCCTTTATTGCCGTCGTGCTGACGAGCGGCCGTCTGTTGCGATCGATGCCGATTGCCACGTCCGCACCGGCGCTGTGCGCACCTGCCTACGTGGTTGGAATTGCCGGCGCGTACTGGACGATCCAGTCGAGCAGTGTTTGGTGGGGGCTATGAACACAAGGGGAACGATAATGTTGCGAAGTGGGCCAACATGGATTTCAGGAGCGCTGCTGGCCGGGGTCTGCATGCTTGCGCATGCGGCGGGGCCCTCGGTGAAAGAGCTGCCGCAACAGCGGCGCGCGTTTTTCGGCGAGCTCCATCTACACACCGCGCTCTCGCTCGATGCTTGGAGCTACGGCACCAAGCTGATGCCCGAGGATGCGTACCGGTTTGGGCGCGGGGAGACCGTGATGGTACCGGCGGTGCAGGTCGCGTCCGAGCAGGGTCAGACGGGCAAGCAGGATGTGGCGGCGCGCCGCGCGTGGGCCCTGGATTTCATGGCGGTCACGGATCATTCCGAGAACCTGGGGACTGCCCAGGCCCTGGATGATGCGCGCAGTGCCTTCGCCCGCAGTGAGCTGGGGCAGAAGATCCTTGCGCATCCTGCGGAGGCGTTCAGGCTGAAAATCGCGGCGAGTCGCGGCAAAGCCGAGCTGCCTCCGCAGCTGCACGACCCGCAGGTCATGCGCGCAGCGTGGGAAACGGTGGTGAAGGCGGCCAATGACAACTATCGACCGGGAACCTTCACGACTTTCATTGGCTATGAATGGTCGTCGCTACCCAACGGCCGCAACATCCATCGCAATGTCATATTCAATGCCGATCACGCGCCGCCGCCCTTCACGGCGGACCAGTCGAAGCGGCCGGAGGATCTGTGGACATTTCTCGACAGCGTTCGGGCCCAGGGAATCGATGTGATCGCCATTCCCCACAACGGTAATGCCTCGGGCGGCCTCATGTACGACTGGAATGACAGTGATGGCAAACCTATCGATGAGGCCTATGCGCAGCGGCGCGCGCTGAATGAGCCGGTGACGGAAATCGTGCAGATCAAGGGACAATCGGACACGGTGCCGGCGCTTTCGCCGAACGATGAGTTCGCGAACTTTGAAATTTACGATCATCTGCTCGGGTCCCCTGCCAACAAGAGCGCCCCGCCGGGAAGCTATGTGCGCGATGCGTTTGGCCGCGGACTGATCATTCAGACGAAAGTAGGCGCGAATCCGTTCAAGTATGGGGTGGTCGGTGGCTCGGACATCCACGACGCCCTGAGCGCCAGTTCCGAAGACGCCTTTGCGGGGGGACAATTCGGCATCGACCCCAACACCATGCTGCCGCGGGGGCAGAGCGCTCAGCGCGCGCTCGGTGAGCTGCCGCCGCTGGATCCGGAGTCAGGTGCGGAGCTGCAAAACCCGACAGATGACCAGCGTAAGCTCGTGGTCGAGAGAAGCTCGGGGGGCTCACGGGGGTGTGGGCCGAGGAGAACACCCGCGACTCGATTTTTGCCGCTCTGAAACGCAAAGAAACCTTTGCGACCTCCGGATCCCGCATAAGGGTGCGGATGTTTGGTGGGTGGGGCTATCAGCCCGACGTCCTCAAACATCCCGACTGGGTGGCGGATGCTTATGCTCGGGGTGTACCCATGGGCGGGGATCTGCCCGCGCGACCGCGGCAGGCCGAGGCTCCGGAGTTGATTGTTCAGGCTTCCAAGGATCCTGACGGGGCGAATCTGGATCGGATTCAGATCATCAAGATCTGGGTTGCCGGCAACGGGTATCAGGAGAAGATTTTCGATGTGGCGGCTGCCGGTCGGCGTATCGATCCCCAGACGTACCACGCTGCTGCGGTGGGCAACACCGTTGACGTGAAGACGGGCAAGTACAGCAATCGGATTGGAGCGGCCGTGCTGAGTGCGGTGTGGCGCGATCCGCAGTTCGATCCAGCCAAGCCGGCGGTCTATTACGCTCGGGTGTTGGAGATTCCGACGCCGCGGTGGAGCACTCTGCTGGCCGTCAAAAACAAGCTGCCGCTGTCGCCTTATGAGCCTGCCAGCATTCAGGAGCGGGCGTGGTCGTCACCGATCTGGTATACGCCGGCGAGGTATTCGCCCGATTGAGAGCGAACGGCAGCGATCTGTGGATTCATAGTCTCGACGGAGGCGGATTGCGTTGGTTTCGGCACGATGCCTTTCAGGGTCCGGGATCGAACGAAGGTGCGCGCAGAAAGGGGCCGAAACAGGTGTAGTTTCAGGGCTGATGCGACTGCCGGATCCGCGCGATAGATTGTGAGTGGCGGACCGGCGGGAATCCAGGGGCGACGGTTTAGGGTGCCACATCGAGCCTGCGGGGCGGGGAATCGGGTATGATGCGCGCCCTTTTGGCTCCTCGGTGGATCTCGTGGACGCTGGCGCTGGAAACAGCGCTATAGACAGCGCTAGAGACAGCGATGGGGAACCCAGAGGTAGTGGAGAGGACCGGATTTCTAAGCGAGTCAGTAACTTATTGATTTGCTTGGACCAGTTTGCGGGTTTTGATCCCGCCATTCGGAGGTTCGAATCCTTCCACCCCAGCCACAAACGGAAAAGCCCGCCGCAAGCGGGCTTTTTCCGGTCGGCCCAGC
>CAZBTV010000247.1:3651-6942 GCA_964494895.1 uncultured Steroidobacteraceae bacterium | reverse complement strand
CTCGGTGCTCTTTCTACGACTGTCGAAACCGAAGGAGCTATTGTGGAATCTGCTCCGGTCCCTGCCATCGAGGTCAGCGTACTGGACGCTGTGTGCCGAGACTTTCTCGGTCGGCAGACCCAGATTCCCCCGATGTTTTCCGCATTGAAACGGGACGGTCAGCCTCTTTACAAGCTCGCGCGTGCGGGCGTGGAGGTCGACCGCCCAGCTCGGGAAATCGAGATCTTTCAACTCACGGTGTCAGGCATCGCATCCGGAGAGATCGAGCTGGAGACACTGTGCTCGAAGGGAACCTACGTACGGGTGCTCGCGGAGGATATCGCCAGGGCATTGGGCACATGCGGACACGTGATCGCCCTTCGCCGCATGTATGTCGAGCCATTCGCCGTCGAGCCTATGGAGACACTGGAATCGATCGCGGCCGTGCGGGAGCAAGGAGGCTGGCCCAGGATATTGGCTGCCGACTGGCCGCTGACACATCTGCCCAAGGTATCGCTCACCGGTGCTCACCTGAGCCGTCTGATGCATGGTCAGGCTGTGCCGGTGCCGTCCGCTCAGGCGGAGATCGGCCGCCTCGACAGCGCCGCGCGCATACGTCTTTACGATGGAACGGGACGGTTCCTCGGGATCGGCGAGTCGGACGGCCATGGGAACGTCCGCCCTCGGAGGCTGTTCGTGCTCGCTAGTGATGCACCGTGATCGACGGATCCAGCTTCTGCAACGCGTCACCTACGTCGACCTCACCGGTACGGTCCAGATCGCCCTTTGAATAGGTTCGGCCGTATATACCGCAGGGCTGTGAGCTCTCAGACGTCCGCACTCCGAGCTGCTTCGTACAATCCGCGTCCTGCATATGCCTGGTATCGCCAGCAGTTGTCGATTTCTGCGCGTCGTATCCGGTGGCGCACGCGGCGAGCGCCAGAAAACACGCACCGGTCAGCATTGATCTCAACATGGCTACTCTCCGTCAGCCCGTTCGATCCCTGGGGAGGCTCTCTTCTGAATGGGGATTTTAACTGTAATTTCCACCCGGAGGCGGCGTTTGCGCCCAACTTTCCCGCGGTGTGTCAAAAGGCCGCCACAAACTTGTGGCGGGGGCGTCTAGGCGGGTACAATTGGCGGCTTACCACAATGGTTTGTATTCAAGCATTTAGGATCATCCGGCAATGGCTTTAACCAGCGAGAAAAAAGGCGGCATCCTCGCGCAATTCCGCCGCGGACCGACCGACACCGGCTCTCCCGAAGTTCAGGTAGCGCTCCTGTCCGAGCGGATCAATGGCCTCGGTGGGCATTTCGCCGCACACAAGAGCGATCACTCATCGCGGCGCGGGCTGGTGAAGCTCGTGAATCAACGTCGCAAGCTCCTCGACTATCTCAAGTCCACCCAACCGCAGAAGTACCAGGAGCTTGTCGAGCGCCTGGGCCTCCGCCGCTGAAATGAGCGGGCTCGCCGCCCCCGGCAAAAGTCACGCCTCTTCGCCCGGGCCGCGTAGGCTGCGTCGTGCAGGCCGGGTTACGCGGGCCGCGTTGTGCAGACTCGGTCGAAAGGGCTGGCCCGAACGGCCCGCTGACCAGTATCGATCATCAAACCAGGGCCGCCGCCATCAACGCGCGGCCCTTGTGTTTTCGCCCCCGGTTTCATCTCGAGGAAATGCAGATTGAGCGTAGTTAGCAAGTCTTTTCCATACGGTCCTCACACGGTCACCATCGAGACCGGCGAGTTGGCCCGCCAGGCTGATGGTGCGGTGCGCGTCGCGATGGGCGATACGGTGGTGCTGGTTACGGTCGTCGCGAAACAGACGGCAACACCCGGACGGGATTTCTTCCCGCTCACGGTGAATTACATCGAGAAGCACTACGCCGCGGGCCGTATTCCCGGAGGCTTCTTCAAGCGCGAAGGCCGGCCCACCGAGAAAGAGACGCTCACCTCACGTCTCATCGACCGGCCGATCCGCCCCTTGTTTCCGGATGGCTTCTACAACGACGTACAGGTGGTGGCGACGGTTCTGTCAGTCGATCCCGAGATCGATCCGGATATTCCCTCTCTGCTGGGTGCCTCCGCGGCGCTGGCGATCTCCGGTGTGCCGTTCAACGGGCCGGTCGGTGCCGCGCGCGTCGGCTATAAGGACGGCAAGTATCTTCTGAACCCGACCAACAAGGAGCTGGCAACCTCCGGTCTGCACCTGGTGGTCGCCGGAACCGAAGCGGCGGTGCTCATGGTCGAGTCGGAGGCCAGTGGCCTTTCGGAAGAAGTGATGCTGGGGTCGGTGGTCTTTGGACATCAGCAGATGCAGGTCGCCATCCGCGCCATCCGTGAGCTTGCCCAGCAAGCCGGCAAGCCACGTTGGAATTGGCAGCCCACGCCCGATGACCCGGATCTCGTCAGCTCCGTGGCTCTGCACGCACAAGCGGCCTTGGCACAGGCGTATTCGATCACCGAGAAACAACTGCGCCACGCCCGCATAGGCGAGATCAAGGCACAAACCATCGCGACCCTCACCGGAGGGGAGGCGCCCAAGTGGACGCCGGAGCAGGTCGAGGTCGTGTTGTTCAAGCTTGAAAGCAACATCGTCCGCCAGAGGGTATTGAACGGAGAGCCGCGCATCGACGGCCGTGATGCGAAGACCGTTCGCCCAATCACGGTGAAGGTCGGTGTGCTGCCGCGAACTCACGGCTCGGCCCTATTTACTCGCGGTGAGACCCAGGCGCTTGTGGTCACGACGCTAGGCACTACTCGGGATGCCCAGATCATCGATGGGCTCGAGGGCGAGCGCCGTGAGCCGTTCATGCTCCATTACAACTTCCCGCCCTTCTCGGTGGGTGAAACCGGCCTGTTGGGCTCGCCGAAGCGTCGCGAGATCGGTCACGGCAACCTTGCACGCCGTGGCGTGCAGGCTGTCATGCCGAACATGGAGACCTTCCCCTACGTCATTCGCGTAGTGTCGGAAGTGCTCGAGTCGAACGGCTCGAGCTCCATGGCGAGCGTGTGTGGCACGGTGCTGTCGCTCATGGATGCGGGTGTGCCGATCAAGGAGCCGGTAGCGGGCGTCGCCATGGGCCTGGTGCTGGAAGGCAGCCGGTTCAAGGTTCTCACCGACATTCTCGGAGACGAGGACCATCTCGGCGACATGGACTTCAAGGTCGCCGGCTCGAAGGATGGCGTCACAGCCTTGCAAATGGATATCAAAGTCGAGGGTGTTACTCCAGAGATCATGCGGGTCGCCCTGGATCAGGCGCGGGAGGGCCGGCTACATATCCTGGCGGAGATGAACAAGGTGATTCGCGCGCCGC
>CAZBTV010000247.1:0-3641 GCA_964494895.1 uncultured Steroidobacteraceae bacterium | reverse complement strand
GGGCACCCTCGATCATTACGTTGAAGATCGACCCGGAGAAGATCCGCGACGTGATCGGCAAGGGGGGCGCGGTCATTCGACAGATCACCGAGGAGACCGGCACCACGATCGATATTGAGAACGACGGGACGGTGAAGATCGCGTCCGTGAACGGAACCGCCGGCCGGGAGGCACAGCGTCGGATCGAGCTCATTACCGCGGATGTCGAAGTGGGTCGGATCTACGAAGGCAAAGTCGTTCGCCTCATGGACTTCGGTGCGTTTGTCACGATCCTCCCCGGACGCGACGGACTCGTGCACATCTCGCAGATTTCCAACGAGCGCGTCGAGCGTGTCAGCGACAAGCTCAAGGAAGGGGACGTGGTGCGCGTGAAGGTTCTCGAGGTCGATCGGCAGGGCCGAATCCGACTATCGATGCGCGACGTCGACGCGGCCTGAACGACAAAAGGAGACAGCCGAGCCGAAGCGTTGCGACGGCTCGCACGCAGCGGGCTCCGCGGGGATCCGTCCCCCTGGAGTTCCGTTCATCAAAACAAGGTATGGCAGGGATGGTGACGTGCACACCATCCCCCGACAGCGTCTGTTGCCCCTCCCGACAACAGCCGCTATCCCTTGATTTCCCCCGAATCAGTCATGTGCGGCATGCGAATAGCTCGGGCCGCTTGTCTCGTCTTCGATATGTTCTCCTCGGCCGGTGCGGCCCGCATTCATCAGCGTGCGGTAGATTTCATCCTGAACCTGCCGCCAGCGTTGATAATTCTTCTGGGCAAGATTGCTGACGGCCTGGTTGTTGGCAGCCGTTGCAGCGTCCGTCTCGCCTATGCTTTTGCCTCTATCGCGGGCCTCGCGTTGTTGAGTGGCAAATAGTTTCAGGCTTTGCTCCAGATAGCTGCCGATCATTCCCTGCGTGGTGCCGCCATAGGAGCGGATCACCTGGGAGAGAAAGTCCCGGCTCATCAGGGGCTCAACGCCGTGCTCCTGCTCGGCGATCACCTGCAACAGAATAGAGCGTGTAATGTCTTCCTGGCTCTTCTTGTCGATCACCACAAAATCAATGCGCTCGATGACCAATTTCCGGATATCGGACAATGTGATGTACCTGCTTTCCACTGTGTCATACAGCCTCCGATTCGGATATTTCTTGATCGTCCGCAGTTCGCTCATCTCTCAGCCCTCATAGTCAGAAACAGGACCTTCCCGGTCCCAGGGCGTCAGGATCGGCACGCTCGCTCGTTCGCTCGTTCACTTACCTACTTTAGTCTCATATACCTTAGTACATTGTCGCGGCGAACCCAACTCAAACGTGCAACATTTGTGTCGAAACCACTATTTCTTTCATACCCTGGACTTGGTCTAGTCTCCAACGGATGCTTGCCCAGGAAAGGAGCTCGTGGGGTGGGGCACCCTGAAGCTCGGCGGGTGGGGCGTGCTTTAGCAGGGATAGCGCCTCGCTGAGCTGCGCGCTGGCGTGCGCGGGCTGGATTGCGAGCGAGCGGCGGGACTTGGAAAGCTTCTGGTTGGTTGTCTCCATGAGTAGGGGAAGATGCGCATAATGCGGTTTAGGTAGATTCAGAGCCTGTTGCAGGCAGATCTGCCAGGCGGTGCTCTGTAATAGATCTGTACCCCTAACGACATCGCTGATGCCTTGAGCGCCGTCATCGACTACCACGGCGAGTTGATACGCGAAAATGCCATCACGGCGTCGGATCACCGGGTCGCCGAGCGCTCGCAAGTCGAATTCACACTCTCCCTGTACGCGATCGTGGAACGAGACGATGGCATCATCGATGCGGAATCGTGTTGCGGTTGGACCACAACGTAGGGTGGGTCCGGCGCGGCAGGTGCCAGGATAGCCCGTCTCCGCGTTGGCAAGGTCGCGTCGCGAGCAACTGCACTCGAAGGTAAGGCCGCGCGCGCTCAGGCGTTGCAGCGCTTCAGAGTACAGAGCAATCCGTTGGCTCTGGAATACAACCTCACCGTCCCAGTGCAGGTCGAAAGCCTCCAGTGTGCGCAATATGCCGTCACTGCAGCTGGGAACCACGCGCGCGGTATCCAGATCTTCCATGCGGACCAGCCAGCGTCCACCGGCTTTTCGCGCGTCCAGGTAGCTACCGACCGCTGCGACCAGGGAGCCCAGGTGCAGCGGTCCAGTAGGTGAAGGGGCGAAACGTCCTACGTATTCGCCCGTGGTGCCTTTAGCGGTAGCGGTCGTCTCGGTCGCCGTATTGACGCTCGCGACGCTCGCGACGCTCTTGAGCCTCGATGCTCAGCGTCGCTACCGGACGTGCCTCCAGGCGTTTTATGCCGATTTCCTCGCCAGTCTCGAGGCAGTAGCCGTAGGTGCCCTCGTCAAGACGCTTTAGCGCCTCGTCGATTTTACGGATAAGCTTACGTTCTCGGTCGCGGGTCCGCAGCTCGAGGCTGAACTCCTCCTCCTGCGTAGCGCGATCATTAGGGTCTGGAAAGTTGGCGGCCTCGTCTTTCATGTGAGAGACGGTCCGGTCGACCTCCACCATGAGGTCCCGTTTCCAGGTGTTCAGAATCTCGCGAAAGTGCTCCGTCTGCTCCTTGCTCATGTACTGTTCGCCGCGCTTGACGATATATGGCTTAACGTTGCGTGGACCGGCAAGCAAGCTTCCGGGCTCGACGCTATCGCTATCGTCATCGGCAGCACCCAGTGCAGCGGGTATGCCCGTGCGCGTGGGTGACAGAATTTCGCTAGGAGCGCTGGGCGACTCGTTCGGTGCCGCTTCCGGGGCGGCGGGTCCAGCCTTGCGCATCTCGATGATTTCTTCCGTATTCGTGGAAAGTGTCTGTTCCCCCGCCTCATCTTCGGGAAGCAAGGGTACGGGGTTGCGTACGTGTGCCGCCGCAGCCGTGATTTGCTCGGCAGGCAGCTTGCGGGCCTCCACGACTTTCTTCACCGCGGGCCGGCTTGCCGCCTTTTTACCCTTCGCGGTTTTCGGCGCGGGTTTCTTGGCCGGCATCGATCGCTCCTCTCAAAAGCACTGGGCCTAAAGAAGGACGGGCGATTATACCGGCGCACCTCGGCGTGTACAGCCTTACAAATAGGGCGAGTCTGTCAACGGTTCCAGCAAGTTACGGCAGTGTGACCACGGGCGGCGGCTGCCATCCGGCCTGCCGCCGCTCCACCACGACGGTGGTGTATATCCCACCGCGGACGTTGAACCGCGCGGTGAGCCGCAAGAACCGCGGGCGCGTCGCGGTTGCCAGGTGATCCGCGATCTCGTTCGTGACGGCCTCGTGGAATGTACCCCGGTCGCGGAATGACCAGATATACAGCTTGAGGGATTTCAGCTCCACACACAGCCGGTCGGCGACATACTCGAGCTCGAGGGTTGCGAAATCCGGCTGCCCTGTCTTCGGACACAGACAGGTGAACTCCGGGATCTGCATCCGGATGGTGTAGTCCCGCTCGGGTGAGGGGTTCGGGAAAGTCTCGAGCTCGGTAGAGGGCTTTGTGGACATGGCCTCGCGCAATCGTCGCATCCAAAGCGGAAATCACGATGCGTCCGCTCGCGCAGGTCCTATACTACGGCATTCTTCACAACGTCGGCACACCCTAATCAAGATGCGGTTGACCAAGATCAAGCTCGCCGGTTTCAAGTCCTTCGTAGATCC
>CAZBTV010000246.1:0-6945 GCA_964494895.1 uncultured Steroidobacteraceae bacterium | reverse complement strand
GGGCATCGCGCACACCATTGTTCAACATCTCAAGCCGATGATCGAGCCGCTCCAGGCGAGCTCCAGGCGCCGCAGGTCCTGGCCCCAGTCCAGATCGGAGTCGACCAACACCCGCTCCGGATGCGCAATCGCTTCGTTGAAGTAGGGCAGATAGTCGGGATAGGCGCTCCAGAGTCCGCCGACCTGCCATCCCACGAGCCCCACAAGAAACGCGCAACCCACGATCGCCAGCGGGCGTACGGGCGCGCCACCCAGGAATTGCCAGGCGAGCGCGATAGCGTGGGCCCCGCCGAGAGCCATGAACGGATAGAGCACCAGAACGTGCCGTATGCCGATGTTGATGTGACTGAAGGCGCTGGCAAACACCAACACAGCCAGGAACAGGAGCGCCGGGGCCAACCTCCAGCCGTCCCGCGCCCGCCAACCCTCACGCGCCAACATCACCATGCCAATCGGCCCTGTGGCCAGCAACGGCAAAGGAGTCTTTGCGGCGAGCGCGACCAGGTAAAAATACCACCAGCCGGTGACACGCAACTGACCCAGCAGAAATGAGAGGTGCCCCGAATCGTTATGGGCTTTGATCGCCACGACACCTTCGATCACGCCTTTAAGCCAGTACGGCAGCCACACGTGTCCCAACAACACACCGGCCAGGTGGGAGAGGCCATGCTCGTGCAGCAGAAAGCTCACGGCAAGATCGAATCGATGCGGCAGGGTGGTGCCACGGGATGACCGTAGGCCATAGGCGAGAAACAGAGGCACGGCAGCCGACACAAGGGCAAGTACGAGCCCAAACGCCCACGCGCGAACCGCTGCAGCCGACAAGCTCTGGCGCGCAGATCTGACCCGCCCGGACTCCGCGCTTCCACCCACTCCACCCTGGTCGGCGGCCGCGCCACCCGCGCCAGACGCCGGCGGCCCGCGCCACCACAACACTCCACGAGCACCGACCAACACGACAAACCCGAGCGCCAGGAAGGGAATCGCCGAGAACTTCGAGCCCACGGCCAGCCCGGCGGTGATCCCAAAGAAGGCCGCATGCCGCCAGAGCCGGCTCTCGATCCAACTCTGCAGCGCATAGAGCGCCAACAGCACGGTCGCCGCAGCAGCCACATCGAGCGTGGCCAGAGCGGCATGCCCGAGGATCGGCGGCACGGTCGCCAACAGCAAGACCGCCAGCAGAGCCTCCCCCTCGGAAGCTGCCAGCCGCCGCGCCCAAAGCCACGCAGCAAGCAACAGCACAGGCAAAAAAGGCAAGGCTCCCAACCGCGCCAGAGTCAGGTATAGATCGTAGTGCCCGCCTGTGTAGAGGATGTCCACGCCTTCCTGCACCCCGTCCGGAGGGGGAGTTCCGAACGAGCGGGCGCCAGCCAGATACGGCCCCAAGGCCATCAGCACCCGCACGATCGGCGGATGCTCGGTGTCATATTCGTAGCGGCCGCGATCCAAAAGCTCGACGCCGGCCGCAAGATGCTCGGGCTCGTCCCAGGTGTTTGAATAGACGCGCCAGGTGCTCGCTGCGAGCGCGGAGGCAAGCAAGATCAGCAGCGCCAAAGCGACACGCGAGGCGAGCGGGGCCACGCGGGCCACAGGCTCGACCGAGATCCGCATCATGCTCCGAAGGAAAACCACGGCCTGAAATACCGCCAGTCAGGACCCTCGTTGCGCGTCAGACAGATAGGCTCCTAAGCTCCGAAGGGATGTCGGAGCGTGATGGTCTGATCACGATCCGGCCCCGTCGAGATCATGTCGATCGGCACGTTGACCAGCTCCTGCAAGCGCTCGAGGTACTTGCGCGCATTCGGCGGCAAGGCGTCGTACTCCCGGAGTCCCACTGTGGATTCCCGCCAGCCCGGCAACTCCTCATAAACGGGCTGCACATCGCCGTAGCTCTCCAGGTGCAACGGCGGCTCCGGAGTGACTTTGCCGTTGATACGGTAGCCGGTAGCGATCCGGATCACATCCAGGCCATCCAACACGTCGAGCTTCGTGATGCACAGGCCGGAGACACTGGAGTGCACGATCGAGCGGCGCAGAGCCACCGAATCGAACCAGCCGCAGCGGCGGCGCCGGCCCGTGACCGAGCCGAATTCATGGCCGACGCGCGAGAGGTGCTCACCGTATTCGTCGAAGAGCTCCGTTGGGAAGGGACCCGCACCGACACGAGTGGTGTAGGCCTTCACGATGCCGATCACGTAGTCGAACGCTCGCGGACCGAGACCGGTACCCGTGCCCGCGAAGCTAGCGGTAGTGTTGGAAGAAGTGACGAAGGGGTACGTGCCGAGATCGACGTCGAGCATCGCGCCCTGCGCGCCTTCGAACAGCACGTTCGCATCGCGGTGGCGCAAGGCATTCAGAGCCTGAGTCACGTCGGTCACCAGCGGCTCGATCTTCTCGCCGAGGGCGAGCTGCTGATCCAGCGTCTTCTGGAAATCCACCGGTGGCTGTCGGAAATAGTTCTGCAGGACGAAATTGTGGAAATCGAGCACTTCGCCCAACTTGGCGGCGAAGCGATCGCGTTGGAAGAGATCAGCCACGCGCACGGCGCGCCGGGCGACCTTGTCCTCGTATGCCGGCCCGATTCCCCGCCCGGTAGTGCCAATGGCATTAGGACCGCGAGCACGCTCCCGTGACTGGTCCAACGCCACGTGTGAAGGCAGGATCAAAGGGCAGTTCGGCGAAAGCCGCAGCCTCTCGAAGACCGGAACGCCCCGGTCGATGAGCGTCTGACTCTCGGTGAGGAGAGCCTCGAGCGAGAGCACTACGCCGTTGCCGATGAAACAGCGAACCTGCTCGCGCAGAATGCCAGAAGGAATCAAGGACAGGATGGTCTTCTGTCCGCCAATCACGAGCGTGTGCCCCGCGTTGTGGCCACCCTGGAAACGGGCAACCGCCGCCGCGCGCTCTGTCAGGAGATCGACGACCTTGCCCTTGCCCTCATCGCCCCACTGGGTGCCGATGACGACGACGAATTTACCCACGTACCCCCCCAGAGCTATCCGGCACTACCGGACCAGGAAAAGAATCAGCACGCCGACCAGCATGCTGCCCAAGCCGGCAATGCGCAACTCGCGGTCACCGACATCGAGTAGTTTTGCAAACGCACGCTTCACCCCGCGCGGGTTCAAGAATGGGGCGATGCCTTCGAACACGAAGAACAGCCCCAAAGCCGCAAACAAGTCCGACAGATTCAATGACACGGGATCAACTCCCGCCTCGCGTCCTCCAGGGCGTGCATCACTTCGTGCCCGCGCGCTTATCGGGATCTTTCAGGTACTTGAAGAAGTCCCCGTCCGGCGTCACGACAAGCAGATCGCCGTCCTTGCCGAGCGCGCGATCGTAGGCCTGCAGACTACGATAGAAGCTGTAGAACTCCGGGTTTTTCGAGTATGCGCGCGCATAGGTCGTGGTGGCTTCGGCATCAGCCTCACCGTGCACGCGCAACGCATCACGCTCGGCGTTCGCCCGAATTTCCGTGCTCTCCCGATCGGCGGCGGCTTTGATGCGAACGCTCTCGCTGGCGCCCTCTGCGCGCAGCCTGGTGGCGATCTTCGCGAAATTCTGCTTCATGCTCTCGTACACGCGCGTGCTGACCTCATCCGGCAAACTGATACTCTGCACCCGCACGTCGATGAGCTCGGCACCCAGCCCGGCCACATTTCTGCTCGCCTGTCCAAACATCTCGCTGGTAACCGCCGCGCGCTCCGCAGAGACGATCTGCTCGAGGCTGCGCTCCGCTACGACGCTCTTGATGCCGTCCTTGACGATTTCGGCCAACCGCCGGGTCGCGATATCCTCGCTCCCGCCGGTCGCCTGGAAATAGTGGCTAGGATCCTTGACGCGCCACTTGATGTAGAAATCGACGACGAGGCCACGATTGTCGTTGGTCAGAAAAGTCTCACCCGCATAGGTCTGCGAGATGATGCGGCGGTCGAACTTGACGACCTGATCCCACGGCCATTTCACGTGCAGCCCGGGCTCGTAGCCGGAGTTGACGATCGCGCCAAACTCGGTGCGGATGGCCAACTCCGCTTCACTGACCGTAAACAGTGAAGTGGCGGCGATCAGGAGCAACACGCCGACGGCAATGATGATGGGGAAAGTGCGGGCAGGCATCAGCGCTCTCCCCGTCCACGGGCTTCCACGGTTACGGAATCCGGCTCCTTCGCAGCGTTGGAGGATGTGGCTTCCGACTGCTGCTGCGACTCGCGGGCAGCACTTTTTTCCAGGAGCTTGTCGAGCGGCAGATAAAACATGTTGCCGCCGCTACCGCCACCGGATTTCTGATCGACCACGACCTTATGCGCGCGCGCCAGCAGGTTCTCTATGGTATCCATGTAGAGCCGCTTGCGCGTGACCTCCGGCGCCTGCTGGTATGCCTGCAACAGCTCATCGAAGCGCGTGGCCTGGCCCTCAGCGATCGCCGTGACCTGTGCTTTGTAGGCCTGGGCATCTTGTTGCATACGGGCGGCCGCGCCCTGCGCCTGAGGGATGATGTTGTTGGCGTAAGCCTGCGCCTCCTTGATGTAGCGCTCCTGGTCCGCGAGCGCTTTGTTGGCATCGCGCTGCGAAGGAATGACCGGCTCGGGAACCTGCACATCGATGAGGTTCACCGTCGTGACGGTAATGCCGGTGTTGTAGTAATCGAGCGTGCGTTGGATCAGCTCCTTCGCCCGCTTGGTGATCTGCGGACGCGTGCTGCCGACCAGCACGTCATCGAGCTTGGCCCGGCCGACCACTTCGCGAATGGCTGCCTCACTGACTTCGCCGAGCGTGGCGTCCGGGTCGCGCACCCGGAAAAGGATCTTGATTGGATCGGTGTATTGATACTGCACCGAGAAGTGCAGATCCACGAGATTCACATCGGCGGTCAGCACCCTGGGCTTGTAGTCGGTCGAGTTCACGTTCGCGACATTCACCTTGGTGACTGTCTCGATCGGCCACGGCCAGCGCCAACCCCAGCCTTCGTTCCTCACGTCGACGAGCTTCCCGAAACGCAGAATGACGCCGCGCTCGGCCGCCTTCACTTCGAAAAAACCGCTGGCCAGCCACAAGGCGGCCACCACGGCAGCGATCACCAGCAGAAGGGAGCCGCCCTCGCCGCCTTTGCCGCCCGGACGCAGGAGGGACTCGAGCTTGCGCTGCCAGCTCTTCACACGCTCGTCGAGGTCGGGGCCGCCCTGGCCAGGCCGCCGCCCCCACGGATTATTCTGACCGCCGGGTTGATTCCAAGCCATATATCAAGAAAGTTCGAGCCTGGCGCCGCCGCGGCGCGCGGTATTGGGCTGCTGTTTGCTCAAGTTCGGTGGGTCGCGCTCGAAAAGGCCGTCGATTGTAGGTAGGCGTCCCCGGACACACAAGGCGTTTCCGGTCCGCGCACTTCCAGAATCTGTACACCCACGGTCCGGGCGAGCGCGAGTAGCTCCACGTCCGGCAGCTCCACCACGACCTCTATCGAGCCGTCGTCCATCCCGTGCTCTTCGCGAACCGCCTTGGCGGCATAGAGCCGCGAGCGCAGCGCCCCGGCCGAAGCGGGAATCCGCAACCGCGCCACCCGAGCGAAACGGGAGATTCGCTCCGCGATAGCCACCATGAGGAGCTCCAGTCCCAAGCGCTTCTCAGCCGAGATCCACACAGCGCCTGCCCGGCCTTCCTCATCACGGTCGACTCGCGGCGGACTCTCGAGGCGGTCGATCTTGTTGTAGACGATGATCTGCGGGATGTCGCTGGCGCCGATCTCGTCCAGAACCGCATCCACCTGCGCGATCTGGTCGTCGCGGCGTGGGTCGCTTGCATCCACGACATGCAACAGCAAGGTGGCCTCGCGCGCTTCCGTCAGCGTGGAGCGGAAAGCGGCAACCAACTCATGGGGCAGCTCGCGGATGAATCCAACCGTGTCGGCGGCAACGACGGCGCTCCCACCTGGCAAGGTGATGCGGCGGACTGTTGGATCCAGCGTCGCGAACAGTTGGTCGGCGACGTAGGCATCCGTGCCCGTCAATGAGCGAAACAACGTCGACTTGCCGGCGTTCGTATAACCGACGAGCGCAAGCGACGGAACGGGAATCTCGGCGCGCATCTGCCGCCCGGTCTCGCGCTGCTGTTGGATTTTTTCGAGCCGTCGGGTGAGCACGCGCATGCGCTGTCCGATGAGGCGGCGGTCGGTCTCGAGCTGCGTCTCGCCCGGGCCGCGCATGCCGATACCTCCTTTCTGGCGCTCGAGGTGCGACCAACCGCGCACCAGGCGGCTCGAAAGGTGCTTCAGCTGCGCGAGCTCGACTTCGAGCTTGCCCTCGAAGCTGCGGGCGCGCTGCGCGAATATGTCAAGGATCAGGGTGTTGCGATCCAGCACCCTGCGGCCGGTGAGCTTTTCGAGGTTGCGCTCCTGGCTCGGAGTGAGCGCATGGTCCACCAGGATGACATCGGCCGCAGCCTCCTCGGCGAGCGTGCGCACCTCATCAGCCTTGCCGCTGCCCATGAAGAAGCGCGGATCAGGACGATCACGGCGACCCGTGATGGTCGCCACAGGCTCAGCCCCAGCCGAAAGCGCCAGCTGCCTGAATTCCAGCAGATCTTCGGGATCGACCGGTGCGCCCAATCCTAAACGCACCAGGACCGCTCGCTCACCGCTACGTGGGCGCTCGAACACTCAAGCTACCCGTGAGCAAGTCACTCGGCCGGAGTCTCCGCGGCGGCAACCGACCCCTCTTCGGTGAGCCGCACGTTGCGAGCCGGAACGACCGTTGAGATCGCGTGCTTGTATACCATCTGGCTCACACTGTTCTTCAACAGCACGACGAACTGGTCGAACGAGTCGATCTGACCTTGCAACTTGATCCCGTTGACGAGGTAGATTGAAACGGGCACCCGTTCCTTGCGGAGCGCATTCAAAAAGGGATCTTGCAGCGACTGGCCTTTGGCCATCGGGTTCTCCTTGTTCTCACA
>CAZBTV010000245.1:0-6949 GCA_964494895.1 uncultured Steroidobacteraceae bacterium | reverse complement strand
CTCACGGCGAGGTCGGAGTCGGCCCCCCGCGCGCATCGAGAAAAAATCCACAACTTGCGCCTGACCGGTGCGCGTCGTGAAGGTTGTAATCAGAATCAGGCTATTACCGCGATATTCACGCCGCACCCGATACTCCGAGGTGGGAGTGATGGCGAAGTAGCCGCCTTTGTGCCAGTCGAGCAAACGGCCGAAGCAGCTGTCGGAGTCGAACCGCGGCAGGCAACACCAGTCGATCGAGCCACTTCGTGAGACGAGCGCCGCCGTATGGCAGTCCCCGATCAGAGCGTAATCCGCGATAGGCGGGTACGCGGGAACCGCGGCTCCAGCGGGTACCCGCTCCCGCGTCTCGCCGGGGCCCGGCGAGACGGGAGCGGGCGAGGTCTTACGCTGCGCGCTCCGCAACCTGTTCCAACACCAAGTTGGCGTTTTGCGCCTGCTCGAAACGCTGCGCCACGTCTTTCCAGTTCAGGACATTCCAGATGGCGTCGAAGAACTTTGCCTTCTCGTTCAGGTATTGCAGATACCAGGCGTGTTCCCACGCATCGATCACGAGCAACGGGACCGCCCCCTGCACCGTGTGCGATTGATGATCGTGGAGCTGCACCGTGAGCAGTCGTGCCGACAGAGAATCCCACACGAGCGCGCCCCAGCCCGAGCCCATGCACGTGGCCGCCGCTTTGGTGAGCTGCTGTTTGAAGCTGTTGAAGCCGCCAAAATCGCGATCGATCTGGGAGGACAGCTTGCCGGTAGGCGTACCCCCGCCGCTCGGAGAGAGATTTTTCCAGAAGAGGCTATGCAGGACATGTCCGGAAAGATTGAAGGCCAGGGCCTCCTCGACGGCGGCGATCCGGGTGAAGTCGCTCTTCTGACGAGCCTCCTCCAGAGCTTCCAGAGCCGCGTTCGCGCCATCCACATAGGTCTTGTGGTGCTTGTCATGGTGCAGCTGCATGATTTTCCCCGAGATATGGGGCTCGAGGGCACCGTAGTCATAGGGCAGATCGGGCAGGACGTACTTGGTCATGTCGTGAGCACTCCGGCTGACAAACTTCAGGGCAGCTGACGCTGCGATTGGGGGATTCCAGTGAATAGGGGATCAGCAAATAGCAAGAAGCGTGCGCCTGGCGGTGAGCCACCCCCAGGCGCACACCCATTTACCGCTGGTGACTGAACATTTCGGCGTAGTCGTCGATGGAGGCGCGGATTACTGCGGCGGCGTCCGCGTAGCCGTATCGACCCACCACGGAAATCTTCGCAGGCTCACCCGGTACGAGCTTATAGGTGGAGAAGTAATGCTCCAGCCGTTCGAGCAAAGCACCAGGCAAATCGCCCAGCTCGCGAGCCGCACCCCAGACGTAGTCGCCTTCGAGGACGGCGATGATTTTGTCGTCCGCCTCGCCGCGATCAATGATTTTCAAACCGCCGACGACGACGGCACGCAGTATCACTTCCTGGTGATTGATTGGACGCTCGCTGATGACGCAAATGTCCAGCGGGTCGCCATCACCATGGTCGCACCCAGGGGCGAGGCGGCAAACGCGATCACCGCAGTAAGTTTGCGGGATGAACCCGTAAAGCGCGGGCGGATGGGACGAGGTTCGTTGCGGACGATCGACCCGCAAGTAGCCGGTGGCTTTGTCCACCTCGTACTTCATCAAGTCGTACGGGGTGATCTCGATAAAGGCGTTGACGATCCGGGGCGCCTCGGGACCGGGCTCGAGCCCGTGCCATGGGTGTGGACGCCAACGGGAATAGGAACTCGGCGAAGTTTTGGACACGGTAGATCTGTGAAAGTGGCTGACGGGGGCGGCCGGGATTGTACAAGAAGACGAACCCGGTATTCCTGCGCGACTTGAGGTGTTGCGTGGAATATCCGGGTCCAGGGAGAGAGCGCCCGCGTGTGTTGCGTTCTGGTGCGTTTCACACGCAGGCGCTGGAGTGCGCCGCTGTTACGGAACGGGCACCCTCATTGGCCTCGATGTGCGGTAAGCGCGCACTTACTTGGGCGGAGTGTTGTCCGACGGCGGTGGCGTGGCGCCGTTCGGAGTTGTGCTAGAGGGAGGCGTAGTCTGGTCCGACGGCGGCATGGTAGTCGTCGTGCCCGGAGCCGCCGACTGATCACCAGAGGACGAGGAAGAAGGCGCCGACGTTGAGTTATCGGCGGGAGGCGAGCTCGCCGAGCCCGCCGGCGACGTCGACTCCTGTTTGGAGCAGGCCGACATGAGAGCCAGCGCGCCCAGGCACAACAACAGGACACTGCGATTCATAAGATCACCTCACTGTAACGTACCGTGATAGTAGAAACCCCGCATCCACGGGGGGCGACGCCGGGTAGGGTCGCAAGCGGCGTTCCGGGGCCCCGGATCACGTCGCGTCTGGCTAGAGAAGCAAGTGCCGTACCCGTTGAGGTGCTGATGGGATCACGCGCCGCTATGTGTGCGGCGCAATGTGACCCGAGCGGGCGGTATGCGCTGGAAGGTTACTTTTTCGTGGTGGTGCGCTTCTTCTTCTTCGCGGGATCCTTCGGACGCGACTTGCCGAACGAGCCCTGGTAGATCTTGCCGCGGCGGGTGCGAGGATCGCCCTTGCCCATGGAATTTCGACTCCGCTGTAAATGAGTGGGCGCGCAGTCTAGGCGAGAAGATGCGCCTGGACAATGCCCAAGCGGCCCGCGTTTCCGCGGGGCGTCCTATCCTCTGAACCTTGCGGCCAGCTGATCCAGCGCGCGAATCTGCAGGACCGTGGAATCCGAGGCGGGTAGAAGTTGGTTTGCCTGCACTACGAAGGCTGGCACATCCTTCGGCACGAGCGGGCGGCTGATCAGGTAGCCCTGCGCGAAATCACAACCGAGCTGGCGCAGGAGATTCCAGGCCTCCGGCTCCTCCACCCCTTCGGCCACCACGTTGAGGCTCATGCGATGGCCGAGATCGATGGTGGAAGTTACGATGGTGGCTGCATCGCTCCCCAGACGCGCATGGGAAATAAAGGAGCGGTCGATCTTGAGCTCGTCGACCGGCAGCATGTTGAGCTGCGACAGTGAGGAGTGGCCGGTGCCGAAATCGTCGATTGCAAAGCGCACCCCTGCCACTCGCAGGAGTTGCATGTGACGTGCGGCGAGATGCGGATCGCGCATGACCGCGCTCTCAGTGATTTCCAGCAGCAGCTGGGCTGGCTCGACCCGCCGGCTGCGCAGCAGATAAAGAATTTCGTTGCCGAGGTCCGGGTCGAGAATGTCAGGGGCGGAAAGGTTCACGGCGACGCTCACTTCGAGACCGGCCTCACGCCACTGCCCCATCTGGCCGATGGCCGCTTTCAATACCCAGCTCGTAAGGCGGCGCGAGGCTCCGGTAGCCTCCGCGAGAGGCACGAATTCTCCGGGTGAGATCACCCCAAGTTGTGGATGCGTCCAGCGAACGAGGGCCTCGAGGCTCTTGACCTCGCGGGTTGCCATGGTGACTTTTGGCTGGTAGACGAGCCATAGCCCATCCCGATCGATCGCGCCGCGCAAGTCAGTGATGAGTGTGAGGCGTCGCAGGTGTGCCTCGTCGCTTCCCTTCCGATATACCGCAGCGTGCATTCGCGCGTCGGTGCAATCCTCGAGTGCGATCTGCGCGCGACGTAGCAATGTCTCCGCCGTATCGCCGTGATCCGGATAGAAACAAACACCACATGCGACCCGTAGATCGAGACTGACTCCGGAAAGATGAAACCCGCTGCGAACCACGCCGGTAAGCTGCTCCGCGTAGAGCGGGCCGCGTTCCGGACGGCAATCCTGGGCGATGATCAGAAACTGCGTCTCGCCCAGGCGGGCCACTGTATCGGCCGTATGCGCATTCTGGCGAAGGCGGCGCGCGGCTTCCCGAAGTACTTCGTCTCCGACGTGATGCCCAAGAGAGGCGTTGATGTCGTAGACGTTGCGCAAGTCGATGAGGATGAGCGCGAAGAATGCAGAGCGTCCACCGGCACTCACGAGCTCGTGGAGGCGGCGCTCCGCCAGCGCGCGGTTGGGCAGCTCCGTCAGCGAGTCATGATAGAGGTGGTGCTTTATGTCAGCTTCGCGCGCCGCGATGTTCCGTTGCATCGCGTTGAACGTAGCGGCGAGGCTGCGGAACTCGTCACCGCCGGATACTTCCACGGCAGTCTCGTATTGCCCCTGTTGAATGCGCCGTGCCGCGAGTACGAGATCCCCGATTGGGCGGGTCGCGCTTCTTCCCAGGAGTGTGCCGACGACCGCAGCCAGCACCAGCGCAATCCCGTCGATGACCAGAAGCGCATCGCGGACGTCCTTGTAAGGTGTCAGGACTTCCCTCATAGGCTTCAGGAGCATGACATCCACCGGATCGCCGCGAGCTTCGACGCGTTGAGAAAAATCCAGGTAGTCCGTCATCGCTAGTTTTACGACGTGCGGCTCCGCTGCCGCAGTCGCCGAAGATAGGAACGCTGGCGTTATGTCATGCTGCCCCGACGACAGTGTCGAAGCGATGTGCGTGGCGCCATCGCGGCCATGTGAAACCAGCACGACCTGGGCTCCCGCCAGATCGCGCAGACGTTGTGCGAGTGAGTCATCCACGACGAAGCCCATCGCAACCCATGCAATGATTTCGGGGGTGCGCACCGGTGCCAGGAAAAGCTGATACGGCTGTTCGCCAAACACCATGAAGCTGGGTTGGTCATGTGGACCGCGGGCATCCCGCAGTAGATGGGCCAACGAAGTGTGGCTATCGGCCGCCTCGGGCGCGGTGGAAGCCACCAATGCGCCTTGGGTATTCAACAGAAGAACGATGTCCGCCCCGATGCGTTGGGCGTTATTGCGCGCCGCCGAAAGAATAGTGGGAACGTCGCCACTGGCGACCGCTTCCCGGAAGCCGAAATCGGCCGCCAACACAGCCACACCGTTGGCGAGCTGGCCGGCCCGGAAACGGATGAGCTGCTGCACGAAAGAGCCGCCGGAACGTAGCTGCTCGGCTGCCCGAGCCTCAACGTTGTGGGCGGTGCTGGCCAGCACTGCGGCCAGCGTCACAGTCTGAGTGACGATGACCAGCCCAATGATCAGCACGAGAAGCCGTTTGCGGAAACTACCCATGATAACCGCTCGAATGCATTCAGCATCGTAGGCGTCATACGGCGTCAACCGCGAGCAATCAAACGCAGGAATGAGACCTTACGCACGTCAGATCGCCTGGCCGGGTCCGGCATTAGGCCTACTACTACTCGGATTCGCGGTGATGGCGCACTCGTTTGGAGGCACCCTCTCGGACAATCCTTCAGGTGGACGAAAAGCCAATGCCTGGGGTGGGTATCAACGCGCGTCCCCATTTCCGGGCGCGCTATCTCGACCGGAGGGTGCTGCGATACAACAATGAGGCCGCTGCGGCAACCGTGGACACGGTTTCCAACACGGTCGCGTGAAACACAACTTCCAACACCGCGGGCGCGCGCGTCCAGTCGGTGAGATTCGCATTCGGGCCACTTGGGCAATGAGCAAAACCCAAGCGCGGGCGCCAAAGAAAAAGGCCGGCGGACCCTCGGGTCCGCCGGCCAATTCTTCGCAAAGCGGAAACGGTTACCAGCGCTTCGGGGCACCACCGCCCCGATTGCCGGGACCACCCCCGCCGGTGCGCTCCTGGGCCTCGTTTACGCGCAGCGGACGTCCGCCGAGCTCCTTACCGTTGAGATTCTGAATCGCGCGAGAAGCATCCGCGCGCGACATCTCAACGAAGCCGAAGCCACGAGGCCGGCCGGTCTCACGATCAGTGATCAGGCTCACCGACTCGACCGTGCCGTGCTGGCCGAACAGCTCGCGCACTTCACTGTCGGTGGCGGAAAACGGGAGGTTTCCCACGTAAATCTTCGTCATGCAAACAAGCTCCTAACATGCAGACAGGGCGCACATCGAAAGGCGCCACAGATCAACTACCAGCAGTTGTGCTGCACCGAAGATCGGTTTCCGGCACGCACGCTGCCCCCTGGTCGAGAACGATTCGGCTTTTCGCTGCATCGGAAGCCGGCTCGCAAACCATGCGGGCGGCAGGCGGCTGAAGGAAAGGGAAAGGTCACGAACCGGCGACGACAATACATCAGGATATCGCCGCTGTACAAGCAGGTGCGCCCACCAAGACAACAGTCGAGGCGGGTGCAATGCGTTAGGCGCGATGTTGGCGATTCGACCGGCATCTTGCACCGAAGGTTCCCCTCCTCGGTCAAGTTTTGTTCCCGTGATGCCAAACGCGACCGGACAGCAGTCGCCCCGTCAGGGACAACTCAATGGATTGGAGGTCAGTGGACGGTCGACTACAACCCATGCCATCGCCCTGACTTGCTACATTACTGCCTAGGCCGCAACAGCGTAGCCAGCAGCCCATCAACTGCCGTGGGTGGATATCACGTACGTTAAGTCAAGGGCGCACCCACCGGCAGGACGCAGTCCAAGTACGTACTTACCGATACCGCCCGAGAATCTTCTCCAGGCCCTTCGACCCCGGAGACAACGTCTCGTAGGGAAGACTGTTGAGTGGCGCATCAGGGGTGGCGTTGATGTCGTGGAATTCGCTTTGGGTCTCTTCGACATACAGCAACCCGGTCAGGAACTCGCCTGCCTTCATGCGCTCCTGGATATGGGCCGCGGCAGTGGCACGGTTGGTCGGATCGTAGCCCGCCTCGAGCTTGCGCAGCACGATCCGGCTACCGTCGTGCAGGACGACCGGCAGCACGGAGCCTTCCTGGTAGTCGGCGACAATCTCACGCTCGAGCGGTACGAAGTCGGCGTGGACTGCCGGCTCATAGTGCTCACGGGTGTAGGCGTAGCTCTTGGTCGAGCCCTCGTGGTCGTTGAACGTAACACACGGCGAAAGCACGTCGAGGAGCGCGAACCCCTTGTGCTTGAGGCCCGCCTGGATCAGCGGAACCAGTTGGCGCTTGTCGCCGGAGAAGCTGCGCGCCACGAAAGTCGCCC
>CAZBTV010000244.1:0-6995 GCA_964494895.1 uncultured Steroidobacteraceae bacterium | reverse complement strand
CCGGCCGCCAGACGCCATCATACAGGCGGCGCCCGTTCTCCTCGTAGGTGTTCAGAAGGTAGATGCGGTAGTTCTGCTTCCACAGCTCGTCATACCGTTTCTGCAGATCTGCCCCTGTCATGCCGTAGAATTGGAACTCGGCTGTGGTTCCCGTCCGCCAGACGCCGTTGTAGAGACGAAGCCCGCCCTCCTCGTAAGTGTTCAGCAGGTAGATGCGGTAGCTCTGCTTCCACAAGTCATCATACCGCTTCTGCAGATCCGCGCTCGTCATGCCGTAGAACCGGACCTCGGCGGAGTCCGCGGGACGCCACACGCCGTCGTACAGTCGATGTTTTACTGGCCCTGCCATACTGTCGGGGAGTTGGCGAATGGCTTCAGGTGCATCGCTTTGCGAAACACGAGCCTCGACCTTGAAGGTTTCGGGGGTGATCTGGGGTGGGATTGGAATGATGAAGGTCCGTGTCGTCGCCTGATGCGTGAGTGCGCCGCCGGCGGTCACGCGCGACGGAATCGATTGTGGGTCGGGGTGCGGTTTGAGGTCATAGCGCGCGTTGTGAGCGAAAGCAACGACCGTGATGTCGAGCAAGGGTGTGGAGCCCAACCCGACGTTCGCCACTTCCAGGGTCAACATCCCGTTGTCGACTTCGATATTCTTCGATAGGTATACCGCGAGCGGCGGCTTCTTCGCAGTGTAATGCGCAGGGAAGAATCCCCGCAGGGGGCCACGTGCGTCATGAGGGGCGCTCTCTTTCGAGCCCAACGGGCTGCTGTTGAAGTCCAGCTCGATTGTCGACTCCTGGTCGGGCACGTTGTCATCGTAGACCTGGAGGACGCCGTGGCCCGACCCGTTATCCTGGTAACCGTAGGCGAGGACCTGGTGGTTATCGGTCGGGTTCGTTGTGGTACCAATGAGCGTGATGGGACACGGCTTACCCAGTTTGATGACCTGCTTTACAATCTCCCAACTGGAGAGAGTTCGGTCGCGCAAACCCTTGGCGCCACCGCCGATGCTCTCGGGAATGAAGTGGAGCAGAGCCATCCATTCCAGGGTTTGCAGAGCGACGCCACCGTCCAGGTAGCTATCGTATTGGCGGTTCCAGAAGTGGTCCCGGAGCGCGCTGGCTTCCGGACTTGTGTGCTCGAAGCCCGCTGGTAAATTCGGATCTCCGCGGTTCACCACCAGCTGGTGTTGGTAGTAATCCAACGCCGCAAACACCATTCCACCGCAGAAGCCGAATGGTTCCGGCAGGAACTTGTCGATGATCTTTCCCAGCCCACCGGTGACTGCTGCAATGAGAGTTGCCGTTTCAACTGTCCCTGGCGGAATACCCACCAACAGCCCCAGGGCGTCGACCAGGCCAAAAGCCGGAGCCAGGACCGGCGACAGTGCCGTGAGCACAGCGGGAACGGTTGTACGCAGTATATTATCCAGCTTCTGTTTGTCCGTTGCATCCCAGTTCCAGTTGTTCTTGAAAGCGAACCCATCGCGCGACGGAAAAAACGGCAGTTTGTGGCTGCCAACCTCGGTCGCGATGAGCCGATAGAACGGAATCATGCCCGGCAGCGGGCCGCTGGCGACATATCCGACGACGCCTTCGTAGATGTAGCCGAGGTGAGCGACGGCGGCATCGCGTTCGCTCGCGTGGTTGGTGTACAAATGATCCCCATCGTTGCGACGGAGTCTGAAAAGAGGAGTCAGGTTAACCCCTGCAGAAGAGTAAACGGAGCAGGCAATTCCCTCCTGCACCCAGCCTTCCTGGGCAACCTTCTTGAGCTCATCGAGGGATGTCGTGTAGAAGTGGAAGGGGTCCTTGCGCATCCGGTATAGGGGCACCGCACCCACGGCGTGGGACGAAGATGGGAGGACATAACAGGCGATTCCCTGCGACTCGAATTTCGTATCACGGATAGCGTTGTCGCGCTCGAACGCACTGGTGGTATAGAAGTGTTGTCCTAATGACATTGTGTTATCTCCTTGTTTGTCGCCCTGTCGAGAATTGGGCACGAGAAATAGTGACGTGTGCAGAGAAAGCGTTACAACAGTGGCGGAAGATGCTCAGGCGCAACGGAAAAAGGCATAAGTGCGCCGAAACGGGTCTGCGTAGACCACATTCCAGTCCAGCTTCGTCGCTCAATTTTTGTTCCGTGGGAAGCAGCAACGCCCTGTCAGTGGTGATACTCCCCGGCGGGGAGCGGGGTAGGTCACTGTGTTGCCCGTGGGAGCGAGCGTGACATCCTGAGCGAGCTCCGGGGTGCGCTGCGCGCCGTTACGCCCATACTGCCGTGGATGTCCTCGGGGCCACCGATGACACTGGGCATGTCCGAATCCGGCAGCAGTCGCACCGGTACTTTCCTTCCGTAACCAGTGTGTGCTACGTTCTGAAAAGTACTTTTCATCGCAAAGTCAAGGGAACTTATGACGGTTGGTGCAGCAATCAGACGGCCCAGTGGATTTCTCCCGGTCGCTATGTCCGGCGGCGCCTTGGCGACAGTCCTGGTACACCTTGTGCTATTCGGTGCAGCACCGGAGATGCACGGGGGTAGACCTGACGAGGGGCCGGCAGCCCATCTCTGGCAGATCTTCATGATCGGCCAAGTGCCATTGATCCTTTTCTTCGCCATTCGGTGGCTACGGAAGGATCCGCTGGGCACGCTATCGGTTCTGACGTTGCAGGTGCTCGCGAGCGTAGCCGCCCTGGCCCCTGTTTTTTTGCTCAAGTGGTGACCAGCCGCACTACTTCCCCAGCCTTAGCTGCAAGGGTAAGCCTGTCACAGCCCTCGCTCTCGCCTGTCCTTCCAACAAGGTGATTGCGTAGAGCTCGGCGTGGCAAACACCACCGTACGCGCTGAGGGGCAGGTGTTCTCCGGACGCCTTGACGGTGAGACGCTTGACAGCGAGTAGCAGAGAGTCGAGATTGTGGAGGATGTATGTTGTCGGATCAGTGACTTTATGCCGCGCTCACTGCCATTCCTTTGTTTCGTAATCGCCTTGTGCGGCCTTGCCGCGTGCGCCACCTCCCATGTGATGATCGGCAAGGCTCGCCCCCCCATATCTCCCGAAAGCGTCCAGTTGTACACGCGTCCCCCTGACACGCCATACGAGGAGATCGCGCGCATCGAGACTTCGAGCCAGGGCGCGTTCGCCTTTGGCGAGCAAGCGAAGACCGAAGCTGTGATTCATCGGCTCAAGGTCGAGGCCGCCAAGTTGGGGGCCAATGGCGTGCTGCTGGAAGGGATGGGCGATCAGCCATCTGGGTCCGTAGGTACCGGCGGCGGTTCCACGTCGTATTCGGGTAGCAGTGCAGTCGGGGGCGGGATTGGGATCAATATGGGAATGACTCGCAAAGTCGGCGGTGGATTGGCGATCTACATCGCGCCGCACTAGTGCCGCGCGCAGCCGGCTCCAGGCTCTCGGGTCGCTGGAGCGTATTCCGGACGTATTGACCGCTGATTCCGTTTGAACGTGACCGGCCGTTCCGGCCGAATGTGACCTCACACTCCGCTCGAAGGTGACTTATGAAATTCAAAGCCTAATCCCTCTGTATCTCTCAAATTCTTCAGTGGTAAGGTGTAAGGTCGCGGACTGGAGGGGTATCGAGGGATTGACCAGCCATCGCCAGACGACCCGCGGCAACGCTGGCCGTGCTAGCCAAGTGCCGAAACGGTGTTAGTTCGGCTCTTGCAAGTATTTGATACTGATCATGATTTGGAGCGGGAAACGAGACTCGAACTCGCGACCCCGACCTTGGCAAGACCAAGTCTCCCAGAAGAATCAATCACTTAGCGTCACTCTTTACGCCAAACCCTTACAGGAGCATCAATGGGTTAGCAAATCGCGCTAGCCAAGTGCTAGCCAAGTTCCCGTCGGAAACAAAGAGAGGGGATGCCTCGCGCAAGGGCGTCGCCCCTTCTCTAACTGATTTTGGCCGGGAGCATGGGCGTCAGCCCTGGCGGTTACTCATACTCCTCCACCGGTGGCCGGTCTGACTCCCCCACCCACAATCAAATGCAGTATCCGCCGACTGCCACGCTCGATGACGACGAACGCATACAGGCAATCGAAAGCTCGCTGTAACTGTGGTGTTGATAATTACTCAAAAATGGTGTGTATAATACCCACCATGCACAGCAAAGACTTGATCCGAGACCTGAAGAAAGCTGGCTGGGTCGAAGATCGCGTGGTCGGCAGCCATCACATCTTCAAGCATCCGACGATTGCGGGACACCTCACGGTCCCCCATCCGAAGAAGGAACTCGGCAAAGGACTGGTGCACAAGATAATGAAACAGGCGGGACTGAAATGAAATTCACTATCGCAATTGAACCGGGCACGAAGAAGACCGCCTTCGGCGTTGCCGTGCCGGATCTGCCGGGCTGTTTCAGTGCCGGCGACACGGTTGAGGAAGCCTTCGACAATGCGCGCGAGGCAATCGAGGCTCATCTTGAGGTCATGGCCGAGCAAGGAAAGGATCTACCGGAGCCCAAGCCGATGAGCGAATGGCAAACTGACAAGGAATACAAGGGCTGGACATGGGGCATCGTCGAGGTGCCGGTTGAGAAAATGTTCGGAGCGGCCGAGAAAATCAATATTACCGTCCCTGCCCTACTACTGAAGCGGATCGACACTTACGCCCAGGCGCATGGGAAGACCCGCAGCGGCTTCCTGACCGAAGCGGCACTCGAGGCGATGCGCAAATAACTACGGTCAACAAAACAGCAGCTGTTATAAGTGAATGGAAATTCATGATCGACAACACTTCCCTGCAGAGCATCGGTCAGCTCGGCGGGGGGTGCAAGCGCCAAAGCTCAGTGGGTCCTTCTACATCCTCTACGCAGCCCGCAAGTACATATCACCAGACTGCGCTACAAATGCAGCCATTTCGGCGACGCTCGAAACGTGGTCAATGTGGTCCGAAGCCAGCGCTGCAGCTCGCGCAACGGTGCTGCGCCGGTCCAGCAGGTTTTTCAGGTGCACCGGCAGCAAGAATAGCTTGTACTGACCCACTATCATCATGAGCGAAATCATCAAGGCTCGGAGATCGGCTGCTGCAGCCCCCCTGACATTGGCGAACCTCGCGGTCCGATTAGACGGCGTGAGTTGCAGTTACACGAGCTGCGTTACAGCGCACCCAACGTTACTGCGTTCAGCTTTGTGCGCAGCCAGTCGGCCAGAAGCCTGACTTCTGGGGCACTGAGCGCGGTCATGTGATTGCCCGGCCCGCGCCAGGCATTGAGATTCGGCGCCCAACGGCGCCAACCGGTCAGAAGCTTTGCAACGCGCCTCTGCTGGGCGGCGGCGTCAATTCTCGTGTCCTCCAACAGTACGAAATTGACTGGAGCCATGTAGACCGCGCTTGGGCGGTACATACAACGCACCGCTGCCCCGAAGGTACGGATCGGTCCAATGAGCGCGTCCGGCTGCGATCGGAACGGCATGATTCCGGCGATTACCAGCCGTTCATGCAGCAATGACAACTGCTGCGCCTTTCCGAGCTCATCAAGCCTCTCTCGCGTGATATTTAGCGGTGTATTTGCTGCCATCTCCCAGATTTCTATCATTCTCATCAGCAGATCCGTCCGGGAATATTCCAAAGCTTCTTGCTCACCGTTAGGCACATTACTGTCGATGAGAGTCAGGGAAGCCGGTTGCCGTCCCTCAGCTTGCAGAGCCAAAGCCATCTCGAAGGCTACCCAACCACCAAAGGAGTGCCCGAGCAGGTGGATGGGATTTCCTCTGTGAGCATCGTCCAACTTGGACAGATATTCTTTTACCGCAGCGACAACTGTCGAGTGAGGTACATCGGTGCCATTTAGACCGCGCGGCTGAATTCCGTATATCGACAACTCTTTGCCCAAAGCATCTGCCAGCGCGAAAAAGCTGGCCGCGTTGCCGCCCGCACCCGGCACGCAGATAAGTGAGCCAGTGCCCAGGCCCGTTTCCCGAATCGGTATCAAAAGAGATTCGGAATGATGCCGTGACGGAGAAACAGCTTTGGATCCGTTATGAAGAGCCTGAGAAATTTGAGCGCCCAGGCGATCGATGTGCGGCTCGCTCATGATTGAATTATGGTTTCCCGGCACCGGAACAACATGCAGTTTTTCAACTGCAACAACCTTCTTCCAGCCACGTGATGGATCGTGGCAATTGGTTTCTTCCGCCGCAAACAGATGTACAGGAGCTGTAATGGGTTCCGGCTCGTAACGCTGAGCCGCTTCTAGATGAATTCGATAGCGTCTTATATACTGACGCATTTCGGTAATTTTCATTGCGCTCGGGATCAATGCCAGGCTCTGGCACTTTCGTACGAGCTCAGAAAAGTTACCTGACGGTACAGCGTTCAGCTCTTTGGCAATATCGCGTGAGGCGAATTTCCAGAGCATCAGTTGCCGCAGGAGTGCGTCATCACTCAGAGACGCTGCGAAATTTTCATTCTGAAAATGGGTATCTATCAGTCCGACAAATTCCACAACCTCGTCTTCTCCGATGAGTATCGTGGCGATTTCGTATGCAATCAATCCACCAAAAGACCATCCTCCAACTCGATATGGGCCGGCAGGCGCTACCGACCGAATCGCCCTCACCATGCGGGCAGCCATACCTTGAACCGTTCGCAGGGATAGTTCGGTAATAGGTTGTGCGGTCAAACCATATACGGGTATGTCTTCGTCGATGTGACGCATCAACTCAACGCCATATGCTCCTACCTCGCCTGATATTTCGGCAACAAGAAAGAAGGGACGCTGCCGACCATCGCGTCGCAGCGGCACTACTCCCCGATGAGAAAGCGTCGGTCCGTCAATTGAAGCTTGGATCGCGAAAGCTGCGATAGTTGGATAAGCAAATATTTGCGCCAAGGGAACATCAATCCGAATGCGTTTGAGGGTTTGCACCAGTTGCACCGCCAGCAGCGAGTGGCCACCGAGCTCAAAGAAGTTGTCGTGCCGGCCCACGCGCTCGAGCTTGAGCAGCTCGCACCAGATCCCCGCCAGCTGCT
>CAZBTV010000243.1:0-7135 GCA_964494895.1 uncultured Steroidobacteraceae bacterium | reverse complement strand
GCAATCTGCAGCCGGGTGAGATCGGGCTCACCGCACGCCACCTGGCGTATGTCATTTACACCTCCGGCTCCACGGGTTCGCCCAAGGGGGTCATGGTCGAGCATCGTCAGCTAACACGCTTGTTCGCCGCGACGCAGGGATGGTTTCGATTCGATCACAACGACATCTGGACGTTTTTCCATTCCTTCGCCTTCGACTTCTCGGTCTGGGAGATCCTGGGTGCGTTGCTCTCGGGCGGCCAGGTCATTGTGGTGCCCTATCTCATCAGCCGCTCTCCCCGGGAGTTCTACGAGCTGCTGAGCAGCCGAGGTGTGACGGTCCTGAATCAGACGCCAGGTGCCTTTCGTCAGCTGATTACGGCACAGGGCGAGAGCCGGCTCCCGCACACATTGCGCTACGTGATTTTTGGAGGTGAAGCGCTGGAGCCCGCGACCTTGCGCCCCTGGTACCAGCATCCAGGAAATCAACATGTCCGTCTCATCAACATGTATGGCATCACCGAGACGACCGTACATGTGACGTACCAGCCACTGGAGCCGAGCGACGCGCAGCGGATCGGAATCAGTCCGATCGGCCGGCCGATACCCGACTTGCAGGTGTACATCCTCGACTCACTCGGACAACCCGTGCCCATCGGCATCACTGGCGAAATGTTCGTCGGCGGAGCGGGTGTTGCGCGCGGCTATTTGAATCGAGCCGAGCTGACCGCGGAGCGGTTCGTCAAGAACCCGTTCAGCCCGTCAGCGGATGCGCGCATGTATCGCACGGGCGATCTGGGCCGCTGGCGGGAGGATGGCACCCTCGAATATCTGGGCCGCAACGATCAGCAGGTGAAGATCCGTGGATTCCGCATTGAGACCGGCGAGATCGAAGCGCGCCTGAGTCAGTGTGAAGGTGTACGGGAAGCAGTGGTCATCGCGCGCGCGGATGACTCTGGGGAGAAACGCCTGGCGGCCTATGTGACAGCGCAGCCGGCAGTGAAGCTCTCACCCGCAGAGCTGCGCAATGAGCTTTCCCGGGTGTTGCCGGACTACATGGTTCCGAGTGCGTTCGTGGTGTTGGAGGCGTTGCCGCTCACAGGCAACGGCAAGATCGACCGCAAAGCATTGCCGGCACCTGACGGCACCGCATACAGCGCGCCGTCATATCGGGCGCCGGTGGGCGAAAAAGAAACGACGCTCGCCAGGATCTGGTGCGAAGTGCTGCGCCTCGAGCGAGTCGGGGTCCATGACAATTTCTTCGCCATCGGCGGCGACTCCATTCGCAGCATCGCGATCATCGCCAAGGCCACTGAGCAGGGATTGACCCTGGCGATTGTCGATCTGTTCAAATATCCGACCATTGCGGAGCTGGCCCGGGTGTTGTCTTCGCGCGAGGAGGTTGCGCTGGCCGAGCGCCCCGTAGATCTCCTGAGCGAAGCCGATCGGGCGAAATTGCCGCCGCACATCGAAGATGCCTACCCGGTGACCCTGTTGCAACTGGGGATGGTCTTTCACAACGAGCAGGGTGAGGACGCGGGCCTCTACCACGATATTACGACGAATCATCTGTTACTGCCCGCGTGGGATCCCGAGGCCATGCGTTTTGTGCTCGATACTCTGAGCAGCAGGCACCCCGCACTACGTACCGGGTTCGATCTGCACGGCTACAGCGAGCCATTGCAGATGATTCATGCAACCGCGCCCATCCCGATGTCCGTCACCGACATCAGTGCATTCGATGCCGACGTCCAGGATCGGATCATCACGCGGTTCATCGGCGAGGAGCACAAAAGGAAATTCGATCTCCATACGCCGCCGCTCCTGCGGATCATCATTCATGTCAGGGGCCCGCGCGCGATTCAGTTTACGCTCAGCTTCCATCACGCCATTCTGGATGGCTGGAGCCTGGCTTCGTTCCAGACCACGTTGTTCAACGAGTACATCCGGCTCGTGACGGGCAAGGCCGCGAGACCCACACCGGCGCCGCTGTTGCTGACTCCCAAGATGACTGTCGTCCAGGAGCGGCGTGCATTACGGTCACCAGCACACAAGGCATTCTGGGCCACGTATCTCGAGGACTATCAATTTTGCGCGCTGCCGCCCGCTCTGGATGAGCCCGGCATCGGGGAGTCGGAGCGCAACCAGGCCGTTCGACTCCAGGATGCTACGCGCGACAAGCTGCAGGCTTTAGCGGCCCAGCTCGGGGTTCCGATGCGATCCGTGCTGCTGTGTGCCCACTTGCGCGCGATAGCGATGCTCTGCGGCACGGACGACGTGACTACCGGTCTCGTGACACATGTTCGCCCTGAAGCGCGGGACGGCGACAACGTGCTGGGCTTGTTCCTCAACACACTGCCGTTTCGTCACAAGTTGCGCCGGGGTACCTGGAAGGAGCTGGTGAAGGAAGTCCACGAGAACGAGCTGCTGGTGATGGAGCATCGTCACTATCCCTATTTCCAGCTCTATCTCGATAACGGACGGCAGCCGTTCTATGCGGTTACGTTCAACTACATCAACTTCCACGTATACGACACTCTGGAGGGGGTTCTCGAAAGAGGTGGGCTCAACCAGGAGATCGAGCTCACGAACAATGCCATCGCCGTGGATTGTTTCTACAGCCCCAATCGCGAGCTCAAAGTCAAGATCGACGCGCGTACGTTGTCGGTAGCTCAGGAGCAGCGCATTCGAGGCTACTTCGTTGCGATCCTCGAGGCCATGGCCCATGACCCGGACGGGTTCCATGACAGGCAGGACTATTTATCGGGTCCCGAGCGCAAGAGCTTGCTGGTCGACTTCAATGATACCGCGGTAGCCAGCCCGCGCGGACCCTTGATTCACGAACTGTTCGAGATGCAGGCTGCCGCGCATCCCGAATCCATCGCGGTGGTTTCCGGGGAGCAGGTGCTCACGTATGAGCAACTGAATCGCCGTGCCAATCGGCTTGCGCATTTTCTGCTGGCTCGCGGCGTGAAACCGGACGATCGGGTGGCAATCTGCCTCGAACGCGGCCTCGATATGATCGTCGCCCTCCTTGGAACACTGAAGGCAGGCGCGGCCTATGTGCCGTTGGATCCGGAGCATCCGCAGGAGCGGCTCGTCTACATGTTGAGAGACAGTACGCCGGTTGCCGTGTTCACCCAGGCTTCTCTGAGCAGTCGTCTCCTGGCCGCAAGTGTGCCCACGATAGTGTTGGATGCGGAGGCGGACCTGCAGGCTGTGGCCCAGTTTGCCGATAGCAACCCTTCCCGGCTCACGGTGAATGTCAGCGAATCGAACCTCGCATACGTGATCTATACGTCAGGCTCGACAGGCTTGCCCAAGGGAGTCATGGTCGAGCACGGCGGGGTGTGCAACCTGACGCGGTTTCATATCAGCGCCTGTGAGCTCACGAGCGCTGATCGGGTGATGCAATTCGCCTCCTTCGGTTTCGATACGTCCATCACCGAGATATTTGCAACTCTGTCGGTGGGTGCCCGGATCGTGCTGCGGCCATCGCACATGGTAGTTCCGGACGACGAGTTCCGCGCCTTTCTCGATCGACACCGGATCTCCGTCGCGGACCTGCCCACTTCGTTCTGGCACCTTTGGGCTGGCGAAGTTCGGCAGCACCGGAGCATTCCACCCGCTTCGCTACGCATCGTCATCGTGGGCGGCGAGAAAGCGGAGCGCCGCCATCTGGAGAGTTGGCTCTCGGGCGGTGTCGGGCACGGTGTTCGCTGGCTCAACACCTACGGTCCCACCGAAGCAACCGTCTATGTGACGGCAATCGCTTACAACGCCTCTGACCCGGCGCCGGCGCGGGAGATTCCGATTGGCAGAGCCGTGTGGAATACGCAGATTCGGATTCTCGACACTTTCGGCCAACTGGCGCCTTTGGGTGTTTGTGGCGAGATCCATATCGGTGGCGCCCAGGTCGCGCGTGGCTATCTCAATCGGACGCGGCTGACGGCGGAGCGCTTCATCGCCGATGCCTACAGCGATCGACCCGGTGCGCGCCTTTATAAAACGGGCGACCTGGGCCGCTGGCTGCCGGACGGGACGATCGAGTATCTCGGCCGCAACGATTCCCAGGTGAAGATACGGGGCTACCGTATCGAGATCGGCGAAATCGAGGACCGGCTCACGGCGTGCACCGGTGTGCACGAGGCAATCGTGCTGGCCAGGGAGGATTCGCCGGGCGAGAAGCGATTGGTGGCCTATCTGGTCGCGCGTCCGGGAATGACCCCGCTCGCCTCGCAGTTGCGCGAGCAGTTGCTGGCCTCGTTGCCCGATTACATGGTGCCCAGCGCATTTGTTGTGTTGGATGCGTTTCCAGTCACGCCGAATGGGAAAATTGCCCGCAAGGCGCTGCCGGACCCCGATCAGTCGGCGCGGGTCAGTCAGCAGTACGCGCCGCCTCGGGGACAGATCGAAATCGCGATTGCGGAAATCTGGAAGGATTTGCTGGATCTCGAGCGTGTGGGGCGCGATGACCACTTCTTCGAGCTGGGCGGCCATTCGTTGCTGGTGGTGAGCCTCATCGAGCAACTGCGCCAGCACGGCCTGGCAGTGCAGGTACGCGACGTCTTCGACGCACCCACGCTCGCGGGGCTGGCCGGCCGGATTGCCGGTGCAGGAAACGACAGCGTCGCAGCCTCTCGCGTACCGCCCAATGTCATTCGGGCGGACAGTGAAGTCATCACACCAGACATGTTGCCGCTGGTGAGCTTGACCCAACAGCAGATCGACCGGATCGTCGGCAGCATTCCGGGCGGTATCGGAAATATCCAGGACATCTATCCGCTGGCGCCTCTTCAGGCGGGCATTCTCTTTCACAATCTCCTGCAGGCGGAAGGCGATCCGTACCTGCTGCGCCTCCTCATGAGCTTCGCGACTCGCGATCGTCTGGAGGTTTTCCTGACCGCCCTGCAACAGATCGTCGACCGTCACGACATCCTGCGTAGTGCGTTTCTCTGGGAGGAGTTGTCAGAGCCCGTTCAGGTGGTCTGTCGACGAGCGACCTTGCCCGTGGAAACGGTGGTCCTGACGTCGGCGGAAGACGCGCTGGATCAGTTGAAGGAAAGGATCAATCCACGCCGCATGCGACTGGATGTGCGACGTGCGCCGTTGCTGGCGGCGTATATCGCTGCAAAGCCTGGCACCTCGGAATGGTACCTCGCGCTCTTGAACCACCATCTTATCGGTGATCACGTGAGCCTGGATATCGTGGTGCGCGAGGTTCGCGCGATCATGGAGGGCCGCCTCGATGAGCTGCCGCCACCGGCTTCGTATCGTAACTTTGTCGCGCAGTCCGTGCAGACCAGCCAGGCGGACACCCAAACCTATTTCCGCAGGCTGCTCGGGGATGTCGAGGAGCCGACGGCTCCGTTTGGATTGCTGGACGTGCAAGGCGGTGGGACCGCGGTACAAGAGACATTGTTGGAGCTAAGCAGCGATCTCGCGCGAAGGATTCACACCGTTTCGCGACACGCGGGAGTCACACCGGCGGTCCTGTTTCACGTAGCGTGGGCGCAGGTTCTTTCGCGATGTTGTCTTCGTGGAGACGTCGTGTTTGGAACCGTGCTATTCGGCCGGATGCGGGGCGCCGATCGCTCCGATCAAGTGGTCGGCATGTTCATGAACACCCTGCCGGTGCGGGTGTCGACTGCGTGCGTCAGCGTCAGGGAAGCAGTGGAGTCCATGTACCGGCAGCTTACCGACTTGCTGGCGCACGAGCAGGCGTCGCTCGCGCTGGCGCAGCGTTGCAGCGGCGTGGCCGCCCCGCTGCCATTATTCACCACATTGCTCAACTATCGCCATGTTCAGAGCGCGGCGGCTGCGGAGGAGGCGTGGCAGGGAATGCAGACGCTCACTCATGAAGAGCGCATGAACTATCCGATCGGCGTTTCCATAAACGATGCTGGCGCAGAGTTCTCGCTCTCCGTGCAATGTGACGGGGTGGATCCCGCGCAAGTCGCGTCGATGCTTGCGGCTACGGTCGAGGCTCTGGTGGCGGCCCTCGAGAAAGATCCTCATTCGAGACTCGAGTCGATCGATATTCTGCCGAAGCTCGAGCGACATCGGATTCTGCACGAATTCAATGACACGGCGGTGGAGTATCCGCAGGAGCGGCTGGTCCAGGAGCTGTTTGAAAAACAGGTGGGGTGGCGGGCGAATGCGGTTGCAGTCGAATATGACGGGCAGCAGCTCACGTACGGGGAGTTGAACCGCCAGGCGAATCAGTTGGCGCACGAGCTGCGCGCGCGGGGCGTGAGGGCGGACGATCGGGTCGCGCTGTGCGTGGAGCGCGGGCTGGACATGTTGGTCGGACTGCTGGGAATCCTGAAGGCGGGTGGAGCGTATGTGCCGCTGGATCCGGCGTATCCAGCCGAGCGCCTGGCCTTCATGCTGAGCGACAGTGAGCCGGTGGCGGTGCTGACACAGCAGGGTTTGAGGGATCGGGTGTCCACGGGGGCTCCTCAGGTGGTGCTGGATGATCCGCGGGATCGAGCCAGGATAGCCTCGCACCCGGTGAGCAACCCGGATCCGCTTGAGAGCGGACTGGCCTCTCACAACCTGGCCTACGTGATCTACACCTCCGGCTCCACCGGCCTGCCCAAAGGGGTGATGGTCGAACATCGCTCGGTGGTGAATTTTCTCGCCTCGATGGCTCGCCAATACGAGCTCGGGCCGCGGGATTCGCTGCTGGCGGTGACTACTTTGTCATTTGACATCGCGGCCCTCGAGATCTTCCTACCGTTGGTCTCGGGTGCTCGCGTCGTTCTTGCCAGCCGCGCGCGCGCGGCGGATGCGGAAGGTTTGAAACAGGCCCTCGGGCAGTCTTCCATCACGGTGATGCAGGCAACGCCGGTGACTTGGCGGATGTTGTTGGACGGCGGCTGGCAAGGAGCGGCGGGCTTCAGGGCGCTTTGCGGGGGTGAGGCTCTGACGGCGGACCTGTCCAGGCGCCTGGTTCGGTGTGTCGGGGAAGTCTGGAATCTATATGGACCCACAGAGACGACCATCTGGTCCACCTGTCGACACGTTTCGGCTGAGACGGCTGGCGCGGCGCCGATCGAGTGTATTGGCGCACCGATCTCAAACACGCGGATCTACATATTGGGGAAGTCCGGGGAGCCGGTTCCGATCGGGGTAGCCGGAGAGATTCATATTGG
>CAZBTV010000242.1:0-7167 GCA_964494895.1 uncultured Steroidobacteraceae bacterium | reverse complement strand
GAGCGGCGGCGACAATCTCGCCGCGACCTTCAGCCCCGAGCTCGCCGACCTGACTCTCTACGTGATCGACGTCTCGGCGGGCGACAAGATTCCCCGCAAAGGCGGCCCCGGCATTACCCGCTCCGACCTGCTGGTCATCAACAAAATCGACCTCGCACCGCTGGTGGAGGCCTCGCTGGAGGTCATGGACCGCGACGCCCGGAAAATGCGCGGCACGCGCCCCTTCGTGTTTACCAACCTGAAAAAGAATCAGGGTGTCCGCGAGATCGCGCAATTCATCATCGAGGCCGGCGGCCTGCCGGAGCGTGATCTGCCCGAAATCCTCTGATGCACGCTCATGGAGGCATGTCACGGATTTCCGGACATGATGTTCTCGAGTAACGCTTGACGATACTAATGTCCACCGTTACCATGAAAGGTACGTCCCGGGGGTTTTGGACTGCCATACATTGTCGGGCGGGCGTGGGTAGACGACTGTGGCGATGAAGAAACTCAAACTGACTCACCCAGGCAAGATTCTCAGGGAAGAATTCATGTCGCCGACGGGCCTGACGGCGTATGCGATTGCCAAGGCGCTTGCGGTGCCGTTGCCGCGAGTAAATGACATCGTTCGCGAGAAGCGCGGAATTTCTGCCGAGATGGCCGTGCTGCTATCGGCATATTTTGGCACGACTGATAATTACTGGATAAACCTGCAAGCACACTACGACCTGGAAATGGCGAAGGCTCGGATGGCGAAGCATGCGGCGCGGATACGGACTCATTCTGTCGGCGCGCGTGTGACTGAAGCGACGGGCCGGTCTGGCCTGGATACGAAGCAATGATCGTTACCCGCCTGGCATTGAAAAATTGGCGAAACTTCGTTGAAATCGACGTGCCGCTTAGTGAGCGCACCTATCTTCTGGGGGCGAATGCTTCCGGCAAGTCCAACTTCCTCGACGTCTTCAGGTTTTTGCACGATGTGAGCAAGCCGCAGGGAGGTGGCTTGCAAAAAGCCATAGCAGATCGTGGCGGTATTCAGAAGGTACGCTGTCTGCACGCGCGGCGGGACCCTGAGGTGCGCATTGAGGTTCACCTTTCAGAGAGCAGAGACGATCGCACGCCCACCTGGAGGTATGTGCTGGGGTTCAAGCCCGAAGGAAAAGGCGCACAGCGAACGTTGATCTCGGTGGAGCAGGTCTGGAAGAAAGGGAAATCTCAAGCTCTCCTCAGCCGGCCGAACGAACCAGATTCGACTGACTCAATGAGGCTAACTCAAACAGCCATCGAACAAATTCAGGCCAATGCCGACTTCAGGGAATTGGCCGATTTCTTTGCGCACGTAACTTATCTGCATCTGGTCCCTCAACTTCTCAAGTATGGTGACCAGATAGGAGGCCAAAGGCTCGAGGATGATCCTTTCGGACAGGGATTTTTGGAGCGGGTTGCGAAGACGCCATCCAAGACTCGAGAATCACGCCTGAGGCGAATCGAGAAAGCGCTCTCGCTCGCCGTTCCCCAATTCAGGGAGTTGCATTTCACTCAAGACAAGGTGACAGGCCGCCCTCATCTTGAGGCAATGTATTCACATCATCGACCCAATGCGGGTTGGCAACGCGAGGAACAGTTCTCGGACGGAACCCTGCGGCTTCTGGGTCTGCTATGGGTTCTCGTCGAAGATGAGTCAATGCTGTTACTCGAAGAGCCCGAGCTCTCCTTGAATGACGCTATAGTGCGCGAGATTCCCGGTTTGTTGGACCGCATTCAACGTGACAAAAAGCGGCGAGGCAGACAGGTTGTGATCAGCACACATAGCGGAGCACTTCTGAGCAATCCTGGAATAGATGGACGTGGCGTGCTACTCCTTCAGCCGGAAGCTGAAGGCACGCGTGTACGTCCACTGGATGCGGAAGAAGCGTCACACCTGAAGAGCGGACTGTCAGTAGCAGAGGCAGTGCTGCCCAAAACTCACCCGAAGATGGTAGAGCAACTACCTCTGTGGTAAATGAAGTCAATTGTACTCGCCACAGAAGACGTGCTGAGCGAGGAGGCAGGGCTGCGCCTCGCCAAAGAAGCGGGGCTGGAGGTTACACAGCCACCGCTTCGGCGCAATGGAAGTGGATATCTGAAAAGCCGTATTCGGAATTTTTGTCAAATGGCATCATTTCAGACAGTGTTAGTCATCTCTGACTTGGATCAATCCGAGTGTCCATCGCAGCTCTTGCGAGACTGGCTTGGGGCTCGCGAAAGGCCGCCCCGCCTGATCATTCGAGTCGCGGTCAGGGAGATTGAATCGTGGCTCTTGGCCGATCATCAAGCGATGCGATCACTGCTTGGAAGACGCGCGAGCAAGCTTCCGCGTGAGCCGGAGTCGCTAGTCGATCCGAAGGGCATGTTGCTGAACCTTGCGCGACATGCACCGCGAGACGTTCGCGAAGATTTGTTACCGCAAAAGGGCGCTATCGCGTCTCAGGGTTTGGGTTTCAATCGCCGGCTTGGCAACCTCATTAGAACAGATTGGAGTCCGCGCCGGGCGGCGGAGCGCGCCCCAAGCCTACGAAGAGCGCGCGACCGTTTGATGGAATTGGCGAAGCATGCCGACTGAGCCTTGTGTTGGCATGAATACTGATGCAAAGTTGGAACGATAGCGCCATCACGCTTCCCGTCACCTTCCCTAGAACACGAAGGTAGCCGCAAAACCCAGTGCGCCAAAGACCAGTCCCAGCACGGCACCCCGGGTGGGTAGCTGCTCGAAGACGATGAAGCCAATCAAGGGCTCCATGATCAGGATCGATGTGATCGAAAGCGCGCTGACGATCCAGATATTCTTGAAGGAACGGTACCCATACATGTATCCCGCGATCAGCAGCGCGCCGGCCACCGCGATCTGAAGAAAGGCTCGCAGGAAAATCGTAAGGAAGGGCTGGTGGTTCAGCGAATGCGCTTTCGCCGCAATCATTTCCGCGTACACGGAGAACGCCTCTCCACCCAACAGCAGCAGAATCGACAATATCCTGTACATCAACTCCCCGGACTTCTCGTATAGGCTCGTTTTTTCAGACCGGCCGTAGGATTCTGCAGGATTCTCCGCAGGACCACATTGGCGCATTCCGACTCCAGATCCTCTTTGGGCACCAGAAAATGAGGGCATTCATGGTCAAACAGGAATGTCCCGCGATACTCGTGCGCCTCATTCTCGATCCGAACGACTTCTTCAAGCACTTCGTAGACGTCGGATAATCGATCCTGGTGATTGTAACGGATGAGCCTGACGAGATTCATGAAGTGGATCGCCTCATCCGCCCTGACCGGGGCCACCCATCGAGTGTACTTAAACGACAGATGCCGAATATCAAATGAGTGGTCGCTGGCGCGCGACCGCCGCTGGCTGGGCTCAATATGTATGTATTAAGAAAAATTCAAGAGCACATTCCATCGTGACATGTTGGCATCGCTTCCTGCGATCGGCGCATACACTATGGGCGGGACAGTATCGGAAGGCCATCGCGATTTCAAGATGGCTCACTCAACACCGGCCGCAATGGCGAGCTTTACACGTGGCGACTTGATGCATTCGAGGTATCCGAAGTTTCACGGCAGCCGCACGGAACCCAACTCCAACAACGCGTGGATCGCCTGATGTTGAAGCAATCGCCAGGAGCCTGTTCCACTCGAGGGACACTCCACCGCGGCCAGCATAGCCCCTGCTTCGGCAAAGGAGCGAAGCTCGATGTCCACCGTGCCAAAAACGTCGCGTCCTGCTTCATCAGGCATTCGGCCGGCTCTTCGGATGAAAGCCGGGTTGCATGGAGTCAGAACCAGCATTTATCCCGATCCACCAGCGGGTGGCGGAATGCCGTCCGGCACCCAGTCAGCAGCGGCTCGGAGATCGCCTGTTTATCAGCCGCCTTGACGCATTTCACTCTTTTTCGCACCCACCCTGCGCGGCCTCAAGGACTCCGAAAGCCGGTCGATAAGCAAGATATCGTCGCATGGATGCTGCTCAACCCTTCCCGGCATTCTGTGAGGCGGCCATGCCACAGCGCCGATATTCGTTGGAAAGTCTGCATTCCCTTGCTCCGGGGACTGGTCGTAGCTCTCGCTACGTGCACCCAGGCTTCCGGCGCGATGGCAGGAAGCCCAGACCCGCACACCCACTTTGCCGATTTCGAGCGTGTTTCCACAATCCCCGCGCCCAAGAGCAATCCAATCACCCCGGAAAAGGCTGCCTTGGGTCAACTGCTGTTCTTCGACCCGCGACTCTCCGGCTCGGGTGCGCTCTCATGCGCGACCTGTCACAACCCAGCGCTCGGCTGGAGCGACGCGCTGCCAACGGGCCTCGGACACATGGGCGGCCGCCTGGGACGCCACCACACCAACCATCATCGACGTCGCTTACGGTGAGCCGTATTTCTGGGACGGAAGAGCCGCCACATTGGAGGAACAAGCCAAGGGGCCACTGACCTCGACATCCGAGATGAACATGAAAGCCGAGGCGGCGGTCAGCCACCTGCAGGCGATTCCGGACTATGTGGCCGACTTCGATCGCGTCTTTCCGGGCCAGGGGATCACGCTGGACACATTGCGGCCGCGCTCGCGACCTACGAGCGAACGATCGTCTCGAACACCGCCCCCTTCGACAAGTGGATGGCCGGCGATGAGAGCGCAGTTCCGGCGTCCGCCAAGCGCGGTTTCCTGTTGTTCACTCCGGGTGGCGCATGACCGATGATGGCTTCCATGATATAGGCCTGCGCAACAATGATCGCGGTCGCGCCGCCATCGCCCCCGGCATCATCCAACTCGAGCATGCATTCAAAACCCCAACTCTGCGCAACATCAATCAACGGGCGCCATACATGCACGACGGATCGCTCCCCACCCTGGCGGCCGTAATCGATCACTATGACCACGGGTTCCAGGCCCGAGTAGGTGCGCGGACGCTCGCGTCCGCGCTGGCGCGAGGCGGTGCGAATGAACGACGTGCGCCGCACATCCGCCCGCTCCGTCCGCGCGCCAGCCCTACAGCGACAGCAATCTTTCAAAGAACGAGCGATAGCGGCGCAAACCAACACGCAGCGTCTCCGTCGAGGCCTCGCCCGTACGGGACAACTCGCCCTCGAGCCGTTCACGCTCTTGAGCGAACGACTCCGCGAGGCTCTTCATGACTTCTGCGACGAGCTCGTCGCCTTGGGCGACCGCTCGCCGCGGGTCGTCCACGAATCCGCTTTGCACCTCGGCCCATCGCGTGCGGTATTCGGCCGCCGCATCGGGCGGAAACAATGCGTCCAATCGTTCCTGCCCGGATGCCCTTCTCGCCTGCGCCGGTTCGGCTTGCCTGGCTGCTGCTGGAGATTGCGTCTGGCCGTCAACCTCGTCATGAACCTCGTCACGCTCTGCCACAGTGGCACCGGCGGTCGCCAGGTCTGATGTTCTGAGCGGCCTTGCCGGCTCGGAATTTACAGGGTTCATAGGTGTGCTCATGTATGCACCGCTTGGGTGTTGGTGACGGACGCCGGCCTTGGGTGACGAACCTCGAGCAATTCATCGAAGAGTGTTCGATAGTACACAACGGCTTTGCGAAGCTCCTCGGTACTCGCCTGCCCCTGTTGGTCACGTACGGCGATTGCACGGGCGGAGCGATACGCCTCCACCACCGTTGGATGATCGACCGAGATGTCGGCCGCGCGACGCTCGAAGTCAGCCATCGGATACCCTCGTTTGACCATGAGGTCCCGGACCAGGCGATCCGCTTCGACGACCACACCGCGAGGGTTGTCGACAAACCGGGTCTGCAGCACGTTCCAGGCTTGGCCGAACCTCGATGCATCGTCGGCTGCCAGCGGCACCAGCTTGAGCCGCTCGACGCGCTTCTCACGGGCGAGTAGCTCGGCCTCGGCTTTGGTTCGGTCGCCTCGCTCGGTTATCACCCGAGAGTATTCAGGGCCAAACCGCCGTTGAAGCCTCAGCGATTGCCTGCGGCGCAGCTCACGTGTGACCAACCAGGCCACCACGGCCAGCGCAACTACTATCACAGCAACACTCATCCACGCTTGAGCATTGTCGCCATTCATAACTTTACCCCGCTCCAGGTTTAGCAAACGAACGCTTGCACGCGTCCTCCGGTTCCCCCCACTGGCACCCAGGTTCCGGCCAAGCCAGTTGGTTCGTCACTGACCCCGGACGAAGATTTGCCTGCACGCGAGGTTCCCCCCGCCAGCAGCGCGAGGTGTTGTTCTTGTTCCCCTTCGCCGAATGGCGGCCCGCACGCACGCTGGCGCGCTGTCAGTCAATGGCGGATCACCGTCCGGTGAAAACCGCGCCGCGGCGTTAGCGCGCCACGCAATGGCGCCACCACCCTTGACGTTACCTTCGCTAAAACACGAAGGCAGCCGGGCAGCACCTCGCCTGCAGCTCTCGCTGCATACCTCTTCGGCATGCGGAACAAACGGCGGACGCGACCGAGCGGATGCCAGCAGATGTGGTGAAAGCAGCGGGTCTGATACAGGATCAGGCGGACCCAGGACGCCAGCCCGGGATGAGCTACATCAATGTACGGCTCACCCCGGGGGCGCCCAGGTCAGCTCAGCAGGCACCCGCCTCACGACAGTAGCGGGCAGCCCACATCGATCAGCGGCCCTCACCGTGATGATCGAAGTCGTCGCAAGCATCACCGAACCGATGCCTCGGCCGGCAGCCTCCAACATATGCAACACCACGATAGACAGTACCGTACGTTGGCCCGGCAAGTGTCTTGAACGTCTCCTGCGCAACGCGGCCTGTCAACGTCGTCGCGGCCAAGTCGTCCACGATACGTACTACCTTGTTGGGGTCAGCGCCGTTGTCCCCGGAAGCACTGGATGTCGATGTCGTTGCCCACAAGGTTACTGTGCCGTCGTCGTTGACGACACCCGTGAGATTGCGCAATCCGATCGTTGTCACATCCGGATATTGTCCGTCAAAGCCAATGAGATTGCCGTCCACCGTGCCAATCAACCCATTGGTGAGCACGTAATCGAGCTGCCAGGTGCCCCCGACGAGACTCCACTTTTCGAGCCCGGCGTGCTGGGTCGCATCGACACTGGAGCCGGTGCCTTCGTCGGCCACATACATTGTGGTCGCATTCGCGAAGAACACGCCGAAGGGCGTAAAATTCCCGCCGGTGCTCCGGGCCGAATCGGTGGGGAATCC
>CAZBTV010000241.1:0-7210 GCA_964494895.1 uncultured Steroidobacteraceae bacterium | reverse complement strand
AAACCTTCAGAAGTACACGGTCGTGCCGATGCGCATCTCGATGTTGTTGGTGAGCTTCGAGACACCCAGGAGATCTGACTGGAACACACGATCCTGCACCGTGATGTGGACCGCGAGCCAGTCGGACGGCAACACACGGTAGCCGGCTCCGAAATTCACCGTGAACTTCTTATCCCCTGCGAAATCGGTGGAGCCGATGCCGCCGAGGAGATAGAAAGCGCTCGACAAGGCGAGTCCGCGACCGAGAAAGGCCTCACCCGGCAGGAAGTTGTAGCCGAGTGAAAGATCGTAGTACGTGAAGTGCCTCTCAGGCGGCGTCAAAAGCTGGATGTTTCCGCCGAGGGTCTCGAAGCTCGTGCGCCCGGCCTTGGTCTGGCCCCACTCGCCCTGGAAAAAGAAGTCTTCGGTGACGTGGTAGGCAGCGGTCACCCCATAGCTCTGGTTCGTGCCGAAGTCTTCGACCGACAACGCGCCGTAGTCGAGTCCGATCTCGACATTCGCGCTACGGATTCTGGGCACCTTGATCTTACGACGCTCCACCTGCGGCTCCACGACTCGCGGCGGACTGTCGTCATCTGGCGACTGATCCGCGCGCCGGGCGTCCTCGCGGGCCTGAGCCCGCTCGTCACGCATTTCCTGATGGTGGTGAATCCAGTTCCTCACTGTCCCGCATCCGGACAGTGAGGTCACCGCCACCGTCAGAAAAAGAACGCGAATCCACCTTTCCATTCGTCTGCTCTCTGATTCTGATTGAGGTTGGTGAAAATGTAATGACTCTTGAATTCGGCGCGCAGGAAGAAGCGCCGTGTCAGATAAAAGCGCAATCCGGCGCCGACATACGCGGTCTCTTCGGTGCGGTCCGTAGGCTGTACCAGGGTCGCCTTGGGCTCCGTGTGCAGCACCCCGGTCCCGATGGTGAAGAATGGTGACAAGCGCCACTCCGGCACCAGCACGTGTGTAAGCCCGATGTCAATGGTTTCGCCATTGGTGAACTTGCCCAGGAATTGGCCAAGCGCGACTTCCACCGCGAGCTGGGAGTTGAAAGAGAAGGATCCGTAGGTCGAGATGAGAGTCGCGCCGCCCCACTCGCCAGCGAACATACCCAGCTCGAAGTGATGCGACGTGAAGCCGGAACGGTCACCGAGATCGAATGTAAACGGCGTTCCGTCGGCGAGCACGGTTTTGAGCATGTCGCGTTGGGCCGCCCAGCCTTCCACGCCCTTGCTCGTGCGCACCTTGAACCAGTCGGTGCGGCGGAAAAGTACCTGGACGCTTTCGTCTCTGGGCACCACGTTGAAAACCGGGTAGCCGCGCCCCGCCCCCGTATGCAACTCGAGGTAGGGCTGGGTCACGAAAACCTGCAAATGCTCGCGCGCGCTTGCTGGTGCAGGCGTGAGGCACATTGCGAGGAGCGCGAGGACGCCCGCGACCAGAGCAGAGCGGAGGGAATCCCGAGAAGTGCCAGCGGCGCGACGCGGGAGGATCGAGAAGCTTCGCAAGCTCGTCCTAATTGACCGGCACTTTCGGGTCGAACGGATTGTTGAAGTATTGCGCGCCAATATCCAGCCACTCGGACAACAAGCGAAGCTCCGCCGGGGTCAGGTAGCCCGCATGCGTGCTTCCGGAACCTGTTGCGAAGCGACCCAGGAACTGGGCTGACAGCCCACCGTTCGCGCTACCCGCATTCAGGTACGGTCCCACAGGAATGGTCGTCGGGTTGCCGTTCGCATCCGGCGGTCCCGGAACATTCTGCAGGGCCCCCATGTTAACTTGTTGCTCAGCGTGCTGGAACAGTAGTTGCCGATAAGAGACGAGCTCGGGGGGTGCATCGTTCGATGACGCGTTCGTGAGATCGAGCTGTCCGGCGGGAACCTGCGTAGCACCCATCGCATCTTTCGTCTGGTGGCAACCACCTTGTGTGCAGGTAATGGGATTGCCCTTCGAGTCCATACGCGTCGGTAGATCCCATATCGGCTGGATATGCTCCGGGTAGTTGATGATGACACGGCAGTTCGCGGCCCAAGCGCTGGCGCAGTTGCTTGTCGTCGGGATCGCTTCCCCATCCTTCACGTCGAGATCGTTGTAGCTGAGTGTAATCACGGTCCCGCGGTTCGCCTGAGCTGGATCGGTCCATACATCGGAGTAGGCCACGTTGACGCTCGGGACCTCGCTGCAGGCTACTCCCGAGCCCGAGGCGCATGAGATGCGGGCGCGCGTCTCGGCCATTGTTTCCCCCGCGTTCGGAAGCATCGCCAGAAGGACGGTACCGTCCTTCTCGGTGACCGGCATTGTCCCGGTAAAAGTGTGTGGGAATGGGTTACCGGTCACAGAACCCGCGTACACCGCGTTGAACGCGCCCGAGCGGCCGTGCGACAGGGGAGATTGAGCTGTCGGCGTTTTGTGACACCCATTGCATGAGACGATTTCACCGGGCCTGGCTTGCAGCCAGACGGCCAGGTTGGGCGTGATATTGCGCGCGTTCGCGTCAAGAATCTCGAGCGAGAAGGCCACGTTCGCCGGTACCTGGATTTTCACTGAGCCATCCGGCTCCACGGGCGCATAGCCTACAATCTCCCGCATGTAGTTGCTGGCACCGAACGCCGTATCGGCGAGATTGACGACTGTCCTGTCCGGTAGGGAAACGGCCTTGGTGATGCGGATGAAGCGTGCCGGGCGCGCGCTGGCGGGTGTTTGCGCCGGATCAGCCACGGCCTGAATGTTCGGCGTCGCGGTGTCCGCGCCATCGATGTCGTACACACTCTTGATATCTACGATACCGACGCCGGCGTCGACGAGATTTTGACTGACGTCCACGCCAGGCAGCTTATCCAGAATGATGTTCTGCAGAGGACGGGGTTGGGTGGCGACCACGTCCGTGACCATGACTCCCTCGACCGGCTGCATCACCGGCAACAGGGTGTTTGCGTTCGGGTCGTACATCCATACGCTATAAAGCGGTGGCGCGAGCTTCACGTTCGGGTCCGACGGCGATGAGCTGGTGCAGGGTCCGATCGATCCATCGGTATTGAGGATCCGGCACTGCTCCCAGCTCACCAGGATGCGGTTGGTGCCATCCCACAGCGGGTAGGCGGAATTGAAGCGCCCCCCCAGGGAGGGGCCGGGAATGGTGGAGACGTTTAGATTGAGCGTGGCGCGTGTTTGCGCCGGTCCTGGCATGCCGGCGTCCGCGGCCAGTGGCTGCGCGTTCTCCACGAAGTGCGTGCCATCAATGATAACGAGGTCGCCGCCGAAATCAGTATCGGCGTATTGGCGCACGAGAGTCAGGATGCCGCCGTTTTGCATCTCGTGCGGCTTCATGAACTCCACCACCGTGCCATTCGTGCCGGTCATGTGGCTGTTGGCTCCGTAATAGAGCTGCATGTCCGTGCCGTCGGGATTCGATGTGTAGAGATGCATGGCGTTCGTGCCACCGGGCGCGTTGTCCCATCGCGTCCAGAGTATGCGGCCGCTCGCGAGCACGGTCGCATCCTGGTCGTGGCTCTGGTTGAAGGAGATCTGGTGCACTCCGGTGCCGTCCGCGTTCATGACCTCGAGGACGAATGCGGGCTCGGTACGATCCTCATCGTTGTAGACGAACTGCGGCTTGCCTTCGTCCAGGAGCACACCCTGCGACTGAGACTGGCGGGTGGACGAGAACACGATCCGGCCGTCCGGAAGGTAATGGGGGGAGACGTCGTTCACCGTCGGTGGATCGGGGTCGGTGTTGGGATTGATGACCGGTGCGAGTGTGTCGGTCGCGATGACGTACTGATAGATGCGCCAGGATGGCGCGTTTTTCTGCTGCTGGTTCGCAGCCATCGGACCGCGCATGGCAAACACTACCTGCTTGCCATCTACAGATGTATCGACGTCCTTCACATCCCACGTCTTGCCGGGTGTGGTGGAGGTGATGCGGGCCGTGATGTTTGTCTCTTTCGCGGCGGGCGAAGCGCTTGCGCGCATGTAAAGGTCCGCGGAGGGAAAGGCAACACGCAGCATCCGGACGTCGTCCGCTCCGGCCTGGAGGTTTGCCATGGTCGGAATGGTGCGTTTCACGTAGAAAATCGGGTAGTCGTTGGTGGCCGGGTCCGCCTTCTGGCTGTTCGAGATGTTGAAGCTGCCGCCGCCGCTGCAGGCGTCCAGGGCCGTGACCAGCAACAACGCCAGGAAGGATGCCAGCGGCCGGTTTGCGATATGTCCACGCTGCACGTTCATTACCAAGAAACTCCACTTCGATCCGGCCGAGCCTTCCTTCGGCTCGAGCGAATGTAACTTAATTCCCAGGTCCCTTCGCTGGCTTTTTGCCGTTATGCTGATTCCATCACGGCATCCGCGCGCGCTTCCCTGTTCTGCTCTACAACATGGTCACCGGCGGCAGAGGCACATTAGTTAGCCGCTCGATTCCACAACCGCCGTGACCCGACTCGCAGTTTGCCGAGTCAATAAGGCCAGCGGAAAGCCAACTAAGAAGATGTCGCCACCTGGCGACGTAGGCCATAACAGACAACGGGGCGGGACTTTAGGGGCCGTATAGTTCGGTCCGCGCAACGATTTTGGGAGTGGTGGGCGCTATGAGAACGCAAAAAGTCGGGAACGGGAGCTCGCGAGGCGCGCGGCGTTCCCGGGCGATCGCAGCCGCGGTTGCCTCGAGTCTCCTCACACTGGCGATGGCACCCGCCTTCGCCGGTCCGACGGAGCAGGCCGAGCGCATCTACGAGCGCCTCGCGGGTGTGAAGCCCACGCCGGCTGTACTCAACCAGATGGTCACCGCGATCAACCAGCAAAGTGGCCAGGCTGGCCTGCTGGCTGCGGCGGCGATTGCGACCAATGCCACAACCGCGCCGACGTTCTACAACGTGGTCTTGAAGAACATGGTGACGCCGTGGACCAACCGTGACCAGACGGTGTTCGCGCCGCTCAATGACTACACAGCGACCGTGATCGGCATGGTGCGCGACAACGTGCCGTTCAACACCGTGCTCTCCGCGGACCTCCTTTATACCGTCAACGCCCCGGGATTGCCGGCCGTCGCGATAAATAACAACAATCATTACGCGGCAGCGGAGGCGAACGGGGTGGACTTGTCCGCGGCGCTCGTAGCCACCACACAGTCGGCGGCTTATGGAATTCCGAGCGCGGCCACCGCGGGCGTGATCACGACGTACGGCGGAGCCTCTGCCTTCTTCATCAAAGGCACGAATCGCGCGATGTTCCGCTTCACCATGATCAATCACATGTGCAGCGATATGGATGGGCTGATGGATACGTCGCGCCCAACCGATCGCATCCGCCAGGACGTGTCACGCAGCCCCGGCGGCGACAGCCGCATCTTCCTGAACAACTGTGTCGGCTGCCACACCGGCATGGACCCGATGGCACAGGCATTCGCCTACTACGACTTCGACGTGAGCTCGAATCAGCTGGTGTATACCCCGGGCCAGGTGCAAGCCAAGTACCACATCAATTCGCAGAACTTCCCCCAGGGTTTCGTAACACCCGACGATAGCTGGTCCAACCGCTGGCGCGCCGGGCCCAACTCGGTGGTTTTCAACTGGAGCCCGAGCCTGCCGGGCAGCGGCAACGGCGCCAAGTCATGGGGTCAGGAAATCGCAGGCAGCCAGAAGTTCGCCGCCTGCCAGGTCAAGAAGGTATTCCAGACGGTCTGTATGCGTAGCCCCACCCAGGCGGACAACACCGCGTTGGATCCGATCACCGCCAGCTTCCAGTCTGGCTACAACCTCAAAACCGTGTTCCAGCAGGTCGCCACGATCTGCCCGGGCACCTGAAGAGGTCGCACCGCAATGAACAGGGAGCAGCACATGACGTCATTCGGGGCTTCGCCCACCTTTTCCGCGGGTCGAAGCGATCCGCCAGGCTTGACGGCGCTGCGCGCCGGAAAGATGGCCGTGCGTGCCCTCAAGGCCGCCGCGGCCGTGTCTCTCGTTGCGCTGATGGCCGCCTGCAGCTCAGGCTCCAACGGTCCGGCGACCGTCGTGCAGCAGCAGACGACCAACACCTCCACGGCGAATTCCTACACCGGCCCGCCGGCCGCGACGGCAGACGTGACGGCATTCCAGATCAATCTCTGGCAGAACATCCGGGTGCAGAACCGTTGCGGCGGGTGTCACCACGAGGGCGGCCAGTCGCCCATGTTCGCCCGCTCGGATGACGTGAACCTCGCCTACCAGGCTGCCCTGCCGCTCATCAATGCCACCAATCCGTCACAGTCGACCATGGTGTTGAAGGTTGGCGGTGGCCACAACTGCTGGGTTGCCGACCCCAATGCCTGCGCCCAGACGTTGCTGACCTGGATCAACAATTGGCTGGGCGGGGGCGCGGCTTCGGCCACGAGCATCACGCTGGTGGCGCCGCCAATACAAACGGTGGGCTCCACGAAGACGTTTCCGCCACCGACGGACACAGCCATCCTGACGGAATTCCAGAACGACATCTGGGGGCCGCTCAACTCCCCGAGCGCGATCCTGACCCAGTTCTGCAGCAACTGCCATACGCCAACCTCCGCTACCGCCCAGTCGCCATACTTCGCGCAGACAGACCTGGTGCAGGCGTATCTGGCAGCGCAGTCCAAGATCAATCTCAACACTCCCAATCAGTCCCGGTTCTATCAGAGGCTCGCCGAGGATCAGCATCATTGCTGGCCGAGCAGCACCTCCGGTGGGGCGCCCGATTGCCCGGCGAGCGCGGCCGCCATGCTGGCCGCGATCACCAAGTTCGCCAATGCGATCCAGCCGCAGGTCATCGATCCCACGCTGGTCGTTTCCAAGGCGCTGTCACTGACGCAAGGCACGATCGCATCCGGTGGAGCGCGTTACGAGGCCAACATAGTCGCGAAGTACATGTTCGAGACGGGCACTGGCAACATTGCCTACGACACCAGCGGTGTGAGCCCGGCAGCCGATCTCACCATCAACAGCGGTGTGACCTGGGCAGGTGGTTGGGGTCTGACTTTCGCCGCCGGAGGCAAAGCCCAGGCGTCGACCTCGTCCAGCCAGAAGATCGCGCAGCTCGCGCAGGGGACGGGTGAATACTCCTTCGAGGCGTGGGTGAATCCCGCCAACGTCGCGCAGAAGGAGGCCTACATCATTACCTACTCGGGTAGCGACAAGACTCGCAACGCTACGCTGGCGCAGAGCGCACAGTCCTACGAGGGCCGCACGCGCAGCAGCACGACGGATACCAACGGTACGCC
>CAZBTV010000240.1:0-7231 GCA_964494895.1 uncultured Steroidobacteraceae bacterium | reverse complement strand
CTTCAGAGTGCGCGTGAACGTGGGCGGCATGAGCTTATTATCCACCAACACGGGCGCTCGCGCTCCACTACTTTGCGCAACTGCTGGTGGCTCGCAACATCCTCGTTGCTCAGTCGTCCAAGAGCGATCGCCTGGGCGGCAAGCCATTAGGCACCTCTCGCGACGAGGGGGTCCGCAGGCCCGGCGGATGACGTGAAGGATATGATACGAGTTACGCCATTGGACGCCACTGGCTTCGAGCTATGGGCCGATCCAGATCCGCGCGACGAAGAGGATCGAATTACGCCGCAAGCGCGCAGGGGGACTACGAGGCGAAATCTTCGTGGGAGCGACCGTGCTTGCATAGATGAGCAAAGGCGGATCTCGGAGACGGGTCGAAATGGGGGGTTGACGTCGTACCTCTGGTGGCAGCACGAACGCGTGCTGCGTGTCGCGCCAGACCTACGCCGTGGGACCTGCGGCCAGCACGAAGCAGCAGGCGGGGCCGATCCTCGGGAAAATTGGCAGCGCCTCAGTGATCATTCGCCTGCTACTGAGCGCACGGTCGCAGCGTCACTGCGCTGGACGAGAGGTTTGGGGGTCTGCAAGTTGGGGCTGCACCGTCTCGCCGGCGTGCTCTCGAACGATGGTGCCTGCAGAAAGCTCCACCCCCGAAGCGAATTCGAGCCGGGAGTGGAGCAATCTTTCAACCGCCCGAGACAGCGCTCAAGTCAGCTGGTATGAGGTCGCCTCGGTGCGCTGCTACTGGCGCATTACTACAAACGCTTACCGTGTCAGCTCGACACTACGGGGACACATACCTGCCCGTCATTGTGTCCTCCCGAGTCTATAAAGAGGACGCACACTTCAGCTCCCGGCGCGACTGTCCCCGCCGCTTGCAGAAATACCGAGAAAGTAGGGTCCTCTCCAGACAAGAAGGGGAGGCTGACCGTGCTGGCGGGTGAAGGTGGATTGAAACAGAGCGCGTTTTGCGGATTGGTCTGGCAAAGCGTGATTGACAGGTGGCTCGGAATGGAAGGCGACCCATTGACCAAGGCAAGTGGCTCGACGGTTACAGTGCAGGGTTTTCCCACGTTGGTCGTAGACAACGCAAAGGCAGCCGCTCCATTGGGGGCGATGTGCACTTTGCCGTCGTGGGTTCCTGTCGCCGCCTCAGCAATGATATTGCACTGGGCGAAACAGGATCCGGTCGCGCCCAAGAACAACAGCGCGACCAGTGCCAATGGTTTGAAAAGGCGGTGGTGAATTCTCATCGATGCGGACTCCTCGAAAAATACTCCAAAGTTTGATCGTCGCAGGAGCCCTGCAGAGTGCGTCCGTTCCCGACTGAGGATTGGAGCACAGCTCGAGCTCTCTGGCAGGCGCACGATAGAAAGGGTTGATTTCAAAGTCTTTAGAGCGAGGGTCAAATTTTTGTTAGATTTCTTAGATCGTGCATTCTGGCTGTTTGGTTGAGCGGGCTCGAATAATCCAATGAATGCAACAGCACTCTTGCGGCGGCTACGTTGAAGAATGAGGCGCACAGATCTGGGATGATGATGTTGTGGCGATCCGCTGGCGCAAGGGCGCGAGGGATCCAGATCCGCACGGGAACAGCAAGCTCGAGGAGGTAAGCCCGAAGTGCTGTACCAATTCGCGGAATTTCGGCTGGATGCCGCAGAACGAGTACTGCTGCGGAATGGGCAACCCGTAGGCCTGACCCAGAAGGCCTTCGAAACCCTGCTCTTCATGGTGGAGAACAGCGGGCGCGTCGTAGAGAAAAGGGAGTTGATGAAGGCGGTCTGGCCGGACAGTGTCGTGGAGGAGAACAATGTGAGCCAGAACATCTTCGTGCTGCGGAGAGCTCTGGGAAAGGATCGCAACGGCCAGGCGCTCATCCAGACCATACCGCGCCGAGGATTCAAGTTCGTTCCCCCGGTCACCCGTTGCGGTGATCGCGCTGGCGCTGAGCATTCCGGGGAAGTCGCTGTATCCGCAGACTACTGGGTCGGACGAAGCCCGTTTCGCGGCTTGCGGACATTTGAGCCGGAAGATGCCTGGCTGTTCTTCGGGCGGGATCCAGAAACGCAGGACCTGCGGATTCGCCTCAGGCGTGCCCCGGTGTTGGTGGTGGTAGGGAATTCCGGTTGCGGCAAGTCATCCCTGGTCCGTGCCGGCTTGATTCCGGCCCTGCGGAATGAAGGGCCGCGCTTGCGGCAGCCACCTGAAGCGCCGGTGGAAAACTGGCGCGTGGTGTTGACCCGTCCGTCGGTCTGCCCATTTGACGATCTTGCCGAGGTGGTGCCCAATCAACTGGCGCCGGAGTTGACCGCAAAGGAACGCGCGGAATTCATAGCGGATTGCCGCAGGAAGCTGCGCACCGAAAGAGATGCGCTACGCAATGCCGTCTGCGCGCTGGTCAATGCCGCGGCGGAGTCAAGCCCGACCCGTGTTCTGTTGGTCGTTGATCAGTTTGAAGAGCTCTTTACGCTGACCGACAGCCGTGAGGAGCGTGAGCGATATATCGACGCTCTCCTGGACGCGAGCCGCTGGGACGGGTCTGCTCCCGTCCACCTGGTGTTGATTCTGCGCGCGGATTTCTATTCACAATGCCTGGAGCATCCCGGCCTGAGCCGTTGCCTGCAGGACAATCTCTACAACGTGCCGCGCATGACGCACCGTCAATTGCGGAGCGCCATCGAGAAGCGGTTGGAATTGGCTGCCGCGCATACAGAATCGGGGCTGATTGAGTCCCTGTTGGACGATGTTGGTAGTGAGCCGGGCAATCTGGCCCTCCTGGAGCATGCGCTGAGTCAGCTGTGGGAGAAATGCGGCGGCTATGGCAGCACGCTGACCCACAGCACTTACGAGGCGATCGGCCGCGTGCACGGCGCTCTGAGTACACATGCTGACGGAGTCTACGGTGGCCTCACCGCTCCGGCCCAGCAGCATCTGATGCAGAAGATCTTTCTCGAATTGGTCCATCTGGGGAGGGGGGCGCCGGATACCCGGCGTCGCGTGCGCAAAGAGGAGCTGCTGTCGTTGGGTACGCCGGAAGAGATCGAACCGCTTCTGGAGCGTCTGGCTTCCTGCCGCCTCATCACAGTCACCGGGGAGGGGCACGCGGCCTTTGCCGAGGTGTCTCATGAAGCATTGATCCGCGAATGGCCGAAGTTGCGTGAGTGGATCTCGGAGAACCGCGAGGAGCTTCGGCTCGCGCGCAGATTGTTGCAACTAAGCCAGGAATGGGAAGGCCTGGGCAGGGAACCCGGAGCTCTGTTGCAAGGGGCCCGATTGGTGCAAGCAGAGGAATGGCTCCACCGCAATCCTGCAGCCCCGTCTCTGGTGCGACGTTTTGTGGAAGTCAGCGTCGTCGCTCGGAAAGAAGCCGAAGTAGAAAAATTGCGGAAGCAGAGGACCGCGGCAGCACGTCTGCGCTGGTTTTGTGTGACTCTCGGCTGCCTGCTGTTGGTGGCGCTGGGTGAGTCGTGGTCCGCTCACAGGCAAAGAACACTTGCTGAATCGCGTGCGTTGGCTGCCCAGTCGGAGGAAATGCTGGTGCGAGACCACGGCCGGGCGCTGGATCTGGCGCTGCGCGGCTGGAAGACCGCAAGGACTCAGGAGACGTACACTGCGGTGACCAAGGCGTTGCCTCAGACAATCGAGGTTCTGCAGCAGAATGGCTACGTGATCGCTGCAGCGTTTTCCCCGGATGGCCAGCTCATCGTCACCGCCAGCTATGATCATACGGCCCGGGTGTGGAGCGCTGCCGATGGCCATTTGCTGGCTACGCTACGTCATGATGGAGAGTTGGAGGATACCGAATTCTCACCGGATGGCCAGCGTATCGTCACGGCGAGCGCGGACCATACGGCGCGGGTCTGGAGCTCTGCGGATGGCCGCTTGCTGGCCGTACTCACAGGACACACCGACAAGGTACAACACGCTGAGTTTTCACCCGATGGCCAACGTATTGTCACCGCGAGCCGGGATCGCACAGCGCGGGTCTGGAGTGCTGCCGATGGCAGCTTGACGGCCACCCTCCTGGGACACACTGATTGGGTCTGGGGGGCTACCTTCTCACCCGACAGCCGGCGCATCGTCACCGCAAGCCTGGATCATACAGCGCGGGTCTGGAGCTCTGCCGATGGTCGCCCGCTCGCCATTCTCCGGGGGCATACACAGTACGTTTTCGATGCGAGGTTCTCTCCGGATAGCCGGCGCGTTGTCACGAGCGGTGCGGACAGCACCGCGCGGTTGTGGGATAGCCTCGACGGCCGTCTGCTAGCCACCCTTCGTCACAACGGCGAAGTCGGCAATGCTGCATTCTCCGCCGACGGCCGGAGCCTCGTGACGACCAGCCAGGATCATACAGCTCGCATCTGGAGCACAATTGATGGCCGTTTGCTGGCGACGCTCCATCACGACGGCGTCGTTGTTGATGCAAGATGGTTTCCGAATGGCCAACGCATCGTCACTGCGAGTGAGGATGGCATGGCACGAGTCTGGGATACCGCGACGGGCCGACTCGTTGCGACTCTCGAAGGGCACTCGTCGGGGATCACAACCGTGTCGCTCTCCCGAAGCGGCCAGTACATCATCACCGGAAGCCGGGACAATACTGCGCGGGTATGGAATCTTTCCGGTGGCCGTTTGATTGCCGCCCTTCGAGGACATGCCGATAGAGTCTGGGCAGCCGGCTTCTCCCCCGATGGTCAGCGCATCGTCACTGTGAGCAAAGATCACACGGCGCGGATCTGGAATGCCGAGGATGGCCGCTTGCTGGCTGCGCTGACAGGACACACTGATTCGGTGTGGCAGGCTGCATTTTCACCTGATGGGCATCGCATCGTCACGGCAAGCAGCGATCATACTGCACGGATCTGGAGCACTGCTGATGGCAGCCTGCTGGCGGTACTTCACCATGAAGATCAGGTCCACGCCGTCACATTCTCTCCCGACGGGCAACATGTTGCCACAGCTAGCGACGATCACACCGCTCGAATCTGGAACACCGTTGATGGACGGCTGCTGAAGACACTCGCAGGACACACGGGTAGTGTCAGAGCCGTGGCTTTCTCCCCAGATGGCGGGCGAGTCGTCGCCGCCGGTGACGACCATACAGCGAGACTCTGGAACAGCGCCGACGGCCGTCTGTTGACCGTGTTGGAAGGGCACACTGATCGGGTGTGGAGTGCAATGTTCTCGCCCGATGGTCAACGCATCTTGACTACCAGCGACGACCATACTGCCCGCATCTGGCGTGTTGCCGACGGGCGCTCGCTGGCGGTGCTTCAGCACGAGGATAATGTCTACCGCGCCACGTTTTCGCCCGACGGTCAACGTATCGTCACTGCGAGCTACGATCACACGGCTCGAATATGGAACACCGCCGATGGCCGGTTGCTGGTCACGCTTCGCGGGCATACCAATCGCATTCAGGGTGTGGCGTTCTCGCCGGACGGTCAACGGATTGCAACCGCGAGTGACGATCATACGGCGATGCTGTGGGATAGCGCCGATGGCCGCTTGCTGGCGACGCTGAAAGGGCACAGCGATCAGGTCTGGGCGATCGGGTTCTCGCCCGATGGGCGGCGCATCCTGACCGCCAGCGCCGACCAGACAGCCCGGGTGTGGGAGGTGTTGAAGCTCGACGACCTGGACAAAATCCTCGTCAACTGAGTTGGAACGGCATTCTCGGCGGCGGGCTCCGGGTGATGACCTGACTGGTTCTTCTGGCTCCGGCTGGCCCATGCGATCACAGGGTGCAGGACCGCGGCGCCGCCATACAGCGAGATGCCGCGCGAACTACTGTCCCGAAATTATCCGAACCTCACCCAGATTCGCCCGGGAAGTTGAAGCGTTGAGCAGTCTCTCACTCAGATTCTCTAGTTTTGCCGAGCGGTCCGCGGCGATCTCGTCGGCTGCCGCGGCATCCGCTTCAGGTCGTCCTGGGATGCTCAGAGCCTTCAGCTTTCGATCCGCCTCGGAGTGAATGTCGGCCACCGACTTCCTTGTCGCGTCCACGTCCTTTTGCACGTTCAGTAGCGCACCGATGGCGGCGAGCAACTGATCGGCGGTCTTCTTCTTTGTCGCGTCCGTGAGGTCTGAGTACGCAGCATTCAACTGGCTCGCTATGCCGGCCTTCGGGTATCCGAGCTCACTGGCCAGAGCGTGATCAAATTGCAGGACATAGAGTTGCTTCCAGACCGAGGAATCGATATCGGCGGTGGTGTCGGGCCATGCGATGGTCTGCAAAAGCTGAGCGGACAGGGTCTTCAGTTTTGCCGCTGTGGTCGCATCGAGCTGGCCTGCTGGCGTGTAGTCGTACTTGGCGAGATCGGTTGCCGTGTCGACGAAACGCTGTAGCGCAAGCATTCCGCAAGTGTCCTGGTATTTCACCAGAGCCCGGCGTGAGAGCTCGTAGCTCGTGGTGATGGTCGCATTACTCCGGATGTCATCCGCCATCGCATCACGGAGGGCCTGCGTTTTATCGCGCACGGTACCGAGCTTTGGTGTGAGGAAGAATGTCGTCTTGCTCATGTTGTACCAACTATTGACTCCACCGAAGACGGCAGCAGCAGCGGCAATTTCGTTCGGTGCGGACTTGAATAGGCCCATCAAGGTGGCTGTCAGCGCGCCGGTGATCGCCGCCGTTCCCTGACGATATTCGGCCGATTCCCGGCTTGCCTCGAGCGAGGCGAACCACTCACTGCACATCCGGTCGGAGAGCGCGAACCCACCGTTGAGATATTGAATGATCGTGGTGGAGGCCGCGCCCGAAGCTGACGCGGCCTTGTCGAGTTTCAGGAAGTACGCCACTTCAGATGGCGCGTCCGTCTGGGAGTCTGTTTCGTACTTTCCGGGGGAAGCTCTTGGATCGTTGCCGTACGGATCGTCAGGATTCGGGTCGGGCCTGGGAATCCAGGCGGCGCAGCCCGCAATCACTGCCAGGGTGAGTGTGGCAAGTAAGCGCGCAAAGCAGATCGCCGTAACACGAGGGGTCCATTGAATGGATGTCATGGAGTGATTCCCACCTCCACTGCGCCACGGTGGTAGAGATCTTGTTCGTATTATCGGTAGCGCTATCGTGCCTTGAGCTTAACAATTCGCGTTCTAACCGACAAGAGCCAGCTTGAGTTATTAGCTGTCCTTATTTGCTTGTTGATGCGAAGGCGGCTCAGGCCGCCAACATCCCCGGTGCTCATGCCGCCGCATAACACGCGCCCCATCCGTATCTCGCGAGGACAGG
>CAZBTV010000239.1:0-7555 GCA_964494895.1 uncultured Steroidobacteraceae bacterium | reverse complement strand
GCGCTCCTCAGCCGCATCAACCGCACGCTGCCTCACTTTTTCGATTTCCTGCTCGCGCATCATCTTCACGGCGACGTCGGCAAGCTCCTTGACGATGGAATCGACATCGCGCCCGACATAACCCACCTCCGTGAACTTCGTCGCTTCCACTTTCACGAACGGTGCGTTCGCCAGCTTCGCGAGGCGGCGCGCGATCTCGGTCTTGCCGACCCCGGTCGGCCCGATCATGAGGATGTTCTTCGGTGTGATCTCCTGGCGCAGCGGCTCGCTCACCTGCATGCGGCGCCAGCGATTACGCAGAGCGATCGCCACGGCGCGCTTGGCAGCGTCCTGCCCGACGATATGCTTGTCGAGCTCCTGAACGATCTGACGTGGAGTCAGGGCTTCACGGGGTGTTGGGTATGATGTCATGTCAGGTACAACCGCGCCTTCAGGACCCGGCCTGCCGCAACTCATCGACGATGAGATTGCGGTTGGTGTAGATGCAGATATCGGCGGCGATGTTGAGTGAGCGCTCCGCGATCTCGCGTGCGCCGAGGCTCGAGGCCTCGAGAAGCGCACGCGCGGCCGCAAGCGCGAACTGCCCGCCGGAGCCGATCGCTGCCGCGTCGTGATCGGGCTCGATCACATCCCCATTGCCGGAGACGACAAAGAGTTTCTCCGGATCAGCGACCAGCAGCAGCGCTTCCAGGCGCCGTAGAAAACGATCCGAGCGCCAATCCTTGGCCAGCTCGATGGCGGCGCGAGTGAGGTTTCCATATTTCTCGAGCTTCCCCTCGAAACGCTCAAACAGCGTGAACGCATCCGCCGTGCCACCGGCAAAGCCCGCGAGCACCCTGTCGTTGTACAACCGGCGCACCTTGCGTGCGTTGCCCTTTACTACAGTGTTGCCGAGGGTCACCTGTCCATCGCCCGCCATCGCTACGGCGCCCTGACGGCGGACGGCGAGAATGGTCGTGCCATGGGGATTGAAACGGAACTGCTCGGTCATGACTTCTTGCGTGCCCGGGGATGAGAAGCCTCGTAGATGCGGGCCAGGTGCTGGAAGTCAAGGTGGGTATAGATCTGGGTCGTGGAGATGTCCGCATGGCCGAGCAGCTCCTGCACACCGCGCAGCTCGCGGCTCGATTCGAGCAAATGCGTCGCGAACGAGTGCCGAAACAGGTGGGGATATACATGCATCGGAAGCCCTTGGCGCCGCGCCCAATAAGCCACGCGCGTCTGGACAGCGCGCGGCCCCAGGCGTTTCCCACCCCGGCCCACGAACAAGGCGGTCTCATGCGGCCTGGTCAGAGCGACACGCTCCCGCAGCCATTTTTCGAGCACCTGGGCAGCTACGCTTCCGACAGGCACAATCCGGCCCTTGCTGCCCTTGCCCACGACGTGGACTGTACGGTCCGCCAGATCGAGATCACTCACGTTGAGCCCGACGAGCTCCGACAATCGCAGGCCTGAGGAATACAGCAACTCCATTATGGCGTGGTCACGCGTTACGTAGGAGTCACCCGGAGGAATCTCGAGCAGGCGTGCCATCTGGTCCGGATCCAGCGTCTCGGGAAGACGTTTGGCCGCCTTGGGAGCCCGAACGTCATAGGCCGGATTGTGCGTAACGCCGCTGCGAAAAGATTCGTTGCGAGCTTCCTCGCGCGGGGCTGGACCCGGTTTGCCGCCCCTGCCTGGCTGATTCTCGCGGATCAGGAACTCGTAGAAGCTTCGGACGGCGGACAACCGTCTCTGCACGCTACGCGGCGATAGTCCACTCGCGTGCGAATGTCCGGCGAAAGTGCGGATGTGCTGACTATCGAGTGCCTTCCAATCCTCGAGCCCGAATCGATCGCAGTACTTCACCAGCGCCGCCAGGTCGCGAGCATAGTTGGAATCCGTATGCCGGGAGAGCCGGCGCTCCGAGCTCATATATCGCCGGAACCGGGCTACCCAATCCAGCGCTTCGGGCCTCATCGGGAGCGATTATCGCAGCGAGCGGGTCAAAGCTCGCGCGAGGCGATGGCACCCAGCGAGTCGGAAATCAGGTCTCCCATGCGAGCGAGAAATTCCGTGCTCATACCGGGATGAAAGCGATCCCTGTCCGTGCTACCGATCGCCAGCAGCCCGATGGATCCCTTCTCTCCCAGCGGTACGAGTGCGATCGAGCCGATGTCGTTCGCATCCGTACCAAACAGGAATTCCCGCTGCGAGTCGCGCGCCTGTCCGCAACGTGGCTTACCACTCGCAAACAGAGTCTCAAAGGATTTCAGGTTGACATCGTCATCGCGTACCGAGCGCACAAAGCGCTGCGCGGTAGCCTCAGGGCGTTTTTCAATCAACACCAGGACAGCGTGGAATGCATCGAAGTCCTCGCGCAAGCTCGCTTCGATCTGGGCGATGACTTCGAGGCGTGAACGCGCGCCGAGCAATCGCCGCGTAAAGCGATGGAGCTTTTCAGCAATCGTGTCATTGCCACGCGCAACCTTCACGAGGTCCGCCAACTTGCCTTCCAACGCCGCGTGCTTCTCGCGTAGCACTTCGATCTGGCGCTCGACGAGCGAGACCGTCGATCCGCCGCGGACATGTGGCAGACGCAATCGCGCCAGGAGCGCCTGATGGCGTTCGAAGAAATCGGGATTGTGTTGCAAATAAGCGGCGACTGATTCTTCTTCGGACTCGGTAGTCGACAGCCCGCGGGCTTCTCGTGTCGTCATATATCAAACCTCGACATGACCTTCGAAGGATATTTCGGCGGGACCCGTCAACCAGATGTGTTCGCCAGGTCCGCCCCAGTTTACGCGCAACTCGCCACCGCGCACGCGGACGCTAACCTCGGAATTCAGCCGCCCCCGACGACGCCCCACCGCCACGGCTGCGCATGCGCCCGTCCCGCACGCCAACGTCTCGCCCGCTCCCCGCTCATACACTCGCAAACGGATGTGCGCCGGGTCCAGGATTTCCATGAATCCTGCGTTCACGCGCTTCGGGAAGCGGCTGTGACCTTCGATCGCGGGCCCAAGAGTTTCAACGGGTGCCTCATCGACCCCGTCGACCTCCATGACGGCGTGCGGATTACCCATGGAGACCGCACCGATGGCGACCTTCTGGCCAACCACATCGAGCGAGTAAGGATCCATTTCGGCGGGCGCCTCGAAAGGCAGAGACCGCGGATCGAAACTGGGCACGCCCATATCGACGGACACGACATTGCCCTGGAGAATGCGCGCGTGAATGAGCCCAGCTGCGCTATCCATGGTGATGGCTCCCGTCGTCGCACGCCCTCGGCGGTATAGCAGTGCGGCAATACAGCGCGCCCCATTGCCGCACTGCTCGACTTCATCACCATCGGAGTTGAATATTCTGTAGAACACGGCCGTGTCGGCGCGCCGGGGTGGCTCCAGCACCAGTGCCTGGTCATAGCCGATACCCGTGTGCCGGTCCGCGAGACCCCGGAACCGTTCGGCCGTCAGCATCGGCTGTCCGGGTGCCGCATCGAACACAACGAAGTCGTTACCCACACCATGCATCTTGGTGAAATCGATGCGCATGGTGAAAGAATAACCGAAACACCGGCTGCGCGGTCAGCTCAACGTCGTGGTTCGTAACGTCAGGCCCACTCGCAGTAAGGTCGGTCAACGTAAGGCCGACCGGTCGCGAAACAGGCAGCGGTCCATGACAGTGAAAATGCCGGCGTCGCGCGCACGTTCCGCGGCAGCTTCGTCTATAACGCCGTCCTGGAGCCATAACGCAGGGAGCCGAAGGCGGATGCATTCGTCAACGACGCCAGCCACGTGCTCCGGACGACGGAACACATCGACGATATCCACGTGCTCGTCCGGACCCAGCACGTCCGCTAGATGCCCGAGGTCCGGCACGGCCTGTTCGCCAAGAATGACCTCCGCAGTCGGCGTAACAGGGATAATGCGATAACCAAAGCGCTGCAGGGCACGTGCCACGCCATGACTCGGACGGGTCGGATCGGCTGACAGCCCGACGACCGCGACGACCCGGGCCGAGCGCAAGAGATGGGCAATCTGCTCACTGGATGGATTGGTGAACACGGCGCTGTCCTCTTCAGGAGATTTGCTAGTGTAGTCCTATGAGGGCGGTACTGCCGTGAACCCCAGAGACTACGAGGTGCGGATCGAGCCGCATGGACGGACGATCCGCGTGCGCGCGGGCCAGTCAGTGCTCGATGCGGCACTCGCAGCGGGACTCAACCTGCCCCATAGCTGCAAGTCAGGTCATTGCAGCTCATGCCGCGCCAGGCTGCGCGAGGGCGAAGTCCACTATCCGGGCAGCCGCCCTCTCGGCCTCACCGTCGCCGAGGAACAAGCCGGATATGTCCTCCTTTGTCAGGCTCGACCGGTCACCCAGCTCAGGCTCGAAGCTCGCCTGATTGCGGCGGTCGACGAGGTTGAGATCAAGACGCTACCGTGCCGTATCGAGCGCCTCAACCCGCTCGCATCCGACGTTATGCAGGTCTGGCTGCGGCTTCCAGCGGTTGAACCGCTCCACTTCCAGCCGGGTCAGTACCTGGACGTATTACTCGATCGCGGCCGCCGCCGCAGCTTCTCTATCGCCAGCCCTCCGCATGACAGCGAGCTCATCGAGCTCCACATACGCCGTGTTCCAGGCGGCGGTTTTACTGAGCAGTTGTTCCAAGACATGGCCGGAAGCACGCTCCGCGTGGGCGGCCTGCTACGGATCGAAGGCCCCCTCGGGCAGTTTTCCTATCGTACGGGCAGCAATCCCATACTGATGGTCGCCGGCGGCACTGGATTCGCGCCGCTCAAGTCGATGCTCCGTCACATTCTCGAGAAGGGTAACGCTGCGGATCGCGAGCGCGAGATTCACCTGTATTGGGGGGTTCGACGGCCGGCCGACCTCTATGAGGAAGCGCTGGTATTGGAATGGGCGAGGCAGTCGAACTTGCGTTTCACCGCTGTCTTCTCGGAGTCGTCCATGGACACGCATGCCCAACCCCATCGCCGGTCAGGGTGGGTGCACGAGGCAGTGCTAGCCGATCATCCCGACCTCTCGGCGTTCGACGTCTACGCTGCCGGTCCACCGGCGATGATCGAGGCGATTCGTACAAGCTTTCCCCTGAGAGGCTTGAACGCCGATCGTCTATATTTCGACTCGTTCGACTACGCCCCGGATGCTCTATTGCTCCTGGATCCAAACCGGTGCGCGTAGCTACGGGTGAATTCCGCGCCAAAGAGAAAGATCTGGGCGGAGTAATACACCCAGACCAGCAAGAGAATGATGGAGCCAGCGGCTCCATAGGTTGAGCCGAGTCCGCTGTTGCCGATATAGACGCCAATCACATACTTGCCTGCCGAGAAGAGCGCAGCAGTCACGAGTGCGCCTATCGTCACATCGCGCCACGCGATCCGCACGCTTGGGAGGACTTTGTAGATCGTGGCAAACAAAGCAGTAACGAGCACGAATGAAAAGAGGATGTTGAGCCACCCTGCCACGAGGCTGACGAAGTGCTCACCCCACGAGAATCTCTCGAGAGCCGTGAGGCTGGCGCTGATCACGAGGGAGACGAGCAACAGAAAGGCGAGCGCAAGAATAACTCCAACGGACAGCAGACGAGTCCGGACGAAATACCAGAACCCCTGCCGCTGCTCCGGCGGCACTTCCCAGATCTTATCCAGTCCCGCCTTGAGCTCGACAAGTGCAGTCGTGGCCCCGATGAGTACTGTCAGAACGCTGAACACCGTGCTCAGGGCGCCTGCGCCGGACTCGCTCGCATTTTGTACAACCGACTGGACAGCCGCAGCGCCGGAAGGACCGACCAGGCCGCGGATCTGCTCGAAGATCTCTCCGCGCGCCGCCTGCTCTCCGAAAAAAAGGCCTGCGATCGCGATGGACAACAACAGGATCGGAGCGAGGGAAAAAACCGTGTAGAACGCGAGCGCGGCTCCGGTTCGCGAGGCGTTATGGTTCATCCAGCCGATTGCTGAATCGCGCGTCAGAATCCATGCGGCCCGCGCGTAGCGGGCCAGTGTGGGACGACGGTGTGAGTCGTCCATCGCTATTTGCTTTTCCTGGCGGGGCGCTTGCCTCGCCAAGTCGAGGCCGGCCTGCGCCGAGTGTGCTTGGGCTCCAACGCCAGGGCGGCAGAGATATGCGACAAGTGGGTCAGGCCCTGCGGAAAGTTGCCAAGCATCTCCTTGCTCGGGGGCGCGTACTGCTCCGCGAACAATCCCACATCGTTCGCAGCGGCGGCGGCAGTTTTGAACGCCTGCAATGCCTCCTTGCGGCGCCCTTGCCGTGCGAGGCATTCTGCCAGCCAGAAGGTACACGCGAGAAATACGCCCTCCTGCCCCCGCAGGCCGTCCGGGCTCTTGTAGCGAAGTATCAGGCCGTCACTCGCGAGCTCCTGACGGATGACATCCGTGGTGCGAACCATCCGCTCATCGTCGAAACTGACAAACTCGACACCCGGTAACAACAGCAGGGCGGCATCTACTTGAGTGCTACCGTAGCTCTCGACAAAGATACCGCGCTCGTGGTCCATGCCCCGGGTTTCGATGTCGTGACGCAGGTCAGCGCGCACCTGCCGCCAGCGCTCGATTGGAGCGAACAGCGAATATTTCTCCGCCAGGGCGATTCCGCCGTCGAGTGCCGCCCAACACATGACCTTGGAATGGACGAAGTGGCGGGGCGCCGAGCGAACCTCCCATATACCGCGATCGGGAAGACGGCTTTTCTCGATGGCGGCTTCTATTATCGTCACCAGGAAATCCCAGTAGTCCTTTTCCGGCGGTACGCCACGCTCGCTCCAGCGCCAGGACAACTCTACGACCATTCCGTACATGTCCAGCTGGAACTGTTGACTGGCAGCGTTACCGATCCTGACGGGTCGCGATCCGCGCCAACCGTCCAGCTTGTCGAGCACGATTTCCGGCAACCGTCGCTTGCCATCCACCGCATAGAGCACCTGCAGCTCGTCGGCATTACCAGCCGCGCTGCGCTGGATAAAGCGGCGGATGCCATCAGCCTCCGCTTCCAGGCCGAGGGTGCTCAGAGCACCTACCGTGAAAATGGAGTCGCGGACCCAACAGAAGCGGTAGTCCCAATTACGCTCGCCGCCGACGCTCTCAGGCAAAGAGGTCGTAACAGCGGCAACGATTGCGCCAGTAGGTGCATAACAGAGCGCCTTGAGCACGATCGCGGACCGCAGAATGCTCGCACCGTAACGACCATCCGTGTAACAGATCTTTGACGACCAGTCCTTCCACCACTTCTCCGTCTCCACACAGTGAGCTTTCAACTCCGCAAGCTCTTTGCTGGCCGAGAGCGTGGTCGGCATCTCTTCGGGCTGGAAGAACTTCAGGCCGATGTGGTAACGCGCACCCGCCCTGACCTCTACATTCCCACGCAAATCGTGATCACCAGCGAGCTCAAGAGGCACGTCGCTGAACAAGCGCAATCCCGTGTCGCTCCCAACGGCTGAAAGCGCTCCGATACCGGATGTATAGATCCAAGGCTTGACGTCACCACAATCCAATCTCGGCACAAAGGCGATGTCGAAGGTTACGCGACCGCGCAGCCC
>CAZBTV010000238.1:0-7655 GCA_964494895.1 uncultured Steroidobacteraceae bacterium | reverse complement strand
TCGATTCAGTCGATTTTTTGAACCGATAATGTCCAGCTAGCATTCCGGAGCGCCATCTTCCCTGTGACACCGGCGAAACGTTGTTGCACCATCGGACCACGCATGAGGAAATCGGGCTGACAATCGCGCTCACCTTCGGGGAGAACACCAAAAGCTGACACCAGGGAGGGAGGGGGATTCATGTTGTCAGGCTGGCTGCTGACCGCGCTTGCGGTCGCCTACCTCGGGTTCCTGTTTGCGGTTGCCTTCTACGGCGACCGCCACCCGATCTATCCGGGGCGTCCAAGGCTGCGTCCCTATATCTACAGCCTGGCGCTGGGCGTGTATTGCACATCATGGACCTTCTATGGGGCCGTTGGCACGGCCTCACGCGAGGGATGGGGGTATTTGCCTATCTACGTCGGGCCGGCGTTGGTTTATTTGCTGGCTCTTCCCTTTCTCGAGCGCCTGGTTGAAGTTGGAAGGGCCCACAAGGTCGGGTCGATTGCGGATTTCATCGCGTCGCGCTTCGCCAAGAGCCGCCCGCTCGCCGCGTTGGTAGCGGTCATTGCTGCGACGTCCGCGATTCCGTATCTGGCTCTCCAATACAAAGCGGTCGCCGCCAGCCTTGCGGCTTTGACCACCACTGCGGCGGCGCCGGTACCCTGGTACCGTGACACCGCGCTGGCGGTCGCACTGCTGATGGCGCTGTTCGCGGTGCTGTTCGGCGCGCGCCGGGTGGAAACCACAGAGCATCACGAAGGCCTCATGCTCGCGATTGCCTTCGAATCGCTGCTGAAGCTCGCGACCTTCGTGGCGGTTGGAATCTACGCGTGCCTGCAGTTGCGGGGCCACGTGTTGGAGCTGCCGGTGCAGCTGAAAGGCGTCTCCACGATATTCAACGCAGACACCTATACCGCCACGCTGTTGGCCGCCGCCGCGATCTTCTGTCTACCGCGACAATTCCAGGTGGGGGTCATCGAGTGCGCTGACAACAGCGACATCAAGCGCGCGCGCTGGATCTTCCCGGTATACCTCGGCATGTTCTCGGTGTTTGTCGTCCCTATCGTGGTGCTGGCGGTGAGTGGAGCGCGCGAGGTTCCCGCTGACTCAGACATGCTCATTTTGCGATTGCCGCTCGCCTACGGCGCTCCATTGCTGACCGTGCTCGTCTTCCTGGGGGGGCTTTCGGCCGCCACCGCCATGGTGGTGGTCTCCAGTATCGCTCTTGCAACCATGATATCCAACAACATCGCGGTTCCCCTTCTGTGGCAGCGTCACCTCGAGGCGGCCGCGGATTTGCGGCACCGCATACTGTGGTTGCGCCGAACCGTCATCGTCGGGCTCGCACTGCTCGCGCTGGGCTATTGCCGTTTGACATCGGGAGCGACGAGCCTGGCTTCCATTGGCCTCACCGCATTCGCGGCGTTCGCGCAGTTCGCACCCGCGCTCGTCGCCGCCTTGTACTGGAGTGGCGCAAGCCATGTCGGTGTCTTCTGGGGCATGTTGGCGGGCTTCATCAGCTGGGGTTATCTCGTCTTTCTGCCGAATCTCGTCGCGGGAGGCGTATCGATCGGAGCGTTGCGTTGGTTGTGGCCGCGCGCGATAGCGGATTATTCGAGCCTGGGGGCCTACGCGCTGGTCGTTCCACTCATCTTGAACGTTTTCATTCTTGTCGTCATTTCCGCCCTGCGTAGCGCAACTCTCCAGGAGCGCCACGCAGCGCGTATGTTCGCGATACCCCGGCGGCCAACAATGAGTCTCGCGACGATCACTGCCAAGGTGGGGGACCTCGAGGCCGTGGCGTCGAGGATCATCGGCCCGGATGCGGCGCGGCGTGCCCTGGAGGAGTATGCGGCCCAGACTGCGACGGTGCTCGCCAAGCCGTCGGACCCGGCCGATCGCGGTCTGCTCCAGCACGTCGAGCGCGTGCTGACCGGTTCCATCGGCCCGTCCTCGGCGCGTGTTTTCATCACTCACGCTCTCAAGCGCAGGGGACTCGACGTCGATGAGGTGGCAGAGCTTCTGGATGAAACCTCCCAGGAGCTGCGCTTCAGCCGCCAGCTTCTTGCCGCCACCATGGAGAATGTTACCCAGGGTATCAGTGTGGTGGATGCTGAGATGCGGATCGTGGCCTGGAATCGCCGCTATCTCGAGATGTTCGAGTATCCGGGCGGTCTCGTGTTCGTCGGCCGCCCCGTCGCGGACCTCATCCGCTGGAATGCGCAGCGCGGCGAATGTGGGGAGGGCGACATCGAACAACACGTCGCGAAGCGGCTCGCCCACCTGCGCGCTGGCACCCCCTACACCTACCAGCGCAAACGAATGAACGGACAAGTGTTCAGCATCAGTGGCCAACCGATGGCTGGAGGAGGATTCGTCACTACCTATACCGATATCACGGAGTTCAAGCGCACCGAGCAAGCACTCCTGGAAGCGAAGCAGGAGCTCGAGGCAAGAGTCGAGCAGCGTACCCGCGAGCTCAGCGAAGCGCTGGAGGCGCAACGCGCGGCGAAACTGCAGGCCGAGGCTGCCAACCTCAGCAAGACACGCTTCATGGCTGCCGCGAGCCATGATCTCCTCCAACCTTTGAATGCTGCCAGGCTGTTTGCCTCCGCGCTGGAGTCGCGGGCGGCCGCGCATCCGCAGCTACAGGAGCTGGCGAGTCGCATCGATGGGTCGATGCGCGCTGCCGAAGAGCTGCTCAAGGATTTGCTCGATGTCGCGCGCCTCGACATCGGCGGCATGCGTCCCGACATAACGACTTTCCCGATCGGTGACCTGTTGCACGATCTACAACACCAGTATGCTCCACTGGCTCTTTCGCGCCGTCTGCGCTTGGATGTGGCTGGCTGCCGCGAAGCTGTGCGCAGCGATCGCGCGTTATTGCGCCGCATCCTTCAAAACTATGTGTCTAACGCTTTGCGTTACTCGGAGCGTGGCGGTGTGCTCATCGGCTGTCGCCGACGCGGTGAGGACCTGGAGGTTTGCGTTTACGACACGGGGCCGGGCATCGCCTCTCATGAGCGAGAGCGCCTCTACGTGGAGTTCAGTCGCCTGGATCAGGGTTCGCCGTGGGGTGAGAAAGGCTTGGGACTCGGGCTTTCCATCTGTGATCGCCTTGCGCGGCTCCTCAATCACGCGCTCACGTTGCGAAGCCAGCCTGGTAGAGGATCGGTGTTTGGAGTACGCGTACCGCGAGTTGCGCAGGCAAGGAGCCTGAAGCGCCCGCGGCAGCCAGCCCTGCCGTCCGATCCGGCCGGTCTCTACGAATTCCGGGTCCTGATCGTGGACAACGACCGCTCGATTCTGGACGCGATGCAGCTACTCCTCGAGCAGTGGGGAGTTCGGGTCTCCCGCGCCCGCAGCTCGCGCGAAGCACTGCGGGTGTTCGAGACCCAGGCGATCGATGCCGTGCTGGCCGACCAACACCTGGACGATGGCAGCAGCGGACTCGACTTCATTGCGCGCGTTCGCGAGCTACGGGGCGCGCAGTTTCCTGGGGCGCTCGTTACCGCGGACCATGACACGAAGCTCACGCAAGCGGCGCGCAGAGCAGGGGTTTCTGTTTTGCACAAGCCGCTGCGGCCGGCTGCGCTACGCGCACTGCTGAGTGCGTTCAAGCTACGGCTGGCGCGTGGCTCGGCCGCGTAAGAGCCTGTCCAGAAGCCTGTCCGACCGATGATCGCCTACTGCCGTCGCGGCGATCGTTGCCCAGACGGGCTCTCAGCTATCGATCTCCTCTGGCGGCGGACACAACTGGCTGGGGTCCGCCAGCAAGTGGCCGGCAAGGAGGACGGCCTGGGTGCGGTTCATGGCTCCGAGCTTGCGCAAGATGGCGCTCATGTGGGCTTTCACCGTCGCCTCGGTGACGTCGAGCTCGTGGGCAATCTGCTTGTTGAGCTTGCCGGCGCATAGCATGCCAAACACGCGGAACTGCTGCGCCGTGAGTTGCGCGACGCGCTGCGCGAGGTCGAGCGCGGCGCCACCCTCCTCCTCCGTGCTCGGCCCCAGGTCAGCCATTGGAAAATGCTCGCCCCGTAACAGCGACTGCACGCCGCGGCCAATGCGGTCAGCATCGGCGGATTTTGAGATGAACCCCTGGGCTCCAAACAGCAACGCCTGGCGCACGGTCCGCCTGTCGTCCATGGCCGAGACGACGATGACCGGCAGCTCGGGATGGGAGCCACGCAAATGAGCCAGCGCGCAAAAACCGTAGGCGCCGGGAAGGTTCAGGTCCAGCAGCAGCAGATCGGCGTGCGGATGTTCCTCGAGGGTATCGAACAAGCTCGCCACACTGTCGGCCTCGAAGAACTGGCAGTCCGTACAGACCGCCTTCACGGCGTCCTTCAGGGCTGCCCGGAACAGCGGATGGTCATCGACGATGAGCACTTCATAGTTCATCTCGAGTCATCCCCGTTTTCAATCCAAACCCACACTTGTACCACCTGAGGCGCCACGTGCCTCTAATACTATCGTCGAATGTTGCGGCCGGCGCATTGGGTCCAGCCTTCGCAGGCGCGGCCGGACGCGCCTTGCAACGTTTCAGTGGTCGGGGGATTATGAAAACAACCACCAGCGTGGATTGGGACGCTGTCGTCGTCGACGAGCGCTTCCAGAACCTGCGGCACCGCAAGCACCAGCTTCTCTGGGGGTTGATGGCTTTCTCCCTGGCGTACTTTCTCCTGCTGCCGCTCGGCGCGGCCTACTACCAGGACCTTTTCAAGGTGCGCGTCTGGGGCGTCGTCAACGTCGGCCTGCTGTTTGCCCTGAGCGAGTTTGTCGTGGTTTGGATCATTGCCGTCGTCTATTCCCGCAGGGCGAGCCAGGACTTCGACCGCATGGCGGAGTCGCTGGCCGCGGACTACGCCCATCGGACCGTGATTCCAGAGGGGAAGCCGGCCCTGGAGGGCAAGCCAGCATGACCCGTGCTTCAGGAAAATGGACTCTGTCAGGGCTCGCTATCGCCGCGGCAGCGACGACTTCTCCGGCATTTGCGCAGGCCGGAGTGGGAGAGAATTACCGCTGGCTCACGTTCCTGGTGTTTGCCAGCGTCATCGCCGTTACGATGTACGTCACGTATCTCGCCGCCAGGCGGGTCCGTTCGGCACACGACTTCTACACAGCAGGCGGCGGCGTTTCCGGCCTGCAGAACGGCTGGGCAATCGCCGGGGACTATCTCTCGGCAGCGTCGTTCCTCGGTATCGCCGGCCTGATTTCGTTGTATGGCTACGATGGATTCATGTACTCGGTCGGCTTTCTCGTTGCCTATATCACGGTGCTGCTGCTGATCGCCGAGCCCTGCCGAAACATCGGCCTCTATACCCTCTCGGACATCCTCGCATTCAGGAACGACCCGAAAAAAACGCGTATCGTCGGCGCGCTCTCGACGATCACGGTATCGACGATCTACCTCACCGCGCAGATGGTTGGCGGTGGAGTGTTGGTAAAGACCCTGATTGGCATAAACTATGAGACCTCGATAATCGGGGTCGGCATCCTGATGCTCGCCTATGTCGTGTTCGGCGGCATGGTGGCGACCACGTGGGTGCAGATCATCAAGGCGATCCTCCTGGTGTCGGCATCCATCGTGATGGTCGTGCTCGTGTGGACGCCATACGGGTTTTCATTGCCAGGCTTCCTCGCTGATGTGGTTGCGGACCCGAAGGTGCAGGCACGCGTGGCGAGCCTGCTCGGAGATCCTGCGAAGACCATGAGCGCGGCCGAGTTGGGGCAGCGCTTTCTCGAGCCCGGACTTTACTTCAAGGCCCCGGTCGACCAGATCAGCCTCGGCCTCGGATTGGTGTTGGGCACGGCTGGTTTGCCGCACATCATGATGCGCTTCTTCACTGTGCGCACCGCTGTGCAGGCACGCAACTCGGTCGTATGGGCGATGGCGATCATCGGGGGCTTCTACGTACTGACGCTGTTCCTGGGCTTTGGTGCGGCCCATTTCGTAGGGCCAGCGAACGTCGCAGCGGTGGATGCGGGTGGCAATATGGCCGCACCGCTTCTTGCGCAGTACATCGGCGGCGGTCCCGACGCATTCTTTGGCAACTTCCTGCTGGCGTTCGTCTCGGCGGTCGCTTTCGCCACCATTGTCGCGGTCGTGGCGGGACTCGTGCTGGCCTCGGCTTCCGCGATGGCCCACGACCTCTATGTAGGAGTCATCCGCGCAGACAAAGGAACAACCCCGCAGGGCCAGGTCCGCGCCGCGCGCATCGCGACGCTCATTGTAGGTGCGATGTCCATCGGCATTGGCATCGCCGCGAAGGGGCAGAACGTCGCGGTGCTGGTAGGTCTTGCCTTCGCCGTTGCGGCGAGCGCGAATTTTCCGTGCGTGCTTCTGACGCTGTACTGGAAACGTTGCAACACGGCGGGCGTGGTGACGGGAATGGTGGTCGGTACCGTCGTGGCCGTTGGGCTCACCCTCGTTTCTCCCAACCTGACCTATCCGAAGGCTGTCAAGGCGGCGGCCCACAAGGTGTTGGATGCCGCGCCAGCGAAGCGCGCCGCCGCTGAGGCAGACCTCAAATCGCCGGACCCCGCGGTGGCGGGCAAGGCGGGGAAGGATCTCGCGGCGCTGGACAAGGCCATTGCAAAAGCGCAGGGCGATCTCGACAAATGGGGCAACGATGAGACCTCGTTCATGGGGCTCGAGAAGCCGCTGTTCGAGTTGAAAAACCCGGGGTTGTTCTCGATTCCGCTCGGCTTCCTCGGTGTCATCCTGGGCTCGCTGTTGACGAGTGACCGGCGCGCAGAAGCCCGTTGGAACGAATTGTACGCGCGACAAAACACTGGAATGCTGCTATCGAAACCTGCTGAGCACTAAAAAACCGCGCGCGAGCCGTGAAAGGCTCGCAGCGCGTTCGAGCTGCCGAAGTCTCCTAGGGAGGGGGTACCATGAGACAAGGATGTTGTTGGTTATATGCCGTACTCGGGCTTGCTGTCGCGGGCATCGCCTGCGCCGAGGGGAAGGATCCGTTACCTGACGGCTTGTCGCTGGGTGGCGTTACTCTTTACGCCACGATCGATGTGGGCTACGCCTATCAATCCAACGGCGTGCCACTGAATGCCCAGTACGTCGGCGGTCTCGAATACCAGACCTTCACCACGACGCGAAATTTCTCGGGCCCGCAATCGACCGTGGCGGAGAGCGGCCTCGAGCAGTCGAAGATCGGCTTGCGGGTGTCGCAGCCGATTGGAGGAGGGTTCAATCTCATCGGACGGACCGAAACCGGGTTCAACCCGCTGTCGGGACAAATCGTCGATGCGTGCGGCGCGGTCGCCGCCAATGGCGGCAAGCCACAAGGGCAGCAGACGTCGAACGCCGACAGCAGCCGCTGCGGGCAAGCGTTCAACGGCGGCTTCTGGGGCGGCATCGGCCATACCGCTTACGGTGCGATCACCATCGGCCGCCAGAACTCGCTGCAGCTCGATGCTCTCGCGCTGTATGACCCTCAGACGCTCTCGTATGCATTCTCGTTTCTCGGCTATTCCGGCTTCGATGGTGGTGCGGGCAGCACCGAAGGCGCCCGCCTCGACAACTCCATCAAATATACCTACCAGAACGGGCCGGCCCGTTTCGCCGTCATCTATTCGAACGGCGGGCAGGATACCGGCAACTTCGGTAAAGCCTACGGGGTCGATGTCGGCGCGACGTTCGGAGAGCTGTC
>CAZBTV010000237.1:0-7727 GCA_964494895.1 uncultured Steroidobacteraceae bacterium | reverse complement strand
CTGCTTGATGCCGAGGGAGATGCGCTCGCGCTCCGGATCGATCGACAGCACCATGGCCTCGAGCTGCTGACCCTTGGAGTAGTTGCGCACCGCCTCCTCCCCGGGCACATCCCAGGAGATGTCGGAGAGGTGCACCAGGCCGTCGATGTTGCCTTGCAGGCCGATGAAAATGCCGAAGTCGGTGATGGACTTGATCTGTCCGGAGACCTTGTCGCCGCGGTTGTAGTTCTCTGCGAACTCCTTCCAGGGGTTGGCCTTGCACTGCTTCAGGCCCAGCGAAATACGGCGGCGCTCCTCGTCGACGTCGAGCACCATGACCTCGACTTCCTGGCCGGTGTGCACCACCTTCGCGGGGTTGACGTTCTTGTTGGTCCAGTCCATCTCCGAGACGTGCACCAGGCCTTCGACGCCATCCTCGATTTCCACGAACGCGCCGTAATCGGCGATGTTGGTCACCTTGCCGAACACACGCGTGTGCGGCGGATAGCGCCGCGAGATGTTCTCCCACGGATCCGCGCCGAGCTGCTTCAGCCCGAGGCTGACACGCGAGCGCTCCCGATCGAACTTGAGAATGCGTACGTCGATCTCGTCCCCGACCTTGACGACTTCGGACGGATGCTTGACACGCTTCCAGGCCATGTCAGTGATATGCAGCAGGCCGTCGATTCCCCCCAGGTCCACGAACGCGCCGTAGTCCGTGAGGTTCTTGACGGACCCGCGGACCACTGCGCCTTCCTGGAGGTTTTCCATGAGGGCGCTGCGCTCTGCGGAGAATTCCTGCTCGACGACCGCGCGGCGCGAGACGACCACGTTATTGCGCTTCTGGTCGAGCTTGATGACTTTGAACTCGAGCGGCTTGTTCTCGAGATAGGAGGTATCGCGCACCGGCCGCACGTCGACGAGCGAGCCCGGCAGGAATGCGCGCACATTTTCGATCTCGACCGTGAAACCGCCCTTGACCCTGCCGGTAATGATGCCGGTGACGATCTCCGACTTGTTGAAAGCCTCTTCCAGCCGGGTCCAGGTTCGGGCCCGCTTGGCCTTCTCGCGTGACAGACGGGTCTCGCCCGTGCCGTCCTCGACGGAATCCAAGGCGACCTCGACGCTGTCGCCGACTTTGACTTCCAACTCGCCGCGCTCGTTCTTGAACTGCTCGAGAGGAATGACGGCTTCGGACTTGAGGCCTACATTGACGATGACGACATCGGGTGTCACATCGACCACGAGCCCGGTCAGGATCATTCCCGGGCGGATACGCTGATTGGCGAGACTTTGCTCGAAGAGCTCTGCGAAACTTTCTGTCATACCTTCACTCGCACGCCTCTCATGAGGATCGTGCATGTACTGGACACAAGCATTCCCTCGCAGTCCAGGCAAATGTAACAACGGCACGCGCATCCAGCGCGCGACGACCACTAACGACTACTCCCCCTCTCGTGCGCGAGCTTCGACCGTCTGGGAAACCAGTTCAGGTATCAGCGGCCCAAAGGCGGCCGGCGCCCCACTCCAGTATTCTGGCCACGACCGCCTCGATCGTAAGTCCGGTCGAGTCGATCACCCGTGCATCGGCGGCCGGCTTCAGCGGGGCGACCGCCCGGCTCGAATCCCGCAAGTCCCGTGCGGCGATCTCGCGCGAAAGGGCGGCAAGGCTAACACCAGACCCCTTGTCTTTCAACTGGTTATAGCGCCGCAGAGCGCGCTCCTCCGGGCTGGCCGTGAGAAATACCTTGAGGTCGGCGTGGGGAAACACAACAGTGCCCATGTCGCGACCGTCGGCGACCAGTCCCGGAGGCACCGCGAACGCCCTTTGCCTCTCCAGGAGGGCAGTTCGCACCTTGGGCCAGGCCGCCACTCGGGAAGCACCCTGCCCGGCCGCCTCGGACCGGATCTCAGCGGTGACGTTCTGGCCGTCCAGGGTCACCCGCTCGCCATCCTGATCGTCCACGCCAAAGCTTACGTCCATGGCAATCGCCAGACGGGCGTGCTCGTCCTCGTCGTGGGGTGCAATCCCCGCTCGGCTACCGGCGAGCGCCACTAGACGGTAGAGGGCACCGCTATCCAGCAGATGCCATCCGATACGCTTTGCCAGAGCGCGACTGATGGTACCTTTGCCAGAGCCGCTTGGACCGTCAATGGTGACGATACGTGCGGCGCCCGAGGGCGGTAGGGACGGCGTCGGTTGCGGCATCTTGCCAGTCAGCGTCCTTCAGGCGCTGGCAATCTGCAAGCCCGCCAGGCGGGCGGTCTCTACAAAGCCTGGAAATGACGTGGCGACATTGGCGACGTCCAGAATCTCGATCGGTGCTCGCGCCTTCAGGCTGGCTACAGCAAAGGACATCGCGATCCGATGGTCCCCGTGGCTGTCGACCGTTCCGCCGCCGAAGCGATCCGTGCCGCGGATCCACAGGCCATCAGCCAGCAGCTGATTCTCAACGCCCAGTGTGGTGAGCCCCTGTGCCATGGAAGCCAGTCGGTCGCTTTCCTTCACTCGCAGCTCGAGCGCGCCGCGCACCAGAGTCTCACCTTCCGCGCAGGCGGCGGCGATGAAGAAGATCGGGAACTCATCGATGGACAGCGGGACCAGACTCTCGGGCACCCGAATGCCGCGCAAACGGCTCTTCCGAACCTCGATGTCGGCAATCGGCTCACCATTGGGATCGCCCTTTCCCGCATGAGCGTGCACGCGAATGTCAGCGCCCATCTGCTGCAGCAACTCCAGGAGCCCCGTGCGCGTCGGATTCACTCCGACATTACGGAGGAGCAGCCCGTTTTCGGCAGCCAGGCAGCCAGCCACAATGAAAAATGCTGCCGACGAGAAATCCCCCGGTACGCGAACAGGGGTTCCCCGTAAGATCTGGCCTCCTTCGATGGCGATCGTCGCGCCTTTTCGCAGAACTTCCACCCCGAACGCGCTAAGCATCCGTTCGGTGTGATCTCGCGATGGTGCGGGCTCGGTGACATGGGTGCGTCCGAACGCTTGCAGTCCTGCCAGAAGAATCGCCGACTTCACCTGAGCGCTCGCAACCGGCAGCGCATAGTCGATCGCCCGTATGCTCCTGGACCCACGAATCTCGACTGGCGGCTTGCCATCGTGCGTCGTGATGTCGGCGCCCATCGAACGCAGTGGCGCGGCCACCCGCTCCATCGGACGCCGCATCAGGGACTCATCGCCTATCAGCGTCGAATCGAAGCGCTGAGGAGCAAGCAAACCCATGAACAGACGTATCGCGGTCCCGGCGTTACCCATATCGAGCGCCGCAGCCGCAGGCCTCAAACCCTCGGGTCCCGCGCCATGCACGAGGACGTGCTGTTCTTCCGGCCGTTCGATACGCACTCCAAGCGTCTGCAGCGCTCGCAGTGTCGCCAGGCAGTCTTCGCCAGCGAGGAACCCCGTGATCTCCGTGTCGCCTTCCGCAATGCCGCCGAACATCAGTGCGCGGTGTGAGATGGACTTGTCACCGGGCACGGTGAGCTCGCCCTCAACCTTGCCGCCAGGTTCCAACAGGTAACGGGCGCGCGAATGGACCTCAGGATGGAAATTCGTCATATCACTCACAATACAGCCCGCGGATAGGAGCCAAGCACCCGGAACAAAGAGGATCGCCGCTTCAGCTCCGCAAGCGCCTTGGCCACATGCGGCTCCTCCACATGACCTTCGAAGTCGATGAAAAAGACATAGTCCCACTTGCGCCTGTGGGAAGGCCGGGACTCGATGCGTGTCATGCTGATCCGGTACTTTGCCAGAGGCTCGAGCAGCCGCGACAGCGCTCCCGGGGCGTCGGTGTGGCCCACGGAGACCAGTAGCGTAGTACGATCCTCGCCGCTCGGGGCGAAGAGTTTACGCCCGAGCACCAGAAATCGCGTCGTGTTGTCACTGCGATCCTCTATTTCGGCGGCCAGGACCTTCAGCCCATAGACCTCCGCCGCAGTCTGGCCGGCAATCGCCGCCGTGTCCTTCTCGTCCCGAGCGCGCCGCGCACCTTCGGCGTTGCTCGACACCGGCACCTGCTCAACATTAGGCAAGTGCTCATTCAACCAGGCACGACACTGCGCCAGCGACTGTGGATGGGAGCAGATGCGTACGATACGCCCGAGCGAATTCATCAAGCCCATCAGATTGTGGTGGATCCGCAGCTCCACCTCACCGCAGATTTTGAGCGGCGATAACAGAAACCGGTCGAGCGTGTGGTTCACGGTACCTTCGGTCGAGTTCTCGATCGGCACCACGCCGAAGTCGGCGTTCGCCGCCTCGACCTCATGAAACACCTCGTCGATGGAGGCCAGCGGCAGAGCGCGGACAGAATGGCCGAAATGACTGAGGACAGCCGTCTGTGTGAAGGTGCCCTCGGGTCCGAGAAACGCGACCTTCAGTGGCTCCTGCTGCGCCAGACACGCGGACATGATCTCGCGAAAAAGCCTTAAGACCTCCTCATCGCGCAAGGGCCCCGCATTGCGCTCGCGAGCCATCCGCAGTACCTGGGCTTCGCGCTCGGGCCTGTAAAAGTCGACGGTACGTCCCTCGCGGGTCTTGGAAATGCCCACCTGCTGCGCAAGACGGGCGCGCTCGTTGATGAGGCCGTGGATCTTCTCGTCGATGGAATCGATCCGGCCGCGGACCTCCTCCAGATCCAGTGGTGACGTTTGCCCCTGGTGAGGCGGCTTTCGCATCGACCGCACGGCCTGGCGCGAGAGCCGCCTGCGCGTTCTTTGTTTCCGGGACTTCGTCATGTGCTCGCGAGCGCTATCCTCAGGTCTGGAGAATCCGCGCGGACAGTATCCCTTCTATGGAGCGGACTCTCGCCAGGAGATCATCGCCGATCACGCCCTCGGCGTCGATGAGCGTGTAGGCGAGCTCGCCACGGGATTTGTTCAGCAGCTCGGCGATGTTGATCCGCGCCGCCGCCAGGCACGTCGAGATCTGGCCCACCATGTTCGGTACATTGCTGTTGGCTACGGAGAGACGGGTGGTGTTCGGCGCGCGCGGCAGCACCACCTCAGGAAAGTTGACGCTGTTCCTGATATTGCCATTCTCCAGAAAATCACGGATCTGGTCGACAACCATCACCGCGCAATTCTCCTCGGCCTCGGTGGTAGAGGCGCCCAGGTGGGGTAGCGTGACGACCCGGGGATGGTTCTTCAGCAGGTTGTTCGGAAAGTCGCAAACATAGGCATGCAGCCGCCCCGCATCCAGAGCGGCGATCACCGCGGCATCGTCCACGATCCCGGCGCGCGCGAAATTCAGGAGAATCCCGGTCTTCTTGATCAATTTCAGGCGCGTTTCGCTCACGATCTTTCTGGTCTGCTCGTTGAGCGGCACATGGACGGTCACGGCGTCTGCGCGTGCGAAGAGGTCATCGAGCGATAGCGCCTGCTCGACATTGGAGGACAATTGCCAGGCGCGTTGCACCGTGATCTGTGGATCATAACCGAGCACCTTCATTCCCAACGCCAGAGCTGCGTTCGCAACTTCAACGCCGACCGCCCCCAGACCCACCACACCGAGCGTGCGGCCCGGTATTTCAAAGCCGACGAACTTCCTCTTCCCTTTCTCCACGGCCTCATCGATCGCGTGATCGTCGCCCCCGAGCGAGCGGGCGAAATCCCACGCCGGCCCGATGTTGCGTGCGGCAAGGAGCAGTCCCGCAAGAACCAGCTCCTTCACGGCGTTTGCGTTCGCGCCCGGCGCGTTGAATACAGGAATGCCACGCTTGCTGAGCTCAGACACGGGGATGTTGTTGACTCCTGCACCGGCGCGCCCCACGGCGAGCACGGTGTCGGGAATCGGCATTTTATGCATTTCCGCCGAGCGGACCAGAATCGCGTCCGGACGTTCGAGATCGGATGCAAGCTCATACCGCTCCCGGGGCAAACGCTCCAGGCCGCGAGAGCTGATGTCGTTGAGAGTCAGGATTCTGTAGCGCATAGGCGGTTCTCCCAATTCAGACTGACTGACGGCTCGAGCCCGTCAGCGTTTACGTACAGGGAGGTACGTCATCCTCTGATAACGCGTCACGAGCCCGTCAGGCAGGCTCCTGCGGCCCGGGCTCATCACCGGAACGCTCGGCTGCGTCCGTCTCGCCGGAACTGGTCACACCGCCGCCACCGGCCTCGCCAGTGACATCGGCGCCCGTCGCCGCGCCATCACCCGATTCCAGCGTCTCGATGCGCTCGATACCCACCAGCCGCTCGCCTTCCGCGAGCCGGATGAGCCGCACTCCCTGCGTGTTGCGTCCAAGCACTGAGATCTCGTCCACAGGCGTGCGCACGAGGGTGCCTGTGGAGCTGATGAGCATGATTTCGTGTCCAGGGGCAACCTGCAATGCCGCAACTGTCGTGCCATTTCGATCCGAGGTCTGCAGAGCGATGACGCCCTGCCCCCCGCGCCCGTGCGAGGGAAAGTCCTCGAGAGGCGTAAGCTTGCCGTAACCGGCGGTCGAGGCTGTCAGGATGCGGCCCTCGCCGACGACAATGAGCGCGATCAGCTCCTGTCCTTCGCCAAGCTTGATACCGCGAACGCCGGCGGCTTCGCGCCCCATCGGCCGGACTTCGTCCTCGTGGAAGCGAATGGCCTTGCCACCGCTGGAGACGAGGATGATCTCACGCTGTCCATTCGTGATGGCGACGCCGACCAGGCGATCGTTGTCGGCGAGGTCCACGGCAATGATTCCGGTGGAACGTGGACGCGAGAAAGCCGTCAGCGGTGTTTTCTTCACCGTGCCCTGGCTCGTGGCCATGAAGACAAAGTGCTGCTCGTCATACTGCTTTACGGGCAACAGCGCGTTGATCTTCTCGCCTTCCTCCAGCGGAAGGAGGTTCACCATCGGCTTGCCGCGCGCGCTGCGGCCGGCCTGCGGCAGCGTGTAGACCTTCAACCAATAGACCTTGCCGCGGTTCGAGAAACACAACACCGTGTCATGTGTATTGGCGACGAAGAGCTTCTCGATGAAGTCTTCGTCCTTTACCGCGGTTGCCGCCTTGCCACGGCCTCCGCGCCGCTGCGTCTGGTACTCCGTGAGCGGCTGCGATTTCGCATATCCGGCGTGCGACAGAGTCACCACCACGTCCTGCGGCTCGATGAGGTCTTCGGTGGTCAGATCCAGGTGATCGCGGTTGATCTCGGTCCGGCGTGCATCCCCATATTGATCGCGAATCTCGATGAGCTCGGTGCGCACTACCTGCGTGAGCCGCTCGGGGCGCGCCAGGATGTCGTTGAGGTCACGAATGCTTTCGAGCAGGCCCTTGTACTCCTCGATGATGCGATCCTGCTCCAGCCCGGTGAGCCGGTGCAGGCGCATATCGAGTATGGCTTGCGCCTGAGCTTCCGAGAGCAGGTAGGAGGGACCGGACGCTCCTTGCAACAGGCCGAATTCGGCGCCGAGTCCGTTCGGCCGGGTCGAGGTGGCACCGGCTCGTTCCAGCAGCTGCGGGACGATGCCGGGCCCCCAGGCCCGGGCAAGCAGCGCCGCGCGCGCTTCCGCCGGTGAAGGGGACGCCTTGATGAGCGCGATGACTTCGTCGATGTTGGCCAGAGCGACCGCGAGCCCTTCGAGAATGTGGGCGCGCTCGCGAGCTTTACGGAGATCGTAGATCGTGCGTCGGGTAACGACCTCGCGGCGATGCTGGATGAATGCATCCAGCAGCTCCTTCAGCGACATCAACTTGGGCTGCCCATCCTGCAGCGCCACCATGTTGATGCCGAACACCGTCTCCATCGGTGTCTGCGCGTA
>CAZBTV010000236.1:0-7764 GCA_964494895.1 uncultured Steroidobacteraceae bacterium | reverse complement strand
AGCACGTTGCCGCCGTTGTTGGTGCTGGCATTGCCCTGGGTGCGCGGGGTGCGGCCGCCGATAATGTCAGGAAGCTTGTTGAGGGCATCGGCCGTGTCGCTGGGCGTCGTCATCGCGATTTCGCCAACGTCCACCGAGGTAATCGGCGTAGGCGAACGCACGTTTTCGGTGATGACGTGCGAGCCCGTCACCGTGACCACGCTCAGCTCCTCTGTCCTCTGACTCTTGTCAGTAGAGGAGATTTGTTCCGGTCCCTGGGGGCTCGAGGATGAGGGGCTGGAGGATGCTGTGTCGGCCTGTGCCAGTTGTACAGTGCGCGCATCGTAACTGGTTAGCTGAAGGGACGTGCTCGTCGCTCTGGTATCGGCGGCGGCCTTATGGAGCGATGTTTTCGGCTCGACCTGGATGGTCTTGCGGTCAATTTGATGGAATGTCAGGCCCGTTCCCTGGAGCAACGCGTTCAGGGCGGTCTCGGAGGTGTATTCGCCGCTCAGCGCGGGCGCTTCGTGGCCGTCCGTGAGCCTGGAAAAGAAGATGATCTGGATGCCGCTTTGTTTGGCGAATTCCTGCAGGGCGGCTCCAAGAGGTTGTGGCTGGATTTTCAGCTCGTAGCGCGCGGCAGCCTCTGCTGGAGGCTTCGGCTCCAGCCCCTCTCCTCTCACATGGAGCGGGGAAATTGCCAGGAGCAGTGCGGCGAGTGCTGTAATGATCCTTGCGCTGCGACCTCCCTGAGAGGGAGTGAAAGATGTCCTCCGGCTCGGAGACCAGCCGCCTTCTCCTGTGAAGTGGAGCAGGTTGGCTCTGTCGGTGCCGTCTTTCGGAATGCTAGCGCCCATGCCGGCCCCCCTCTTGCTGTGGCTATGCCCGATCCTTCTTGCTCATGTTTTGCGTCCCTGTATTACCTATAGAGGGCCGCTTTTCGGATATCTACCCCCCGCTGTTGAAAATAAGCATCGGGTGTTGGTCTTGTGAGCTATGGTCTGTCAGTGTTCGAGTCGGCTTGCGTGACGATGACTCGTCCTTTGCCAACGGGTCGCTCCACAGTGACGCCAGGGATTGTTGCGACGAAGGTCATGAACGACTCGGGATTGTTCGCCTCGAATACTCCGGTGATCTCCTGGTTGCGCAGCTTCGGGCTTTGGATTTCGATCCGTTCGATGTTGTAGCGGCTGAATTCCTCCGCCACTTCGCCCAGTGGGCGATGCTCGAAGACCAGCTTGCGTTGCGTCCACGCGGTAGCCATGGCGATATTGGCCGGTGCCGCATGAGGTGACGTGTTCGGAGCCACAACCAATTGTTCCCCGGCGGAGACCGGGAGGGTGGCAGCCTGTTCTACACCCGGACCAGAGCCCCGATCATTGCCGGCAAACACGGCGACCTTGCCTTCAACGACGGTCACGGTGGTGCTGCCTGGGCGGCGATCGATATTGAACTGCGTGCCCAATGCCCGCACAGTGGTTTTGCCCGCGGCTACATCAAAGGGTCGTGCCGGATCACGGGCGACCTCAAACAACGCTTCCCCGGACAGCAGCTCCACCGTCCTATGGTCTTTGTCCATGCGAACTTCGATGTCGGATGAGGTGTTGAGCGTCACAACCGATCCATCGCTCAAAACCACCGAGCGCTGTTCGCCGATGGCGGTTTGATAGCGTTCTGTGGCTAAGAAACGCCAACCCACGGCAGCTGCGACGAGCGCGACGATGCCGGCAACGGCGACCCAACGTGTCCACGGCGATGCGCGATACTCTACCGATGCGGCACGTTGCGGCCGCAGTGGCAGGCCTATCACCTCTCCCGACGCAGATTTGGCCTCGCGAATCAGTGTTTGAACCGGAGTGTCCGGCCATTGGAGGTCCTTTGACTGCAAAGCGCGCGTGAGCCGCGCGGTTTGCAGAAACGCCTCCACCCGCTCGGGGCTGCGCGTGACCCATTCACCAAACGCATGGTGTTCTGCGGACGTGGCATCGCCGTGGTTCAGCAACATCCACCAAGCAGAAGCTTGTTCGGTGAGGGAAGCCGTGGGGTCGATTTCGCGCATGTGATCTTTCAGCATGGCTGCAAATCCATTCAATCGAGCAGCGCGCCCCTCAAGGATTCGACACCGCGGGTCAGGTGGCGTCGCACTTGACGCTCTGTCAGCTCGAGCTCCTGCGCGATCTTCTTACACTGATAATTCTCCCGGTACTTCAGCAGCAGTATCGTCCGTGTGAGCGACGGGATATTGTCCAGCGCCCGGTTCAAGACCGCCTGAGACAGGTTGGCATCGAGCTCGAATTCCGGTGTGCGTTCATCCACCAGATAGCTCTCATTCAACCCCTCCAGCTTTTCACTGGGCGGCCGACGGTGCCACCATTCCGCCACGACATGGGCAGCGACGCGCAGCAGGTATCCCTGTGGGTTGCTGACTCCATGCAAATCGCGCGTACGCAGTAGTCTCAAGTAAGTCTCCTGGGCGACGTCTTCGATGTCGACGGCCGCGTGTACCCGTCGCCCGATGAACCGCAACAGGCTGCGGTTCCAGCGCTTGCGCCAGCCGATCAGAAGAGCTCCGTTTGACATTCGCGCGTCCCGCAGCTTTCGCTGCCGCGACCCCCCTTGCTATATATAGAGGGCCATCTTCTGCGCTTTTACCCCCTTGGATCGGAAAAATAGTTTTGAGACTCTGGGGTAGCGTCCCGTCGGAGCGGCTCCGCCGTCTCGGCGCCGACCCACCGGTCGCGCCCATCGTCGGGTAGGGGCGACCGCTCCCATCCGCGCTTAGGACTTTTTGCTGATGCGCTCCGGGTCTACGACCCAGTCAAAGTGTCAGCTCCCACGTTTGGCCAACCAGGTCTTTTCCGAAAGAGTGGTGGCGCTCCTCCTTGCAGAGTGTGAAACCAACAGCTTCGTAGATCCGCCGCGCAGATGTGAGCACACTGTTGGTCCACAAGGTCAGAGTCCTGCCAGTATTTCCGCTACGACCGCTTCGTAGCTGATGTCCCACCCATATTCCTGCGCATACAGCAACCCCTGGCGATGGATGATCCAGCCGATATCGCCGACCTGCAGCGCGCGTATCTTATGGCTGGTGGGTGCGACCGGCTTGCGCTCGAGGAGTCCCTGTACGTGGCGCATGGCAGAGATCAGCGTGACGCGCTCCGAATCCGAGAGAGGTGCCAGCTTGCTGGGCTGGCAGGCTCCGGCCGACGCGGGCCGAACACGTCCTACCGATAATAACGGCGTGCTCGTGTCGGCGGTGTGATAGAAGGGCACGTAGTCGTCCCGCGTGGAGTTGCAGAACCGTGCACATCCTCAACGTCTGGGCAAGCAAGGCGGTCGTTGTGGCCATGATGATTGGCTGGGGTGCAACGCTCTTGGCCCACGAGGTACGCCTCGACAATGTTACCGTCGTTTCACCTGAGCGTCCGAGTCCACTGCGCAATGTGAGTGTCAGCATCAAGGGCGATCGTATCGTAGCGATTGGCCGCGGCGGGCGCCCCGGTGGACGTTCCACTGACATCGAGGTCATCGACGGCAAAGGACTGTACCTCGCGCCGGGATTGATCGACAGCCATGTGCATATCGACTTGCCAGGAATAGAGGACGCTCAGGAAAAAGCGAACCCCGCTGTCGCGCGAAGTATGCGCGAGCAGGAGCCGCGTAGCTTTCTGTACTTTGGATTTACCACACTCATCGATCTCATCGGCACGCGTGAGGCGACAGATGCCTGGAACGCTCTGCCGGTTCGTCCGGATCGTTTCTTCTGCGGGGGCGCGGAAATTCCGGGAGGCTACCCTCCAATACAGTACGTTACCGAGCAGAACCGTCGGGCTCTGAACGCGTACATGATCGTACAGAGCGGCGAGGAGGGCAAAGCACCTGCCGGTATCGATCCCCCTGCACACACGCCTGAGGCTGTGGTTACCAGAATGAAAGCCGATGGCGCCATATGTGTCAAAACCTTCTACGAGCGTGGATTCGGCGACGTCGATGTACTGCGCGCGCCACGCCTCGACACCATTCGTGAGCTGGTGGCGGCCGCGCACGCGGTGCACCTGCCAGTTCTCATGCATGCCAACAGCACCGATGGACAGGAGTTTGCGGTGGCGGCGGGAGTCGACATCATCGCGCACGGTATGTGGCATTGGCAGCGCGAGCAGGAAGCCACCGAGCTGACACACCGGGCAACGCGGATTCTAAATGACGTTCTGAAATCGAACCTCGGTTGGCAGCCGACGATGCAGGTGTTGTATGGACTGCAGGATCTGTTTGATCCGCATTACCTGTCAGATCCAGCCGTCGCGCACGTCGTGCCCCCGAGTGTGCTCGAATGGTATCGTTCAGCAGAAGGGCAGTGGTACCACGACGAGCTTGCCTCCGGGCTCCTGCCGAAGTCTGCTGTGGATTCGCACGATTCACAGGTACAGTGGGATGCGGCGCGCGCCTCGCTGTCCGCTCCGATTGCTCGCAACAAAAACGCGACCCGCTACATGGCGGCTCATGGTGGGCGGATCCTGTTCGGAACAGATACTCCGAGCGCCCCCACTTACGCCAATCCGCCCGGATTGAACGGCTGGCTCGAGATGCATCACCTCGTGGAGGCCGGATTGACACCCCAGCAGATCTTTCGCGCGGCGACCAACGCCAACGCCGAGGCACTTGGCCTCGATCGAGACATCGGTACCGTGCAACCGGGTAAACTAGCGAACCTTCTCCTGTTGCGAGACGATCCTACGCACACCATCCAAGCCTATGACGAGATCGTCAAGGTGATCGTGCGGGGGAAAGTCTACGACCGCCAGGCACTTTCTGCCGACGGACGCTAACTCACGAGCCGACTTGTGCGATCGGTGTTTCGGATACCCGCTTATGGTCCACCTCGTTTGCCACTGTGAATGCCCAGATCGCGACTATCGGATCAAACACCGCGCAACCTATTGACGACGTGGGCATCCAAGGCCATAGGGGAAAGCCGTAGAGGTGGTGGACCATGTCCCACACAGGGTGCATCAGCCAGCCGAGGGCTATAAAGCGATATGAATCCAGTGCGCGATAGGCAACGTACGTTGCGGGCACCACATACAGCAGTTCCCAAGGACCGAGTCCGCTGCCGATATATGCAGTACTGAATCCGGCGACCAGTACAGCATTGATTTTCCGCCGCATCGGCTCGCGTAATCGAGACAACACAAGGACAAAGAGCAAGGCGGCCAGAGCTGGCCGGAGCACGTCCGCGGCATGAATAGCGGGGCTGATGTGGACGGTGGGCATTACGGCTCCTGAAGGAAATTGCTGTTCGCAAGGTAGCCGATCCGCTAGGCTGTGCCAGTGACAGTCAAGACATCATCCGCTGAAATCCTGCCAATGCCGAATCTCCGTCCACACGTAGTTGCCGTGTTGGCACTGCCGGGAGTTGTCCTGGGCGACTTCGCAATCCCCGTTGAACTGTTCAGCCGGGTCAGATGTCTGGATGGGCGCAGCCCCTATCGGGTGATCACTTGCGGGCCGAGTCGTTCAGTGAAGAGCACGGCCTGCGAAATCAAGGTAGGTGACGGCCTTGCGGCGCTGAGCTCTGCTGACACGCTCATCGTGGCCGGGATAGAAAGCATCAACCTTCCAATACCACCGGAGCTCACCGCCAGCATTTGTCGGGCGGCTGCGCGCGGATGCCGGATTGCTTCCATCTGTAGCGGGGCCTTCGTGCTTGCCGGGACCGGTCTTCTCGACGGGCGACGTGCGACGACGCATTGGAAGCTTGCTGCCGAACTTTCGCGTCGCTATCCCAGGATCCAGGTGGAACCTGATGTACTCTATGTGGACGACGGCAAGCTGCTGACCTCCGCGGGGGCGACTGCAGGTACGGACCTCTGTCTACACCTGATCCGCAAGGACCATGGTGCGGCAGTGGCGGCCGAGTCGGCGCGGCTTGCCGTAGCAGCGCTCGAACGCTCGGGTGGGCAGAGGCAGTTCATTCGCCACATCCCACCAGTCGCGCACGGCTCACTTCAGTGCCTTCAGGACTGGATTGCGCGCAACCTGGGTAGCGAGCTCAGCGTCGAGGTCCTTGCACGTCGTCATGCCACGAGCCTGCGAACACTTCACCGCCACTTCCTGGAGCAGACCGGGCTCACACCCGCACAATGGATCCTCCAGAGGCGCATTCGCCGCGCCCAGGAACTCCTCGAGACAACGGCACTCTCGATCGAAGGGGTGGCTAGCGCAGTCGGCTTTTCCGCCGCATCGACATTCAGGCAGCGATTCAAAACGATCGTAGGTACCAGCCCACTCAACTACCGCTGTCTTTACCGGTCTGCCGGGTAGGTATGCGGAGCAGGCACAGAACCGCACCCCTGCGGCTGGGCAGCTGAAACCTGACGTTTATCTGGCTGCCACACAGCGATGCTACAAGCATCCTTGCGGGCAGAGCTTCAACAAACATCGACCACCACGAGCGTGTCGAGCGGCCTCGCTGTGCCGATGCGTAGCACTTCGTGATTGGCCACGGGCCAGCAAGGACCATGGATGTTGTGCAGCTCCGCTTCTCCCAGGAACGAAGAGGCGGGCCGTTACCACGGTCCGAGGGTAGAGTTCTGCGACAGAAGGAATTCAACATGTTACGACGTATAGTGCACGGTGTTATTGCAGCAGGTGCCGGGCTTGGCCTGGTCTTGTCGTGCGGAGTCGCGCTGGCTGACGATGACGACGGGGGTGGCAGGCATCACGAAACGGCCACGCCTATCAAGCATTTGATTGTTCTGATCGGCGAAAACTGGACCTACGACAGTATCTATGGTACCTACCAGCCGAAGAACGGACAGACAACTCGCAATCTGCTGTCGGACGGCATCGTGACGGCTTCCGGGGCTCCGGGAGCGCACTTCCCGAAGTCGTGGCAATTCGAGATCAATCAACCGTACCCGACAACTTACTTTATCGACGCGCTGGCGACGAGCGGCAAGACACTCTATCGACAGGGGCCGGCAACGCCTAGCTTCCCGTCGCCGAACGTAGCCTACATCCCTCCAGCCGCGGGCGGCCTCGCCCAGGGCCAGGCACCCTTCGATTCCACGGATGTGCCGAACTTCCTGCTTCCGACTCTCGAGCCGTCTATCGAGAGGGAGGACCTGGGGCTGCTGCGTACTGGCGCCAGCGGCTTGCCGATGTTTACGGACGATTTGCGTGTTCCCAATTGGTCGACACTGCCGAACGGCTCTTGGCAAAGCACCAGTCCCACCCGGCCATACGACAGCTTTGTCGGCGACATGGTGCACCGTCTGTTCCACATGTGGCAGCAGTCGGACTGCGACGTCATGAATGCGACCGCGGACAATCCTTCCGGCTGCCTCAATGACCTGTATCCGTTCGTGGGCGTCGCGCGCAACGACGGCTCGGGCAGCAACTCGATGTCGTTCCTCAACATGCAGAACGGCGACGCGCCGGTGCTCAAGCGCCTCGCGGACGAGTACACCCTCGCTGACAACTATCATCAGCCGATCATGGGCGGCACTGCGGTCCAACACCAGATGATCCAGGCGGCGGACGACGCCTTCTGGGAGACATTCCAGGGAGTAAGCCAGCCACCCACAGCGGCCGTAGCGAATCCGAACCCGAAATCGGCGACCAACGCCGCCTTTACGGTCGATGGAACGTGGACCAACTGTTCTGACCTCACGCAGCCGGGAATTGCGCCGATTGTGGCCTATCTCGCCAGTCTGCCGTGGCATCCAGCGTCGAACTGCGATCCCGGCCACTTCTACATGATCAACAACATGAGCCCCGGCTACC
>CAZBTV010000235.1:0-8002 GCA_964494895.1 uncultured Steroidobacteraceae bacterium | reverse complement strand
CCCCCCCCCCCCCCCCCCCCCCCCCCCCCCCCCCCCCCCCCCCCCCCCCCCACGGCTTGCCTTCCAATAAATACCTGCTACCCCGCAGCTACCCCTTAGCCACACGCTGCTTCCTCCTCATAGCATCAATCCTCCGCACCCCCATATCAATCACCTCCAACATAGCCACCGCCGCCCCCCGCTCATCCCTCTCCTCGATCGCATCCAACACAGCCCCATGAGCATTGACGGTGTTCTCATGATCCTGCGCATCATCGATAGGAGAGCTATGCGAAAACGGCGCCGCCAGAGCAGCCTCAATGACACTCGCCATCGAGCGCAGCAGCGGATTCTTTGAAGCGATCGCGATAGCCAGATGAAAGTCGAGATCCGCCTCCGCGAAACTCTGCCGCGAATGCCCCGATCGCCCCATCTCACGCAAGTACTCGCGCAAGTGCGCGATATCCGTCGGTGTGCGCCGCTGCGCCGCCAAGGTGGCAGCCGCCGGCTCCAGCGCGCGCCGGACTTCCGTCAGGCTACGCATGAAATCATCATCCAACCCAACCCGCACCCGCCATACAAGCACATCGACGTCAAAGAAATTCCAGTGGACCGGGTCCCGTACGCGGGTGCCAACGCGCGTCCTCGACACGACAAACCCCTTGGCCGCCAGCGTCTTCATGACTTCGCGAATGACCGTCCGGGAAACCTGGAAGCGAGCGATAAGCTCAGGCTCCGGCGGCATGTTGTCGCCGGGCCGATGGATACCCCGCAGAATCTCGGTGCCCAGGATGGTGGCAATCTGATCGTGACTGGACAGAGCCCGGTCGACCGCAAGTCGGCTCAGGCGAGGCACCGGGCGCGGGATCGGCTCCCGTTGTTCAGGAGGTGATGGGTGCTCGACCGCATCAGCCATAGCATGCCCTCTCCGCAGCCAACCGGTGCGGATGCCGAAAACATATTATAATAATACTAATCGGCGCCAAAAACTCAAAGAGCCACCTGCATCTGGTGAGGACATCCACCTGTTGGTGCGCGGATACGGATTCCCAAGCCTCCTCTCAGCGACACTCCCGTCGCGACAAACACGTTAGAACTCGGCCCATTCAGCAGCAGCCGCTTGGGCTGAAGTCCTGCCGGACATCGGCGGTCCGGACGAACGCAGGCTCGTCACGGTGCCCCCCGGAGATGGGGCGCCCTTGCGGCGCTCCGGGCTTTGTGTGACCAACTTGGGCCGTGACATTCTTGCTTGAGAGGACGTTTGAGAGTGTGCCGCCTGCTCGCCGATCTTATACTTCGCCATCAGCGACTCGAGGCGCTGGGCCTCTTCGCTCAAAGCCTCCGCGGCGGAGGCTGCTTCCTCCACCAACGCTGCATTTTGCTGCGTGACCTGATCGAGTGAGCCGACTGCCCTGTTTACCTGGTCGATGCCGCTCGCCTGCTCCTGACAGGCCGCGGCGATTTCCGCCACGATGTCGGTCGCTTTCTTCACGGCCGTAACGATGTCCGATAGCGATTGTCCGGACTGCCCCACCAGGTGGGAGCCATGTTCCACCTTGGCCACGCTGTCCTGGATCAGCGTTTTGATCTCCTTGGCGGCCGCGGCGCTTCGTGAGGCCAGGGTACGCACCTCGGCAGCCACTACGGCGAAGCCCCGGCCCTGTTCCCCCGCACGAGCAGCCTCCACCGCGGCATTCAATGCCAGGAGGTTGGTCTGAAAGGCGATTTCATCGATCACCCCGATGATATCCGCGATCTTCTTGCTCGCGTCATTGATGCCCCTCATGGCAGCCACCGCTTCTGACACTACCGCGCCCCCTTTTTCAGCCTGGGCGCGTGCGGCGGCCGCAAGTTGGTTCGCCTGGGCGGCGTTGTCGGCATTTTGTCGGACGGTGGAAGTCATTTCCTCCATGGACGAAGCGGTCTCTTCAAGGCTCGAAGCCTGCTCCTCGGTTCTCTGGCTCAGCTCCGAGTTCCCCTTCGAGATCTCTTCAGTGCCGGAACGCACCCCTTCGACCGCTCCGCGGATCTGCGCGACGATACCTGCCATGCCATCGACCATCGAGTTGATAGCGTTCGAGAGCGCAAGGAGATAGCCAGACTTGCCTTGCGTCGGAATGCGTGTGGTCAGATCGCCGTTTGTCGCCGCGTTTGCCAGGGCGCGGACGTCTTCGGTCGTGCGCACCTGCTCGGTGATATCGCTTGCGAGCTTGAGGATCTTGACGGGGTTTCCGGAGCTGTCGAGGATGGGGTTGTAGCTTGCCTGCAGCCACACCTCGCGGCCGCCCTTGCCCAACCTTCGATACTGTCCCGCGTCGTAATGCCCTGAGCGAAGATTTTCCCAGAACCGCTGGTATGCCGCTGAGCTGGCTTCCGTCGGTTCCACGAACATACGGTGATGACGACCGCGGATCTCCTCCAGCGTGTAGCCGACAGCCTGCAGGAAATTGCCGTTTGCGTTCAGGATCGACCCATCCAGAGAGAACTCGACAGTGGCCATTGCCTTGCCGATGGCCGACAGCGTGCTCGCGTTGCTGCTGTCTTCTACGTGCGCTGCCCGCCGCTCCCTGAGATCGCTCTGTATGTGAGCGATCGTCGCGAGCAGGCTGGCCGAGTCGTTCGGCTCCAGAATAATGTGGCCGGACAGGTTTCCAGAGGCGAGGTTGCGTGCGGCCGCGGTTACATCCTCTGGCTCGCCTCCGAGGATCTCAAGTAAGGAGCGAATCGTCTTCAGCCCTGCCACGCTCGCCGCGCAGAGCGAAAGTAGACCGATACCCAATAGCAGGCTGTAGCCGATCCCGGGACCTACGCCATCAGCAGATGCCGTGCTCAGGTCACGGATCAGCAAGCCAAGCAGTACGATACCCCCCGTCGCCGCAGCCGCTGCCAATACCCCAACCCGGTTCTTCATAGTCATGACGTCTATCCAGCATCGAATCTGCAGTTCCACAGCCAATATGCGAATCGCTATAGCGGCGGCGTGGAGCGGCCCTGGATGGATCGATTGAGAGGCGGGTTCCAGTTCCTTAAAATATTAAGGCCTACTACTGATATGCCCGGGCTCACGGAAACGGTCTCCTACGCTCCCAGGCAATCCGGCAGGGTGAATGGCGGTGGGCGGAGCTTCTTGGCCTGGCTGTCCGCAACCGTACTCGCCGCTTGCGGGCATGCCGGTGGGCCGTCCCGCCCATCCGCCGATTCCCAGGGCGCCCCCAAAGAGAATGTAGTCAACGTCTACAACTGGTACGACTACATCAAGCCCGAAGTCCTGCGAAAGTTCGAGATCCGTTATGGCGTGCAGGTCCATTACAACGTCTTCGATTCCAACAACACCATGGCGGCGAGACTGCTTGCCGGCCATTCCGGCTACGATGTTGCCTTTCCCTCTGGCGCCTATCTCGAGAGCCTCATCGGCGCGGGAGTTTTCCGCCCTTTGGACAGGTCCCTCCTGCCCAACCTGAAGAATCTCGACCCGCTGATCATGGGCCGGCTCGCCACGCACGATCCCGGCAATCAGCACGCAGTGGTGTATGCCTGGGGCATCACCGGTCTGGCCTATGATGAGGCCAAAATCCACGCCCGCTTGCCACAGGCGCCCGTGGATAGCTGGTCGCTGCTGTTCGATCCCAAGGTCGCCGCGCGGTTCGCCGATTGTGGCATCGGCCTGTATGAATCCCCGAATATCATTGTCCCGAGCGTGCTCGCATGGCTCGGAGAGCCTCCCAACAGCGAGGACGCAGTCAAGCTCCAGCGGGCGCAGGATGCTCTACTTGCGGTGCGCCCTTATATCCGCAAAATCGGTAGCGGCTCGCTCGTCGACGACATTTCCACCGGGGAGCTGTGTCTGATCATCGCGAGCAACGGCGACGCAATGCAGGCCCAGGAGCGCACCCGTATCGCGGCCAACGGCATCCAGGTTCGATACACCATTCCCAAGGAGGGCGCCGTCATGTGGTTCGATGCTGCTGCGGTTCTGGCGGACGCTCCGCACCCGGTCAACGCGCATCGCCTGATCGATTTCCTGATGGATCCGGCTATTGCCGCGGAAAACACCAACGCGATTCGTTTTCCGAACGCTAATGCCGCTTCTCAGCCGATGGTGAATCCGGAGCTGACCAACGCTGCTATCTTTCCCACCGGCGAGCTCGCTGCACGGCTCATTCCGGAGCGCGCCAAAAGCGAGGCGTACGTACGCCTGAGGACGCGGATGTGGACCCGATTCCGGACCGGGCACTGACGATAGGGAGATCTGGATGAGCCTTGCTCACGTTTGTATTTTTGCGCTGGCGCTGTGCTCGACCTTCCCGGTAGCGGCACAGGACCAGAGCGCTCCACGCTCGAGCCTCGAGCGGGCCAGGTGGAAAGAGCAGGCCGCGCGGGTGACGATCACCCGCGATGATTGGGGAATCGCCCACGTCAAGGGCCAGTCCGATGCCGATGCGGTGTTCGGCATGATCTACGCCCAGGCCGAGGACGACTTCAACCGCGTGGAAACCAACTATCTGGTGAGTCTCGGACGGCTGGCCGAAGCCAACGGGGAGAGCGCGATCTGGCAGGACTTGCGCCAGCGATTGTTTGTCGACCCGGCCACGCTGAAAGCTGACTTCGACACCAGCCCGCGATGGCTGAAGAGGTTGATGGAGGCCTGGGCAGACGGGCTGAACTACTATCTTGCCACTCACCCGGACGTCCATCCGCGGGTGCTGGCTCATTTCGAGCCGTGGATGGCGTTGAGTTTTTCGGAAGGGAGTATTGGCGGCGACATCGAGCGCGTCTCCCTCACGCAGCTACAAGCCTTTTACGAGAAGCGTCACGTCGCAATGACGAGCGCGGAGCAGGGGTTGACGTTTCAAGAGCCGCAAGGCTCGAACGGTTTCGCCATCGCGCCCTCACATACACAGGATGGACACGCGCTCCTTCTTATCAACCCGCATACGAGCTTCTTTTTCCGCTCCGAGCTGCAAATGACCAGCGAAACGGGCCTGAATGCATATGGGGCAGTCACCTGGGGACAGTTCTTCGTCTACCAGGGGTTCAACAGCAAAGCCGGCTGGATGCATACCAGCAGCGGCGTCGACAACGTCGACGAGTTCGCGGAAACCATCATTGCCGGACCGAATGACGCTCTTCGCTACAAGTACGGCCAACAGACCCGACCAGTCACGACTAGCCTCGTGACACTCTCCTACCGCACGGCCGGCGGCTCGCTCGGCAGCCGCACATTCACCACCTATGGGACACACCACGGGCCGATCGTCCGCGAGGCCGATGGAAAGTGGATTGCCTTCGCCCTGATGAACCGGCCTGTGGCGGCCCTCGAACAGTCATTTCTGCGAACCAAGGCCACCGACTATTCCAGCTTCCTGAAAATTGCGCGGCTCCAAGCCAACTCCTCGAACAACACCCTGTTCGCCGACTCCAAGGGCGAGATCGCCTATCTGCATCCGCAGTTCGTCCCGGTGCGCGACGACCGCTTCGACTATCGAAAGCCGGTGGACGGCAGTGATCCCGCGACTGACTGGAAAGGCCTGCATAGCCTGGAAAGCCTCCCCCATGTGGTCAACCCGCGCACTGGCTGGGTCATGAATGTGAACAACTGGCCATGGACTGCCGCAGGCCCGGATAGTCCCAAGGCGTCGGATTTCCCGCGATACATGGACCAGGTGGGCGAAAGCCCGAGAGGAGAGCACGCACTGCTAATACTCAATGCGCGACGTGACTTCACCCTGCACAGCCTGATTGACGCGGCCTATGACCCATATCTGACAGCTTTCTCGCGGGACGTCCCGCTCCTTCTGGCAGCCTACGACAGATTGCCGGCAGCAGATCCACTCAAGGCCTCACTTGGAGAGCCCATAAACCTGTTGCGAAGCTGGGACTATCGCTGGGGGCTCGACTCGATGCCCACGTCGCTCGCGGTATTCTGGGGCGAAGCACTGTGGGACATGGCGGCACAGCCGGCGAAGGTGGTCGACATGACGGTGTGGGACTACATGGCGGATCGCACCAGCGACGCCCAGAAGCTGACAGCGCTCACCCAAGCCACTCAGCACCTGGTGAAGGATTTCGGAAGCATCGCGGTCCCCTGGGGCGAAATCAATCGTTTCCAACGCAACGACGATGCGATTACGCCGGCCTTCGACGACGCCAAACCGAGCGTCCCCATTCCTTTCACATCTTCGCAGTGGGGCTCCTTGGCAGCATTCGGAGCGCAACGCTATCCCGGCACCCGACGCTACTATGGCACACGTGGTAACAGCTTCGTCGCCGTAGTGGAATTCGGTCCGACCGTGCGGGCTTTGGCAGTCAGCACAGGCGGCGAGAGCGGCAATCCCGCCTCACGCCACTTCCTCGATCAGGCCGACCGCTACGCCCATGGCGAGCTTCGACCGGTCTACTTCTATCCCGCTGACCTCCAGGGACACATCGAAAGGCGGTATCGGCCTGGAGAATGACTCGCCCGCAGGTACTGCCGATGCAGCACTCGACCAGTGGCAAGACGCGACTGGGCGGTATCAGCAAGCGGCGGCTCAGGTGCCGCCGCGACACACGGGGCTGACATCCCGGTCATTCTGGCAGTACAGTTGCCAATTCGGTCGGTCGGCCCTGTGTGATTGATGACCGCCCCTTGTCTGCTCGCCAGAGCATCCAACCTATCATGGCGGTAGGCTTGCGGCCGGGTCAGTGGTCGTGAAGGCAAGGGCCTGAGCGGCTGCGATCCCGATGCCTTCGATACAGAAGCGCCGACGGTAAGACGTTTGCATTGCACCGTCGCCCCGAACGGGGACGCCGCGCAAACGCGCAATAGACGTGCTGCGAGCGGGGGCCGCTGCAGGCATCACGGTCAGACAGGTCCCGGTCAGTGACGATGGAGAACGCAGTCGAATGAGTCCAATTGATCAGAATCGGTTCGTCAGGCACCGCCCACGACCGCTGAGAACACGGGCCGGATCGGTGCGAGAGGATTGCGCAGACCCTATCCGTCGATTACACGCCGGCCTGCTCGGCGCACTGCTTGCGGCAGTCGGTCTCTCACAGCAAGGTCTCGCGTCGGCGCAGGCGACCGGCTATCTCGCCGGCCATGAAGTCGATTTCCGCACGGTGCTGGGCCCGCCGCCGGCCGCGGATTCGCGCTGGGACCAAGCCGACGAACAGTTGGTGCAGGCCTATCAGAATGTCGATGACGAACGTTGGCAGATGGCCAAGCTCGATCAGCAACAGCTTTATCCACGCTTCGAGGAAGCCTTCGGCCGCCCGATCGATAAAAAAACCTCGCCCGCGCTGATCGCGCTTCTCGACCGATCATTACTCGACGCGGACGCAACAGAAGCAGCAGCAAAGGACTACTTCCACCGCCCCCGCCCACCTCAACGCATGCACCTTGTCCGTATTTGCGGGCAAGACAAGGTCCCCGAACCCGAAGAGCACGCCATGCACGGCGCCTCTTATCCCTCAGGTCATAGCACGCGTGGTTGGACCGTCGCAATGATCCTGGCGCGAGTAGCCCCCGAACGCGCAGACGCCCTCATGAAGCGCGCCCAGGAATACGAAGAAAGCCGCCTCGTCTGCGGCATGCACTTCCCAACCGACGTGGAAGCCGGCCAAGTCGTTGCGACCGCCGTAGTATCGCACCTCGACGCATCAAAGAAATTCCAGTCCGACCTCTCCCACGCCCGCCACGAATACACCTCCAACTCCAAACACCCTTCCTCGTAACATTCCAAGTTCGGAAGGCCTGTCAATAACCCGTGTGCGCTCTATCACCTCCCCCCACACGTGGCGCTCGCGGGCGAGCCGGTAACCGCGAGCTCCCTTGGAAAATGTCGAATGCTCGGTGCGCTCTGTCACCCCCCCCGACACTTTGTGCTCGCGGCCGGGCCGGTAACCGCGAGCTTCCTCGGAAAATGTCGAATGCTCGGTGCGCTCTGTCACCCCCGCGAGGCCGTGGCGCTACGCGTGAGAGGGTCGGGGCTGGCTCCTTGGAAAATGCTGCGGCAATCGCATTGCGTCGCGCGTGACTCGC
>CAZBTV010000234.1:0-8027 GCA_964494895.1 uncultured Steroidobacteraceae bacterium | reverse complement strand
CCGCGATAATGACGTCAGGATTGCGGGCGATGACGGCCTCGATATCAACTACCGGCCCAAGCTCACGCAGGTCTTGGAAGATGTTCCGGGCACCGCATAAGGTCAGCGCGTCACTCATGACGTGTCCGCCTCCGACGGTATAGATGGGGCGATTCCAGACTTCGAGGAACACCGTCGGGCGCTTTTCTACTCCACCGTACAGGTGTGTCAAACGCGCCAGCTCCTCTTCGAGAGCTCGTGCGGCCCGATCGGCGCTGGACTTGTCAGCCGCGAGCGACCCAAGACGACGTAGCGAGACCGAGAGATCGGCAAGCTTGTTGACCTGTTGCCGGTAGACAGGAATGCCCAACCGGACAATCTTCTCTATTTGCGCCGGATTGCCACCTCCCGGCCAGACCACGACAAGGTCCGGATGCAAGGCGATGAGACGTTCCATATCCACCACCGTGACGTCGCCAATGCGTGGGACTCGCTTCGCCGCTGCCGGCTCATCTGAATAGTCCACTGTGGCGATGACCCGGTCACCCAGACCAGCGGCGAACAGCATTTCGGTCGCACCGGGGGCGAGGCTGACGATGCGCTCGGGAAGACGTGCGAGAGTGACCGGCTTGCCGAGGTCGTCGTAAATAGTAACGCTTCCCGTGCCGCGCGCGGACGCGAGGAGGGTCCAGAGCGCCCCCACAACAAGGAGCACTGCCGTCGAGTGGGGCGTAAGCCTGTTGATTCTGCCGGTCATGCTGGCTTAAGACGACACTCCGATCTTCTCAGCCGCCCACCTCAAGACGGGAGCAATCCGCGGCGAGGACAGCGATTGAGCGGCCGCGAAGTCCACCCAGCGGAACTCGTTGTGCTCAGGTCTTCCGAGCTCCGGGCTCACTGGTAGCACGACGTGCTCGGTGTGCGTCTCGGCGAGATAATAGCGCGCTACCTTGTTGTTTCCATACGGGGCGGTCTCACTGAACTCCTCGCCCCATGTGAACCGTAGATCCTCGATCAGCGTTTCTTCCCGCACTTCTCGCCGCGCAGCCGCCAACGGCTCCTCCCCCGGATCGACTACCCCCTTTGGGAAGTCCCAATTACGGTAAGCCCGTAACATCAGGAAGAGCCAACCTGCGGCGGCGCGCCTTACAACCACCACTCCCGCAGAAAGGCGCGGTGCGCGCGCGGATTGCAGAGACATTTTCGACCCCCATGAGCGTGGAGCCTCTGACCGGAGACGGCCTCGATCGCCGCGACCGGTCAGTCAGGCTCCTCAAATCCCGCTCGCGTCCGCGCCTGGCGTCGAGCGGGGAATCATGGGACTCAGGCGGCCTGGGCGGCACCCAGACCTCCTTCGAGCCCGGCGCTTTCAAGCACTCGAGCGACTGCATGCACCGTAGCGGCAATACGGACAGCGCTTTGCACCGTCTCCCGGGTGAGCTCGTGCTTTCGCAATTGCCGCTCATGCGAGGCCACACAAGTGCCGCAGCCATTGATAGCAGAAACCGCCAGGGACAGCAGCTCGAAATCGACTTTGTCTATTCCAGGGTTGCCGATGACGTTCATGCGCAGGCGAGCCGGCAACTGCGCGTACTCCGGATCCTCGACCAGGTGCAGAAAGCGGTAGTAGATGTTGTTCATGCCCATGATGGCGGCGGCCGCCCGCGCGGCATTGAGATAGGCCGCATCCAGATGGGCCGACGCCAGAGCCTCGATGTCCCGCGCGAACGGCAAGTTGCGTGAGGCGATGGCCGAGGCGAGCGCGACCGCCCAGATCTGCTTCTCCGAGAGGCCCGGAGCGCCCGTTGGGGTCAATACCGAGCCGAGATTCAGTTTCAGATCGCGTGCGTAGTCAGGCAACGCATCGCGGATGGCATCCAAGGTAATCATTGCATTGAGCTCCTGTTGATTCATCTATCTGGCCAAAAGTCGCCTACGGCGCTTTTGGCGGGCCTCTACTGGCGTTGTCGAACTCGCCGGCTACGCGCCCCGGGCAAAGAGTCGCTTTTGCCGGCGAGTCAACATTTGCCGGTCGCGCCTGGTCAGCGCCGTCCGGCTGCGGTCAGCGCGTGGCTCACGCCGCCTTCAGAGTCTCTTCACCTTTCTTCCAGTTGCACGGGCAAAGCTCGTCTGTCTGCAGGGCGTCCAACACGCGAAGGACTTCCTCCGGGCTCCGACCGACGTTCAGGTCCGTGACATAGACGAAGCGGATGACACCCTGCGGGTCGACGATATAAGTCGCTCGCTGTGCGACACCTGCTTCCGGATCGAGAATGCCGAGACTGGTCGTCAGCTCGCGCTTGATATCCGACAGCATCGGGAAGGGCAGGTTTTTCAGCTCCTCCTTCGCGGCACGCCAGGCAAGATGCACGTACTCGCTATCGATACTGACACCGAGGACCTGTGCGTCACGCGCCTTGAACTCCTTGTCCAGCTTGCCGAATGCGGCGATCTCGGTCGGGCAGACGAAAGTGAAATCCTTGGGCCAGAAGAAAACGACCTTCCACTTGCCCGGATAGCTGTCCTGAGTGAAGGGCTGGAATGCCCTTTCCGCATCGTTCGAGATCACGCCTGTGAGGGAAAAATCGGGAAAACGTTGACCAATACCTGACATGCTCAAAGCTCCTTCGAAAGACTTGTTGGGTATCCCCGTCCGGGATGGAAGGCATGATGGGGAGCAGGCCACGATTATTCCAATCGATTGACTTTATAATCTCGATAGACGCCATATATCGGCTATGGTGGATCGGGCAATGACGGATTTGAAGCTGAAAGACTTGCGCTATCTGGTGGCGGTGGCTGACTGCCGCCATTTTGGCCGTGCCGCCGAGCGTTGCTTCGTGAGCCAGCCCACCCTGTCGGCGCAACTCAAGAAGCTCGAAGATTACCTGGGCGTGCAACTGATCGAGCGGCAGCCAAACAACGTCTCGCTCACCGAAGCTGGTGAGCAGATCGTGTCCCGCGCGCGCCGGATCCTCGAGGCCAGCGAAGAAGTCGTCACTCTGGCACGTTCACACCGTGACCCGCTTGCCGGACGGCTGCGGCTTGCGTTGTTGCCCACAGTGGGTCCCTACTTGCTGCCTCGAATCTCTCAGGCACTACGCAAGTCTTTGCCCCGCCTCGAATTGCAGCTCTATGAATATCAGACCGCACCGATGCTGGAGAAGCTGCAAGGTGGAGAGCTCGACGTTGGAATCCTGGCTCTGCCTGTGGACCTGGAGGGCCTGGAAGCCCGTGAGCTCTACATTGAGCCCTTCACCGTCGCCCTCCCTGACCAACACAAACTCGCCGGCCGGGAGAGCGTCCGCGTAGACGATCTGAAGGACGAAACGCTGCTGCTGCTGGAGGACGGCCATTGCCTGCGCGATCAGGCATTGGAAGTCTGTAGCCGTGTCGGTACGCGGGAAAAACAGGACTTCCGCGCGACGAGCCTGGAAACGCTGCGCCAGATGGTGGCCACCGGCGCGGGGGTCACATTGTTGCCTCAGATGGCGAGCCGGGGAGCCTATGGCAATGCCAGGGGCGTCACCATCCGGCCGTTCGCGCGACCGGCGCCGGCAAGGCATGTTGGAGCGGTCTGGCGTAAGACGACCGCCCGGCGACACGCAGTCGATGCGGTCTGCAAGCTAATCGCGGACCACGCCAAGTGATTCCGACGCGGCGGGCCCGACGGGCACCGGGTCTAGTGGCGATGCGGAGGGAGGACGTGCGGTACGCGCCATGGCGATGGCTCCTACCACGACCAGCGCTCCCACAATCTGCAACGGACCGAGGCGCTCACCCAAAACCAGCCAGGCGGATGCCGCCGCGCCCAGAGTTTGCACCAGCAGCCCGAGCGCGCTGAATGTAGGTCGAAGATGCGCCAAGGCATAGGCGATGAGTCCTTGCCCCAACAGGTGTGCTGTCATCGCGATTCCAGCGTTCACCGCCCACCCTTTGGCGGTCTCAGGAAGAAACTTCTGTGAGAGCGCCAATGGCAGCAGCAGAACTGAGAACGCGAACGTCGAATTGAGCATGACGAGGCCGGTTCCATAGCTCGCCCTCAGCCGCGCGATGGTCAGAAGATAAGCGGCGAAGAAGACGGCAGTGCCGAGTCCCAAGGCATCGCCCACGAAAGCGGACCCGCCGTGGCCGAGCTTCGGGCTGACGATGAGCAGCATGCCGAAGAGCGCGAAGGCAGTCGCTCCCAGAAAGCGAGCTGTCGGCCGCTCGCGCCAGAACAACCAGACCATGAAGGTGGCGGGTAGTGGCGCGAGACTCGATTCGAGCGTGGAAGCGGCGACCGAAGTGAGCAGGAGGGAGGAATTCCAGAGCGCGAGATCGCCAGCAAAGAAGACTCCGGCCCAGAAAAAACCCGGGTCGTGAAAGCTCGAGAAAATGGAAGCAGCGGCTAAGCGCCAACTGGACGACTTTCGCTTTTGCGAGCCTGGGGCTGGCGCCGCGGCCCGCTGCCGCTGTTCCAGGAGCGCCCACAGCGCTAGCGCCGGCAGCGCGAGGCATCCTCGCCAGAACGCCGTTGCGGTTGGCCCGGTTTCCGCCAGACGCACCAGGACTCCGGCAGCCCCCGTCGACAACGCGCCAGCGAAAAGGGCGGCCAAGGCCCCCAATTCCGCCTTTTCCCTCATAATTCAGGCAACTCGTGATTCAGGCCTTCGGCCAACCTTTCCCGCAGGTCGAGCGACCCGCTCACGCGCGGAGATATGCATCGCCCCGACGCAATGCATCCACCGCAGGACATCATAGTCGGTTCAGGCGCAGACCGTCTGGCATACTTGACCGCTCATCCGAAAGGGCACTGATTTGAAGAATCGCGCCGCGCTCGTCCACGCTTGGCTTTGCGCTGTTCTGGTCGCCAGCCTCGCTATGGCGCAAGCACCGACGCTCCTCGTGCAGGACGCATGGATGCGTCAGGTACCCGGTTCGGATGTGGCGGCGGTGTATCTGACCGTGCGCAATCCTGGTGCCGGTCCCGTCACTATCATCGGCGTCGAGTCTCCCGTTGGAACTCACGCCATGATCCACGAAACCAGGACAGAAGGTGGACAGGCGCGCATGCGGCCTCACGAGCAACTCATCATTCCGTCGGGCAAGAGCGTGAATTTAGAGCCCGATGGACTTCACATCATGCTTCACGGACTGACTCGGACGCTGTCGGTTGGACAAAGCGTGCCACTCACACTGCTGCTCGCTGGTGGCGGCAAGGTGCCGGTCACCGCATTGGTGCGCCCCCTCAATGCCCAGTAAGGGAGCGCCAGGAGCCGAGGCGAACCGCCCCACGCGCGCTGTTTTCTGGCGAGTCGCGGTTGAAAGCTCGTGAGCCGGCTAGATTTACCTCTCGACCACATTACGCCCTATGATCGATTCGCGCTGAGCGACATCGATGTCGAGCGGATGTTGGTCACGGGAGAGCAGGGACGTGATCTGGCTGCCTACTTCGGCGCGGATGAGTATCGTGACCTGGCACGGCTCGCGCGGCGGGCGGCGCGCACGCCCATCAAGGAGCCGACGCTGCAGGTCATTGTCGTGCCGGGCATCATGGGATCGCAGCTCGGCCTCGTGCGCACGCCACCGTTACCCAACGATGTGCTCTGGGTCGACCCGATCGACATCAGCGTCGGCCGCCTCGCCTCTCTGCGCCTTCCCGGGACGGCTCGTATAGTCCCGCTCGGCGTCGTCCTCTATTCTTACCTTCGATTGAAACTTCGGCTCCGCGCTGCTGGTTTTGCGGTCGCCTTTCATGACTATGATTGGCGACTCGGCGTCGATGAGCTCGGCAGGGCGTTCGCCGAGCGGCTACGAAACGAGCCGGCGCGAAAACTCGCCGTTGTGGCGCACAGCTTGGGCGGCCTCGTGAGCCGGGCGGCCGTGGCGCTGCCAGGCGCTGAGCGAGTCGAGCGGGTCGTTCTTCTCGGAACTCCCAACTTTGGATCGTTCGCCCCGATTCAGGCGCTCCGGGGAACATACGCCGTGGTACGCAAAATCGCGCGCCTCACGCATAACACCTCCGCCGAGTTTCTCGCTGGCGAAGTATTCAACACGTTTCCCAGTCTCTATCACATGTTGCCCACTGGGCCCTGCGGCGATGACCTGGACCTGTTCGATGCCGCCGCGTGGCCCGGCGCCGGTCCGCAACCCAACACCATGCTTCTGGAGCACGCACGTACGTTACAGAGTGCGCTCGGGCGGCCGGACTCGCGATTCGCATGCGTCGTCGGCATTGGCCAGGAGACCGTCACCGCGGTCCGCAGACGTGGAGACGAGTTCGTGTACACCGTCACACGCCACGGGGACGGAACGGTACCCACTATCAGCGCAGCGCTTCCCGACGCACCCACATACTACGCGCGGGTAGACCACAGCAATCTCACTCGTGACCCGGAGATCGCCGCGGCGGTGGTCGATCTGCTACGCAAAGGTACAACCCGCCGGCTTCCGACAAAGTGGATGAGCTCCAGCCTTGCGGAGGCGCGGATCACGGACCGGGAGCTCTGCCGCAGGGATGTGCTCAAGGTTGACTGGGCGGCCATGGAGCCCGAAGAGCGGCGGCTCTTCCTCCAAAACCTCAACGAGCCACCCAAGTTGAAATTGCGAATGCCTCTGAAAGTGCGTACGCACAAGAGCCGTGGATCGCGCGCGCGCAGGCGCTGACGCGTCGATCCGCCATCACCTGGGGGAGTCGAGCATGTTGGAAGGCCTTTCCGAAATCTCACAGTCCATTCCGAGCGCTCAACATATGCTGCGCCTCATCGTCCGACTGGGTGTTGCACTCAGCGTCGGCGCCCTCGTTGGAACGCAGCGAGAGCTCACACACAAACCCGCGGGGTTGCGCACCCACATGCTGCTGGCGTTGGGCACCGCATTCGTCATCTTGAGTGCCGAAGAGTCGGGAATGAGCAAGAGCGACATATCACGCGTGGTGCAGGGTGTAGTCACAGGGATAGGGTTCCTCGGTGGCGGCGCCATTCTGAAACTCACCGCTGAGCATGAGATTCACGGGTTGACGACCGCCGCTGGGCTTTGGATGACGGCGGCGGCCAGTGCCGCGGCCGGGCTGGGGCAACTCGCCCTGGCGGTGGTCGGTATGTGTCTCGGGCTGCTCGTGTTGGCCGCGTTCGTGAAAATCGAAAAGCGGCTGGGTCACCGCGCTTCGCCAGATGCCGCCGACCGCCCGCCGCCGGGCAAGCAGCCGCCGTCCGGCGACGGAAGCGGCTCGCGCGATTGACCCAACACCGCCACGCCCGGCCCTAAATCAGGGCGGCGTCCGTTTCGATGACGCTAGCCGCACCCCTGGTGACCACCTGCGCAAGCGCGACGGCTTGCGGCAACACGTGCTCGGAGTAGAAAAGCGCGGTTCGGATCTTTGCCTCGTAAAAGTTGCGATCCGGGCCGTCCAGCTGTCTGGCGGCGATGGCAGATGACTTCGCCATGAGCCAGCCGCCAGCAACATAACCGCACAACTTCAGATACGGCACGGACACGGCCATCGCGAGATCCGGGCGCGACGCCATCATGTCGAGCAGCGCAGACGTGGCGCCCTTCAGGAGGGCAACCGCATCCAACGCCGCTTTTCGTATTGCCTTGGAGGTGGCGCTCTCGACACTCAACCCCTCGAGCTCGCAAGACATGTCAGACAGGAGGGAAGCCATCGCCGCTCCACGATCGCGCCCGAGCTTACGCCCAATGAGATCGTTGGACTGGATACCCGTGGTACCTTCGTAGATCGTAGTGATCCGCACGTCGCGCACGTACTGTGCGGCACCGGTCTCTTCGATGAAGCCCATTCCGCCATGGACCTGCACTCCCATGCCTGCTGTTTCGTTGCCGATCTCGGTGCACCAGCCCTTGACGATGGGGATCAGGAGATCAACACGCGCCTGGGCAGCGGCGCGCTGACTCGCTTGCACGCCATGAGTGGCGAGATCGAGCTGGAAGGCCGTATACAGTGAAAGAGCACGAGAGGCTTCCGTCAGCGCCTTCATCGTCAGCAGCATGCGCTTGACGTCCGGGTGATGGATGATGGGAGCGGGGCCGCTCGGCTGCGGAACCGG
>CAZBTV010000233.1:0-8092 GCA_964494895.1 uncultured Steroidobacteraceae bacterium | reverse complement strand
GGCTCGGAAGTAACGTTGCCCGTTGGGCCCGAGGCACTCGATATTCGCTATATACACGCCGGTCCCCTCGACAGTATAGACGTTGTCGGCCTCAAACATATTGAATTGGGAGCTCGAATCGACAATGACCGGAGTGTTGAATCCGTTCGGGAAATTTCCAATGGGGGTCGAAGCGCGATAGAAATTGCCGTTGTCGCCATTGAAAAACAGGTAGCAATTGGCGGTATCGCAAATGACCCAGAAATCGATCCAATTGCTCACCGACGAGGGCTGCGACGCATAGAAGTTTTTTGGCAGTGTCCAGTTCTGCGGCTTGGTGGGGTCACTGTTGGTGGAGTACTGCGGCTGTCCGCTCTGGAATATCAGATACCACTTTTTCTGCGGGGCGAAATAGAAGACCTGAGGCGCCGTGTGATAGCCGCTGAAACCGGGCGTGTTGTCCATGAAGTACGGCTTCGCGGTGCCGGCATCGCTCCAGTCCGAAGCGACATTCAGGTATTCCATATTGTAATTGCCGGCGCTATTGACATCGGAGGCATAGATAACCCACCGGCCGTTGAAGAGAACCGCCGATGGATCTTTGACTGCGATTATGTTGTGTGTGGAGTCGGACTTCGGGCTGATGATGGGACCTGTCGAGGTCCATGAGTACGATGTGGGAACGGACTGTGCGAAGGCAGAGCCTGCAACTCCACCGAAAAGCAGCCCGCCGCATAGCGCGGCTGCGAGATTTACCAGAGATTTCATGGAGAACTCCTTGAAACGTGGCGGAGCAGTTCAAGAAGTCCGTTCCGCAACGTCCATGTTGTGGCGGCAGTGTCGTATCAGCGTGCTAGCTGACCGTGCACGTGAATATACTCATACAAATTCAGTATACTCATACAATTGCCGCCTGCAACGGAACATTGCCGCGCGACCATTATCATCATCGCGAATGATCGTCCGTTTGAATGAAGCACCTCCCCTCCAGGCAGGCGCCGATACCCATGTTGAATGCGCCGACGGACGGACGACTTCCCGGTATTGTTCAGCAAGGAGATCCGGAATCGAGCTGACGCCAGACGGGCCGTTCGCTATCTCGTCGACAGCGACGTAACGGAGCTGGTGGGAATCTCTTCTGTTGTTTTTGAGCTATGCCCAAACTTTCTGTGGGCCGCTTCGAGCACACCGCGCGTGGGGCGCGACGGGTGCAACGGTGCCGGAGGAGCATGCCGCGCGACGGGCCATCGAGCCCGCTCCACCATTCAGCGGCGTCTCGCGCCGGCAAGGCGGAGGCTAGAACCTGGTGCAACGACGTCGCGAGGGATCTTCTGCTCGGCGAAGCGGACCGCGCTGACTAGCGCTTTTTCTTGAAGGGAAACTTGCGAGCCCGTCGCCAGTGTCGTTGGCGACGGGCTCGCTTGTCGCTGCCAGTTGGAGCTGGCTGCCGGTAGCGCGCTTAGTCGCGGTCGCCACCGTCGTGATCACCGTCGCCGTCGCGCAGTCTGCCGCGGTTAGGAGCGCCTGGGGCCAGTGCCAGGGTCTGCTGCACACCGGTAAACTGCTGCTTCGGGTTGAGGTTCACGTCGTAGAGGTCGGCATCGCCCTCACCCTTGAAGGTGCCAGGCACCCACGAATGCGAGTCGGCGAAGCCCCATACAGTGAACGAGATGCATGCCTTCAAAGCCAGGCAAGACTGCACCATCCCGATGTACCAGTCCGTTGCCGCGGGGTCTGCTGTGTGGCTGGGTGTCTGGTCCGTCGGTGAGACAACCGGGGTTTGGTTGTTATCCGTGGTCTCGACGAATGTGCGCACGTCCGCCTCGGTGATCGCCACCTTCAGGCCGAGGCTGGCAAATTCCTGCAGGTCCTGGGTCATGAGGACCTGGTTGAACCCGAACTGCAGGTCCAAATGGCCTTGGTCTCCCACGCAGTTGATCGGAGCTTTCTGAGCCTGCAGGCTCTTGATCAGCGTGACGGCGGCGTTGTGCTTGGCATTGCTGCCATCCTCACCGGCGATGTTGTAGTCATTGTAACAGAGCAACGCCTCCGGGTCGGCCGCGTGCGCCCAGCGGAACGCGTCGGCGACGATGCCCGGGCCGAGGTTGGATACCCAGAAGTCGTTCGGCCTGATCTGCGACGGGTTCGCATCGGCGAGCAACTCGTTGACGACGTCCCACTGCCAGATCTTGCCGCGATAGCGGCCCACCTCAATGGTGATGTGCTGGTGCAGCAGATCGCGCAGTTGCGCGGCACTGATGGCGCCACTGGCGACACCCTGCGTCAGCCAGTTTGGCAGCTGGTTGTGCCACATCAACGTGTGTCCTCGCACGAGCTGACCGTGCTGCTCGGCGAAACTGACAAGGTTGTCGGCGCCGGTCCAGTTGAAGCTGCCCTGCGTCGGCTCAACGACCTGCCACTTCATGTCGTTTTCGGGGGTGAGGACCGAGAACTGGTCGGCAATGATCTGGGACAGAGTTGCGTCCCCGAGAGTGGTCGGGTTCGCAGCCGTGCCGATGTGTAGTCGGACCTGCGCCCCCAAGGCGCGCAGTGTCGACGCGCTGGTCGACGCATCATCTGCGTTCGCAGTGCCTGCCAAGGCTAAAACGCCGGCCGCTGCAGCGGCCATGAAACGGAAATTCATGAGAAACCTCCTTGAGTTGGTTATTTCAAGCAGTGAGGACGAAGATGCTGACGCCGGCTTACGCCTGGTCAGTCTTCGCCAGAAAGAGCTAGTGAAAATGGCAGCGGGAATAGCCGCCTATGCGTGTGAGGCCTGGGAGCTCATCAACCGCTCCCGAGAAGAATGAACCGCCTGTGGAATGAAACATCTTGTCCCCTCCCCCTCTATCCGACGTTACAACGTGGCAACGTGCACACAGTGGAACCAAGATTGAAGATAACGCACAGCCTGTCGAACAGGTTCGATCGACCAGTGATGTCAACAATGTCACAGCTCACGCTGTGGTGCTCGACCGGCTGTTGATCCTTGCTAAGGTGTTTCCTCCTTCACACGCCAATCGCGCTACATCACGCGATGAATCGGCTTATCCGCTATCAAGCAACTGTACCCATACGTGTCCAGGCGGGCGCGATGTGATGTGATTCTTATGGGAGCGCTACCATCACAACCGTTGGCGAGTGTAGGCCCGCCAGCAGCGCAAAGTCAACATACCCGACGGTCATCCGTACGCTTCGGCGGCAGCACTCTGCCGGTCGAGAAGCGGCGCCTTTGCGGTCTCGGCTCCATGGTCGGGGGTCGCGGCTTCATCAGTCGTGTAGGCAACAGTCACATCGATATATTCGCAACACGCGCCCGACAGCGAAGCTCCCGGACGAGAAAGAGAATGATTCCTGTCTAACATCTCTGCATGAAGGGAAACCCGGTTCCTGGACGGTGCGTCTGGATCCCCGTTGATAAATGACTCATCCAACATAAGCGGCTGGAGATCCGGATCTTTATCTCCGTTCTCCTGAATCCGTCTCCGTTGAGACTACTCGCCGTTCCCAAGCACCTCCGCGCGCAAACGCCTCACAGCACCTTCATGGAGCCGTTGTCGGGCGGCGCGGCCCTCCTCTCAAGATTCGAGCTGTGGTTGAATTGGCGCGATCAGCAGGGCTGACGGGAACATGGTGGCGACGGTCCGCTCCTGACCGCTGCTCATAGGGATTCTGGAAGCGAGATCTCCGCTGCGGGCCGATGTCGAGGGCGCGATCCTTCAGTTATACCTGCGCCGATGAGAGGCAAAGTAGAAAGAACGACGTCCCAGTCCGCACCGGCGCAGACAGTCACAGAGAGCGCAACGGGGCTGTCGCAGCGTGAGCCGCCGGCAGGGCGGGCGGATTGGATTGCGCAAAGCTCGCGGATGCTGCAGCAGAAAGCGAAGATCCGGACCCTGTTCGGACCGGTCGCGCAGCGACAGGAGGCGCCGAAAGCGCCAGAGCCCAGACCCAACCCTACCGGTATACCCAATCAGCTGAAAGCTGGGGTCGAGGCGCTGTCAGGCATATCCATGGATTCTGTGCGCGTTCATTACAACTCGGACAGGCCGGCACAGTTGAATGCACTGGCGTATGCACAGGGAAGCGAGATTCATCTGGGGCCAGGGCAGGAGCAGCATCTGGCGCACGAGGCCTGGCATGTGGTGCAGCAGGCACAGGGGCGGGTCAGGCCCACCCTGCAAGCGATGGGCTTGGCGATCAACGATGATACTGAGATGGAAAAGGAAGCGGACGTGATGGGCGCCAGGGCCATGGATGAAACGGCCACCATTCAGCCAAGAGCCATTTTTTCCCTGCAGCCGGCCGCAACGATGCAACTCAAATGCTCTCCCCAGCAACTGCGGTGGCAAGCAAACTACGAAAACAGCAACCTGGATATCAATGCATTGTTCAGCGACGAGGATCTGAAAGCCGGCAATGTCGCAAACACCGAAGATCGCGGCACGTTTGCGCACGAACACATTCAAGGCCGTCACCCGAGCTGGATTCCGGAGTATGGAATACCCCCCACGCCTCAGTACTCGGGTTGGTCCTATGCGGATATGGTTCTCAACAAGAAGATCTACGAGATCAAGCCCAAGAACGGCCTCGAGGATGCCGTCACTCAGGCGACGACCTATGTTGCGAAGGCCAACCAGACATTGGCCGGACATACACTCGCCACAACAACCATCAGCCACTCAGAGTGTCTGATCACGCGCCAATTGTCGATACGCGACTTCTTCACCTATCAGGATGAAACAGATACGGTCAAGTTGTATCTCAATTATGAGAGCTCACGTGCCGGCGAAATCATTTACGAGTGGATCATCGTCAACGAATCCAGGCAGGAGCGTCAAAAACAGCGTGAGGCCGTCAAGAAGGAGGATTCGAAGAAGCGCAAGCAATTGGAAAAGTCCCAAAAAGAAGCCAGGGGAACTCAGAACCTTCTCGACATGTTTTCCAAGCAGGCATCGAAGGCGAAGACGCCTCTCGTGCCAGCGAAGACTGACCTTCTTTCTGAGCGCACCTCCGTACCCGTATCAGTGCCGATCGGCGTGGGAGTGGTCGGTGGAAGCGGGGCGGACCAGCCGCTGCATCAGCCTATACCGCCTTTTCATTTTCCCATATGGAGCCACACGCCTGACCCTGAGCCGGCCTTGAGCTTGGTGCACTATTCGAGGCCACAGCTCATCCTTGCAGTGGCCACGGGGCAAGCCGACATCGAAGATGTTCTTCTATGGCTACGGAGCCAGCAAGATGAGGAGGGGAACCGGGAATATGCGGATGGGGAGCTTGTTGAGGCGGCGGCTGACATACTGCGGGCTGCGGCCCGCATATGAACAACGACGGCTGACGCAGCTCCATCACTCGACCCGCCTTTGAGATGCCGGAACGAAGTCTGGGTACTCGCTGACATTCTCCATTTGCCGATCGGCGCGCGATCCACTACCGTGGATTCGCCATGTCCCACAAGCCCTCGCGCCGCTCCTTCCTCAAGCTCTCCGCCGCAGCCATTGCGACATCTTCGGCCAAACTCGCCGACGCTGCATCCGGCTCTGGCCGCATCACCATCGTTACTGACGACTCTGCGCTGGTTCGTACCGAGCCGGTTCAGTATGCGCTCGACATGCTCCGCGAGGCTCTCACCACCGCACATGTCACTGACGACCCCTCCGCCGCCGCCCTGCACATTTACATCGCGCCGCCGGACAGCTTGCTCGCCAAGCCATTTTCGCGGACATCGCGTGTGACGCACCCCGAGACCGTCGCGCTTATCCCCGGCACCCAGATGGGCAAACCCGCCATCCTCGTCACTGGTGTCGATGCACGCGGCATTGCGTACGGCCTGCTCGAACTCGCCGATCGTGTCCGGTCCTCGCGCAACCCTCTCTCGGCTCTCGATCTCGCCACATCGCTCATCGACACCACTCCCAACAAGATCCGCAGCGTCTCGCGCGGCTTCTGCTCGGAGGTCGAAGACAAACGCTGGTACTACAACCGCGCTTTCTGGACGAGCTACCTCGACACCATCGCCGCCGCGCGCTTCAACCGCTTCGCCCTCACGTTCGGCCTCGGCTATGACTTTCCCCGCGGCGTCACAGGCGACTATCTCCACTTCCCGTACCCCTATCTCATCGAGGTTCCAGGCTACGAGCACGTCCAGGTCGAGCCCGCCCTCCAGCCGGGGGAGCGTCAGCGCAACCTCGAAGCTCTCCAGTTCATCGCCGCCGAAACTGCCCGCCGCGGCCTTGAGTTCCAGCTCGGCATCTGGACCCACGCATATCAGTGGACCGATTCGCCCAACTCCGACCACCGCATCGTCGGCCTCACACCGGAGACCCACGCCGTCTACTGCCGCGACGCATTAGCGCTGCTCCTCAAAGCCTGCCCTCAAATCACTGGCCTCACCATGCGCATTCACGGCGAATCCGGCATTCCGGAAGGCAGCTATTCATTTTGGAAGACGCTTTGGGAGGCCGTGTCCGCCGCGCGCACGCCGGAAGGTAAGCCGCGCATGATCGAGCTCGACCTGCACGCCAAGGGCCTCGATCCTGAAACCATCGCTATCGCCCGCGCCACCGGCATGCCCGTCAAAGGCGGTGCCAAGTTCTGGGCGGAGCACTGCGGCCTCGGTTACCACCAGGCCGACATTCGCGCCGCCGAGTACCCCCGCACGGGCGTCACCGGCACCTTCGCGGTTTCCAGCGGCGCGCGCAACTTCACCCGTTACGGCTACGGGGACTTCTATCAGAAAGACTTCGGCATTGAGCTGCTCTATCGCGTCTGGCCGGGCACGCAGCGCCATCTCCTCTGGGCCGACCCCGCGTTAGCCTCCGGCTACGGCCGCGCCGCCAACTTCTGCGGCGCCGCCGGCATGGAGATCATGGAGCCGCTCTTCTTCAAGGGGCGCGAAGGCTCAGGCCATTCCGGCGGCCGCGACGCCTACGCCGAAAAAAATCTGGGTCTCCCAAGTCCAGATTCTGAGACGTGGAAAAAATCTGACACAACATCCAAAAGCTATGTCATTCCGCAGCGTTCGATGCCGGCGTCGCATCCGGAGGAAGCGGCTTCTTTGCAGCCCGACGACCTCGACAGCGCAAAATTTACCCATACCTACATGACCTGGGGCCGCCATCTCTACAACCCGGATACCGACCCCACCTTCTACCACCGCACACTCGCCCAACAGTTCGGCCCGGCCAGCCCTGCGCTTCAGACCGCGCTCGCCGCCTCCAGCCGCATCCTGCCGCTCGTCACGACGGCTTGGCTGCCCTCGGCGTCGAACCACGAGTTCTGGCCGGAAATGCTGACCACCGTCCAGATGCTCCCCTATACGAAGAGCCCGCTCTACGGCGATAACCCCGCCCCTCACAACGTCTCCGCCATCTCGCCGCTTGACCCGCAACTCTTCACCTCCATCGGGCAGCACGCGGACAATCTCGTCAACAACAAACAGGATGCCCGCTACAACACCAGCGAGGTCATCACCTGGCTGGAATTCCTTGCCACTACATCTAACAACGCACTCGCCAAAGCGCGCACTGCCGCCGGCGCAAGAGCGCGCACCTCCGAGTTCCGCCGCGCCCAGGAAGACATCCTCATCCTCAATGGCCTCGGCAGCTTCTATGCGGCGCTCTTCCGCGTCGCGCTTCTCTACTCCATCCACGAGAAGACCGGCGATCCCGCCGCTGCGCAGCTATCAATCGCCGCCTATCGCAAGGCCCGCCAGTCCTGGGCAGACTTCTCCGCACGCGCAAAATTCATTTACACCGACGATGTCAGCTACGGCCGGCCGGCCTTCCGCCGCGGCAACTGGGCTGACCGCCTCCCCGCCATCGACACTGACCTCGCCGCCTTCGAACAGTCCTTCGCGTCAGCACCTCCGAAGACCACCTCGGCAACCGACGCCCTCCGCCGGGCAGCACTCAGTCGCCGACCGGTCATCGACGCCCACCACACTCCCGCTACCTCCTTCCACCCCGGCAGCGATCTCGCGCTCACCATCTCAACGCCACCCGCCGTCATTGAAGCGGTCCTCTGGTATCGTCACGTCAACCACGGTGAGCGCTGGCGCTCCGTGTCCATGCAGCATTCCGCTGGCTCGCACTCCGCCGCTATTCCCGCCGAC
>CAZBTV010000232.1:0-8153 GCA_964494895.1 uncultured Steroidobacteraceae bacterium | reverse complement strand
GATCCTTCGTGCTCGCCTGATACTGGTAGAAATACTGGTTGGCGTTCGGGTAGGAACGGTAGTATGTGATGAGCACAGAGCGCATTCCAGTGATCAGGGCCTCCTGACCCTGCGTCAGCTCCGCCGCCGGCAATGCGCACAAGTGATCCAGCATCTGATCCTCCGTCAGATAGGACACATTGATGTTGCGATGTTGCAGCTTTGGGGTGAAGTATCCGCCACCCCTGGTCGGCAGCAGAATCTCATTGTAAGACAGATTCTGTGTCAGGAAACATGGAGTTCCAAACTCCATCACCAGTATGCGCTCACCCAGCTTGAACGGCACACACTCCCAATTCCTCTCCAGGCAATAAACGCCGGCAGGCCGGCCGGGCGTCGACTTCAGATCGTTTGCAATGGCAGCTGCCGTTGCAGGTTGTAGCGTCCGCATGCATCACTCCTTGAATGTTCAAGCTTCATCACCCGGGCAGCCGCGTCCGCCTTTCCCTGCCAAAGGCATCTTACAGCCGCTTCTGGAGATCGGCACGGGTGTTGATGTTGATAATCGCAAGACCGGCGCGCAAAGACTCTCGGCGCATAGCCTCCACAATCCGCGACATTGCCCGCGACCAGCACGAATCGCTTCTCACTTCGGGATTCATGTTGATAGCTCGAGATTCACCCTATCATAAGCCTTTCCGGTAGCTCAAGCACCAACGGCATACAGACCAACTCGTGATACGACGACACACCAAAACATACAGTGCCGCTAATGCCTTATACGCACCTGTGAAAGCGCGGCCAGCGCTATATCTGTTATGTACTGTTTCTAGACCCCACATATTGGAGGCCTTCGCCAAAGTCACTGTTGCACTGCAGCGCGATCTAACGTCCACGCGCACCCTACAAATCAGGCATTGAAGCCGCGCCGGGCTCCGCCAGAGACTGATTGGACGGCGACCATGTCAATTTTGCTCGTTTCGTCAACAGGTCCGGCGGTGTGTTGCGAGCGATAGCGAAGCTATCGTAGATGGGTGACAAGAGCTCGCGCGTGAGCTCGCGCCCGGTAGAAACTGGCGCGGGCGGGTCAACTCGAAAGTGAGCCCGGCATACGCCTCCTCAATAACGCCACACGCAAGTTGTCTCCAACCGGATCAGACATGACTTTCCATGGTCACTGTGTGGGCGCCGATTGCCGCAGCGAGGCTGCAAAAGACGCGACCCGCCAGACGGTGGCATCGCCGCGAGAGTGGTTGGGTGAGCTGTCCTGCCGGCCCGCTTCAGGGTGGCGTGGTTGACGTCTTAGGGCGGTATCTTATCGCGGACCCACGGGTGCGCATCGCGCTCGAGGCGGCCCCATAGCGGAGCCTATCTCATAGTGGGGGTATCGATCGCGATCCGTGTGCGAGTACCTCCAAGGACGATTAAGACTTGGCGATGCTGTCGTCGGTCTGTCGGGGATGTCCCTCTTGGAAAGTCCGGCGCTCGTTGGCGCGCTATCGGACAGCTTCGTAGCCAATCCTTGGCCGGTTGGCGATGACGCGAGCAGCCGGACTTGAGGGCCGCGTAGCCTCGGGGTTTGCGACCGCCGCCACGAAAGCGCCGTGGTAACCTTGATCCTACCAATATGTCGCGGCCGTCCAGGAGCCGCAGTGAATCGGGTGCGAAGGAGTGTGTCCCAGAGCCCTCGCGGAGTTGGCCGCAGGCACCTCCCGTTCCCGAACTGATGAAGGAGCATTGCATGCAAGGTCTTCAGCTTCGATCACTGGTGAAAGAGAGCGGCGATCTCGAGTTGTCGCTTCTGGAGGTGGAGGCACCAGAACCGGGAGACGACGAGGTGATGATCCGTGTCGAAGCGACGCCGATCAACCCTTCGGACATTGGCCTCCTCACTGGGCCGGCCGATATGAGCGCGGCGAGGACGGCAGGGACAAGAGAAAAGCCGATCGTGACCGCGCCCATTGCGCAAAACTTCATGCGCGCCCTTGCCGGGCGCGTGGGGCAATCGATGCCGGTCGGCAACGAAGGCGCAGGCACCGTGATCAAAGCCGGCAAGAACGTCCGGAGCCTGATGGGCAAGACGGTCGCCGCGATCGGTGGTGCAATGTATTCGCAATATCGCACAGTGCGCGCCGCAGACTGCCTGGAGCTTCCTGCGGACGCGACAGCAGCGGACGGTGCCTCCAGCTTCGTCAATCCGCTCACCGCGCTCGGGATGGTGGAAGCCATGCGAGCTGAAGGTCACGTCGCTATCGTGCACACGGCGGCGGCCTCCAATCTCGGCCAGATGCTCGTAAGGCTCTGCCGTGACGAGAACGTTCCGCTCGTCAATGTCGTACGCAGGCCGGACCAGGTTGCCCTTCTGCGCAATCTCGGCGCTCAGTATGTCGTTGACACAAGCGCGCCAACCTTCTTCGAAGAGTTGACGGATGCAATCGTCGCAACCAAAGCGACCATCGCCTTTGACGCCATAGGCGGCGGTGAGCTGGGTAGCCGGATCGTCACGGCAATGGAGATCGCCGCGAACAAGAGCATGACCAGTTACAGCCGCTACGGCTCCTCCACATTCAAACAGCTGTACATATACGGCAGCCTCGACACTTCGCCAACCGTACTCACACGCTCGTTCGGATTTTCGTGGGCGGTTGGCGGCTTTCTGATAATGAGCTTCCTGCAGAAGGTCGGGCCAGAGAAAGGCGCCGAGCTGCGCGCGCGGGTTGCCGCCGGGTTGCGGACGACCTTCGCAAGCCACTACTCGCACACGATCTCGCTTGCCGAAGCGCTCGATCTCGAGGTGATGTCCCGCTATCTCAAGCGCGAGACCGGACAAAAATACCTGATCGATCCGAACAGAGGGCTCTAGTGCCCCTCGTAGGTCTTCTGGTGCGCGCGGATCACGGAGCCGAGCTGCCAGCTTGCGCGGAGATCGGCTCGATTCCGTCTGACTGAAGCTGGGTGTTGAGTTGCGGAAGCGTTGTTGCCTTGAATCGTGCCCAGTCGGCCAAGGCATGATCCAGCAATGCGCGATCCTTGGTGTAGCCCTCCCGCGCGTCGCGGGTCGGTGCCGCGTCCCCACGGTCGACGGCTTGCGCCTCATCGTGGAACGCTCCTTCGAGGTATCTCAGGCCGCGGACCGTCCTGGGCGCCGTGCCACGCGAGTCAGGTGAGGCTTTCGGTGGGGGAATGTCGCTGATTTCCATGAGCTGCCGGTCAGCATTGACAAGGGCGGCCGCCGTTGCGCCGCTGGCCTTCTTGCGGCGGTCGGCGATGCCGCTGTGAATCGTCTCCACTTCCTTGAGTGCCGTGCCTATCTCCACACGTGCACGCTCAACATCACGGGATAGCGTGAATTGTTCACGATACGCGCTTTCCGGCAGCTTGACCCGGGGATCCGGACGGAGGGTCAGCGACTGCCGATAACTCCTGTCACCTGCTTTGAGCTCGATCAGGTATCGGCCAGGCGGCGCCCACGCCCCCTTCTCCTCCTCAGTTGGATCCTCCGGAACGAGTGGAGGTCGTGCCTGCGCGTAGTGCAGGTCCCACACAAAACGATGTGCACCGACACCGGTCGAGAGCGGCTGCGGAGCAACGATCCATTCAGGTGCAATATCGATGTGGGTGAGATCAGGCGACGTGGTCTTGTCATCGCTGCTGAAGCTACGCACGACCGCACCCTGCGGGTCTGAGATAGTCAAGGTGACGGGACCGGCCGATGTCGCGTCGAGAACATAGTCAATATAAGCGCCAAGCGGCGGGTTGGGCGCCATCGGCTCGTCCTTCGGCATGGGTGTACCGGTAAACCCTGTTGATCGGACACGATAGGCGACGGCGGGCGGGAGCAGGCGTGTCCTGGTGTCAGGATCGCCCACCAGCGATCGCAACGGCGTGGCATCGTCCATGATCCAGAATCCACGGCCATGGGTTGCAATGACGAGGTCGTCACCGTGAACCTGCAAGTCGCGCACGGATGTACGTGGAAGATTCCGCTGAAGCGCGTGCCAGTGCCCGCCATCGTCAAAGGAAACGTACACGCCGCGCTCGGTGCCGCAATATAACAGGCCCCGACGCACAGGGTCTTCGCGCACAACATTGACGCTATTGTGTATGCCTCCATCGGCGAGGCCATCTGCTATCAACGTCCAGTGCGCGCCGCCATCGTGCGTACGGTAGATGTAAGGCTTGGGATCGTCGAGGCGGTGCCGGTCAACGGCAATGTAAGCGCTCTCCACATCGAAATGCGACGGCTCGATGACTCCGATCTTCGACCACGCGCTCAGCTCCGGAGGGGTCATGTCTTGCCAATGCAGACCCTCGTCGCGAGTGCGCCACACCAAGCCGTCTTCCGTGCCCGCCCAGATCAGCCGCCCATCGAGCAGCGAAGGGCCGATTGCGTAGACCACTCCACGAGGTGGGCCGGACTGGTCGTTATCTTCGACCGTCGGCGGATCGAGGTTGGCAGGTATCTGCGGGTGCTCGCGGGTGAGATCGGGACTGATTGTGTCCCAATGCTTGCCGCCGTCGGTGGTGCGGAAAATGCGCTGGTTTCCAAAGTACAGCGCGTGACTTCCGGGTTTTCCAAACACCAGCGGCAAGGTCCAGGTGCCGCGATATAGATCAGGGTAAGCCAGTGTCGGAGGAACGCTCAGCGTCTGGCCGGTGCGCAGATCGAGCTTGTCGACACGCCCGCCAAAAACAATTTCCGGGTCGTCCGGGTCGGGAGCTATGTTGTCGCTTTCACCGCCGGCGGTCACTTCGCGGAATTGAGTGAGGTTGATGCCGTCGATGTTATCCGTCCGGCTCGGAACCCCCGCGGCACCGGAGTCTTGCTGTGCACCGTAGACCCAATATGGAAACCGGTTGTCCGTGACTACATGATAGAACTGGCCAGTGGGCTGGTTGTACCAGGAGCTCCAGGTCTCACCGCCATCCAGTGTCACCAGAGCACCCTGATCAACGCCGAGGATACGCCGCTCCGGGTGGGTCGGATCGATCCACAGCACATGATAGTCGTCACCGCCTGGTGCGCCCTTGATCGGTACGAAGTGCTTCCCGCCGTCGACCGAGCGATATAGCGCTGTATCGCAAACGTAGACCGTGTCCGCACTGCTCGGGTCCACAGTGACGCCGCCGAAATACCAGCCGCGATTCCAGATCCGATGATCATCGCTCACGCGGGTCCAACTCGTGCCACCGTCGTCGGAGCGGTAGAGACCGCCCTCCATAGCATCTATCAAAGCAAACACGCGCTGTGGGCTCGACTGCGCGACAGCGATCCCGATGCGGCCTGGCCTATCCGGCAGCCCGTGGCCGACCAGGGCGGTCCATGTCAGTCCTTCATCAGTGGATTTGTATAAGCCGCTACCCGGACCACTCGCGGGGGGATAGACGTTCCAAGGTGGCCTGCGAGTCTGCCACAGGGATGCGTACACAACATTGGGGTGGCCGGGCTCAAAGGCCAGGTCTATCGCGCCAGTGTTCGCATCCTTATACAGAGTACGGTGCCATGTCTTACCGCCGTCGACGGACCGGAATACGCCTCGCACTTCGTTCGCGCCATAGGGATGTCCCAAGGCAGCAACGAGCACGACTTCCGGATGTGTCGGGTCGACGAGGATGCGGCCGATCTGCTGTGAGTCGACCAGCCCGATCGGCTCCCAGGTATGTCCAGCATCCGTCGATCGGAACATGCCGGCACCCTGCGCAATATCCGAGCGCATGTCCGCTTCGCCGGTGCCCACGTAAATGACTCTGGGATCGGATGGCGCCACCGCGAGCGCGCCGATCGCACCGACCGGTGAGGAATCGAAAATCGCCGTCCACGTACGCCCAGCGTCCCGCGTCTCCCATACTCCGCCATTCACAGAGCCGAAGTAGAAATGATTTGGGTCACCGGCGACGCCACTGACGGCCAGCACACGTCCGCCGCGGAACGGCCCGATGGAGCGCCAGTGCAACGGCGCTATGAGCTGTTGAACCGGAGACGGCTCAGCGGCTGCCTCGACAGCCGTGCCACAGGTCAGAATCAAAATGCACGTCACCACGCTGCGGAACAACGCCACGCTTCCACCTCGCACACTCAGTGTGTACAGCCCAGAGAACGGGCCGGCTGCGCAACGATAGCATGTTGTGCTGCACAGCGGTTCGTCGGCGCCAAGCTGCCTGCGGCGGACAGGTGCTCACTCAGCTCTCGGGCCGAGCGGCAGGGTGAACGTGCGCACGGAAACGTGCAATCTTTGTCTGGAGTGTTGCCCAATCGGAAAGCTGCGCGGCGAGCCTCCTGTGCAGATCGGAGTAGGTTTCGATTTCCTGGGCATTGGGCGCGGTATCGGCATCTTCCAGCAGCCCGGCGAAGGAATAGATCTGCTCGTTCAGCATGCCGGGATAGTTGAGGTTGGCTTCCGATCCTTTGATGTTGACTTGCATCAGCCGTTCTTCGATCCCGGACGCTTGCTGCAACAGTGAGTTACCTTCGGCTTTGAGGGCTGAGGCGCGAGACTTGCCCGCCGCTTTCTTCAGCGCCATCTCAACCTCTCCCTTGCAGGCGCGGATGTCATTCACGGCCCGATGCAACTCATCCTGGTCATGATAGACCTCCATTGACAAGGCGAATTTCTGTTGCAAACCCGCGAGCGACTGCTTCAGCCGCGGATCGGCGCGTACAGTAAGAGGCGCCGTGTGTGTCTCGCCGCTGTAGTTGAGCTCGAGATGATAGTCGCCGGGCAGCACTATGGGGCCGCGCGGCGGCAGACCGGCGTAGAACGCGCCCGGAATCTGCACCGGATCATCGTAACGCAAGTCCCAGACAAAGCGGTTCATACCCGGAGCCACAGGGAGGGTCGTCGCCGGTTGCACCTGGTCGGGCCACTCCGGAGGCTGCTCGGCCTGCTGCGGCTTTACGCTCGTCAGATGACGCACAACATTGCCGTTCGAATCGACAATGTCGAGCGTGAGGGGTCCCGTGGGTACGGTTTGCAAATAGTAGTCAATGAGAATGCCGGCCGGCGGGTTCTGACCCGCAGGCGGCCGTGTGTCGACCTGATCGGGATAGTAGAGTCGATAGCCGATTGCGGGCTTATAGAGGTATACACCCGATGCGGCCGCCGCGGGCTGGACCTCCCGCAGCGGCGTAATGTTGTCGAGAATCCAAAATGACCGCCCGTGTGTGGCGATCACGAGATCGTCATCCTTGACCACGAGGTCGTGGACGGGGCTGCGCGGCAAATTGAGCTGCAAGCTTTGCCAGTGTGCGCCGGAGTCGAAGGACACGAACACGCCGGTTTCAGTCGCAGCATAGAGAAGGCCGCGCATGAGCGAATCCTCACGTACGGCGTGAACGAACGATCCTTCCGGCAGGCCAGCATCTATGCGCTTCCAGGTCTTGCCGCCATCGTCAGTCATGAAAACGTAAGGCTTGATGTCATCGAGCTTGTGACGGTCCACCGCAACGTAGGCTGTGTTGGTGTCATACCGCGAGGGCTCGATCATGCTGACCGTGCTCCAGGCAGGCAGATCGCGTGGCGTGACATCCATCCAGCTTGCACCGCCATCGCGAGTCAATTGGATCAGACCATCATCGGTGCCCACCCAGATCATTCCCTTGGCCCTCGGCGACTCGGCGATGGCAAAGATCGTGTCGTAGTACTCGACGCTGGTGATGTCCTTGGTGATAGGGCCACCCGAAGGCCCCTGCTTGGATTTGTCGTTGCGGGTCAGATCGGGGCTGACAGGCTTCCAGCTCATGCCGTCATCGGTTGTCTTGTAAAGATGCTCCATGCCGAAGTAGAGGGTGTCCGGATCGAATGGAGATATGGCCAGCGGCGATGTCCAGTTGAAGCGATGCTCGAGATCCTTGGCGGCGTGTCCCGAGGCATCGACCGGCCACGCCGAGATGACCTGTGACTGCATGGTTTGCTTGTTGAAGCGGCTGATGAGATTTTCGTTCGTCCCATAAACGATGTCGGCATTCCGTGGGTCCGCCAGGACAAATCCAGCTTCGCCGCCGCCGACGTCATACCAGTCACGCTGCACGATCGCGCCCTCGTCATCCATACTGGCGATGGCGATGCTCGAATTGTCCTGCTGGGCGCCGTAAACGTAATAAGGAAAGCGGTTGTCGACCGACACATGGTAGAACTGGGCTGTTGGTTGGTTGTATACCGTGCTCCAGGTCTTAC
>CAZBTV010000231.1:0-8153 GCA_964494895.1 uncultured Steroidobacteraceae bacterium | reverse complement strand
GTTCCGCGGCAGCTTTGGGCTGTCGCGCGGCCAGCAAGCAATCAAGTTCGAGGAGCGCGTGCGCCGTCGCAGCACAACCGAACCTCTGCCTGTCAAGAGAAACTGAGACGCCTATGAACGCCAATGCCGAGGCCCGCGCCGCGGAATTCAACAATCTTCAGGACGATAGTCAGAAAGGTCCCCAGGATGTGAACCTCGACGTCATCCTCGACGTCCCGGTGACACTCTCCATGGAGGTCGGCAGAACTCGTATCCCCATCCGTAACCTGCTGCAGCTCAACCAAGGCTCCGTAGTGGAGCTGGACCGCGCTGCCGGCGAGCCGCTCGACGTTTTCGTGAACGGAACGCTCGTGGCGCATGGTGAGGTGGTGGTCGTCAACGAGAAGTTCGGCATCCGTCTCACGGACGTGATCAGCCCCGCCGAACGCATCCGCAAGCTGAAGTAAACCGGGATACCTGACTCGACATGTTTGCCGCCCCCCAGACAACAGGCTCCCCCCACCCTGGCAGCGTAGGCGGACTGGGCGAGGTGGCGTTCGCCCTCCTCGTCGTGCTCGCGGCGGTTTTCGTGGTGGCGTGGGTCGTGCGGCGACTACGGCTCGCGAGTAACCGCACGGGGGGTGCGATCGATGTCCTGGCCGAAGTGCCGCTCGGGCAAAAGGAGCGGGCCGTGCTGTTGAAAGTCGGTGCCACGCAGATCCTGCTCGGAGTGGCTCCGGGGCGAGTGAACACCCTGCATGTGCTCTCGGAGCCGGTCGATCTCAGCGCGCCTGCCGCACCCCCCGGCGACACGCACAACACTTTCCGGACGATTCTCATGCGGAGCCTGGGAAAATGATGCCGGCAAGGCGACGAGTCCTCGAGTGCTCCGTGCTGCTGGCCGCCGGGCTGCTGCCGCTGGCGGCACACGCCGAGCCAGGCTTGCCAGCCCTGACCGTGCAATCGGCAGCCGGCGGCGGCCAAACCTACTCTCTGACTTTGCAGGTGCTGCTGCTCATGACGGCAGTCAGCCTGCTCCCGGCGATTCTGCTGATGATGACTGCCTTCACCCGCATCGTCATCGTGCTCGGCATCCTGCGGCAAGCCATCGGAGCAGGCAACACGCCGCCGAACCAGGTTCTGGTCGGACTCGCCTTGTTCCTGACATTGTTCGTGATGTCTCCGGTGGTCGACCGCATCAACGAGGACGCCTACAAGCCCTACGCCGCCGGCACGATCGAGAGCTCCGTGGCACTCGACCGGGCGGTGGCGCCACTGAAGAAATTCATGCTCGACCAGACCCGCGAAAGTGACATCGCCACTTTCGTGCGCATATCCGGAGGAAAGGGGTACGCGACACCGCAAGACGTCCCGCTGATGATCCTCGTGCCGTCCTTCGTCACGAGTGAGCTGAAGACGGCCTTTCTGATCGGCTTCTTGATCTTCATCCCCTTCGTGATCATCGATCTGGTGGTGGCAAGCGTACTGATGTCCATGGGAATGATGATGCTCTCGCCCGTTCTGATCTCGCTGCCCTTCAAGTTGATGCTGTTCGTGCTCGTCGACGGCTGGTCGCTCGTCATGGGCACGTTGGCCTCGAGCTTCTACTCCTGACCCACTATGAACCCTGAAACCATCATGACAGTCGGCGGCCGCGCTCTCGAGATCACGCTGGTGCTCGCCTCGCCCCTGCTCCTCGTAGGGCTGGTCACCGGCCTGATCATTGGCGCCTTCCAGGCGGCCACTTCCATCAACGAGCAGACTTTGTCCTTCATCCCGAAGCTGGCGGCGATCTCGGCGACGCTGGTGTTTGTCGGCCCGTGGATGCTGAAAGTCCTCGTCAGCTACACGCGCGAGCTGTTCGAAAGCATTCCCTCGCTGATCAACTGACTCATCGACTGAAACGGCGCCCATCCCACACCATGCTCAAGCTCACCACAGGACAGCTCGAAATCTGGCTAGCCCAGATCTTCTGGCCGTTTGTGCGCGTGGGATCCTGCTTCATGGTCGCTCCAGCATTCAGCGCGCAGTTCGTGCCCGCACGCATCAGAGTGGTATTGGCCGGAGCCGTCGCGCTGATCATCGCCCCTTTGGTGCCCACGCCACCGCCCGTGGCGCCCCTTTCAGCCGCCGGGCTCATCATTACCGCGCAGCAGGTGGTGATCGGCGCCGCTCTGGGCTTTTGCCTGCGAGTCGTATTCGACGCCGTAACGCTGGGCGGCCAGCTGCTTGCCAACAGCATGGGGCTGTCGTTCGCATACAACATCGACCCACAGCACGGCGCCCAGACTCCGGTGCTGGGGCAGCTCTACTCGCTCCTCGTCATCATGTCCTTCTTCGCTTTGAACGGTCATCTGCGTCTGATCGAGATGCTCGCCGACGGCTTCCGCACGCTCCCGGTCGGCGCCAGCGGCCTGGGGTCGGATGAGCTGTGGACGATCGTGCAATGGGGCTCGGCACTGTTTGCCGGCGCTTTGAGTGTTGCCCTGCCCGGCGTCACTGCGCTGCTCATCGTCAATCTCGCCTTCGGAGTCATGAGCCGCGCCGCCCCGACGTTGAATCTGTTCGCGGTCGGCCTGCCGATATCGCTGGTCTTCGGGTTGGGAATCGTCCTTCTCGGCCTGCCCACCGTGCAGTCCGGGTTCGTGAAGCTGCTGAAGGAAGCTCTCATGTTGGTTCGCATGCTCAGCGGAGCGGGAGGCTGACATGGCAGAGGGCAGTGAAGGCCAGGAACGTACCGAACAACCTACCAGCAAGCGGTTGGAGGAAGCCCGCAGCAAGGGGCAGGTCCCCCGTTCCGCGGATCTCAACGCGGCTGCGGTCATGCTGCTGGCTGGCGGTGGGCTATACCTCATGGGCGGCCATCTGGGCACACAACTCTACGGGCTCATGCGCTCGGGCCTGAGCCTGACACGCGAGGACGCCCTCGATGAGAACCGAGCCATCGCAACGTTCGGCAACGAGCTGTTGCATGCACTCCTCGCGTGCGCACCGGTTCTCGGCCTGACACTGGTGGCAGCACTCGCGGCACCACTTGCCATTGGCGGTTGGAGCCTCAGCCTGGGAGCCCTCGCCCCTGATTTCAACAAGCTCAATCCCGTCTCGGGCTGGGAGCGCATGTTCTCCGCGCGCAGCGCAGTCGAGCTGGCCAAGGCGTTCGCAAAATTCCTGTTCATCGCCGCGGTCGCCGCCTGCCTGCTATGGAACAACTCTGGTGAGCTCATGAGCCTGGGCGCCGAGCCCGTCAACGCGGCACTCGGCCACGCCGCGCGCCTCACGGGGCACGCCTTTCTGGTGTTGGCCGGAACGCTGGGGGTCATCGCGGCTGTGGACGTACCGTGGCAGCTCTGGCAACACAACCAGAAGCTCAAGATGACCCGGGAAGAGATCAAGGAGGAGATGAAGGAAAGCGACGGCTCACCCGAAATGAAAGGACGCATTCGCCGGGCACAGCACGAGATCGCGCGCCGTCGCATGATGCAAGAGGTGCCGAAAGCCGACGTAGTCGTCACGAACCCGACTCACTTTTCCGTCGCATTACGCTATGACGAGACGCGTATGCGCGCGCCGATCGTAGTCGCGAAGGGTACCGATCTCATTGCCGCGCGCATTCGCGAGATCGCCACCGAGCACAAGGTGCCGATCTTCGAAGCCCCGCCGCTCGCGCGCGCCCTGCACCGTAACGTGGAGATCGGTAGCGAAATCCCGAGCAACTTGTATGTCGCCGTCGCGCAAGTCCTCACCTACATCTACCAGCTGAAAAACGCGCGGCATTACGGAGCGGCCATCCCGCAGCCACCGGCCATCGACCCTGGACTCGATGCGGACTCTAGCAGGCACTGAGCTTCGAGGCACTTCTATCCATGACGACAACTACGACAACCCCCTCAGCCATGCCGACAATGCGCGATCTCATCCGCGTCGGGGCGGGCGTGCCGGTGGGTGTGCTCGCGGTGCTCGCGATGATCGTGCTGCCGTTGCCGCCGATGGCGCTCGACATCCTTTTCACGTTCAACATCGCGCTCTCGATCGTCATCATGATGGCGGTCTTCTACGTGTCCAGGCCGGTTGAGTTCGGCGTCTTCCCGACCGTGCTTCTGGTGGCTACCTTGCTCCGGCTGGCACTGAATGTCGCCTCCACCCGTGTCGTGCTTCTGCACGGGCACAGCGGCCCCGGTGCGGCGGGTCACGTGATTCAGTCCTTCGGCGAGTTCGTGATTGGAGGCAACTTCGCGGTCGGTGTGGTGGTGTTCGTCATCCTGACGATCATCAACTTCGTCGTGGTCACGAAGGGCTCGGGGCGAATTTCGGAGGTTAGTGCCCGATTCACGTTGGATTCCATGCCCGGCAAACAGATGGCGATCGACGCCGACCTGAACGCCGGACTCATCACACAGGATGAAGCCCGCGCTCGCCGCGCCGACGTCCGAGCGGAAGCGGATTTTTACGGCTCCATGGATGGTGCCAGCAAATTCGTCCGCGGCGATGCGGTCGCGGGCATCCTGATCCTGTTCATCAACATGGTGGGTGGACTCGCGATCGGCACAATCGGCCACGGCATGCCCATTCAGGATGCTGGCAAGACGTACACCCTGCTCACCATCGGTGACGGTCTGGTCACGCAGATTCCGGCACTGCTGCTGTCGACCGCGGTTGCGCTCATCGTGACTCGCATGTCCCGCCCTCAGGATATGGGGGGCGAGCTCTCCAAACAGCTCTTCGGAAACCCTAAAGCGCTCGGTGTGGCGGCCGGACTCCTCGCGGCGATGGGGCTCGTGCCCGGCATGCCAAACCTCGCTTTCCTGTTGATGGCCTCGATCTGCGGCGCCACGGCGTACGCCGTCGCCAAGCGTCGCGCCACAACGGCCGCTGAAGCGGCCGCTCCGGCGAAACCGGCGCCCCCCAGCACCGAATCGCGCGAGCTTTCCTGGGATGACGTCAAGCCTGTCGATCTCATCGGACTGGAGGTCGGCTATCGGCTGGTGCCTCTAGTCGACAAACGCCAGAGTGGAGACCTGCTCGCCCGAGTGCGCGGCGTGCGCCGTAAGCTGTCGCAAGATCTGGGGTTCCTCGTACCGCCGGTGCATATCCGCGATAACCTCGACCTCGCGCCAAACGTTTACCGCATCACTCTGGGTGGCGTGCCGGTAGGCGAGAGCATCATCTATCCTGACCGTGAGTTGGCCATCAACCCCGGCCGGGTATTCGGCCCGGTGCAGGGCATCGCCACCAAGGATCCGGCGTTCGGAATGGATGCGGTCTGGATCGAGCCCTCGGCCCGCGATCACGCGCAGACATTAGGCTATACGGTCGTCGACCCGAGCACGGTCATCGCGACACACCTGAGCTTCATCGTGCAGTCCCACGCGCACGAGGTCCTGGGTCACGAGGAAGTCCAACAACTTCTCAACACGCTCGCCAAGACGGCACCCAAGCTCGTTGAGGACCTGGTACCGCGCGTGTTGCCGCTGTCCACTCTGGTGCGCGTCCTGCAGGGGCTGTTGGCAGAGCGTGTGCCCATTCGCAACATGCGCACGATCATCGAGACGATCTCGGAGCATGCGCCGAAGTCCCAGGAGGCAGCGGTGCTCCAGGGCCACGTCCGTGTAGCTCTCGGACGCCAGATCGTCCAGGACATCGCGGGTGTCAACGCCGAGCTACCCGTGATTACCCTGGAGCCGGAGCTCGAGAAGCTGCTGCAGGGGTCACTGGCGGGCAATGCCGCCAACCCGGGACTGGAGCCCGGACTCGCCGAGCGACTTCAACAGCGGCTTGCGGAAGCCTGTCGACGCCAGGAGACCGCCGGCGAGCCCGCGGTACTGCTGGTGCCCCCAGCTCTGCGCCACACGCTCGCGAGATTCACGCGCTCGAGCGTGCCGAACCTGCACGTGCTCGCCTGGAATGAGATTCCGGACAACCGCAAGGTCCGTCTGGTCTCCGCAGTGGGTAGATAACCAAGCCATGAAACTACTTTCTGACCGGCGCGCAGCGCCGCTAAATGTACGGGGTCGCTTCGACCCCGAGGAAAGTTGGCCGTAGGCCTAAATATGAAAATTGTCAGACATATCGCGCCAGACATGCGCCAGGCGTTACGCTCGATTCGCGAGCAGCTTGGGGAGGATGCGGTCATCCTGTCGTCCCGGCGCATCCCAGAAGGAGTGGAGGTCACCGCCGCGGTCGACTTCGACCCGAGCAGCCTGCAGAATGCGACGCCCCCGGCCGCCGCCTTCGCCAGACCCCCAACACCCGCACCCGAGGCGGCGGGCCCAACGGCGCACACTGCCGCTGCGGCTCAAGAGCCTCTCATTCCCCGTGTAGCGTCGGCTCCCGGGTATGCGCGCCGCGACCCTACTTTCAACATTGCGCCTTCGGCAAAGCAGGACCAGGCGAACGAAGCACGGGCGGAATTCCCGCCGCTGTCAGCCGCCACGGCCGATGACTCGATGGGCACCGAGCTGAAGACGCTGCGTCGAATGCTGGAAACTCAGCTCGCGCAGCTAGCCTGGAACGACCTGAGCCGGCGCGCGCCTGTCCACGTCGAAATCCTGCGAGAGCTGACCGAAATCGGAATCACCCAGGATCTGACCGACTACATCCTCAAGCAACTGCCGGAAAAGTCTGAGCTCGGAGCCGCGCGGCGCTTTGCGCTCGCCGGGCTGTCGCAATACCTCCTCGTCACAGGTGATCGCTGGCTCGAGAATGGCGGCCGTGTAGCCTTCATCGGCGCCACCGGGGTCGGCAAAACCACTACGCTGGCAAAGCTCGCCGTACGTTGGGTGTTGCGACACGGTCCGCGTGACCTGGCGCTAGTAGGCTCGGATACCGTGCGTATCGGAGCTCAAGATCAGATCCAATCGCTCGGGCAGCTACTGGGCGTGCCCGTCTACACGCCCGAGAACTTCGAGACTCTGCCGACTCTGCTTGCCCGCCTCGGGGATAGGCATCGGCTCATTCTCATCGATACTCCGGGCTCGAGCCTGCGCGATGCGCAGCTTGCGAGCCGCCTCGGGGTGTTGTCCAACTGTGCCTCCCTGATGGAAACGGCATTGGTGCTCGCCGGCAGCACCCAGGCAGGCGCCATCGAGGAAACCGTGAAGCGCTTCGCGCCCTCGAATCCGGCCTGCTGCGTGTTGACCAAGTTGGACGAGGCGGCGAGCCTGGGTGGCGCTCTTTCGGCGCTCATCAGGGCGCGCTTGCCGGTTTCGTATGTCAGCGAAGGACAACGCGTGCCGGAGGATCTCCGCCCGGCGCGCGCGCTGGAATTGGTGTCGACAGCCGTGCGGCTCGCGAAAGCGACCGGTGCGGCCGCCGATGAAGATCTTCTGCGCCGACGATTTGGAAAACATTCTCATGCCATCACCTGATCTCAATCTAATCAACAACGCAAGCTTGAACGGGCTGGCGCAGCCCGTGAGGGTCATCGCGGTCACCGGCGGGAAAGGCGGCGTCGGCAAGACCAGCGTGTCCGTGAATCTCGCCACCGCACTCGCGGCGAGCGGCAAGCGCGTGGTACTGCTCGACGGCGATCTTGGACTCGCCAATGCCGACGTGTTTCTCGGACTATCTCCCCGGTACACCCTCGCCCACGTGATTTCGGGCGAGCGCACGTTGGACGAAATTCTCGTCACCTCGCCCCAGGGCTTCCTGGTCGTACCCGCGGCCTCTGGGGCTGCCGACCTGGTGAATATGGGCGCCGCCGAGCACCTCGGAATCGTCCGGGCCTTCAGCACGCTCGCCCAGCGCGTCGACGTGATGATCGTCGATACGGCTGCCGGGATCGCTCACAGTGTGCTGCAGTTCTCACAAGCATGCCAACACGTCATCGTCGTCATCTGCGACGAGCCGGCGTCGCTAACTGACGCCTATGCGCTCGTCAAGGTGCTGAGTCGCAATCACGGTGTGAGCCGCTTCCGCGTGTTGGCCAATCAGATGCGGATTCCGGGCAGCGGAGCTGAGCTTTTCCAGCGTTTCGAGCGCGTCACAGCACGATTCCTCGATGTAGTGCTTGAATTCGCAGGCGAGATACCAGAGGACGACTACCTGCGGCGCTCCGTCAGGGAGCAGCGGCCGGTGTGCGAGGCATACCCGTCCAGTCCGGCCTCGCGCGCATTCAAGAAATTGGCGGCACGGGCCGATACATGGCCAGTGCCTCCCGGTCCACGGGGGAATATCGA
>CAZBTV010000230.1:0-8300 GCA_964494895.1 uncultured Steroidobacteraceae bacterium | reverse complement strand
TACTTCTTCGGCTCGCTGGCTCTGCTGGTGCTGGTGGTGCAGCTCCTCACCGGCATCTTCCTTACGATGTTATTCAAGCCCGGGGAGTCGACGTCCTTCGACTCGGTCGAGTTCATCATGCGGGAGGTCAATTTTGGTTGGCTGATCCGCTACCTTCATTCGACTGGCGCATCGGCGTTCTTCATTGTCGTCTACCTGCACATGTTCAGGGCGTTTCTGTACGGCTCGTATCGGTACCCTCGTGAGCTCCTGTGGATCTTCGGCATGCTCGTGTATCTCGCGCTGATGGCGGAAGCCTTCATGGGCTACGTCCTGCCGTGGGGCAACATGTCGTTCTGGGGCGCGCAGGTGATCGTGAATCTGTTCGGCACCATACCGGCGATCGGGCCGCCGCTGGTGGAGTGGATTCGTGGTGACTATGGCATTGCCGATGCGACGTTGAACCGGTTCTTCGCTTTGCACGTAGTGGCGATTCCGCTCGGACTGCTGTTGCTGGTCCTGTTGCACCTGGTGGCTCTGCGCCGTACGGGCTCGAACAATCCCGATGGCATCGAGATCAAGGAAAAGCTCGGCGCGGACGGCAAGCCGCTCGACGGTATCCCCTTCCACCCGTATTACACGGTGAAGGACGTCGTCGGGGTCGGGGTCTTCTTCGTGCTGTTCGCGATCATCGTGTTCTTCGTGCCGACGTTCGGCGGACTGTTCCTCGAAGGGCCGAATTTCGAGCCGGCCAATCCAATGTCGACTCCGGAACATATTGCTCCGGTTTGGTACTTCACGCCTTACTACGCCATCCTGCGCGCCGTCCCGGATCAGCGTATGGGCGCACTGCTCATGTTCATCGCTGTAGCGTCGTTCCTGTTCCTGCCGTGGCTGGACCGTTCGCCCGTGAAGTCCATGCGCTACAGGGGCACCCTGTCGCGCATCATGCTTGCCCTGTTCGCGATCGCATTTGTCGCGCTGGGCTATCTCGGATTGCAGCCCGCGGAGGGAACGTATGTTCTCCTCGCGCGGATTTTTTCCGTGATCTATTTCGCTTACTTCTGGCTGATGCCGTTCTATTCGCGCGCGAGTGTCGATGCGGTGAAGCCCGTGCCTGACAGAGTGGTGTTCAATGCGCACTAGTAAGACGCGCGCCTTGGGGCGCTTCCTGCTCGCGGCGGTGATCGAGTGTGTTCTGGTGACGGGAGCTTCTGCTTTTGTGGCGACCGTTCACGCGGCAGAGGAAGGAGACAGCGCCAAACTCGGCGCGGACTGGAAGACCTCTCGCGCAAACACCAATGTGGAAAACAAGGCATCCTTGCAAAGAGGTGCCCGCAACTTTGCGAACTACTGTCTCGGGTGCCACTCACTCAAGTACGAGCGTTGGTCGCGGCTGGCGAAGGACCTCGAGATTCCCGAGGACCTGCTGACAAAGGACGTACTGCCCCCTGGGGACAAGCCGTCGGCCTACATTCTGACGACCATGCCGGCGGCGGACGCAGAAACCTGGTTCGGGAAGACCCCGCCGGATCTGTCACTCATCGCGCGGTCTCGCGGTAAGGATTACCTGTACCGATTCCTGACGACCTTCTACCTGGATCCCACGAGGCCGACCGGGGCGAATAACCTGCAGCTACCGGCGACCGCTATGCCGGCTGTGTTGTCTGAAGTCGAGGGCGTCAAGCGCGCTGTGTACAAGAACGAAGAAAAGCGCACTCCCGACGGCAAAGTGACTACAGAGCAGGTCTTCGACCATTTCGAGCTGGTTGCTCCGGGTAGGCTCAACAGGGCGGAGTACGATGCATTTGTTCGGGATACAGTCAACTTCCTCGACTATGTGGGAGAGCCGGCGCAGGTAGCGCGGCGTGCCCTGGGAGTCTGGGTGGTACTTTTCCTGCTCGTCTTCACCTGGCTCGCTTGGCTGATGAAGAAGGAGTACTGGAAGGACGTGCACTGAACTGGGGCGAGGGAACAGACCGGGCGAGGGCCCCGAGCACTGGGCAGGTCGCGGATCGCCGCGGGTGTGCTCAAAGCTGGATTTTGCTTCAGATGGCAACTGGATGGGGCAAACCGTGACGCGCGGAATTGAGCGCCGCGAAGGCCGGTGTATGCTCAATGCTGTGAGAGGCGCGGGTTCGTGGGTAGTCGTTGGAGGCGCCTGAGCGTCTCCACGGAACGGGTCGCGGGAGCGAGAAGTTGTCGAGCAGACGATCCATCATGACGCTGTTCTCTGCGCCGAATGACCCCCTGAGTCATCGCACGCGCATCGTGTTGGCCGAAAAAGGCATCAGCATCGATATAGTGAGTGTGGACTCCGCCAAGTTCCCGGAGGATCTGCTCGATCTGAATCCGTATCACAGCGTGCCGACATTGGTGGACCGGGACCTGGTGCTTTACGATTCTCGAGTCATCATCGAGTATCTCGACGAGCGTTTTCCCCATCCTCCTCTCATGCCTGTTGACCCGGTAACGCGGGCGCAGTTCCGTCTCGCGCTGTATCGGATCGAGCGTGACTGGTACAGCCTGGTGCAGCAGATCGAGCAGGAGCCGGACAAGAAGCAGACGTTGAAGTTGAAGAAGATCCTGCGCGACACCATTTTGCAGAGTACTGAGCTTTTCAAGATCAAGCCCTATTTCTTGTCCGATGAATTTTCTCTGGTCGACGCCAGCATTGCCCCTGTGCTCTGGCGGCTGCCTTATTATGAAATCGACCTGCCGCCCCAGGCGCAGCCGATCACCAAATACGCGAGCCTCATCTTCTCGCGCCCGGCCTTCCGTGAGGCCCTGTCGGAGAAGGAGCAGGAGATGCGGCTTCTCTAGCTCCGATTCAGTCTCATGACCAGCCCCGCCCCGCCCAAGCGTCCCTATCTGTTACGCGCCATGCATCAGTGGATCAGCGACTGCGGCAACACGCCGCACGTGATCGTCGATGCGGATCGCGCTGGCAGCGAGATTCCCAAAGCGTACGTGAAAGAAGGGAAGATCGTTCTCAACCTGAGCTTTACCGCGACGCAGCGCCTGAAGCTCGGGAACGAGGATATCGAGTTCGATGCGCGCTTTGCCGGAGTCGTGCATCACGTATCGTTTCCCGTCGCAGCAGTGATGGGCATCTACGCGCGCGAGACCGGGGAGGGCATGGTCTTCTCCGACCAGGACCTCGGCCCCGAACCGCCCCGTCCTCCCGCCAGCGAGGAAGGCACCAGCAACCCAGCGCCTCAACGCGCTCGTCCGCAGCTGAAGGTCGTGAAGTAGCTTCTTGTCGGGCGCGTGTGCTTCGCGGCCTCTGCCCCCGTCATGGTTCGCCGAAAACTTGAAGTGCGACGCTACGAGACTCGCAGAAAGGGAGCCGCTGACGTGAATTCGGCGCGCCCCGCGCGCCCGTCAAATGCGCGTGTGATTCGCGGCCAAAAACCACGCTTTTTGGCCGCGTGCCTATACGCGCGTATCCCCTGGGCTGGCGGAAACGGCCCTCCGGGCCGATTTCCGCCCAAATAAAATAAGAGTCGGCCTGTAAGCCGGGTTCTGTCGTGGGCGATCATTCCTCTGGGACCCACGTCGCCGTGAGCCTCAAGCGGCCTACCCGGAAGCGCGCGCGGATCAGCGCTGCCTCTCACACGTACTTGTGGTACGGCTTAGGCGGCTTCCCTATTTGGCCTTGCTCCAGGTGGGGTTTACCGTGCCGTCCCTGTTACCAAGGACGCGGTGCGCTCTTACCGCACCGTTTCACCCTTACCGGCCCTGTAAGGCTTACGCCCGACAAGGCTTAGGCGGTCTACTCTCTGTTGCACTTTCCGTAGGCTCGCACCCCCCAGGCGTTACCTGGCACCTGATCCGCCGGAGCCCGGACTTTCCTCCACTTCCAGTCTCCCTTTCGGGTAGGAAGCAGCGATCACCTGGCCGACTCTCGATGCTCATTATGACATTTCATGACATTTCTTCGTCACCATCGCGGTTGCTCGCTGCGCCCGCGCTGCGAGTGGCTAGTGCGTATGCCTCATTGCGGGTGGCGCCGGTGAGCTGGGCGGCGATGGCAGCGGCTCTGCTTGGAGGCAGCTCTTTTGTGAGCAGGTCGATGGCGCGACGCAGCAACTCCGGATCCGCCGTGCTGGTGGTTGGTGCAGCACCCTGAACGACGATAGTGATCTCACCGCGCTGGAAATTTGCGTCACCATGCGCCTGGGCGGCCAGTTCTCCGAGCGTGCCGCGGTAAATAGTCTCGTGAGCTTTCGTCAGCTCGCGGGCGACCACCGCTCGCCGATCGACTCCAAACTCCGCTGACATGTTGGCGAGCGCCTCGGCAATTCTGTGGGGCGCTTCAAAAAAGACGAGCGTGCGCGTCTCGTGCGCGAGCCTGGCGAGCTGTGTACGGCGCTCGCGCTCGCGCGCTGGAAGAAACCCTTCGAAACAGAAACGGTTCGTCGGCAAGCCGGCAACGGCCAAGGCGGTTGTAATGGCCGACGGGCCTGGGATCGCAACGATTTCGAATCCGGCCTGTGCGGCCCGGCTCACGAGCTCGAAGCCGGGGTCGGACAACAACGGCGTCCCGGCGTCACTGACAAGGGCGATGATCTCGCCTGATTCCAGCCTTTCCAGCAGGTCTGGCACGCGCTGAGACTCATTGTACGAGTGCAGCGACAGCAGCGGCCGCGAGATGCCGATCGCTTGCAGCAGCGCGAGCGTGTGCCGCGTGTCTTCGGCAGCAACAAGAGTCGCACCTTCCAGGGCTTCTCGTGCTCGAGCGCTCAGATCGCCCATGTTGCCGATTGGCGTCGCAATGACTTGCAGCCTGCCGCGCCGCTTCACCACTATAATATTCTCACGTTGGGGTCCGCCCGACGATGGCCGCCAGAGCCTCGACAGGCTTCCGGCACGATCGGCGGACTTCCGACAGACCGCAATTCGCGGTCCGCTAACCGGGCCATCCTGCCCGCCATTGAAAGGTCCGGCAACTCATGTTGTTTGTGCGATGGATCGTCCGCTTCGCTGTGGTCGTCACAACGGCGCTTGTCCTCGCCGGCTGTCCCAGTCTGGTTCGGCAAGCGGAACTACCCCCTTCGGTCGATCGGGCCGAGGAGTTGACCCGGCAGGGGGATCAGGCGGGCGCGGCACGCGTATACGAAGCACTGGCTGCGCAGAATAGCGGCGCTGATCGTAACGCGTTCATATTTCGTGCTACTCGAGCTTACCTCGCTGCGCACCTTCCGGACGAAGCTGCTCGTGCCCTGGCGACTGCTGAAACGCCGTTGAGCCCACAACAAGCTCCGGAGTATGCGCTGCTGGATGTGCAGTTGGCTCTCGCAAGAGGCGATGGTGCCCAGGCTTGGCAAAAAGTGAGCGCCATGCCTGTGCCTCCGACGGTCCCGGACAAGGTGGAGTACTTCAAAATCCGCGAGCAAGCAGCCTTCGCCTCCGGACGGGTCGCGGATGCGGTGTCCAGCGCGATCTCTCTGGAGCCTTGGCTGGCGAACGCGCAGGACATTCGTCAAAACCGCCTGACCCTTCTCGACGATCTGCGTAGCGCGAGTGATCATGGTGTCAAAATCGATCCGCGCACCGCGACCAACCCTGTGGTGCGGGGCTGGCTGGAGCTTGCTCCTTTGGCTGCTGCCGCGGCCCGTAATCCCAGCGCCGCGATTCCGGAGATCGAGGCTTGGCGCGCGCGCAATCCGAGCCATCCTGCCAACGAGATCGTACGTACCCAGTTACTCGGCAATCAACAGGTGCAGCAGCCATTGGGGGCTGAGGCACATCTCGCGTTGCTGTTGCCTATCAGCAGCCGTGCGGGTGCCGCGGCAGCACAGGTACGCGACGGTTTCATGGCCGCGTACTACCAGTCGCCGCCGAACCAGCGTCCGCAAGTTCGTATCTACGATACCGGCGAGGGTGGCATTTCCGAGGCTGTGACGCATGCGACGCAAGAGAGTGCTGAGTTCATTGTTGGCCCGCTGACCCGTGAGGAGGTGATGGCAGCAGCGGACCTGACTTCGCCGCATCCCCCGATCCTCGCGTTGAACTTTCTGCCCAATGAGCGGCCGGCGCCTGCGACGTTCTACCAGTATGCGCTGTCGCCGGAAGACGAGGCACGTCTGGCTGCGCGGCGCATTCTCGAGGATGGCCATCGGCGGGGCGTGGCGATCGTACCCTCCGGCGACTGGGGTACTCGTGTTCTGACCGCTTTCAAACAGGAGTTGGAAGCCGGTGGCGGTACGCTCATCGCGTCGACGGCCATCGACCCGGCACAGACCGATTATTCCGAGGAAGTTCAGCAGATCCTGCGGATCAACGACAGTCGGACGCGCTACAAGCGGCTCGAGTCCGTCCTAGGGACCAAGTTGCAGTTCGAGCCACGCCGACGAGCTGACCTGGAGTTCATCTTTACCCCCGCGCAGGCCGCCACTGAGCGCCTGCTGCGGCCGCAACTGCGTTTTCATTATGCGGGCGATGTCCCGACCTACGCCACGTCCGATGCCTTCGAGCCTGACCCTCGCGGCAACCAGGATCTGGAAGGGCTGATGTTTCCGGACATGCCCTGGATGTTGGGGGGAGATCTGGCAGAGGCGGTCAGGGCTGCTGTGCACGATGCATGGCCGAATGGAGGGCCGCGCCGAGGTCGGCTGTTTGCGTTCGGATTCGATGCATATCGATTGGCGGTTGCGTTACGTGACCGCGGCGTCAATAACAACATCAAAATCGACGGGCTCACGGGCCGTCTGAGCGTCGATGCCGAAAGACGCGTACACCGCGACCTGAGTTGGGCACAGTTCCATGATGGGGAGGTGCGTGTGTTGCAACCTTCCCCAGAGTCCGCACCCGTCGCAGCATTGGGCGCGACTCCGTCTACCCGGTGAGGAGTGCTGTCGCGGCAGCGAAGGGAAAAAAAGAGCGGCCTCGCGAGCCCAGTGAGCGTAGAACGGACCGCCAACTGATTGGCCAGAGAGCAGAGGACCTCGCGGTCGACTTTCTGCACTCGCGCGGGCTCGAAATACTGGACCGGAATTTTCGCCGCCGCCTCGGCGAGTTGGATATCGTCGCGCGCGAAGGGGATACCCTCGCGATTGTCGAAGTGCGCACCCGCGCCAGCAACCGATACGGCGGCGCTGCGGCCAGTGTGGATTTTCGCAAGCAACAGCGGCTCGTTCGCGCAGCGATGCAGCTCCTACAGCAGCACCGAGAGCTCGCCCATCTCCCCGTCCGCTTTGATGTCATCGTTGTTACGGACATCAGCAGCGAAAATCCACGAATCGAGTGGATCCGGCACGCGTTCTCGACCTGATACGGCAGGTCCGTACGCGTTCGAGATCCGCGTGCCTGCCGACACTCGCATCGCCGCACGCCGAGCCACGATTCTGGACGAGAACGGGGCAAGACGGCCTCGCCTATTCTCACGGACGCGTTGGACGAATCTGGCGAAAGAGATCCTACGACCGTAGGAATTCCGGGTGCAGGTCTCGGGCACATCAACCACTGTATAAAGTTAGTGTGCCAACGTGCTGATTGCTAAGACGAATGCTTCGTCAACACTGTGGCGAGGCTTGGCCAAGCTTACATAAGTCTTTGTGATTGCGACGAATTTCTCACTAATTCAATTGACATCGCCGCCTCCTTTTACCATAGTGGTCATCGGTGGGGGAAAGTGGGGAGAGATGGGCGAGTCCCTCGCTCCTGATCATGCTTCGCGGTGCAACCAAAGTCACCCTGGACGATAAGGGCCGGATGGTCATGCCCACCCGTTATCGGGAGCAGATTTCCGTCCAATGCCAGGGCAAGTTGGTGGTCACTGTCGATCGTGAGAAATGCCTCCTCATCTATCCCTTGCCTGAGTGGGAACAGACCGAGCGCAAGCTGATGAGCCTGCCGAGCCTGCATCCGCAGTCGCGCAGGTTACAGCGGCTCATGGTCGGCCATGCGACCGACGTGGAACTCGACGGGCATGGGAGGTTTCTGTTGCCGCCGGAGTTGCGCGAGTTCGCGCGGCTCGAGCGGCACGGCATGTTGATTGGTCAGGGGAATCGCTTCGAGCTCTGGGACGAGACACGCTGGAACGAGCAGCGGGATCAGTGGCTCGAGAGCGATCAAACCTTGACGGATTTGCCTTCCGAGCTCGACTCGCTGTCGTTGTAGCGACGCGATCGGAAGGCGACGGGGAAGTTTAACGGGGATGCGCGCGCCGCTGACGCGTGTATCAGTCAATAACGCGACACTTCGGGGACGAGATCTCACCGTGGATGAGCACACTCCCGTGCTTGTCACAGAGACCCTCGCGGCACTCGCCCTCGAGGCGGACGGTTACTATGTCGATGCGACGTTCGGGCGTGGCG
>CAZBTV010000229.1:0-8303 GCA_964494895.1 uncultured Steroidobacteraceae bacterium | reverse complement strand
AGTTGGGACTTGCCCGCTTCCATCGGGCCACCGGAGACGAACACCACCGGAATGTTCAGGCGCAGGGCGGCCATGAGCATGCCCGGAGTGATCTTGTCGCAATTGGAGATGCAGACCAGCGCATCAGCGGTGTGCGCGTTGCACATGTACTCGACGCTGTCGGCGATGATGTCACGCGAAGGCAAGCTATAAAGCATGCCATCGTGGCCCATCGCGATGCCGTCGTCGACTGCGATGGTATTGAACTCCTTGCCCACCCCGCCCGCGCGCTGGATTTCTTCGATCACGAGTTGACCCAGACTCTGCAGGTGGACGTGTCCGGGCACGAACTGCGTGAAGGAGTTGGCGACTGCGATGATGGGTTTGCCGAAGTCGGCATCCTTCATGCCTGTCGCGCGCCACAAGGAGCGTGCGCCGGCCATATTGCGACCGGCTGTACTGGTTCGGGAGCGATAGACAGGCAAGCGGAAGGACCCTCTGGATGACCGGTGATTGACGGGTCGCATTCTGGTTCCGGCAGGGTATATCTACAAATACAATTTCGTGCGTGTCACTATAGGACTTACGAATAGCAAGCTCCCGGCGCGCCGAGCGGAGCTGACACCGGGGGCTGCTGAAAATATAATGGTGTTTCAAGTCATCATAGGCCCGGCGAATAGTGGAACTGCGCCAGTTGCGGTACTTCGTGGCCATCGCGGAAGAGGGTAACTTTTCGCGAGCGGCCAGACGGTTGCACGTTTCGCAGCCACCTCTGTCGACGCAGATCAAAGGCCTGGAAGAGGAGCTTGGAGTGAAGCTGCTCGAACGCACCAACCGCGGTGTGTCGCTGACCGCGGCGGGCTCGGTTTTTTTCGAGGAAGCGCGCGCCGTGCTTGCCCGTCTGGAGCACGCCAGGAGCGAGGCGAAGCGTGCCGAGCGCGGCGATATCGGCGTGCTGTCGATCGGCTTCGTCTCGATCGCCGATTACGGCATTCTCCCACCCGCGCTGAAGGATTTTCGCGGGAGATTTCCCCTGGTGGAGGTCCACTTGCACGAGCTCACGACCGACGCACAGATTCGGGAGCTGCGTGCGGGGCGCCTGGACCTGGGTATTGGACTCGCGCCGGTCGATGAACCGGATCTTCAGTTCGAGCGCCTGCTCCGTGAGGAGTTGCTGCTCGCCGCGCCATCGGGACATCTCGTGACCAAAACGAGTGACCTGGTTGATCTGCGCGGCCTCTCAAAGGAGAGTTTCATCGTCCCACCGCGCGACGTCGGTCCGGGACTCTACGATCTCATCATCAGTCACTGCCGCGGGTCCGGCTTCGCCCCGCGCGTTACCCAACATGCGCGACAGATGCAGACAGTCGTCGGCTTGGTCTCGTGCGGCATGGGTCTCGCATTGGTTCCGTCCTCCGTGCGCAATCTGAAGCGTCCCGGCGTGCAGTATCGGCGTCTGCGCGGGAAGGCGGCTCTTATAGAGCTCGGTGCGGTACACCTTCGGGGCGCCGAGAGTGCGTTGAGAGAGCACTTTGTCGAAGCGCTGAGAAATGTGTCGAAGACGCGAGGCTGATCAGTGATTCCGACAAGGTAATATTTTCATTCGCGTGCCGAACGGTGAGTCCCAGAGGGGCTTTTTGCAAGCCTCGCGTGAGCGGCACGCTCCGGTGCCGCACGCGGGTATTGTTGGAAATGATCCAGGCGGTCGTGGGCGCGTTCCAGGAGCAAGGCCGCCACTGACTGGCGGGCTTCGGCCAGGCTCGTTCCGGCTGGAAACTCGAAGATTTCAGAAGCATCGAATGGATTGGCGAGCCTGATCGGCTGGTACGCGGCCGGCTCGCTCTCGGCCTCCGGCGACTGCTGTGGGCCTTCCCGGGCCGATGTATTTCCAGCGGCTGGTATGGAAGCTTTTACGGTTCCGGTGAGCCCGGGTGGCGCATGGGAGCTCACATGATGGGGCGCGTGTAGCGTACCAGTGTGGTAGGCCATGCCCGCCGCAGTGACGACCGCCATCGTTATTCCCAGCAATCCAGTACTTCGCAGCAACGGCCAGTTGCCCTTTCGCACCGTGGCGCTCTCGGACGCGGCGCTGTCCCTCTCAGCGGCACTTGGCGCGGGCGACGGCCTGGGTGCGGAATGAACGGGGGCCGCTGCCGCAGGCGCCTGCTCTGCAGCTCGCGCCAACGCCGTGATCTCCTCCGGACTGAGATACAACTCGACAGTGTCCTCGGCGGCGGCGAGATCTGCTGTATTGCTGTCGTATCGGGTATCCATTCAAGCACGGTAGCATGGGTTGACGGGCTGGCGATGCCCCGCAACCCGTTGTTGTTGTCCGGTAATCTCTGGACAGGCTCCTTGCTCCTTGAGCTAGACAGCACATTGCGTGCCTGAGCGGGCTGGCGCGACGGGAACCTTCCCCTCGTTACGGCCATTGCAAAGGGATCTCGATCAGCTTGGAGTATAAATGCCAGGTTCCAGCGACGATCCGACGGCACCACACAGCGCGCTCAGTCGCCGCTCATTCATCCATGGCGCTGCCCTGTCGGCGGTTACGCTGCCGGTAGCGACATCGTCCGGTGGGGAATCCAATACCGGCGAGGTGACGTCAGAAGCGCCAGCCGATGCATCAGGTCGCGCAGTCGTGACGCTGCGAGTCAACGGACAATCGCACACACTCAGTCTCGACCCCCGAACTACGTTGCTGGATGCGTTGCGCGACAACATCGGGCTCACCGGGACCAAGAAGGGCTGCGGTCACGGGCAGTGTGGCGCATGCACCGTCCATGCGGATGGCGAGCGGATCCTCTCCTGCATGACCTTTGCCTTGATGGCTGAAGGGCGCGAAATCACGACGATAGAGGGACTCACCTCGCCAGGAGGCGCACTGCATCCGATGCAGCAGGCATTTATCGATCAGGACGCGTTCCAGTGTGGATATTGCACGCCCGGTCAGATCATGTCGGCCATTGCATGTGTGCGTGAAGGACACGCCGACAATGAGTCGGACATTCGTGAGTACATGAGCGGCAATATCTGTCGCTGTGCTGCTTATCCAAACATCGTCGCCGCCATAGAGCAGGCGAGGACGAGGATGCGGGAAACCTGACATGCGGCGCTTCGAGTATCGCCGGCCGGGCAGCGCGGAAGCCGCCGTCGAGGCTGCCCATACGGCCGAAACGGCTCGCGCCTCTGCGTCCGTGCGCGATCTGGCTCCGACACAGGCGGTTGCGCAGTTCATAGCCGGCGGGACGAACATGACGGACTACATGACCTTGGAGGTCATGCAGCCGCGAATCCTGATCGATATCGCGCGTCTTCCCGCGGAACAGTATGGGCGTATCGAAAGCGGCGACGACGGCCTACGCCTGGGGGCGCTCGTGCGTATGAGTCAGGCCGAGGACCACCCGCTCGTGCGCGCCCGCTATCCTGTCATCCGCGAGTCGTTGGCACTGGCCGCCTCCAGGCAGATCCGGAATATGGCCACTCTCGGCGGAAACACCTTGCAGCGTACGCGCTGTGAGTATTTCCGAGAGACTTCCTGGGCCTGCAACAAACGCTCGCGCGGCGCCGGCTGCTCTGCTCTCGACGGCATCAACCGTCAACACGCCGTGTTGGGGACGAGTGATAGCTGTATTGCCACCTATCCGGGTGATTTCGCGCAGGCGCTGGTCGCTTTGGATGCAACTGTCGATACGATCGGCAGCCGGTCGGGTCACAGGCGCGTCGCATTTTCCGAGCTGCATCGATTGCCAGGTAACACGCCCGATATCGAGACGGTGCTCGAGCCGGGCGAGTTGATCACCCACATCAATGTGCCACCAGGACCCTGGACGTCGCGCTCGCGTTATTTGAAAGTACGGGACCGGCAGTCCTACCAGTTCGCTCTTGCGTCGGCCGCGGTTGCCCTGCACCTCGAAGGCGAGGTGGTTCGAGAAGCACGAATCGCGCTTGGCGGCGTGGCCACTGTGCCATGGCGCGCGCGCGAAGCAGAGGCGGTGCTTACCGGAAAGGTGCTTGATGAAGCGCTAGCAACAAAGTCAGCGGATGCCGGCTTTGCCAATGCGCATACGCGCGAACACAACGCATTCAAGGTTCCGCTCGGGAAGCAAACACTCGTGCGCGCCCTGTTGGAAGCGAAGGCGATGAAGGTGTGAAGGTGGATATCACGGCACCACAACCAGCCCAGAACCAGGGCCAGCCGGAATCCCGGATCGACGGAAGGCTGAAAGTGACCGGCGAGGCTCGGTATGCTGCCGACATCCCCGTCAACAATGTGGCCTACGCCGTGCTGGTGACGAGTGATATTGCTCGCGGGAAGGTCGCATCCATCGATCTCAAGGCTGCGCGTGAAATCCCCGGCGTTCTCGACGTCATCAGTCATGGCGACGTCGATCACATCGAGCCACCACAGTTTGGTACCGCGAGTTACACTTCGCTGGGTCCTTTGCACACGAAGAAGATCTGGCATGACGGCCAGATCATCGCGGTGGTCGTGGCTGAGACGTTTCAGGTGGCCGAGGAAGCGGCCCGCAGAGTGACCGAGTCATATGTACCTCAACCCCCTATCGCGGACCTCGATGCACCCGGCACCGAGACGATCGCGGCTGCGGGCAATACTGAAAGATTGAAGCAGGATCCTCAAAGTGGGGATCTTGCAGCAGGCCTGCATACTGCGGTGGCGCTCGTTGATGAGGAGTATCGTACGCCCACGCAGACCCATAATCCCATCGAGTTGTTCTCGACGACAGCTGTCTGGGCGGACGGGCGGCTGACCATCTACGAGCCAACACAGTCGGCGTATGGTTTTCGCGGCGAGCTGGCGCGGCAACTGAAGATGGACATTGCCGACGTGCGGGTCGTCAGCCCGTACGTGGGCGGCGGCTTCGGGTCCAAAGGTCCAATGACGCCTCGCACTGCTTTGGTGGCGCTGGCGGCGAGGCGGCTCAACCGGCCGGTGCGCTGTGTGGTCAGCCGGGAGCAAGCCTATACCACCCAGCCGTATCGGGCACCGACCCGGCACCGGATCCGCCTCGCCGCCAGTGGCGAAGGCAAGATAACCGCGTTCAGCCACGAGTCCTGGGAACTGACTTCGCGTGTTGACAACTATGTCGTGGCGGGTACGGAGACCACCACACGAATGTATGCCTACGGTGCGGTTGCGAGCAAGGTTCATCTCGTCAAAGCCGATCGGCAGACCCCGGCTTACATGCGCTCTCCTCCGGAATTGCCTTATGTATTCCCGCTCGAATGCGCACTCGACGAGCTTGCATACAAGCTGCGGATGGACCCTGTGGAGCTACGCAGGATCAACGACACACAACATGAGCCCATCGAAGGCAAGGCATTCAGCAGCCGGCATTTGATGGAATGTTTTGATCGTGCCGGGGAAGTATTCGGATGGCGAGGCCGTGATCCGCGTCCGCGCTCCATGCGAGAGGGCGATTGGCTGATCGGAATGGGCTGTGCAACCGCGATCTACCCGACAAATGTCGGGGCAGCAGCGGCTCGGGTGCGGCTCGATGCGAACGGCCGGGTGCGCGTTCAGAGCGCGTCGCATGAGATCGGCACTGGCATTCGCACCGTTGCCGCTCAGATGGCGGCCGGGGAGCTCGGGGTGGAGCTTGCGGCGGTGACGGTCGAGATGGGGGATACCGACTTGCCTCCGGCCCCGGTGTCGGGAGGCTCGAATAGCACGGCCAGCGTGTGCTCCGCTGTGCTGAAAGCATGTCAGCAGATCCGCCGCCGGCTGTTCGAGGAGATAGTTGGAAAACAGGGCAGCCCTTTTGCCGGCCGGCGCCCTGAGGATCTGACACTCCGCGACGGGTTCGTAGTGGCCCCAGGCGGGGCCTCGCGGAAGCTGCATGAGCTCTATGCGGCACTCGGAATGGGCGCGATCGAGGAGTATGCCGAGTTCGTTCCGGAGGGCGCCCCGCCGGATGCCATCCAACAGCTCTACGATGGCAAAAGCACCATTGTCAGCGGTATCAAGCGAAAGCAAGTCATGTTCGCCTTCGGCGCGGAATTCGTGGAAGTGCGCATACATGCACGCACCCACGAAATCCGGGTGCCGCGTCTGGTGGGGGCGTTCACCGCCGGGCGGCTGATGAACACCCGCACGGCTCGCAGCCAGTTATTGGGCGGCCTCATCTGGGGAATGAGCTCGGCCCTGCTCGAGTCGACCGAGATCGACCCACGCGTCGCGCGTACCGTGAACCGTGATTTGCAGGATTATCTCGTCCCAGTGAACGCGGACACTGAATCCGTGGAGGTCATCCTGCTCCCGGAGGTCGATGACCTGGTGAACCCCGCGGGCGTGAAAGGACTCGGCGAGCTGGGAAATGTCGGCACCAACGCCGCCGTCGCCAATGCCATCTTCCATGCCACCGGCAAACGCATTCGCACCTTGCCGATCCGGCTCGAGCATCTGCTCGATTGACCTCGCGCGGCTCGCCCCCTTGCGCGCATCGAGCGGGAGCTGAAGTTCTGAAGGGTATCTAAGGGCGCTTGGCGACGACTCTGCCGTTTTCCCAGACGTAGAGCGGCGTACCGTGCATTCGCGCAGTGCGTCGCGCCGATTCTGCAGCACGTTCCAGGGCTCGTCCGACACGGGCGGCAAGCTCTGGGTTCCGGTTCGAGTTTTGCTTGACGGTCTTGCGTTTCATGGTCCCGATTCTATCAAGGTTGGCGGCCGAGTCGAATTGTCATATACAGTCCACGCGTCCGCTAATGGGCGGTATGTGGTTCGGAAGTTCAGCCAGCTCCTCGAGAAGCGTCGCAGGACGTCCGCCTTTTTCACGTTGTGACCACCCTGCCGCACCCTACCCGCAATACGTCGCAATGCCAATTGGGGTGACACCAATTGCAGGTAGATGATCTCAACGTGATAGCCGAGTTGTTTCAACTCCTGAATGCGCTTTGCGTATGTCAACCCGCTTAGGGTGCTTTCCCAGGCAAAATCGGCGCGGACCCTGGTGAGGCGGTCGAGCTCTTCCAACATCAGTCTTGCCGCGGCCACTGCCGCGAGTTCCGGCTTCAGGGGGGATAGGCCCGTGGCAATGAGGTCGGCGTTCACAAAGTTCACAACTCGGGCGTCGTTCGGCAGATATTCCCTCGCAAAGGTCGTCTTGCCTGCCCCATTCGGACCAGCAATCAAAAGGCATCTAGGCCTTAGGAGCTTTCGTTTCTTGGTCGTTGCCACGCACTGGATTCCTTCTTACGCAGGCTCCGGCTCGTAAAGCCGCTCCCAAAGTCGACCGCTGGGAAGTCCCCAGCCACAACTGTCAGCCCCGCCGCTTTGCACCCGCGAATAGGCTGCGCTCGTTGCCGCGCGATCACAGGTGTAAAGCCAATTCCCGAACTTCATGGTGAGCAACCTTCCATCCCCGGATCGGCGCCGGAGACCGGTATCCAACGCACCTCGTCCAATCGATCGCCCGCCGCCCTGAGACTGGGATTTTCAGCTCGGGCGCACCATCACCTTGCATTGGGAAGTGCGCTGTCGAAGGGATTCGAACATGCCTGGTAGCTGGGACAAGGGGATGGTTGCGGTGATCAGGGCGCGTGCGTCCGGATGGCCGCCGTCCAGCAGGTCGAGTGAGGCTTCGTATTCACGCATGTTGAAAAATGCTGAAGTAATGAACTTCACTTCCTTTGAGACCGCGCGGAAAGGTACGAAGCCATCCTGAGTCGTGCAGAGGCCCAGCATGACGATGCTGCCGCGTGGTCGTACGTGTTCGAGTGCCTGCGCAAGGATGCCAGGCTTGCCGACACATTCGAACACGACATCGGGCATTCCACCCAGAGCGGCGCGCGCCCGGTTCACGCTGTCCTCGCCGGTCTGCAAGAAAGTCGTCGCGCCGACCTTTCCGGCCAGGTCTGCCTGCAAGGCCGTGAGGTCAACGACGCCGACGCGTGTCGCGCCCAGACGGCGGCACCATAACGCAACAGCCAGACCGATAGGGCCGGCGCCGAGTATCAGGACACGGGCGCCAGCAGAAAGCCCGGAGAGTGCGACCCCATGGAGCGCGACCGCTAGCGGCTCGACCAACGCCCCATCTTCCATCGACGCGGCGCGAGGCAACTTCAGGCATTGTCTATCAGCAGCGATTGCAAGCTCCGCATACCCACCCCCTTGCAGCAGCATGGAGTCACACCACGCCGGCTCGCCGCTTTTGCACGACATGCATTCGCCGCAGCCGCGCAGCGGTGCCACGGCGACCCGATCGCCCACTTTCAATCCCTGCGCCGCCGTGCCCAGTTCGACCACTTCGCCTGAGAACTCATGGCCGAGAATCGCGCCAGGCCGGATGCCCATAGCCGGCTCC
>CAZBTV010000228.1:0-8499 GCA_964494895.1 uncultured Steroidobacteraceae bacterium | reverse complement strand
TTCCCCGGATATAGCCACGCGGCGCCTGCCGTCATCACCTGCTTTTTCGGCAGGCCGCGCGATCTTAGAGAGGCACTCCCGCGCCGGTTGCCGAATTGGTCACGTTTTGATCACTGGCGGTATCGGCCGCAGACCGAAAACGCGGCGTGGTTCGCATTTTTCGCGGCACGTGTCGGGAGTTGGCGACGATACGCCGTTTCGCGAATTCGCACTGATTATCAAATCTCGCGCGCAAGGCGTGCGGCAATCCCTGTGTACGCTGATGGAGTGAGTGCTTTCAGACGGTTCTTTTCATTTTCCGCCAAAGGCAACGAATCGATGAAGGTTGCCAGCGCGTGTGCGTCGATAGCTCGACCGCGTGTGAACTCCTTCAGTCTTTCATACCCCTCCGGAACGCCCGCCGCGCGCAGCACTGTTTGCACCGCTTCGCCGAGCACTTCCCACGCGCCGTCGATGTCGCTGGCAATGCGCACCGGATCGGCGGCCAGCTTGGCGAGCCCTCTGCCCAAGGCTCGCCAGGCGATGAGTGTATGACCAAGAGAGACGCCGAGATTGCGCAACACCGTGGAATCGGTGAGGTCCCGCTGCCAGCGGGATACGGGCAGCTTCTCCGCGAAATGTCTCAACAGGGCGTTTGCAATGCCGAGGTTGCCTTCCGCGTTCTCGAAGTCGATCGGGTTGACTTTGTGTGGCATGGTGGAGGAGCCCACCTCGGTAGCCACCGCGCGCTGCCTCAGATAGCCGAGCGAGATATAGCCCCAACAATCGCGACACAGGTCGATGAGAATCACATTGATCGCCGCCAGAGCGTCGCAGTACTCGGCAATCCAGTCGTGCGGCTCGATCTGTGTCGTGTAGGGGTTGAATTCGAGACCGAGCGACGCGATGAATGCGCGACTGAGAGTTGGCCAGTCTGCCGCCGGCACCGCCGCGACATGGGCATTGAAGTTACCCACCGCGCCGTTCCATTTCCCGAGGATCGCGACGGTCTGCCAGCGTCGTTGCGCGCGCCGCAAGCGTGCAGCGAAGTTTGCGAACTCCTTGCCTAGAGTCGTTGGGCTCGCGGGCTGTCCATGGGTGCGCGCGAGCATCGCCGTTTCGGCATAACTGCGCGCAAAGGCGGCGAGATCGTTGGTGCGCGCTTCGAGGGTTTCGAGTAGCTTGGCGCGGGCGGCGCGTAAAATGAGCGCATAGCTGAGATTGTTGATGTCCTCGGAAGTGCAGCCGAAGTGCACGAGCTCGAGCGCCGCCTCCGTTGCCCCGGCAGCCGATAGTTGCTCACGGACGTAGTATTCAACAGCCTTGACGTCGTGGTTGGTTCGGGCCTCGATTGCCTTTACCGCCGCGGCCGCTTGTGCATCTGGCTCATGTGCGAGCTGTCGCGCACGAGTGACGACTTCGGGGCTCAGCGAGGCGCCGGCGAGCTGTGGTACCGCCGCGGACAGGTGCACGACCCACTGCGCCTCGACCCGGATCCGCTCCCGGATGAGCCCCGCCTCGGACAGCAACGCACGCAGCGGCTCGGTGGCCGCGCGATAGCGGCCATCCACGGGAGAAAGTGCGTCGAGTGCTGATAAAGCGTCGCGGCTGCTCTCTGACATGCGTTGCGGATTGCCTCGAAGTGCTACGATTTGAATGATAACGCATATAGGCGATTCGCGAAGCGACTTGCGCCAGGCGATGATGGCTTGGCGGTGGGCGAGGGGCGCCGTCCCGCGCCGAGCGCAAAGGATGGATACTCGCGTGAATCGAAGCGGACGGCGGCGGCCCCGCGATGGAGCTATGTGGGATTGTAAGCGCCGAGGTGAGGGGCGCGGGCTTCACGGAAGGTGCGACGAGGAGGTGTGGGTATGAGAATCGAGCGCGACAGCATGGGTGAGCTGCAGGTGCCTGCGGATGCGCTGTGGGGCGCGCAGACGCAACGTGCCATACAGAATTTTCCGATCAGCGGACTGACCTTGCCGCGCGCCTTCATCGCTGCGCTGGGGCTCGTGAAGCAGGCTGCGGCGCGCGCCAACATCCGGCTCGCGCTTCTGGATGCTGAGATCGGCCACGCGATCGATGCCGCCGCCTCCGAAGTGGCGAAGGGGTGTTACGACACGCAGTTTCCGATCGACGTATTCCAGACGGGCTCGGGCACGAGCACCAACATGAATGCCAACGAGGTGATCGCTTCGATTGCGTCCAGGCGACTCGGACGCGCTGTGCATCCGAACGATCATGTCAATATGGGCCAGAGCAGCAATGACGTGATTCCAACTTCCGTCCATGTAAGCGCGGCATTGAGCATGCGCCGTGATCTCGTCCCGGCGCTGGGCCATTTGTGCGACGTGCTGCGCGTGAAGGAGCGTGAGGTCGGCTCTGTCGTCAAGACCGGGCGGACTCATCTGATGGACGCTATGCCTGTGACATTCGGGCAGGAGCTGTCAGGCTGGCGAGCGCAGATCGAGAGCGGGTTGCAGCGGCTGGCGTCCGTTGAGCCGCGGCTGTTGGCCTTGGCGCAAGGTGGCACGGCGGTGGGGACCGGGATCAACGCCCATCCGCAATTTGGCGTGTCCTTTTGCGAAGAGCTGGCAAGCCTTACGGGCCTGGCATTCGCACCGGCGCGCAACTATTTCGAGGCACTGTCCTCGCAGGATACGGCTGTCGAGCTGTCGGGACAGCTGAAGGTGATTGCGGTGAGCCTGATGAAGATCGCCAACGATCTGCGCTGGATGAACAGTGGGCCTCTCGCTGGTTTGGGGGAGATCTCCTTGCCGGCTCTGCAGCCAGGCAGCAGTATCATGCCAGGGAAAGTCAATCCCGTGATCCCCGAGGCTACCGCCATGGTCGCGGCGCAGGTCATCGGTCACGACACCACCATCACCGTCGCCGGACAATCCGGGAATTTCCAGTTGAATGTCATGCTGCCCCTGATCGCCTACAACCTGTTGGAGAGCATCCGGCTGCTTGCGAATGTGTCGCGCGCCCTCGCCGATAACGCCATCGCGGGCTTCAAGGTAAACGAGACCCGGCTCGCCGAGGTGCTCGATCGCAATCCGATCCTGGTCACCGCGCTCAATCCCGTGATTGGTTACGAAAGAGGCGCCGCCATCGCGAAGAAAGCGTATGCGGAGCGGCGCCCGGTCCGCGAAGTGGCGGCGGAAATGACGGATCTGCCCGCGCAGGAGCTGGACCGGTTGCTCGATCCTGCGGAGCTCACGCGTGGTGGGATCAAAGGCACCACGGGCAGCGGTGGCTGAGGTATCGAAGTCGATGGGGGAGGCTGACCGCGATACCCAAGGCTCCGGCTCGGTGAATTGGCGTGAGCGCATCGTGGCGAGGTTGTCTTACACGCAGCCGCGTCACCTGATCCATGAGTGGGTGCTTCCCGGGCTGTCGGCGGAAGGCAGCAGCAAATACCGGTCGTTGTTTCCTGCTGCGCCTATTCCAGCGGCCGTCCTCGTTCCGCTCGTGGAGCGGCCTGGTGGACTGACCGTGCTCCTGACGCAACGGGCGACACAACTGCGCAATCACGCGGGACAGATCAGCTTTCCGGGCGGACGTATCGAGCCCGAGGATGCCGATGAAAAGGCGGCCGCCTTGCGCGAAGCTCATGAGGAGATCGGGCTCGATGCGCGGTTCGTGTCTGTCGTCGGCTATCTGCCGGATCACATCCTTCTCAGCGGTTTCCGGGTGACGCCGGTGGTGAGCTTCGTGCGGTTGGGATTCGAGCTGCTGCTCGACGCGACCGAGGTGGCCGATACGTTCGAGGTCCCGTTGAGCTTCATCTTTGACCCCGCGAACCATCGCTCCCGCCGACGCCGTTTCGGCGCCGGGGAGGCGGAGATCGAGCTCTGCGACATTCCTTACGGTGATCGCAACATCTGGGGAGCCACCGCCGGGATGTTGATTTGCCTTTACAACATAGTCCAGCTCCAGGAGCCTTAACGGATGAGTGAAGCCGATAGCGCCGTCAAGGCTCTGCTTGAGCTCATGGCCCGGCTGCGAGATCCGCAGCACGGATGCCCTTGGGATCAAAAGCAGACGTTTGCCACGATTGCGCCTTACACGATCGAGGAGGCTTACGAGGTCGCCGATGCGATCGAGCGCGGTAATCCCGAACAGCTGCGCGATGAGCTTGGGGACTTGCTTTTTCAGGTTGTGTTCCACGCGCAGATGGCGCGGGAGCAGGGCTGGTTCGACTTCGGACAGGTCGCGCACGCTATTCACGACAAGCTCGTCCGTCGACATCCGCATGTGTTCGGGGGTGCCACTGTCAGCAGCGAGGCGGAGCTGTCACGCAATTGGGAGGAACAGAAGGCGCGCGAGCGTGCTTCGGCGGGAGGGCTCGAGCCGGTCAGCGCATTAGCCGATATCCCCCGGAGCCTGCCGGCACTGGTACGCGCCGCCAAACTCGGCCGGCGCGCGCGGCGTGTTGGGTTCGACTGGCAGGATGCGCCGGGTGTGCGCGACAAGGTGTTGGAAGAGTTGCGCGAGGTGGATGCGGCGCTGGGTACCGCGGCCGAGAGCAACGACCGGGAGGTCGTGGAGGAAATGGGCGATTTGCTGTTCGCGATTGCGAACTGGAGCCGCCATCTGCGGATCGATGCCGAGGAAGCGCTGCGGGCGGCGAACTCGAAATTTGAGCGGCGGTTTCGCGCGATGGAAGCCCTTGCGCGCGGGCGGGGAGCGCAACTGAGCGATCTGACGCCTGCGCAGTGGGAAGGGCTCTGGGATGAGGCGAAGAAGCAGGAACTGCCAGCGAAGAGCGTGTCTGACCTCTGAGGACCGGTGGCCGCCGCCAGCGCGGGGTGCGCGCCGCCGCACCCATTCAGGCGGCATTCATCGCCTCATGCCTATCGTGCTGAGATGGGTAATTTGAGGGTCTATGTTGCTCTTCTTCTCATTCTCGCCGCGGTGGCGGGCGCGTCGCTCGACGCGCGTGCGCCTGCGGATGCTGAATCCCCAGGCAGAGTGGCCGTAGCCAGCTCGGGAGTGTCCATGGAGCAGGCAGTAAAGATGGCCGAACAGCGGTTCAAGGCACGGGTTGTCCGGGCCGACACGCAACACGAAGGTATTCGGACGATCTATATCCTCAAGCTGCTTGACGAAGCCGGACGCGTATGGACCGTGCGCGTTGATGCCACGAATGGCACTATCCAGTAGGGACTGGCGGGTGATGGCGTGCCGAGCCCTTCTGGCTTTCCTGGCGCCATCCCTGGAGGGGTTGGCATGCGGGTATTGGTTGTAGAAGATGAGATTTCGCTGCGCGATACGCTAAAGGCGCGGTTGCTGGATGCCGGATTCACCGTTGATGTGGCGCAGGATGGCGAGGAAGGGTTGTTCGCCGCCCTCGAGTATCCTCTGGACGTCGCCATCATTGATCTCGGACTGCCGAAGCTGCCCGGCCTCGAGGTGATCCGTCGGGTTCGGGCGGCGCGCAAGACCTATCCGATTCTCATTTTGACGGCGCGCGACAACTGGCAGGACAAGGTCGAGGGCCTGCAGGCAGGCGCTGACGACTACGTGGCCAAGCCCTTTCATTTCGAGGAAGTGCTGGCACGATTGCAGGCGCTTTTGCGACGCGCGGGCGGATGGGCGAGCCCGGAGCTTAAATGTGGTCCCATCCTATTGGATACGCGTGCCCAGACCGTGAAGGTAAGCGGCAATCCGATCGATCTGACGACCTTCGAATACCGGATTCTCGAGCATCTGATGCTGCGTGCCGGAGAAGTGATCTCGAAAACGGAGTTGACCGAGCGACTATACGACCAGGATTTCGAGCGCGACAGCAACGTGATCGAGGTGCTGGTGGGTCGGTTGCGCCGTAAGCTCGATCCCGAAGATGCCTTGAAGCCGATCGAGACGCTGCGGGGGCGGGGCTATCGATTTGCGTTGGCGCGGGATCAGGGTTAGCGCACCTACTTGCGTTTTCGTGCATACCCGCGGTTAGGCACTCGTGCATTCCCTTAGCCGGCGACTTTTGATGTCGGTCTCCGTGCCGCTCGCGTTGTTTTTCGGCGTGATGATGTTCGTGCTGGACACGGGCTTTCGTGCGCTGTCCGACAAGACGTTGCAGCAGCTGCTCGACACCCAACTGGTCGCGCTCGTCGCGGCTGCGGAGCCGCAGCCCAATGGCGGCTACGCGCCGCCGCTGCATGACATCGACCCTCGCCTTGCCCGGCCGCGCTCGGGCCTCTTCGCGCAGATTCGGTCGATCAAGCACCAGTGGCGCTCTCCCTCCACGGCTGGAAGCTCAATCGATTTCGGACCTCTGCTGGCGCAGGGGGAAAGAAGCTTCACGTACGCCGAGTTCGGCCACGAGCGGGTGGCCGTCGAGAGCCGCGGTCTGCAGTTCGAAGACGATCCCAACAGTGCACGCGCCATCACGTTCAGCGTGGCTGTCAGCCTGACTCCCTACGAGGAGCAGCTTTGGCGATTCCGCCGCCAGATGCTCGGGTCGTTCAGTGGCTTGATGTTGCTGCTGTTGTTGACGTTGGCCGCGCTGTTGCGTTGGGTTCTGGCGCCGGTGCGCCGGCTCGAGCGGGAGATTCACGAGGTGGAGGAGGGGCGCAGCGAGGTGCTCGGCGATGGGTATCCGCGCGAGTTGAGCGGTGTGGCGACGAATCTGAATGCCTTGCTCGTCGGCGAGCGAAAGCGGGTCGCTCGTTATCGCGATACGCTGGGAAACCTGGCGCATAGCCTGAAGACGCCGCTCGCGGTCATGCAGTCGGCGTTGTCAAAAGAATCGACGGCGTCGGCAAGCACGTTCGGGGCCGAGATCGATCGCATGAAGGACATCATCGCGCACCAGCTCAAACGTGCCGCGGCTTCCGGTGGTGCACTGTTAGGACAGGCACCGGTCGATGTCGAGCAGCTGGCTGTTGACCTGCGCGCGACGTTGCTGAAGGTATACGCCGGCAAGGATCTTTCCATCGAGCTCGCGATCAAGCCTGAAGCGCAATTCGTGGGCGATCGCGGGGACTTCACCGAGTTGCTCGGCAACCTTGTCGATAACGCCTGCAAGTGGTGTCGCAGCCATGTGCGTGTCAGCGTCACAACCGACGAGCGTGCGAGCACACGCCAGCGGCTGCTTCTCATCGTGGACGACGACGGTCCTGGTATCTCGGAGGAGGATCGCGCACGCGTCCTTCAGCGTGGCGTGCGCACGGATGAAAGTGTCCCAGGGCACGGGCTGGGACTGGCGATGGTGCACGATACTGTCGATATGTACGGCGGTTCGTTGAGCATCGACACCTCCCCTCTGGGGGGAGCCAGATTTACATTGCGGTTGCCCGGACGGTAGGGCGTCGCATATGAGCGAGCGTCCAGGCAGAGGATCTGCCGCCGCCGCAGGGTCCGGCGCCGTGCGTCGGATGAGCTACGGCGCGACCTTGAACTCGATTCCTTGAGCGAGCGGCAGCTGTTGGCCCCAGTTGATGGTGTTGGTCTGGCGGCGCATGTAGGCTTTCCAGGAGTCGGAGCCCGATTCCCGGCCGCCGCCGGTGTCCTTTTCGCCTCCGAAGGCACCGCCGATCTCGGCACCGGAAGTGCCGATGTTGATGTTGGCAATCCCGCAGTCGCTGCCGGCCGCCGACAGAAACAGCTCGGCATTCTGCAATCGGTCGGTAAATAGCGCCGAGGACAGGCCGTGCGCGGAGGCGTTCTGCTGAGCGAGGGCCTCAGGAAGCGAGCCGACGTGGATGACGTACAGAATCGGCCCGAATGTCTCTGTTTGCACGATCGGCCAGTCGTTGCGCGCGCGGATGATGGCCGGTTCCACGAAGTGCCCGGGCCGGGAGAGCACTTTCCCACCGTAAAGGAGCTCGCCGCCGGCAGCCTGCGCGGCGGCAATCGCCGCCTTGTAGCTCTCGACCGCTCGTATGTCGATCAGAGGCCCCATCAACGTACCGGCTTCCAGCGGGTCGCCAATCTTCACCTGCGCGTAGGCGTGCCTGAGCCTTTCTTCCAACTCCGCGGCGCGCGAGGTGTGAACGAACACTCGCCGGGTGGTCGTACAACGTTGGCCCGCAGTGCCAACGGCGCCGAAGACAATAGAGGGCACCGCCAGGTCGAGGTTGGCCGTCTCATCCACGATGATGGCGTTGTTGCCCCCGAGCTCGAGGAGGCTCTTGCCCAGGCGAGCTGCGACGCGCTCTGCGACCTTGCGCCCCACCGCGGTCGAGCCAGTGAAAGAGACCAGTGCGACGCGGGGGTCGTCCACGAAGCGCGTCGCGAGCTCGGTGCCGGGATCGATGAACAGCTGAAAGATCGCGGGCAGTCCGGCGGCTTGCATCACCCGATTGCACAGGTGTTGGACTGCGAGCGCGGTCAGCGGCGTCTTGGGAGAGGGCTTCCAGACCGACGCGTTTCCGCAGATCGCGGCGAGGCAGGCATTCCAGGACCAGACGGCGACTGGAAAGTTGAATGCGGAGATGATTCCCACGACTCCCAGCGGGTGCCATTGCTCATACATGCGATGTTGGGGCCGCTCCGAGTGCATGGTGTTGCCGTACA
>CAZBTV010000227.1:0-8502 GCA_964494895.1 uncultured Steroidobacteraceae bacterium | reverse complement strand
TTGCAATGTGATTAACGAGGGCACTGCACCTCGGTACGCCCTTGAAGGTTCGCAACCCACGTCGAAGCCGGTCGCCCCCAATGGTTTCACCTATATGATAGCACGCCCGCTGTCTCTCAAGAGCAAGAGGGCACTATTACCGTCGCATCCTCGCCAGGCGCTGCTTGTCGCGCTGCCAGTCGCGTTCTTTTTCCACCGCGCGCTTGTCGTACTGCTTCTTGCCTTTGGCAATCCCGATCTGCAGCTTGGCGCGGCCGTTCTTCCAGTAAAGCTCGAGCGGGACGAGGGTGTAACCCTCGCGTTCAACCGAAGACGCAAGCTCGCTCAGCTCCTTGGCATTGAGCAGCAGCTTGCGCGTGCGGGTGGGATCGGCGATGACGTGAGAAGAGGCTGAGTTGAGCGGCGAGATGTGCGCTCCGAACAGGAATGCCTCACCGCCCTTGACATATACGTAAGATTCTTTCAGCTGCGCGCGCCCGGCACGCATCGCCTTGACCTCCCAGCCTTGGAGGACGAGGCCGGCCTCATAACGCTCTTCGATGAAATAGTCGAAGCGCGCCTTGCGGTTCTCGGCAATGAGGCGGGGAGTTTCGGCGGTAGCAGGTTTTGCCATGGACATCCGGACGGCAGCGCGGTTCGGCCGCCTACAGTGGTGTGCGATTTTGGTGCTGGATTGTAGCGTGTGAAATGGTTGAGGGCCGCCGCCGGACAGTCTGCCTGGCCGATGGGGTACAATCGCGCGATGCGAGAGGTCAAGCGCTCAGCGCTCGTGAACAAGCCACCCGCTGTGCTGTTCGCACTCATCAACGACATCGAAAGTTATCCGCAGTTCCTGCCGTGGTGTACGCACGCGCGCGTGCAGTCGCGTTCGGAACGGGAGATCGTTGCGACCGTCGGGGTCAAACGTGGCCCACTGCAGGGTGAGTTCACCACGCGAAACGAACTCGAGCCCGATCGCCGCATCTTGATGCACCTCATAACTGGTCCTTTCCGTATGCTTGAGGGAGAGTGGTTGCTGACGCCAATAGCCGACGAGGGCTGTCGCGCGGAGCTGAACATGAAGTTCGCGTTCAAGAGCTCGCTATCAGCGCTTCTTTTTGAGCAGAAATTCGCGGAAACTGCGGCCTCGCTGGTGGATGCCTTCGTCGCCCGCGCACGCTCGCAACCATAGAAGGTAGCCCGGTGCGTGGCGCGGGTACGAAGCGATGTGTAGTGGCCTACGCAACGCCGGAACACCAGTACCTGTGGACGGTCGATCTTCCTGAGCAGGCCACCGTTGCCGACGCACTTAGAGCCGCGCGCGGCCTCGTAGCCGAGACGCGCACCACTCGTGGCACCCGCCAGGAGCTCGATGACATTCCCTGGGATACTGCCCCGGTCGGTATTTTTGGCCTGGTGTGTAACCGCGAGGCTATTCCCGAAGACGGCGACCGGATCGAAATCTACCGGCCGCTTCGCAGCGATCCTCGCGAGCGTCGGCGCGCACGCGTCCGTCAGGAGCGTGCCAAGCAGACTCCCTAGATCGGCACGGGACGCCAGGCTGACCGGAGTTGCGGCTCCTCAAATCTTCGGGAATTTAGCGATCGGTGCGCCTTCATCCGGGGCCATGGGGGGCGTGGCCGGGACGTTGTTGCGCTCAAATCGAGCCACTTTATCGTCCTTGAACCAGACGATGAGATGACGCTCTTCGGGCCGGTGCACGCGACCTCTTTTGAAGTAGTAGAGGTAATCCCAGCGCTCCTTGTCGAAGGCGTCCGGAATCATCGGTGTACCGAGGAGATAGCGCACCTGACTGCGGGTCATGCCGACCTGGAGCTGGTCGACCGTTCGTCCCTCGAGATAGTTACCCTGCTGGATGTTCATGCGATAGACGCATCCGCACAGCAGAGTGGCGAGCGCCACGAAGCCCAGGCTCAAACCACGGAAGATCGAACGATTCACTGCACCTGCCTCGCCGGTCGCATAACGGCCCGAAACGACATACTATCTATTATTTCGAGTAGACGCATACTACCTGATCCCTTGTCGCCGCCTCGCGTTGCAAAGCGTCGCGGTCGTTGGAGGCACCCGTGGAAGGCAAAGACCTTCGAAAGGCTGGTCTGAAGGTAACGCTGCCGCGGCTGAAGATTCTCGAGATCCTCGAGAGTAGCGCCACGGCACGCCACCTTTCGGCCGAAGACATCTACCGCACTCTCCTGGATTCCAACGAGGATATCGGGCTCGCAACTGTCTACCGCGTCCTCACACAGTTCGAAGCCGCCGGGCTCGTCACGCGTCATCACTTCGAAGATGGCATGGCGGTCTTCGAGCTCAACCAGGGAACCCACCACGACCACATCGTGTGTCTGGACTGCGGCCGGGTCGAAGAGTTCGTCGATTCGGGTATCGAGGAGCGGCAGAACGCCGTAGCCCAACGTCTCGGGTTCGCAATTCGCGACCATTCTCTCATCATGTATGGCCACTGCCGGCGTACGGAGTGCCCGTTCCGGGGCAACAAGCGTAATAGTTAGGAGATGCTGCCAGGGGCCGCAGTAGGCGATCATTACGCGGACAGGCTCCTATCCGGGCGCCAGGTCGCCCTGGGCAGCGATCTTTGCAGCCAGGCTCCAAACCTCCCTATCGGCGCTTTGATGTAGCAGGTCGCGGCTGCTTCTGGCGATCCCCAACCGCGCCCTCCGCGGCGACTTTGAGCATTTCCTTCGCATGCTCCCGGGCTTTGGCAGTGACCTCGATGCCACCGAGCATACGGGCGAGCTCCTCAACGCGCTCCGGCTCGGAAAGCTCGCTCAGAGCCGTGCGAGTCGTGCGGCCATCCGTCAGCTTCGTGACTCTGAGATGGTGGTGTCCCTGCGAAGCGACCTGCGGCAGGTGGGTCACGCACAACGCTTGTCCACGTGAGCCGAGCGAGCGCAACTCGCGGCCGACGATCTCGGCGATCGCGCCGCCAATGCCGGAATCAACTTCGTCGAACACCATGCAACGGGTCTCACGCGCCGCGCACGATACCTGTACAGCAAGCGACAAGCGCGAAAGCTCGCCGCCGGAAGCCACTTTCGCAAGAGCACGGGGCGGTTGCCCCGGGTTGGCGGTTACCCTGAACTCGATTTGATCGATCCCGTGCTGCGCCGGGTCGGCGTTTCCGTCCTGCGTTACCTCCACTTGAAAGCGCCCTCCGGCCATTCCCAGCGTCTGCATCCGGGTCGTAATGTCCTTCGCGAGCGCGCGGCCAGCCGTGATTCGGCAGGCGGAGAGTTGCTGTGCCTGTGCCCGATAGCTTTCGAGAGCATTTGTCAGGTCCTTCCGGAGAACGGCCAGGTCGAGCTCCGCACGTTCCAACTCTTCGAGCTCCGTCGCGAGCTGTCCCGCTCGCTCCACGAGCTCTTCCGGACTTACGCGATTCTTGCGCGCAAGCTCTTCTATTGCGGAAATTCGCTTCTCGACCTCATCTTGCCGCGCGCTATCGATGTCGAGGGTCTCGCGGTAGTGTTTCAGCTCGCGCGTCGCCTCAGTGATCTGGATCGATGCCTCTTCGAGGATCGGTACCACGGCTGCGAGCTTCGGATCCACAGCCGAGAGGGCTCGCAGGGTCTGCAACGCCCGGCTTACGTCCGCGTGAGCGCTGCCTTCGTCGCTTTCAAACAGCTGCTGGAGAGCTGTCTCGACTCCCTCGGCAAGACGGCCTCGATTCGACAGGCGCGCATGTTCTTCACTCAGACTTTCAACTTCACCTGGCTTCAGCTGCAGGGCGTTCAACTCGCTGACTTGATACCGCAGCAGCTCCAATCTGGCATCGCGATCGCGCGCCTTGGTTTCGAGCTCCAGAGTTTTGTTGAGAGTCTCGAGCCACACACGGTAGGCAATACCTACCTGACCAACAAGGCTCTCGTGCTTGCCATAACCATCGAGCAGCTCGCGCTGGGCCGCGCCGCGCACCAGGGATTGAAATTCGTGTTGTCCGTGGATATCGATGAGAATGTTGCCTGCCTCACGCAGCAGCTGCAGCGGGACGGACTGCCCGTTCAGATACGCGCGGGAGCGGCCGTCCGCTGTCACGACGCGGCGGATGATGAGATCCTCGCCACCGCTTATGGACTGCTCTTCGAGCCATTGCTTGAGCTCACGCGGTGTTTGAGCGAGATCGAAAGTTCCTGAGATCTCGGCGCGCTCCGATCCGTGTCGAACCACTTCTGCGCCCGCCCGCCCGCCGGCCAACAGTTGCAAGGCATCGACGAGAATCGATTTACCCGCGCCTGTCTCGCCGGTCAGCACGGTCAGCCCGGGCCGCAATTCGAGCTCGATGGCGTCGATGATGGCGAAGTCGCGAATCTGCAGATGAGTGAGCATGGGCTTCCTTCAACGCTCGCGCGATGACAGTCTGAAACGAGACGCCCGGGACCTGCTTTCGGCAAGTCAGGGACCATGAGCCAGGCAGCTCTTTCCTATTATCGTTCTACGCTGCCTCGTCCCCAATGCAGTTTCGAGCGCAACAGCTTGTAATAGTCGTGGCCGGGTGGGTGCAACAGGGTGATGGTCTCGGCCGCCGCCTTGACCTGCAATCGCTCACCGGCTTCGATGCACCCCAGAACCCGCCCGTCACAGGTCAACTCGGCCCGTGTCTCCGGATACTCGAGCAACTCCACCTCCACGACCGAGCGTCCCGAGATCACGATGGGGCGATCGGACAGGGTGTGCGGACAGATCGGTGCCATGATCATGACATCGAGCTGCGGCTCGACGATCGGTCCACCACAGGACAGTGTGTAGGCGGTCGACCCGGTCGCGGTGGAGACAATGATACCGTCACCGGCGTGCGTGTTGACATATCGTCCGTTGACCCGGGTCTCGAAATCCAGCATGCGGCCGGTGGTGAGCTTCTGCAGCACGACATCGTTCAGTGCCAGGCCCTCGACGAGGGTGCCGTCGCTTTTGTAAAGGCAAGCCGACAGCAGCGGCCGCTTGTCGGGCTCCAGGCGCCCCTCGATTGCATCATTGACGGAGGTAATCATGTCCTGCGGTAGCACGTCGGTCAGAAACCCGAGGCGCCCACGGTTGATTCCGAGCAGGGGGACTCCGTCTCGAGCGACGAGTCCTGCTGCGTAAAGCAGCGTGCCATCTCCACCGATAGCGATGATGAGGTCGATGCGTCTAGCAATTTCGCGCTCAGGTACGCGTAACGCACCGCGAATCTCCCCGGAAAAAACGGCGTCTTCGCTCACCAGTACTTGAATTTTGCGCTCTTGAAGGTGCAGGAGAAGCGCATTTACGGATTCCGCCACGCGCGGATCCACGAATCTGCCGACCAGGGCACAGGCGCGGACGGGAAAAGGCATCGGCAATCTCGTTAGAACCCCCAGTGCGAGGCGGCCTCCTTGTAACATGCCGTCCGCGCCAACGGCCATCGTAGGGCGAGGGCCCCCCTATGCTAGAGTGACCCCCGCTCCGGCAAGGCCGCGGGCCATTGGAATCCCGGTCCGCCGTCTGCTACTGGCTTTTTTGCCCAGCTATGTGCATTGTGTAAGCAGGGCAGTACTAATGGTGCCTATGGCGCACGAAGGCCGAGAAGAGATGTTGAGCGAGCGGGCTCAACACCTCCTGCGAATTCTGATCGAAAGCTATATCCGGGACGGCCAGCCGGTCGGTTCCCGCGCGCTGTCGCGCGAGTCTGGCCTGCAGCTCAGCTCGGCCACCATCCGCAACGTGATGGCCGACCTCGAGGAGCTGGGCTTCGTCTCCTCGCCGCATACCTCCGCCGGCCGGGTTCCGACCGACAAGGGCTATCGTTTCTTCGTCGATACCCTGCTGCAGGTGCAGCCGCTCGACGAGGCGGCGACTGCCGAGATGCGCCGTCAGTTCGACTCCAACCGCGAGAGCTCGAAGGATCTCATCGCAACCGCCTCGCAGTACCTGTCGAGCGTGACCCGACTGGCCGGCGTCGTCACCTTGCCGCGTACCCAACAGGCCTCGATCACCCAGATCGAATTCGTCGGGCTGGCCGAAAACCGTGTGCTGGTGGTTCTCGTCTTCAACGATCGGGAAGTCCAGAACCGGATCATCCAGCTCGAGCGCTATTACTCGCCGGACGAGCTGAAGCGCGCCTCGAACTACCTCAACGAGCAGTTCCGCGGCCGAGGCCTGGCGCAGGCGCGCCAGGAAATCTTGCGGCAGCTCTCCGAAACGCAGGCGCACCTGAATAAGGTGATGCTGGATGCCATCGCGATGGCGCAACACGTGTTCGAGGCGGGTGAGGACGAGAATCGCCTGCAGTACGTGATCAAGGGCGAGACCAATCTGATGGGGATGGCCGAGCTCACGAACGTGGAGAAGCTGCGCCGCTTGTTCGAGGCCTTCAACGAGAAGCGCGACTTCCTCCATCTGCTCGACCAGAGTCTCAGAGCCGAAGGCGTGCAGATCTTCATCGGGCATGAGTCCGGGTATCAAATCCTCGACGATTGCAGTGTCGTCACCGCTCCCTACGGGGACGGGGACTCCGTAGTGGGGGTGCTGGGAGTGATCGGACCTACCCGCATGGCTTACGAGCGCGTCATCCCCATTGTCGACATGACTGCAAAACTTCTCGGCGCCGCCTTGAATTCGCGCCGCTAAACCCCACCGAGCGACCCAGTCTAACGAGGAGCCGTCACCTGTCTGAGACAGGGCGCGCAAGCTCCCTTGGGGCCATGTAATGGGGACGGCTGGGAGCATGGCCGCACGGTTGCCTTGCGAAGGCCGACCTGAGGACTCGAGCAGGCGAATGCCTGCCCCAGACGTCACCCGCTGAACTCAATCGGAGGTTTTGAATGACTACGGACGAGGCCGGAGGCGACCGGCAATCCGGCGGTGAGCAGACCGCTGTCCTGCCCGAGACGGCATCCCAGCTGGTGGAGCTCGAGCGGCTGCAGCAAGCCCTGGCGGAAGCTGAGGAGCGGGCCAAAAGCCATTGGGAGCAGTACCTGCGCGCGGTCGCGGAGCTAGACAACGTCCGTAAGCGGGCACAGAGGGATATCGAGGCGGCGAACCGTTACGGCCTGGAAAAGTTCGCCGCCGAGCTGCTGCCGGTGCGCGACAGCCTGGAGCTGGCGGTGCAAAACGCTGAGAAGGCGACCGATACCCGCAGCCTGAAGCAGGGTCAGGAGGCTACCCTCCAACTGCTGGTGAAGGCGCTGGAAAAGCTCGGCGTCGTAACTATCAATCCTGTCGGCGAGCCTTTCGACCCGGCACGGCACGAGGCCATGCTGGCCCAGCCGTCGTCGGTCGCCGAGCCGAATTCCGTACTACAGGTGGTGCAGCCTGGCTACGAGCTCAACGGGCGTTTGCTGCGTCCGGCGCGGGTGATCGTGGCAAAGGCTCCTTAGAACAGACAACCTGATGATGGTGGCTGTGCAACAAAATGGCCTTGAATCCGCTCGGCATGCCCCCCAAGAAGAGCAGCCAGAGCGTACCCACTTAGTCATAGACTGAATCAAAGAGCTTGTTGGCGGAGTAACACCCATGGCAAAGGTAATCGGCATCGACCTCGGCACGACCAATTCGTGCGTGGCCATCATGGAGGGCGGCAAGCCCCGTGTGATCGAGAACAGCGAGGGCGATCGGACCACCCCTTCGATTGTCGCTTTCACCAAGGACAACGAGGTACTCGTTGGTCAGCCGGCGAAGCGACAGGCGGTGACCAATCCGCAAAACACACTGTTCGCCGTCAAGCGTCTGATCGGCCGCAAGTTCGCGGACGATGTGGTGCAGCGGGACGTGAAAATGGTCCCGTACAAGATCGTCAAAGCCGACAACGGCGATGCCTGGGTCGAGGCACAGGGCAAGAAGATGGCTCCGCCCGAGATCTCCGCGCGTGTTCTCATGAAAATGAAGAAGACCGCCGAGGACTATCTGGGTGAGACCGTCACCGAGGCGGTCATTACCGTTCCTGCTTATTTCAACGACTCGCAGCGCCAGGCAACCAAGGATGCCGGTCGTATCGCCGGCCTAGACGTCAAGCGGATCATCAACGAGCCCACCGCGGCGGCTCTCGCCTATGGCGAGGACAAGCAGGGTGGCGATCGCAAGATCGCGGTGTATGACCTGGGCGGTGGTACTTTCGACATCTCGATCATCGAGATCGCCGAGGTCGATGGCGAGCGCCAGTTCGAGGTGCTCTCGACGAACGGCGACACGTTCCTCGGGGGCGAGGACTTCGATCTCCGCATCATCAACTTCCTGGCCGAGGAGTTCCTGAAGGAATCGGGCGTCGACGTTCGCAAGGATCCGCTCGCCATGCAGCGCCTCAAAGAGGCGGCGGAAAAGGCGAAGATCGAGTTGTCTTCGACTCAGCAGACCGATATCAACCTGCCGTATATCACGGCGGATGCCTCCGGACCGAAGCATCTCAACATCAAGCTGACCCGGGCGAAGCTCGAGTCGCTGGTGGATGACTTGGTGCAGAAGACCGTGGCCCCGTGCCGCACGGCTCTGAAGGACGCGGGTGTCTCCGCCAAGGACATCGCCGAGGTGATT
>CAZBTV010000226.1:0-8540 GCA_964494895.1 uncultured Steroidobacteraceae bacterium | reverse complement strand
ACAAGATCGAGATCACGGACGTCATCTCGAGCCTCACGGCCCAGCAGCAAGTCAATTTCTGCTTCTCCGGCCTGCAGCAATACTGCAACACCTTCAACCTGGCCCCGGCCACCGGCACGCCTTTCGTGAACGTCCAGTCGTTCAACCTGGCCTCGATCCACACCAGGGGCTTCGATCTCGAGGCGAGCTATCAGGCAGGTCTGGACAGCATTCACTTGCCCGGCTCGCTGACTGTCCGTGCGTTGGCAACGCATGTCATCAATTACCTGCAGGATCCGGGCATCGCCGGTACGCCCCCCACGCAGATGGCGGGCGTGAACACCGGAAACACCCCGTATTGGAAGGTATTCGGCATCCAGAGCTGGGACTTCCACAACGTCGGCGTCGATGTGACCGAGCGTTGGGTCAGCGCCGGAGTGTTCGGCCACCAGTACGTCGTCTGCCAGACCAACTGCCCGATCTACACACCCAACAGTGCCGCCGCGAACAACTATCCCTCGATCAACTACAACCACATGGCGGGCGCATTCTACATAGACCTGGGCGGTCGCTACTCCTTCACGGACAAGCTGTCGGCCTTTGTCAAGGTCGACAACGTGTTCGACCGCGACCCGGTCCCTTCACCGCAGACCAACACCGGGCTCGACATCAACCCGGCTCTCTACGACACGATCGGGCGTGTCTACCGGGCTGGCATCCGGTATAACTTCTAGTCTGGGCAAAGACTGCCGGAGCCCTCTGCCGCCCCCAAGGCGGCAAAGGGCGCCGCTGCCAGGGAGCCGGGTATCCTTGCCACCCTTGGGTGGCCTTTACGTGAATTTCGGAAAAGGGGGCGATGAATCGATGGGTAAACCTGGAAACGACCGGAAATGGCGGCTTCGGACCGGTTTTTCGCTGGCCTGGCTCGTAGCGCTGGCGGTGGCCGGGCCGACCATTGCGTCGACGTCCGCTTTCGAATCGGCACCTGCTGACCCGCGCGCGATCACTGTCAAAGGAAAGGGCGACGGCAGGGCAGACGACACGGACGCCATCCAGAGCGCCATTGACAAGGCCTCCGAGCACGGCTCCGGCGGTGTGGTCTTCCTGCCGTCCGGACGTTACCGGATCAGCCGCTCGATCCTGGTCTGGCCCGCGGTCCGCGTTTTCGGCATTGGTCCGACGCGGCCGGTTCTCGTTCTTGGAAACAACACGCCTGGCTTCCAGCATGGCTTGGGTACGATGGTCGTCTTCACCGGGGCGAGACGCGGTGATACCGCGCGAGGGGACCTGGGCCGCATCGAGCTACCGCGTGTACCCTTCCCGCCGCCCACGGTCGTGCCATTCGATCCCAAGGTCTGGGACGCGAATCCGAGCACGTTCTATTCGGCAATGAGCAATATCGATGTAGAGATCGGGTCCGGCAACCCGGCTGCTACGGGCATCCGCTTTCGGGTCGCTCAACACGCCTTCCTCAGCAACATGGATTTCAAGTTGGGATCGGGCTTCGCCGGTATCTACCAGGCTGGCAACGTGGTCCACAATCTGCACTTCCACGGTGGCCGGTATGGCATCGTGACCGAAAAGCCCTCACCGGCCTGGCAATTCACGCTCATTGATTCGACATTCGAGGGTCAGAGGAGCGCGGCGATCCGCGAGCATGAGGCGCAACTGACGCTCGTCAACGTCGAGATGCGCGACGTGCCTGTGGGAATAGAGATCGACCGCGGGTACGGTGACTGGCTCTGGGGCAAGGATGTCCGCTTCGAGCACGTGCGGCAGGCCGCCATCGTCATTTCCAACGAGAACAACGTCTACACGCAGATTGGATTCGACAACGCGCTGGCCAGCGATACGCCGGTATTCGCAAAGTTTCGTGACAGTGGGCGTACGGTCAGCGGCAAAGGGCACAGCTATCACGTCAGCGCCTTCAGCTACGGGCTGGCGTTGCCCGGCCTGGGGCAGCTCGGACAGTTCGCTACGAGCGCTGAGTTGGCAGCCATCAACCAGCTGCCGCCGCGCAGGCAGCCGGCAATCCGGGCGCTGCCGCCGGTCGCGGAGTGGGCCAATGCACACGACCTGGGCGTTGTCGGAGACGGGCAGGCCGATGATACTGCAGCATTGCAGCGTGCGATCCAAAGCCATCGCATCGTGTATCTACCCCTTGGTGTCTACAAGGTCAGCAACACGATTCAGCTCCGGCCGGATTCGGTGCTGCTGGGCCTGCATCCAAGCCTCACTCAGATCGCCTTGGCTGACAACACACCTGGCTACGACGGTGTTGGGGAGCCGAAAGCACTGGTGCGGTCCGCACAGGGAGGTGACGCGATCGTCTTCGGCGTCGGTCTGGCGACTGGCGGCGTCAATCCGCGCGCGACGGCGCTGCTGTGGAGTGCCGGAGAGAACTCGCTCGTCGATGACGTGAAGTTTGAGGGAGGTCATGGTACGGAGCTCGCGAATGGCACGCGGTTCAATCCGTACAACACGAACCACAGTGCGGATGCGGATCCCGCACGGCGTTGGGACGGCCAATATCCCAGTCTGTGGATCACGCACGGGGGCGGTGGCACCTTCAACGGCATCTGGAGTCCGGACACCTACGCCAGTGCGGGTCTTTATGTGTCCGACACCAACACGCCCGGACACATGTACGAGATGTCGATCGAGCACCACGTTCGCAACGAGATCATTTTCAACCGGGTCGCCAACTGGGAGATGCTCGCCCCGCAGACCGAGGAGGAATATGGGGAAAGCAGAAATGCGGTCTCGATCGAGATGCGCGACTCACACGACATCCTGATTGCGAACTATCACGGTTATCGAGTGACTCGCACCCTGGGTCCAGCGCCGGCCGCGGTGCGGCTCTACAACGTACGCGACATCCATTTCCGCAACGTCCATGTCAATGCGGAGAGCGGCTTTGCTACTTGCGATGGCGACGACTGCGCCACGTTCCTGCGCGTGAACAAGTATCCTTACGAGAATGCGATCGTGGACGTGCCCCACGAGCTGGTGGTACGCGAGCGCGAGTTCGCGCGGCTCGATGTGTCTGGTAACCCAACCTCTGTCGCTCCGACGAGCTCTCCAAAAGGCGCCGCGGTGAAGAAGCTCGCGGGTGGCTTCGAGGCGCTCGGAGGAGGCACCATCGACTCCCATGGCACACTCTACTTCGTAGACAGGATCTTTCAGCGCATTTACGGCTGGTCGCAAGATCAGGGACTGAGCGTCGTGAGCAGCCATCCGCTCGATCCAGTCGACCTGGCGGTGGATGGCTCAGACAACCTGCTGGTGCTCTCGTCCGCCAGTTTCGAAAGCAGCGTCTACAGCCTGAAGCCGAACGGCCCCGACGGCGCGATCACCAGGATCCAGCCGGAGGCCGCGGGCACTCATCCGAATGCCGCCATTGCCATGCCGGCAGTCTGGTGGGTCAATGGCGAGTTCAAAGATCAGTATGATCCCGCCAGCGATCACTTTACGACATTGGCGGAGCTCTTCGCCCGCGATGTCGCTACGGCTCCGGGCCGCGAATACTCTTCTCCCGACGGCAGCCTGGTGCTGCCGGCCTATCGCGTTTTTCATCAGGGTCCGCCTGACAACCGCGGCTGGCGGTTCTCCCATTCCCTGGACACATACGGGTTTACGATCGCGAAGCCGGGAACCCGTCTCTATGTGAGCAACGCTTCCGAGGCTCGGACCTATGCTTACACACTCGGGCCGAAAGGCGAGCTCAAGGACCTCAAGGTGTTCGCAGAGCGCGGCGGCGAGAGTGTCACGACCGATGCAGCCGGGCGTGTTTACTTGGCCAACGGACAAATCTTTGTCTACGGGCCCAGCGGGAACGAGGTGGGAGTCATCGACGTACCGGAGCGACCCCTGCAGCTGTTGGTCGGGGGCTCGAGCCCGCAGACTTTGTTCATTCTCACGCACCATGCGCTATATTCGGTGAACCTCGCGCAAGCAGGGAATTGACATTGCCGGTATCCTGGCTGAATGACGGTCGGTAACGGACGGCTGGTGCTGGCAGCGGTAGCGGGCATTGCGCTCGCTATCTTTCTCATCGTGCGCGGCAGGTTGCATGCCTTCGTCGCGCTTCTTTGCGGCGCCTTTGTGATCGGTCCGCTCGGCGGGCTGTCGGCACTGGAGACCGCCAAGGCCGTACAGAAAGGTGCCGGCGATATCCTCGGCGGCGTCGGTTTGGTTGTGGCGCTCGGAATGGCGCTGGGGACCATGCTGCAGGTCTCCGACGGGGCCGCCGGCCTGGCCAGAGTGATGATCGGCAATGCGGATTCACGGCGGGCGCCCTGGATGAGCCTGCTGGTTGCGCTGGTGATCGGCCTGCCTTTGTTCTTTGAAACGGGCCTCGTGCTGCTATTGCCGATCATCGCGAGCGCCGCGATGCCGGTGTCCGGCGAGAAATCGCTCGACCCACAACAACGGGATGACAGGAAATTCGAGCTCATGTTGGTGGCGTTGAGTGGGCTATCGGTCGTCCACGCGTTGGTGCCACCTCATCCGGGCCCGCTGACTGCCATCGGCGCGCTGGGTGCGAACCTGGGCCGCACCATTGCTTACGGCCTGCTCGTTGCGGTACCGACTTCGATCCTCGCCGGTCCCGTTTTCGCGAAGTTTGCCGCGCGGAACGTGGTCCTTGCGTCCACACCGACCCCTATTATCCTGGAGGGTCGAGGAGTGCCTGTGTGGCGTGCGCTCGCCGTCGTTCTCTTGCCGGTGGCGCTGATTCTCGCCGGTCAGGTGGAAGCCTTGCTCCCACATGATCTCGCGCCCCGAGCGGCGTGGTTGTCGGTGGCGAGCAATCCGGTGCTCGCTCTCCTTCTCGCTTGCCTCGCGGCTTTTCCGTTGCTGTTTGGCCGGCGAATGGGCGAGAGGGCCATTCAAGAGGCGATCTGGCTCGAAACGATGAAGCCCGTCGGGGCGATCCTCCTCGCCATAGGCGCGGGGGGCGCGCTGAAGCAGGTGTTGGTGAGCACGGGATTTTCCGAGTTGCTGGGCCGAGCGGCGACCTCAGGATCGTTGTCGCCTATTCTGCTCGGCTGGTTGATTGCGGTGGCTATCCGCCTTTCCACCGGCTCCGCCACCGTCGCAACGATCACCGCGGCCGGCGTGATGCCCAGTGCCGCCATCACCGCCTCCGGTGTCTCACCGGAATGGGCCGTTCTTGCCATCGGGGCGGGATCGTTGTTCTTTTCCCATGTCAACGATCCTGGCTTCTGGCTCGTGAAAAGTTATGTCGGTATCGATACGACGACCATGTTCCGTACCTGGTCGGTCATGGAGACCATCATCTCCGTCGTGGGGCTCGTGCTCGTGTTGGCACTGAGCCACTTGATGTAGCAACAGGAGGCCGCGATGCCATCAGGGGTCGTCCAACAGGGTCCGCGCGCACCGCATGCGTTGGTACGAGTGATGTCTGGCGGTGTGCTCGCGATCTGCATGGGTACTGTTGCGATGGCGGCGCCGCAGGTCGATGTCAGTGACTATGGCATGACCGCCGACGGCAAGGCCGTTCATTTGTATACCTTGAGCAACGATCATGCCGTCAGCGCAAAGATTCTCGACTACGGCGGTATCATCGCGGAGCTCAACGCTCCGGATCGGCACGGCCAGATCAAGAACGTGGTGCTAGGGCTTGCCGATCTGAAGGCGTATGAGACGGCTGGCGGACTCAACAGTCTCATCGGACGCTATGCTAATCGCATCAAGGGTGGATTTACCATTGATGGCCACCATTATGGCCTGCAGGCCAACGCGAAAGGTATCACCCTCCATTCCGGCCGGCCGTTTTACGGCGCGTTGGTCTGGGAGGCGAAAACGGTACGGGATGCCGGCCGCGCGGGAGTAGTGCTGTCGCATGTGAGCCCCGACGGAGAGCAGGGATTTCCAGGTCAGATGCGCATCGACGTGACCTACACGCTGAACGATGCGAATGAATTGCGTCTTGACTACGTTGCGACCACGGATAAGCCGACCGTGGTGAACCTGACCAACCACGTGTACTTCAACCTCGCCGGCAACGGTTCCGGCGATGTCTATGGGCAACAGCTGCAAGTGATGGCCGACCAGTACACCCCCACTGATGAGGATCAGATACCGACCGGCGAGCTCGCGCACGTGGCGGGTACGGCGCTCGATTTTCGGCAGCTCACGCCGATCGGCGCACGCATTCGCTCGAGCGAGCCGCAGATGCTTTATGCGCACGGATACGATCATAACTTCGTGCTCCGCAAGTCCGCGGGCGAGCCGTTGCCGCTGGCTATACGTATGTACGATCCCGCCAGCGGTCGGTTGCTCGAATTGCGCACCACCGAGCCCGGAGTCCAGGTGTATTCGGCGAACAGCATGAATGGCGCAACGGTCAGCGCGGTAGGCAGCACGATCCGACAAGGAGATGGTCTGGCGCTCGAGACCGAGCACTTTCCCAACAGTCCGAACGAGCCGCGCTTCCCATCGACGCTGTTGCGGCCGGGTGAAACGCTGCGCTCCAGTACGGTCTTTCATCTCACCACGGACGTGGCAGCGCACCTGCGCCATTGAGGGCTACGGCCAACACCGAAGCGGATGAGGATTGCCGGGCTAGCGGCTCACTCCACCATCGATGATGGCCGCGACTGTCGTTCAGTCATGTCGGGCGGGGTTGTGGCGTAATCTCACGCTTTGCGCGGGTGATCACGATTCCTGGTCGAAGCTGCCGCTTCAGTCGGCGCTCTGGGAGCGCCGAAGCTCGAGAAGCGTTCGGGCTCGTTATACCCAGTGCGCAAATGGATGATGATGGCCGCCTCCGGCTCGATGTCAGAATCGCCCAGAGCGACATCGAGCAAGGCGCGGTGATGATGCAGGATCCAGCGTTTCAGATCGGCACTGACATTTTGCAGCGCCTTGTGGGCGAACAGGGACGTGACGAGGGAGTCGAGAGCCTTCGTCAGGTAAGGGTTGCCAGCCGCCTCCCACAACGTGCGGTGAAACTCCAGATCCAACGCTGCGGCATCCATCTCCGTGCGCTCAGTCCACGCCTCCATACGTTCCATGATTTCATTGAGGCGCGCTGCATCTCTCCTGCTGATCCTGAGCCGGCAGAGCTTCAATGCCTCCGCTTCGAGCACCACGCGCAGGCTGTTGATCCGCTGCACGTCTTCTTCGCTCAGTTGCGTTACGAACATCCCGCGGCGCTCGTGGTTCATGACCAAGCCATGTTCCTGCAATTGCATCAGGGCTTCGCGCACGGGGATTCGGCTGATACCAAACTCGCGGGCAATCTTGCTTTCGTTCAGCCGGTCTCCCGGACGGTAGCGGCCTGAGACGATGGCGTCACGGAGCTTCTGGAAAATGTGGGACTTGAGCGTCGAAGGGGTGGCGCGCTGCTCGAGCGCCGTGCCAGAAGTGGCCAGATCGGCAGGCATGTGCGTCCTCGGACCCGCCAAAGGTCTCGGGCGTTTGACATCGTTCAAGTTGAATATAGTATACACTTTTCAGAAACTCGAGAAAAGGTTCCCAAGGTCTCGAGTTACGAAGTGTCCGCTAAACCCAGGGGGGCGCGCGTTATGTTCTGCAACTCTCCTGCGCGCTGACAGGTAGCTTCTCGCGTGACCGCCACCTCGGCTCGTTACCGTGTTACCGGCTTTGCGATCAGCCTGGCAGCGCTGGCCTATGTTCAGCGTGTGGCCATCTCACAGGCTGCCGAGGGTATTCAGGCCGACCTGCATCTCGGGAAGGCACAGCTCGGCTTGGTTTTTGGCGCCTTTGGGCTCTCGTATGCGCTTTTCGAAGTGCCGAACGGGATTCTCGGGGACCGCTTGGGAGTGCGGTTGACATTGACCCGCATCGTCGTGGCCTGGTCCGCATGCACCGCTTTGACCGGCGCGGCGTGGAATTTCTCGTCGCTCTGGCTCGTGCGCTTCCTGTTCGGCGCGGGCGAGGCCGGGTGCTTTCCCAACTTGACCCGGATGCTCAGCACCTGGTTGCCGTTGCGATCGCGCCTGCGGGCGCAAGCTCTCATGTGGGCGTGTACGCGGTGGGCAGGAGGAATCACGCCCCTGTTGGTCCTGGCACTCCTTCAGTCGCTCGGGTGGCGCTGGGCGTTCGTCGTGTTGGCCGGGCTCGGTTTCGCCTGGGCGACCTTGTTCTTCCTGTGGTTCCGCGACGATCCGGCGGAGCATCCGGCGGTCAATGCGGAGGAGCTCGGGCTGCTGGGCGAGGCGCGGGCCATGACGACGCAGGGAGGCGAAAGACATTGGTACCGCGCGTTGTTGGCGTTGCCGGTGCTGATCCTCGTCTTCCAGTACTTCTGCTTCTCTTTCGTCTGGTACTTCTACGTGACCTGGCTTCCTTCGTACCTCCGGGAGGCGCGGCATGTTGCCGGGGTGCAGGCGGCGGGACTCGCGATGATGCCGCTGCTGTTCGGCGGCATCGGCTCGCTCGTGGCCGGATTTGCTGGCGCGCGTTTCCCCCGACGGAAGATTGCATTCTTTGGCTTCCTGTCCTCGGCCTTGTTGCTGTTTGCCGTGACGCGTATCGGCAGCACGCCACTGGCAATGCTCGCCATGGGACTC
>CAZBTV010000225.1:0-8702 GCA_964494895.1 uncultured Steroidobacteraceae bacterium | reverse complement strand
CAACAATGGCTGATCCGCAAGCGCGAGCCCGCGGGCTGCCTCAAAGCCTTTTTCAACAATCAGTATGTCGGAACGGTGATCTTCGTCGGCATCCTGTTGCAATATCTCTACGGGTGAGGGTGAGGCGCGATGTCCCGCGTCGAACGCCGGCCATGGATGGCCGGCCGGATTGCGGCTCCAGGGACGGTACTACGAGTAGGCTCCCACTGGTGACTACCCACAAAAACCAACGTTTTCTGTTGCGTTTGCGGTTCGCGCTGGCGGGACTGGCCCACGCGCTGCGGGCCGAAAACAGCTTCAGGATTCAGCTCGCAGCTTTTCTTCCGGTGCTCCTGGCGATGCTGCTACTGCGGCCGGGTCCGGCCTGGTGGGCATTGGTACTGCTGGCCAGTGGGGGCGTGCTGGCAGCGGAACTGTTCAACACCGCAATCGAGCACCTGGCCGACCATCTTCATCCGGACGTTCACCCGAGCATCCGCGTTGTCAAGGATTGCGCCGCCGCGGCGGTATTGCTCACAGTGCTTGGAGCGGTTGCGGTCGGAGCAGCCTTGCTCGTCCATCTTTGGCGATCATAAAATGATCAATTGTCGACCTCTCACACACGAGCAGGTTGACACTCGAGCTCGCCCCCTTGAACATCCGGCTACGTTTTAGGCCCGACCCTCAGGGGATACCCGCTATGAGCTCTGCGCTCGGATCGATTCGCCACAACTGGTTGCCGGCCGAGGTTGAAGCGCTCTTCGCGCTACCGCTTCTGGATCTGCTTTTCCAAGCGCAACAGGTTCACCGCGCCAACCACGAGCCGAATACCGTGCAGACCAGCACTTTGCTGTCGATCAAAACGGGCGCCTGTCCCGAGGACTGTGCGTATTGCCCGCAAAGCGCACGATACGACACTGGGCTGGAGCGCGAAACCTTGATGGAAATCGAGGCCGTTCGCGAAAGCGCACGCCGTGCACGCGCGGCCGGAGCTACCCGCTTCTGCATGGGCGCTGCTTACCGGTCCCCGAAACCCAAGGATCTCGCGGCAATCGCTCAGATGATCCGGGAAGTGCGCGCGCTCGGACTGGAGACCTGCGCCACTCTGGGCATGCTCACCCCCGAACAAGCGCAGGAGCTCAAGGACGCAGGCCTCGACTACTATAACCACAATCTTGACACGTCTCCGGAGTACTACGGCGAGATCATCACGACTCGCACCTATCAGGATCGCCTCGACACACTCGGCGCAGTGCGCGACGCGGGGCTCAAGGTCTGTTGTGGCGGGATTGTCGGGATGGGAGAGTCGTCGCGGGATCGCGCAAGCCTGCTCCTCACGCTAGCGAATCTGCCGGAGCACCCTGAGAGCGTGCCGATCAATCAGCTCGTGAAGGTGCGCGGCACCCCGCTACAGGACGCAGCCAATGTTGATCCGTTCGATTTCGTACGCACGATCGCGGTGGCGCGCATATTGATGCCACGCTCTCACGTGCGCTTGTCAGCCGGACGGCAGTCGATGAGCGACGAGATGCAGGCGCTGTGCTTTCTCGCGGGCGCAAACTCCATTTTCTACGGCGAGAAACTGCTGACCACCGGCAACCCTGACGTGGAACGGGATCGGCAGCTTTTCGCGCGGCTCGGCTTGAAGCCCGAGCCGCTGCCGGCTGAGCTCACCACGCCCGCAGGAGCCGCATATGAAGAGACAGCCGCTTCATGCGGTACTGGCTGATATCGATCACCAGTCGCTGACCCGTCGCCGCACGACTATCGACGGGTTTGTCGAGCCCGGTAATCGGCTCGTTACCGCCGTTACTGGGCAAACGCTGGTGGATTTCAGCAGCAATGACTATCTGGGGCTCGCACATCACCCGGCCGTCGCCGCGGCAATGAGTGAGTGCGCCTTCCGTTTCGGTGCTGGCAGCGCCGCCTCCCACCTCGTGACTGGCCACGGCATCGAGCATGAGCGGCTGGAAGAAGAGCTCGCCGCCTTCACCGGCCGCGAGCGCGCACTGTTGTTTTCAACAGGCTACATGGCGAACCTCGGAGTGATTGCCGCCCTTGCGGACCGCGGCGAGTGCGTACTCCTGGATCGCCTCAGCCACGCGTCGATCATTGACGGTGCATTGCTCTCCGGGGCACGCTTCAAGCGCTACCGGCATGCGGATCCTGATTCCGCCGAGCACATGCTGGAGGATTGTGCGGACCATGCCGCAGTTGTGGCAACGGACGGTGTGTTCAGTATGGATGGCGACGTCGCTCCGCTTTCCCGGCTTGCCAAAGCCGCCGCCGCGCATCGAGCCTGGCTCGTGGTCGATGACGCGCACGGCCTCGGCGTGTTGGGAAAAGACGGACGCGGCTCGACGGAAAGCTTGACTGCGGACGAGGTGCCGGTGTTGGTGGGCACCCTGGGAAAGGCCTTCGGATGTTTCGGCGCCTTTGTCGCTGGGTCGCATGACATGATCGAGTTTCTGATCCAGAAGGCGCGGCCTTACATCTACACCACGGCCTTACCCCAACCCGTCGCGGCGGCGGCCAGGAAGGCGCTCGAGATCGCGCAGCGGGAAGTCTGGCGCCGTGAGCGGGTGCTCGCCCTGGCAGCGCGATTCCGCAGGGGTGCATGCGAACAGGGTATGCCGCTGCCCGAATCCAACACGCCGATTCAGCCAGTGGTGCTTGGAAGCTCGCGGGCCGCTCTGCAGGCCCAGAAGAGATTGTTGGAGGAGGGCTTCAGGGTGGTCGCGATTCGATCGCCCACAGTCCCGAAGGGTAGCGAGCGGCTTCGGGTCACTTTCTCGGCCGCCCATACGGAGGCCCAGGTGGACGCGCTGCTGGAGAGTCTCTCACGAATTCACGCTCGCAACCGAACCACCCTGGCGGCAGTCGCGCCTCGCGTGGATGGTGGCTCTTTCGGGTGATCGCAGGTACAGGAAATGAGTGAGCTGTATATAGAGATGCGGGGGCGCGGACCTGACCTGGTGCTGTTGCACGGATGGGGCCTGAATCTGCGCGTCTGGGACGGAGTTACCCGTGAGTTGGCGAAGTCTTTTCGCGTTATCGCAGTCGATCTGCCTGGCCATGGACGCAGCGCGTGGAATCCGAAGGCGCGCACTCCCGCGGAGCAGGCCTGGCAGGTCCACGCCGCACTGGCCTCGCGGTCGGATCGGTACTCCTTGCTAGGTTGGTCGTTGGGTGGACAGATCGCCTTGGATCTGGCGGCCGCCATGTCAGGCAACGTGGAGCGGCTCATCCTGGTCGCAACGACCCCGCGCTTCGCGGCCGGAGAGGACTGGCCATATGGAATGCCCACCGCTGCCCTCGACAGACTCGCAGCCCAACTTCGTACAAACTACAAGCGCACGGTGAGCGAATTCCTCGAGCTGCAGGTTCGGGGCAGCGCGGGCAGCGAGCGTGTGCTCGCGGAGTTGCACGGGTCGCTGTTCTCGCATGGGGAAGCGCACCCGAAAGCATTGGTGGCCGGTCTCGCGACCCTCAAGAGCAGCGATCTGCGCTCGACGTTAGGGCTCATTCGAGCCCCGGCACTCGTCATCGCGGGTCAGTACGACCGCGTCACTCTGCCGGCGGCGTCGCGTGAGCTAGCGCATGCGCTACCCGATGCACGATACGTTGAGTTTCGTCGCGCGGCGCACGCGCCGTTTCTGTCCCATACGGAGGAGTTTGCGGCCTTGGTGACGCGATTCCTCAAAGGCGAGCCTGTTGAGGAAACCCCGGGCAGCGAAACCGGGGAGGTTGCGGACAATGCGTCCGCGGTAAGGAATAGCAGACCCAGAGGCAAGTCCGGCGATGACGTCGAGTCGGCGATACAAGAGGCCCTGGAAACGGAACGCATTTTGACGGGTCAAGGCCGGTCCGCGGAAGTATCGGTCGCGAGCCAGACGTCGGGGGCGAAACCTGTGCCGGCAGCATCCGTCGCTCGACAGCGGCCCCGAACTTCATCGTCATGACCTCGGATGAATCTGCGGCGTTCCGGCTCAATCAGCCGCAAGTGCGCGCGTCGTTCGATCGCGCAAGCTCAACCTACGAGGCAACAGCGGTTCTGCAGGCACGAGTGGCGAGCGAGCTCCTCGAGCGCCTGGAGCCTTTCCGCTTCAAACCCTCGGTGGTGCTCGACTTGGGGGCTGGAACGGGTCGGATGACGGGCGAGTTGAAAAGGAGGTACCGGCACGCCCTTGTCATCGCCCTCGATCTAGCGCCGGGAATGCTTCGCGAGGCGCGCCGACACCAGCAGTTTTTTCGCCGCTTCGAGCGCGTTTGCGGCGACGCCATGCGGCTGCCGATCGCGCAGGCGAGCGTGGACATCGTTGTCAGCAGCTTGATGTTGCAATGGTGTGATCCGCCGGACCAGGTCTTCGCCGAGGTTCGGCGAGTACTCAAACCCGGTGGGTTCTTCGCCTTCAGCACCTTCGGGCCCGACACGCTGAAGGAATTGCGCAGCGCTTGGGCGGAAGCCGACGGAGCCCAGACGTACAACCACGTCAACCACTTCATCGATATGCATGACGTGGGCGATGCGTTGGTACGCGCAGGGCTTTCCGAGCCCGTGTTGGATGTCGACCGCACGCAACTGACCTATCGGGATACTCTTGGCTTGATGCGCGACCTGAAGGCCATCGGTGCGCACAATATGACAGCCGGACGACCGAGGGGGCTCGTTGGACGAACGCGGCTGAAGCGCATGCAGGATGCCTACGAGGTCTTCCGAAAAGAAGGAAGGCTGCCAGCCACGTACGAGATCGTGTATGGCGCGGCGTGGGGAGCTTCCGGGCGCCACGCAAGCGCCATGGTGGGAGGAGAAGCGCGCATCTCTCCCGGAGCAATACAGCGACGCGGCACCGCGCCGTGAGAGGTATTGATGAGCGCCAAAGGCTTTTTCGTGACGGGCACGGACACCGCGGTTGGCAAAACGGTCACCGCGACAGCGCTCGTTCGCGGATTCGTCGCGAAAGGATTACGCGTTGCGGTGATGAAGCCGGTCGCATCGGGCTCGGAACGAACGGGGGCGGGGCTGCGTAACGAAGACGCTCTGGCCCTCTTGTCCGCGTCGAATATGCGGGCCCCCTACGAGCGCGTGAACCCCTATTGTTTCGAGCCCCCAATTTCGCCGCATATCGCAGCGGAAGAAGCGCAAGTCACGGTAGAGCTGGCCAGAATCCGACGCGATTTCGACATGCTGGTAGACGGCGCGGACTGCATTCTGGTGGAAGGAGCAGGAGGATGGTTGGCCCCCATTGGAGCGCGGACGAGCATTCGGGACTTGGCGCTGGCACTGGAGCTGCCTGTGATCCTCGTGGTCGGGTTGCGCCTCGGGTGCATCAATCACGCGCTTCTCACAAAGTACGCGATTGAATCCCACGGCGCGCGATTCGCGGGGTGGGTGGCAAACACCATCGATCCGGCGATGGCGCGCCTCGAGGAGAACCTCGAGTCACTGGTCAAATTGCTCGGCGAGCCTCCGTTGGCCGTCGTCCCCCACCTGGCGCCCGGCTCCGCACCACTCTCGCTGGGAAATGCCGTTGGACGGCTTCTGGCAATGGGCAAGACATGAGCGCCGAGACCGAAGCGGCCACGTTTCAACGGGAATTTCAATCGCTGGGGGAACCTGCACGGGCACTTTCCCCTTGGTAGATAATGTGCTCGCCATCGTCCGTCGATCCATGATCGCATTGGCCAACGTCACCGCAGGGTCCGAGCAGTTGCGAATCGAGATCTGCCCCAATTGCTCCTTGAGCGTACGCGGTGCGGTAATGTTTTTTGGCAGTGTGTGCCTCGTTTCGTTTGGGATCGCGGGGCTATTGGCGATACGAGGCTTTTGGCCCGTGCTGCCATTTGCGGGACTGGAGATGCTAGCGCTCGGCTGGGCGCTACGTGTGAGCTTGCAGCGCCGGTTCTACCGTCAGACGATCACCGTTACGGACGCGAACGTCAGTGTCGAGTCAAGCGATCGTACGTATTGCTCGCAAGTCGTGTTCCCCCGCCATTGGGCGCAGGTTAAACTTCGCCGCCCTGCATCGCGCTTACATCCGAGCCGACTCACCATAGAGTCGCACGGCCGTCAATGCGAGCTGGGGAGCTTCCTCACGGAAGCGGAGCGGCAGGGACTCGCGCTACGGCTACACCGCCTGGTCGGCCACGTCAACGAGTCGCCCTCTTTGGCCCAGCCGATCTGAGTGGAGCAGGTGGGCGCGAGGCCTCGATATAGAGGATGTAGTACGGTTCGCTTTCGAAGAAATCGCGCCGTGCCTGGATGGTCCGGGTGCGCGCAGTAAGGCTACGTAATGATAACTCGCGCAAAAATCGGACAATTCCCTCGTTTCCTCGGTTTCCCTGGCTCAAAAGCCGCCCGTGGCGCTTTTGGCGCGCCAGTCCACTTGCTGTTCCTTCTGCTGCTGGGCATTGCGCCCGCGCATGCGGATTCCGGCTGGGGATTATTAAACATGACCCCCGGTGTGACGGAAATAAGCCGAGAGATCTATAGCCTCCACATGGAGATCTTCTGGATCTGCGTCGTCATCGCCGTCATCGTTTTCGGCGCGATGATCTATTCGATCATCACTTACCGGAAGTCCAAAGGTGCGGTCGCCGATGTCACCCTCGTGCACAACACCACGGTGGAGCTCATCTGGACAGCCGTGCCGGTCGCTATCCTGGTGTTCATGGCCGTACCGGCCGCCAAGACGCTCATCAAGATCGAGGACAACACCAAGACCGATCTCAGCATCAAGGTCACCGGATTCCAATGGGGCTGGCAGTACGATTACCTCGACAGCGGCGTTGCCTTTTTCTCACGGCTCGACCGCAAGAGCGACGCCGCGCGTGAGCTCATGTCCGGCATCGACCCGACCAGCGTCGATCACTACCTCCTCAACGTCGATAACCCGCTCGTCGTGCCGGTCGGCAGCAAGGTGCGACTCCTGATTACCGGTGCTGACGTGATCCACTCCTGGTGGGTGCCAGCTTTCGGCGTGAAGAAGGACGCGATCCCTGGGTTCGTGAACGAGGCCTGGTTCAAAGTCGATACCGACAAGCCGGGTATCTATCGTGGGCAATGTGCGGAGCTCTGCGGCCGCGACCACGCATTCATGCCGATCGTCGTCGATGTCCGCTCGAAGGAAGATTTCGCGGCCTGGCTGAAACAGAAAGCCGAGGAGCAGAAGCAAGCGGCAGCTCCCTCTTCAGAGACTCCCGCACCGCCAGCCGCGGCCACCACACCCGAGTCGCATCCTGCCCTGGCCCCGGCTGGTCGCTCCATCGCCACGCTGCAATCGGCGGCGCCAGCGCGCATCGCTGAAACGAACTGACTCCAGCGCGCCAATAGACGATAGCGCGGAACGATTTCGACCCGAGACCCATCTAGAACCCATTCGCATTTGAGAGAGCACCCTATGGCCGAGCAGCACGCACACGCCGCCGAGCACGCCGGACACGACCACAAGCCTCACGGCTGGCGACGCTGGGTCTACGCGACGAACCACAAAGACATTGGGACGATGTACCTGGTGTTTGCCTGCACGATGTTTTTCATCGGCGGCGCGATGGCCATGCTCATCCGGCTCGAGCTGTTCCAGCCGGGTCTGCAGTTCTTCGACCCGCAGTTCTTCAACTCCATGACCACCATGCATGCGCTGATGATGATCTTCGGCGCTGTCATGCCAGCGTGGACGGGACTTGCAAATTGGATGGTGCCGCTGCAGGTTGGCGCGCCTGACATGGCGTTGCCGCGACTGAACAACTTCAGCTTCTGGATCCTGCCATTCGCTTTCCTGCTGCTGCTGTCATCGTTGTTCGTGCCGGGCGGCGCGCCCGCGGGCGGCTGGACCATGTATCCGCCGCTCAGCTTACAGATGGGCGCCTCTTTCCCAATGCTGATTTTCTCCATTCACCTGATGGGGATCTCCTCGATCCTGGGTGCGATCAACGTCGTCGTCACGATCATGAACCTGCGCGCGCCAGGTATGGGCCTGCTGCGCATGCCCCTCTTCTGCTGGACGTGGCTGATCACCGCTTACCTCCTTATCGCTGTGATGCCGGTGCTCGCGGGCGCGGTCACCATGCTCCTGACAGATCACTTCTTCGGCACGACCTTCTTCACCGCGGCTGGTGGTGGCGATCCCGTGATGTTCCAGCACATCTTCTGGTTTTTCGGCCATCCGGAGGTATACATCCTGATCCTCCCGGCCTTCGGGGTCGTCTCGGAGATCATCCCGACGTTCTCGCGCAAGCCGCTGTTCGGCTACGAGGCGATGGTGTACGCGACAGCCTCGATCGCGTTCCTCTCCTTCATCGTCTGGGCGCACCACATGTTCACTGTCGGCATGCCACTGGCTGCCCAGCTGTTCTTCATGCTCTCGACGATGCTCATCGCGATCCCGACCGGCGTGAAAGTCTTCAACTGGACGACGACCATGTACAAAGGCTCCCTCAGCTTCGAGCCCCCCATGTTGTTCGCGCTCGCATTCCTTTTCCTGTTCACGATCGGCGGCTTCTCCGGTCTCATGCTCGCGATCGTCCCCGCGGATTATCAGTACCAGGACACGTACTTCGTGGTGGCGCACTTCCACTACGTTCTCGTGCCCGGCGCGGTATTCGCCATCATGGCCGGTGTGTACTATTGGCTGCCCAAGTGGGTCGGCAACATGTACGACACCGCTCTCGCCAAGTGGCATTTCTGGCTGTCCACGATTTTCGTGAACGTGCTGTTCTTCCCG
>CAZBTV010000224.1:0-8706 GCA_964494895.1 uncultured Steroidobacteraceae bacterium | reverse complement strand
GCACAACGGCATAGGTGCCGGGCTGAGGAAAGCTGGTGACCTTGCTCCACGTAAGCCCGGCGTTCGTGCTCCCCCACAGGCCATTTCCGCTTCGGGCCGCAAAGAACAATATGCTGTTGTTGTTGGGATCGATTGCCAGCCGCTCGCCCATGTTGCGGGCCGGCATGTTGCCTCCCGCCTTGAAGGGCATGGGCACCTGAGTGAAGGTGTTTCCCTGGTCGTGCGAAATCAGGAGCGTGCCATTCTGAGTGGTAAAGCTGTTCGTATAAAGGCCGGCCATGATGTAGAGGTTCTGGGGATTTACGGGATCCGTTGCCAGACTCTCGACACCCAGCATGTTCCAGTTGTCCCAGCCCACCCAGTCCATCAAGGGAACCCACTGGTTTGTGGTGGGATTCCACCTGTACGCGCCGCCAATGTCGGTACGCACGTACGCGAGGTTCCGCTGGGACGGGTTGAAAATGATGTTCGGAATGTAACCGCCGCCGCCGCCGGTATAGGCGTTCGTCCAGGTGTACCCTGCGGCGTTCTGCGCAAATGCGCTGTTGCCGAACAGGATGGCCAGAACCGAACACAAACCGAGCATGCGAACCAGGGACGTTCTGACAATTCTTCCATCACGCGACATTTCACTATCCTCCCTGTTGCTAACTGCCGCCTCTGCGCCAGCCCCTCTATCAACCGCCTTTTATCTGCCAGGTATTGGCGGAACGCAAATGGAATCAAACATGCCAGGCAGGCGTGTACGATTTCCTGGCCCTGCTGCAAATTTAACCTTGTGCCTTGCAGGACGGATGACGTTGCAACGGCGAGCCACGTTGATCAACGCCATGGTTGAGAGGATAACACCTATCCAGCGCTTGCTTTCTATGCAAATATCGCACTGTGGACGCCGAAAAATTCATAGGTCCGGGAACAACAGTGAAATCCGCCGCTTACGGGCGCCGTTGCAAAAATCCCCGGAAAATACAGGGTGTTTCTACCGGCACTTTTGGAACAAAAAAATCAGCCGGCGCCGAATTCGAGAGCTGGCGCGTGCGCGGTACAGCGCCGCGGCACCCAGTCGTTGACGTACGCAGCGGCCAGCTGATCTAGCCCCCTCCGCGACACGAATAGCGCTCAAGTAGCCGCAGAGCAACTCGCCGATTGCCACTGCGAAGGCATCCACCTCGGAGTTGGAGCGGATCTGGCTCGAGATTGCTTCGCCCGTTGAGGACACCGCCAGGTCCTCAGCTCCCGAGATGGCGCGAGGACGACAACGAGGTTCTTCCTTAACAAGGGCCCAAATCGGCTCTGCTAGCGCTGGCGCTCTCTAAATGCTGCCACCTTGGCACGATTGCCGCACACGGCGGCGCTGCAGAAACGGCGGCGGTGCGCCTTGGTGTTGTCGAGAAACCAGAGCGTGCAACCCGATCCCTCGCACGACTTGATCAGAGCCGGATCTTTCTCAGTTACCAGCATTGCGATCTGCCAGGCGATCAACGCAAGTAGCGCCGTCGTGTTATCAAGCTCAGCGTGTTCGCCTATTCTAAGGGTTCCGCCAGTGTTGACCACTTCCCGCCGCCACATTCCCTGGGCCAGCACCTCGTTCAATGCTTCGATCTCGGCCGCGTAGTTGCGCGCGGGCGCCTCACGCCACTGTTTCAGCCATATCCGCGTTCGCTCGCGAAGCTTGCGCGCTTGCGCCGCGACGGCATCCAGGGACTTAGCACCAAACCTGTTCGCCAACTTCCTGACGGCCGCCGGTTCAATGAGCCCTGCACTCGCCATCCAGTCGAGCAATGCAGAGCCATCACCGATGACTTCCGTCGGCACACCACTTGGCGCGAACGAGGTATTGATGAAGTCGAGGGCGGGATGTCCACCCAGGAAAAGTGCGGCCGAACTCATGGCCGGATAGTAACTATTTAAATGAGAATTGACAAGTTACTAATTTCCATCTGCAGCCGCACGTTGGATCTCGCTCCGTCGCTTGACAACGTGCATATGCACACATAAGATGTGCGCCATGGAATTCAAATCTACCTTGATGTCCTGTAACTGCTTCGCCGTCCGCCAGGCCGCCCGGCACGTGACCAAGCTATATGAGCGTCACCTCGCGGATGCCCAGCTCACCAGCGCGCAGTTTTCCATTCTAGGGGCGCTCGCCGAAGGGCAGCCGATGACCATGGCCGACCTCGCGAGCATCCTGGTGATGGACCGCACCACGCTGCTGCGCGCAATGAAACCGCTGCAGCGTGAGGATTTGCTCAAGAGCACTTCGAGCCCCGCAGATCCGCGCCAGTTGGTGTTTTCATTGTCACCGGCCGGTTTACGCAAGCTCAAGGAGGCACTGCCGCTGTGGAACAAGGCGCAGCAGGAATTCGAAGCCGAAGTGGGTGAGCGCGAGGCGGCTCGGCTCCGCCGTAGTCTGTTGTCTCTCGCCAAGAACGCCTGAGATCCTGAATGCTGAGTCGATCGCTTGTCGCGCATGCTATTGTCCCAATATGTGCATATACACTTATCTGTACCAGGAGAACCGCCATGAAAAGCTCACGCGCCGCCCTAGTCGCCACCGCCATCCCGCTACTGTTGACCTCGCTGCGTGTTACGGCCGGCGAGCTACCTTTCAACGCTCCCCTCACTGAGCAGGCAAAGGAGCGTGCGCCACTGCTCCACTCGACAGCCCAGGCCCTCCATGATTCATCTTCTGCCGCCACTCTTCGCCTCCTTGGGGGTCAGCAGATTGCGAACCTATGGCTGTTCCCAACGGCCGATGCCAATACCGTCTTCGCGCGATACACGCTGACCTCGAACAGAGAAGCAGATGCGATCGAGCCTGCTACAGAGCACCTGACTGTCCTGACCGTACGCGAAAATCGGGTCGTTGATTTCCGAGAACTCACTTCTGCAGCGACGGAGTTGGTTTCAAAGGAACGGCCTCGCCTCGATTGGACCGCCGCCATCGGCACCGGCGACGCCGCGCGGGCTGGCCTGACACATCTCGAGAAGACGAGCGTGAGCAGCGACAGGACGAGCGCTTACCACGTTGCACCCCCAGCCCTGCACTGGACTGCAAGCATCGGTACGGGCGCAGCAGCGGCCTCGACCACGGCGACTGTCCGTGACACCAAACAGCCCTCAACCTCGCAGCCGGCAGTCGCCGCCGCACACTGGACCTCGCGAATAGGGAGGGGCGACGCATTCGACTCGAGCCGGCCAGTGGTATACGCATCGTTGGCCAAGGTGAAGCAATAAGGGCGAAATGCAGGGGTGGTGCGGGTAGGCACAATGTCGTGCCGGTATGCACCGCCCCTCACGGGGTCAGGAGCTACACGTTCTCGACATCCAAGACGTACAGGTGCCCAATTCGGCGCAAGTTGGGCGCTGACATCACAAATTCGACAGGCGTGCCAAGAACGGGCACCCGGCGGCCGTGCCTTTACCGGGGAAAAGCGCGATCCGGCCGGCCCGGATCGACGGCGGACTGACGACTACGTTACCGCTGAAGTTGTGCACTGTTTCGCTCAAACAGCCCCGGAACCATATGTGCAAGATTTCGTGGAAGTGCAGTGTTCACCCGACGGAGTTGCGTCACCGGAACTTTTATTGGGCATGTGTGGGGAGGGCAGACGCGATCAACAGGGGCCAGCATTTTCTCGGTGGGCACGTGGATTGTGTAAGTGCCCTGGCCATTCGGAACGATTTCGTAGGCAAGGACGCACTCAAACTTGAATTGCTTCCCGAAGTCGATTTCGACTGCCTTCATGACGGGACCCGAGCTCTGGGGCGCTGAGGTCACGAGTAATTCCCGATTCTGGTGCCGCATCGCTTTCGGCCAGTAGCCATCCATCGCGGGCGTCTGGGGGATCGCCCGGAAGCGGCCGTTCACTTCTTAAGGTAGCATCACAACCGGCGACCCTCGAGCGGATCACGAGATGGGCGTTACGAATGCGAAATCCCTGTTGCGAATCATGTCTACTCGGCACGCGAAACAGGTCACTCGAATGAGGGCTGTTGAGTTGTCCGCACGGATCTTCAGTGAGACAATGATTCGACAAACCACTGCCCCACCCTCGAGGAAGGCGCTCATGAGTTGGTGGACGTCGGTCGATTTCAGTTACTACGAGCCCGATGGTTTCTACAATCCTCGGGAGCTGGAGCTTGCGCGCGAGCGCATGCGTGAGGCGATTGAGTCGCTGGTTGAGTCGAAAGGGTACCATCGAGACTTGGCGATCGGCCTGCGCGAACTCCTTGCGTGCTTGCCAGACCAGTCCAACGAAAAAGCCTTCAAGATGCATTCGTTTGCGGTCATCGACCTGTTCACGACGCTTGCCGGGCAGTTCCCGGAAGTCCCATTCGCCGTCCGCGGGCGCGGCGAGGATATGCGGGACATCTGGGTGCGGGTGTATTCCGGCGGGAAGGTCGCCTTCGATTTGGGACCGCCGGAAGACGCCGTTATCTGAGCCGATGCGGTTGATTACCTCTCGCCTCCTCCCCCAGCCAGCGGCGCAATATGGTGCCACCCCGACAGGGAAATGCAGGAGGCCGTGCTGGCTATCACCCCTGCGCCCGCAATGGGGCGAGAGTGAGCGTTCGACCAGTGTCTCTGAGCGGCCAGGAGCAGTCATTTGCGTTTGTGCGGAACCGAGGCTGGACGAGTAGCATCGGTATAGGCAGCACGTCCCCGCCGGAAAGTACGAATGCGTGGCCTGCGCCGACGCAGACTCAAGCCTTTTCCGGTCATTCGAATGTCGAGCGGTCTCGCAGAGGAAAGTGGCCGCGATCGCGTAAGGCTCGTCAGATCAAAGCCGAAGTCCTCTGCGTACCTCAACGCAATGTCCTGACAAAGTCCGCCGAGGTCCGGAAACAGCACCTTGGGTGAAATGCCGGCACGCACCAGGTCCCGGAGAATTTGTTTGCGATGTGCACCGCTGACCACGACTTTCTCGATTCCGGCCTGCTTGAAATGTTCGAGAGGATGGCGATCCTGACCGTGGATCGTGAAGACACCGCTTTGCGCACGGATGCGCTCGCTGTTGTGCGGTGGTCGGACTGCGACAGGCATGTTCGCCTTTACCTGCCTTGCAACCCGCACATGTGGATCGCCGAGCGAATACCGGGAAAGACCCGGATATTGAATAGTCGGCACAGATCGGTGCTTGATAGCAGCGCTATTCAGCCGCCATGGATCGAGAACGAATACCGCCGCGTCATGATCCGAAATGTAGTCTGTAACGGCGAAATATAGCGCCACCAGATAACCCTCCGTCCAATCGAGCAGGCGCGTGGGCAGCCCGTAGTGCTGCATGACGAACATTTGCTCCAACACATTGGAATTAGTGTCTCTCAAGAGCGGCCTGGAGTAGAGGCTGAAGTCGCGCATCAATTCGCGCTCGAACAGGGAATCGATCTTCCCCCGATAGAGACCCGGCAACAGGGGCCACGAGGCATTCGCCTGTCCGCGAAACCAGGCACCCGTGGTGCGTTCCTGAATACGCCATCGGCTGTGAATATCGCCTACCACGGACACAAACTCCGCAACAGAAGTGACGTATTTGCTCATGCATGCCCCTCTTGGTCGCCACCTATGATGAAGATGGTTGCTACGCAGCATAGTAACCGACCCACCGGTTCCTTTCGGCCAACCCCAGTCGCTCGGTCGGCCAGCTCATTCTCCGGGAAGCTGCCGTTCGGTAAACTGCCGAGTTGGATGGCTGGTACCTGGGCGTCTTTGATTTCCTTCGCAGGTGACATCATGAATAAACTGGAACTACCGTCAGATGGGCAATGCCGCTGCGGCGAGGTGCAAATCCGAATCACTGGTCAGCCAATTTTAACTATGGCCTGTCATTGCAAGGGCTGCCAGCGAATGAGCGCTAGCGCTTTCTCTCTCAGTGCAGCAATTCCGACGAACAGCTTTGAAGTGACCCGCGGCGAGCCAGTACTGGGTGGTTTGCGCAACCCCGAACTGCGGCACTTTTTCTGTCCGCAGTGTATGACCTGGATGTTCACTCGTTTTCTACCGGAATTCGTTAATGTACGAGCAACCATGCTCGAGGACGTGTCTTGGTTTGCACCTTTCATAGAAACTTGGACCAAGACGAAGTTGCCGTGGGTGACGACGCCTGCGATTCATAGTTATCCAGAGTTTCCGCCTATGGAGGACTACGGAATGCTGACCGCCGAGTTCTCACAAACGCTGTCATAGCCGCTTGGATTTGCATTTCGGGTTAGCAGATCGGCCACATGCAGGGGAAAGGTATATCTATGCTCCGCAGTGTCTTCAGGCCATGAATCCTTCGAATACAGCTGCGCACCTGTTGCTCAGCAAACCAGTAGCCAATGACAGTTGGCGCGATCGCGATTTTGATAGCAGGAAGCGACGCTGACGACAGGCCGGAGAGGGTCGACTCGGCCTGTCATCCGGGGGCGAGTGTTGAAGTCAGCGCCACGCCAGTCCTCCCGGAGCCGTCTTCGCGGCATCGTCGCGGAGAACGATATGACGTTCGGGCCGGATCGGTTCTCGGTGGGCTGCATCACGAATATTCGCTTGTACCAGGAGGCGCTTCCGCGGAGAGGAATTGGATGTCAAGGTGCTTGTCGGAGCGGTTCACTCTCGCCTAGGCTCAAACCGATTCCAACGTCGCACTGTGATGACTCGCCAATGTCGTGGGTGAGCGGATCCCGGCCAGCAGGGCGCGATAGGCGGCTATCGAAAACAACGCAGCAAGGGCGGCCAGGTAAACGAAAAACCAGGTCGGCATGAACGGTAGGCCGCACATCGAGCTGAATACGCCAGCCCAAGCCGGCCATAGGGCCTGTTGTGTGGCCGGCCTCAAGAACTGTGGCAGGAAATGCGAGCGGGCTCCCGCTGGGCGCTCCCAACGGATCAAGGTCACAGGTGCGGGAAGAAAAACCGCCAGCATGTAAGCCGGAATGTCGAGACCCCAGCTGGGTGAGAATCGTTGGGCCGTAGATAGCGCCGCACATGCCAGCACGCCCGGCAATATCATTGCGAGGTACAGTGCAAATACCAACTGAGGTCCGGTGATCGGTAATAGGCGCAAGGAAAAAACTGCCCCGACCCAGCGTCGCATGGACAATCCAGTGGTGAAGGCAATAGCCGAAACCACGAGCCAGATCAGCAGCTCATGCAGACTGGTTTGTGCCCAGGGGGCGATAGCGCGATGAATGATCGTAGCGGCAATGAAGGCGGCCCCGGAGATGATGACAGTAGTGCGACCGACCTCGAGTACCATCACCGTCCAACCGGTAGCTCTCAGGAAGTGCCGGTAGCGCAAGCAAGCGAAAAACCCGTCCCGCGCCTCATTGGACTGCGACATGCGCACGGGCTGCGAAACTCGCAGGCAAGCTCCCGCGCTCAAGCAGAGCGATCCAACGAGAATGAGGCTGAGGATCGGCGCGCTTAGCGCTTTCATCGGCAGTCCAATGATCGCGAAAATCGCCAGCGCTACCCACACCGACGTACGCCAACGGCCACACGCCCTCTCAATCGCACTCAACCAAGCCAGTGCCGCGACTGAGATGGCAATGCAGGTTCCCAGCCAGCCGGAAGCAACCTTATAGGCGGACGGCGACGCCGCGAGCGCAATGCCGACACCCATGACGACGACTGGCAAACCAAAGGTTCCCCACCACCTGATCAATGCTCTATCTGTGTGACTCAGGGGGAGTATTCGCAACACATGGCCAGGCTTCTCGGCGAGCGCTCTGTAGGCCAGGCTGGCGATCACTGCGGCGAGCAAAGGGACACGGGATACGCGCGCGGCCCAGAATGTCACGCTTTGGATGAACTGGGCGAGGAGCACGAGCAACCATAGTCCGAGAGTGCGACCGACATAATCACGCAAGACCCACCAGACGCGCCGATTCATGCGGCACCCATCCGCGGGCGCCAGCGCACGGCACTCCTACTCTTCACCAAAGCAACCAACAGCTCCTCCAACGTCAGCGTGCGCTCACCAATGATTTGCTGAATCCCGTTGCCCGCGGGCATCGAGGCTTGCGTCTCAGCCCGATCCCTCAAGACCCGGACCCGTTCCCCATTTCTGAGCAAGACGTCGAGCTCGGTGTAGCGGGACAATAGATCGGGTGTTGTGCCGGCGGTGACCAACTGCCCGTCATTCACCACGACGACGTGATCTGCGCACCGTTCCAGCTCCGCGAGTTGATGTGAAGAGATCACAACAGTTCTCTCCTCATCGCATATGAAATCAAACAGATCGGCATAGAGCTGCTGGCGCGCCAGTGGATCGAGCCCGACCGAAGGCTCATCGAGCAACAGGAGCCGGGCATTGCGTGCCAGCGCCAAGAGCAGTGACAGCTTTACGCGCCTCCCGAAGGAGAGGTCATCGACTCGTTCGCTGCGACGCAAGCCCATTTGATCCAACAGCTGCGCGCAGCGCTTGCGGTCCCAGTCCGGATAAAAGCCACTCACAAAATCGATCGCACGGCCGACGGTTCCCCAGGCGCGATAGCTGATTTCGGGGCTTACCAGGGCCGCGAGGCGTTTGACCTCAACTGTGGCTGTTGCCACGTCATGCCCGAACACCCGTACACATCCGGCGTCGGCGGGGCCGGTCCCCATCAGAAGGTTCATCAGGGTGGTTTTACCCGCGCCGTTGGGACCGATCAGGGCGCAGACGACGCCCTTGGGAATACTCAGCGAGAGCGGCCCCAAACAGAAGGAGGTGCCGACAGACT
>CAZBTV010000223.1:0-8794 GCA_964494895.1 uncultured Steroidobacteraceae bacterium | reverse complement strand
CCAGCCGGACGATCGCGCCAGGCAAGCGCACGACGAATTCGTGCCGCTCGATGGCAAGTTTCATGATGGGGTGCTGTTGCAGGTGAAGAACGGCCCGATCGACTTCCAGCCTCGCGAGCCCTTCCATCCGTTGTTCGGCAGCATGCCGCGGACACCACTGATGCTGGAAGTGCAGATTACAAAGGAGTATCTGGGCTTTGCCACTCATCTGGTCTATCTGGGCACCCTTTTCGAAGAAGCCCTGCGGTCGGATACCTATGCCCGGGGCAAAGACTCCACCGTGGCCAAGGTGATTGACGGCTCGCTGTTCGGTTACCCCCGTACGGGCATCGCGGGTGTTGCCAACGTCGGCTCCGACCGCAACTGGACCGGCTCCCATTTCGATCAGGCGAACTGGTATGCATTCGGGCGCTTCGCATGGGACCCATTGCTGTCCGCGCGACAGATTGCCGAGGAGTGGGTACGAATGACGTTCTCGAACGACGACGCGTTCGTCGCTCCCGTTGTTGGAATGATGATGGGATCGCGAGAGGCTGCGGTCGACTACATGACTCCCCTTGGACTCCATCACCAGATGGCGCGGAGCACTCATTACGGGCCGGGCCCGTGGGTTTCCGGAGGGCCCCGGGCGGACTGGACCTCCGTTTACTACAATCGCGCCGACGCGCAGGGGATCGGATTCGATCGGACCGCGACCGGCAGCAACGCGGTTGCGCAGTACGCGCCGCCGGTGGCTGCGCGATTCAGTGACATCAAACAGACTCCGGAAAAACTACTGCTCTGGTTCCACCACGTGCCGTGGGACTATCCGATGAGCTCCGGGCGAACGCTGTGGGACGAGTTGGTGATCCATTACACCCGGGGTGTCGAGGTGGTCAGCGGCATGCGTCACACGTGGGCCGGCCTTGCCGGGAAAACCGATCCGGAGCGCTATGAGCAGGTGAGCACCTTTCTACGAATCCAGGAAAGAGAGGCCAGGTGGTGGCGCGATGCCAGCATTGCCTATTTCCAGTCCTTTTCGCACCGCCCACTGCCGGCCGGATATGCCCCGCCGGAGCACGACCTTCAATACTACGAAGCGTTGTGCTTTCCTTTCGTCCCCGGGAGCGCCCCGCTCTCACCAACCTGCAAGTGATCACCGTCGTGGGTACCGGAGATGCAGGGTCGCGAGAAACAACACCAGGGGCGCGATTACAGCGAACCGCAATTCGCGGTGCTTCCAGTAGGATGGCCCGACATGAGGCAGCCCCGGGCGCTGCCGTCATGCCGGGCACGAGCGAACGTGAGCAACAGGGAGGGCTGAGCTCACTCGAAATATGATAGCGCTACCAAACCGAAAAGTGCAAGATGCCGCCACTTCAAACGAGAGGGGGAACGATGGGAGATTTGCGATCTGTCCCTGGGCGCCTGGCAGGACATGGGCGGGTTAACAGAATACTGCCGGCGTGGGCGCTGGCGGCAATGGCTCTTTCCACCGCGATAGCTGCCGGTGCGCGCGATCGCCAGGACGTGCCTCTTTACAAAAACCGGGCCGCTCCGCTGGAGCAAAGAGTGGAGGACCTGCTCGGGCGTATGACGCTCGAGGAGAAAATCGCGCAGATCACCTGTATCTGGGATCGCAAGCGCGAGATCCTGACTGCCAGCGGCGATTTTGACGTTGCAAAGGCGCGTACGGTGTTCCCTGCCGGCATCGGACAAGTCGCGCGTCCCAGTGACCTGCGCGGTAGTGGCGACGACCCTTACCAGAAGCCGTTCAGGGATGCCCGCCAGACCGTCGCCCTCGTCAATGCGATCCAGCATTACGCTGTGAACGAGACACGCCTCGGAATTCCCGTTCTGTTTCATGAGGAGGGATTGCACGGCTACGTGGCGCGCGGCGCGACCAGTTTCCCACAGGCAATCGCGCTCGCCAGCTCCTGGGATCCGGATCTGTTGACTCGCGTGTTCACCGTCGCTGCGCGCGAAATGCGTGCGCGTGGAGCACAACTTGCCCTGGCGCCCGTCGTCGACGTGGCCCGCGACCCCCGCTGGGGCCGGATCGAAGAAACCTACGGCGAAGATCCCTACCTCGTGAGCCAGTTGGGTGTTGCTGCCGTGAAGGGATTTCAAGGCGACTCCCTCCCGCTGGCACCGGACCGGGTGTTCGCGACCTTGAAGCATATGACAGGCCACGGCCAACCCGAGGGCGGCAGCAACACGGCTCCGGCCGCCGTCTCCGAGCGCACTCTGCGTGAGGTATTTTTTCCGCCCTTTGCCGCTGCGATCCGCTCGGCGAACGCGCTTAACGTAATGCCCTCCTACAACGAGATCGATGGCATACCCTCGCACGCCAATTACTGGCTCCTGCACGACGTTCTGCGCGGAGAAATGGGCTTTCAAGGTGCGGTCGACAGCGACTACGAAGCCATCGAGCAGCTTCAGGAGCTGCATCATGTGGAGCCTGACCTGATGCACGCCGCGGCGCGCGCCTTGCATGCCGGTGTCGATTTCGATCTGCCCGACGGCCGCGCCTATGCACAGTTGCCGCAGGCGCTGGCAGCTGGTCTCGTCACGCAGCCCGAAATCGATGATGCCGTACGGCGCATGTTGCGCATGAAATTCCGCGCCGGACTGTTTGAAAAACCCTATGCGGATGCCAACTACGCGGAAAAGATCACGGATAACAGCGAGGCCCGGGCCCTGGCGACTGAAGCCGCGCGGAAAACGACCATACTTCTCAAAAACGACGGCAGCCTGCCGTTGAATGCAGCTGCGCTGAAGACATTGGCAGTCATCGGACCCAATGCAGCGACCGTGGAGCTCGGGGGCTATTCCAATGTACCGGGCCATTCGGTCAGCCTGCTCGAAGGCATCAAGGCCAAAGTTGGTAGCCGCGTGCACGTAGTCACGGCTGAAGGGGTGCGCATCACCGACAAAGGCGATTGGTATGCTGACGAGGTCGCACTCGCAAACCCTGAAGAGAATCGCGCCCGGATCAAGGACGCCGTCTCTGTTGCTCGAGGCGCGGATGAAATCGTACTCGTCATAGGCACCAACGGTGCGATCAGCCGTGAAGGATGGGCCGCGTCACATCTCGGCGATCGAGCCAACCTCGGCCTCATCGCGCAACAGGATGAGCTGGCCGCAGCGCTCTTTGCGTTGGGTAAGCCAGTAGTGGTCGTACTCATCAACGGGCCGCCTCTTTCGATTCCGGAAGTCGCCGCCAAAGCCAACGCCCTGCTCGAGGCGTGGTACCCGGGCCAGGAGGGAGGCACGGCGCTGGCTGACATTCTGTTCGGCGATGCCAATCCCGGTGGCAAGCTGCCTGTGACCGTCGCGCGCGCGGCAGGACAACTGCCGATGTTCTACAACCAGAAGCCGAGCGCGCATCGCGGTTATCTGTTCGAATCGAAAGAGCCACTATTCCCCTTCGGCTTCGGACTGTCCTACACCACTTTCGAGATCGGCACCCCTCACCTGTCCGCGACCCGAGCCAAGGCCGGCGACCCGGTGACCGTTTCCGTCGAGGTGCGCAATTCCGGCAAAGTCGCCGGCGACGAAGTCGTGCAGCTGTATCTGCACGAAACGGTCAGCTCCGTCACGAGGCCGGTAAAGCAGCTCAAGGGCTTCCGCCGCGTAAGCCTCGCTCCCGGCCAGAGCACGACCGTGCAATTCACCCTGGCCGGCGAGGCTTTCTCCATGTGGGACGAGCACATGAAGCAGGTCATCGAGCCGGGCATGTTTGAAATAATGGTGGGACCCGACTCGGTGAACCTGAAGACGGTCACGCTCGAGGTGACTTCGTAGTTGGGCTGTCATACGGGCGGACGGTGGGCGCTCCTGGAGTCGTCCGTCCGTCCCGCCCGGCCGCCGCAACGAGCTTGCGCACGAACCGGGAGCCACCGTTCCTCGTGATTGACAATGCGCACGAGGCAGGGGTATCGTCCAACATGATAGCGCTACCAGATCTCTGACATCAGCGCGAAAGCTTCCTGACTTCACACGGCATCATCTGGCGGCACGGCTGCCAAGGGGGGAGATATGATGTTTCAGTGCGCAAGGATTTCTCTCGATTTGCGCCGTTTCGGGCTCATTTGCTGTGCCCTGCTGCCCGTCCTGTTCCTTACGCGGCCCGCCAGCGCCCAGACCATCGCTACATATGACTTTGAGGATGGCTCCGCGCAGGGCTGGATCTCATTCAACGGTGCGAGCACGCCGGCGAACTCCACTGCGGCGGCCTTCAGCGGCACACACAGCCTGTTGACTACGACCAACAGCAGCGGCGCGAGCAGCGGACCGAGCCTCGTTCTCACCAATCTCCTGCCGGGCGCGACCTATCAGATCACCGGCCATGTCATGCTGACGAGCGGTGAAGCCGCGACCAACGCGAATTTCACGGTGGCCCGCCAGGATCCAGGATGCTCGGGCGGTACCTGCTTCGATACAGTTGGGCAGTTCCAGGTGCCCGTGTCGGATTCCGCATGGGCGCAGATAGGCGGTGCTTACACCGTCAGCACCACAGCAACCAGCATGACGCTCTATGCGCAGCTGGTTGGTCCGACGACCACTCAATCGTTCTATCTCGATGACGTGGTCATCACCGAGATCGCGGGCCCGCCGGGAGGTCCCCAGGACAACTCCGGCCTTTCGTCCAACTTCGAGGATGGTGGACTCGATGGCTGGAGCTCCCGCATTGGCGCGAGTGTCACCAACACCACCACCGATGCTCACGGCGGCACCCACAGTCTTCTCGTCACGGGCCGCACTGCTGCCTTCGACGGGCCGCAGATCAGCGTCGCCAACAAGATGTTCAACGGCTCGCAATACTCGATCAGTGTATGGGTGAAGCTGGCGCCGACCGCGACACAAGCCGACACCCTCAGGGTGAGCCTGCAGACCACGCTGGCGGGCACGACGAGCTTCCACACTGTCATCAACAACACCGCAATTCCGCTGGGACAATGGACTCAGCTCTCTATTCCCACCTATACCATGGCCCTCGCCTACGATCCGGGACAGGCGTTCCTGTACGTCGAGTCGAACAGCGGGACACAGGATTTCCTCATCGACGACTTCCAGCTTACGTTCATCCCACCGCCGACGATCCAGACCGACATACCCTCGATCTTCGAGACCTATGCCGATCTCTTCCCGATCGGTGCGGAGATCGATAGCACCGACATTTCCGGAGTGCACTCGCAACTGTTGCTCAAGCACTTCACCAGCATCGTGTCCGGAAACGATATGAAGTGGAGCAGCGTCGAGCCCACCGAGGGTAACTTCACGTACGGCACCGCCGATCAGCAGGTCGCCTTCGCGCAAAAGAATCATCTGTTGATGCGCGGGCACAATCTGGTCTGGGCTACCGGAGCGCAGACACCGGCGTGGGTCTTCCTGGAAGCCGACGGCAAGACGCCACTTTCAGCGTCCAACCCGGCGGACGTCGCCCTTCTGACACAGCGGATCCAGAACCACATCATGGCTGAGGTGCAACATTTCGGCACCGCGACCTACGTGTGGGACGTCATCAACGAGCCGCTGGATTCGAACCAGCCCGACTGTTTGAGCCATGGACCGTTCTACCAGGTGCTGGGCGCGAAATACCTCGATGTGGCTCTGCAAGCCGCTCGGCAATTCGCGCCGCCGGGCACACAGTTGTTCATCAACGACTTCAACACCGACGAGACGCCCCGTCTCAACTGCCTGATCAAGGTAGTGAAGGATCTGCGCTCGAGGGGCATTCCCATCGACGGAGTCGGACATGAAAGCCACAACCACGTCAACTTCCCGGATCCGAACGCGATAGCCGACGCCATCGAGACGTTCCACAAGGCCGTTCCGGGTGTGAAGCAGCAGATCACGGAATTCGACGTGAGCGTCTATCAAGCGAACGACAACAAATCCAACTTTGGCGCGAACGGTGGCACCGTGCCACAGTCCATCATTGCCGAGCAGGGTTGGTACTACGAGGTGCTCTTCCAGAGGCTGCGTAAGCTGAAAGGCAAGCTCGACGCCTTCACGTTCTGGGGTTTCGCGGACGACAGCACCTGGCTCGACGGCTTCCCGATCTCGCGCCTGGACCTGCCTCTTCCCTTCGATACCCGGTTGCAGGCGAAGCCCGCCTACTGGGGAATAGTCGATCCGAAGCAGCTACCGGGCTTCGGGCTCTCGTTCAAGCTCACCAGCAGGACCGGCCCGCAGAATGCGCGCGTGTTCACCATCATGGCCACGAACCCGAGCAGCGGCACGGCGTTCACCACCCAGATCAACAGCTTCTCGCTCGTTCAGGTCCGGGGCAAGCCGTGCACACCGGCGGTTACCGCGCCCTCCAGCTTCCCTGTGTCGCTCGGCGACATTCCAGCAGCGGGCAGCGCTACGGCGTCCGTCACAGTGGACTTCTCGAGCTGCTCCGACGAAGCGCGGTTCAAGATTTCCGCGCCCTGGAGCTCGGCTGTCTGGGAAACAGGCGTGCTGAAGGCTCGAGACCATGAAGGCGACGACGATGATCGCGACGACCGCGATCATGACCACGACAGGGATCGCAAGTAATACACCGAGCCTGACGATAGGAACCACGGCCTGGGAACTCCCCACGGTTCGTCTACTCCAGACGGACCGTGGGGACGATCACTTCGCGCAGCCCGATACCGGCGAAAGTTGCTAGGGTGAAATTGGAACGTCCGTTCCCACCTCCACCCAGATCCCGCGTTCACATCGATAGTAGGTGCTGCCACTCAGGACGTGCGCGCCCTCACCGTAAAAGACATCGTTGAAATAGCAGCCTGCTGTTTCGTCCCCCACTTGCTCCCGCAACAGCTCGAATGACTGCTCCGGGTCGCTCTGGACGGGAGAATTCCGACGCTCCGGATCGGCCGCACCCACCAGCTGCGCATTCTCGAGCTTCCTCGAATCGGGTCGTGAATTCTTGGCCATGGACTGCCGCCCTCCCATGCTCAATTTCAACCAGCACGCGGAAAACGCCTGCGTGGCCGATTCGGATCCCACGTCGAGCCGACACAATCCTGACCTTTGCCTCTAGAATGACGGGATGCCAAACAAATTCATCCGCGCACTGACGCTGATTGTCATTTCTGTAAGCCTGTCCAGCACCGTAACTTTCGCAGCGAGCGCGCGAGCCGATCAGCCGGCCTTAGGGAAGATCACTGCCGACCTGAAATGGCGGATGATTGGCCCCTTTCGCGGTGGCCGCACCCGCGCAGTAGCGGGCATTCGCGCGCAGCCCAACGTCTTTTACATCGGCGCGGTCGACGGGGGTGTCTGGAAGACCGACGATGCTGGCCGCACCTGGAATCCAATCTTCGACGATCAACCGACACAGTCCATTGGTGCGATCGCCGTCGCCCCTTCGGATTCGAATATCGTTTACGTTGGTAGCGGCGAGGGACTGCATCGTCCGGACCTGTCCGTGGGCGACGGGATCTACCGAAGCTCGGACGCGGGGCGAACCTGGACGCATCTGGGCCTTCGCGACGGGCAGCAGATTCCCGATCTGGCCATCGATCCCCACGACCCGGATCGCATCTTCGCTGCCGTGCTGGGGCACCCGTACGGACCCAACTCCGAGCGTGGAATCTACCGCTCCCTCGACGGCGGAAAGACCTGGCAGCAGGTTTTGTTCAAAGATGAGGACACGGGCGGATCCGGCGTCGCTATCGATCCAAGCAATCCCGACGTGGTGTATGCCGCGTTATGGCAAGACCGGCTAGGACCGTGGGAGGACCGGAACCAGTTCCAGGGAACAGGTGGTGGACTGTTCAAGTCCACCGACGGGGGCAACACCTGGCGCAAGCTGACTCGCGGCCTGCCCGAGAATACCTCGCAGATCAACCTGACCCTCTGCGCTAGCCAGCCGGACCGGATCTACGCGGTCGTGGGAACGAACGAGCCCGGTGAATATTCATCCGCGGCCGGACTCGGTGTGTTCCGCTCCGATGATGCCGGGGAGAGCTGGAGGCGCATCACATCCGATCCGCGCGCCTCTTTACGTATCGGCGGCGGTGACCTGCCCGTTATTCGCGCTGACCCGTCGAATCCCGACATCGTCTACAGCACAGGTTTGGTTACCATGAGGTCGGTTGATGGGGGCAAGGAATGGCAGCCGTTACGCGGCGCGCCTGGCGGAGATGACTATCAAAATCTTTGGATCAACCCCGCCGACTCCCGCATCATCGCGCTCGTAAGCGATCAAGGCGCCGTGATCACGCTCAATGGAGGAAGCACCTGGAGCTCGTGGTTCAATCAGCCCACGGCCCAGCTGTATCACGTAAGTACCTCACCTGCATTCCCGTACCGGGTTTGCGCCGGCCAACAGGAAAGCGGCTCGGTTTGCATCTCCAGCCGCGGCAATGACGGCTCCGTGACCGCGAGCGACTGGCATCCTGTGGGTGCGATCGAATATGGTTATGTCGCGCCCGATCCCTTGGACCCCGACCTGATCTATGGTGCGGGCCGCACGACCGTGTCGAGATTCCATTGGTCCACGGGCCTGGTCGAGGATGTAACGCCGATTCCCGTCAAAGGCGCGGAGGATCGAGCCGATCGGACCGAGCCTCTGTTGTTCTCACCGACCGACCCGCACACTCTTTACTACGCGGCCAACAAACTCTACCGGACCCGGGATGGTGGGACGACTTGGGAAACGGTCAGCCCCGACCTTACCCGCGACAACCCAGGCATTCCTCCCAGTGTCGGAACCCTGCACGTCCCTGGCGTGGAGCATCAGCGCGGCGCCATCTATTCGCTGGCCATATCGCCGCGAAACGGCGCCATGGTGTGGGCCGGCACGGATGACGGC